>NZ_JBQYLE010000001.1:0-63993 GCF_052681095.1 Granulosicoccus sp. 3-233
TCGATCAATGGTCGCAGTAGCGACGACACGACCTCATCCACTTTCTCGCGCTCATCCATCAGCGCATCCATGGATCGAAGCAGGTGCTGATAGGCAATACCGCTACTATCCACACCAGGCAGGCACACTGTCTCCAGCCAACGCAATACGCCCAGTTTTGATTCCGGGTCGCATAATCGATTGAAGATTATGACACGCAGCAGGGTCTCGACATCGAGTTTACGTTTCGACGATCGGAAAACCTTTGCCAGGCGATCGAATCCCAGCTCATTCCATAATTGCGTCAATGTCCAGACATCACCATGCGCGCGAGCAGGCTCGAAACTGATGACGGGCTTTTCATTATTATCGGAAGGCGACTGATTATCGGTAACGGTTTTTCTACCCGTCGCACGCTCAAGCCCACGAATGAGCGAATCGAAGTTGGCGTCTATTTTCTCCAGGCGACCCAGACTTGCAATGGTGCGCTGTTTTACGCGCCCGTTCTCATCGCGATACGACTCAGCCAGCTGCAAATAGCGGCGCGGTCCAGACTTGGTGAGCTTGACAAACATGCCCACACACTATCACACCGGGTATCTCTGTCAATACCAGTGCGAAAAAAAAGTAGATCCATCAAAACGTGCCACTACAAGCGATTTTGGAAAAACACCTCTGCAGCCCGCATTCCTTCTAAAGAATACTACCAAAATTGGCTGATTTCAGCTCGCAACTGTCGAACCCGGGCGCGCTTCAGGTTGTTCGGGAACTCAAGGGCGTGTCCATTGCCGGGGCCGACCTGGTAGAGGTCTCCCCACCGTTGATACCAACGGGGCAACCGCATGGTTGGGCGCATCCCTGATGTTCGAACCACTCTGCGTCATGGTGTAACAGAGATTCTGGCTACCGCCGTCAGGACGGCTCCTGTCGGCGAGTCTTGCTGGTGATTCTGCCGATGGTATTGAGAAGAACCTGAGCGGCCAGAATCGAGGTAACACCCGCCGGGTCATGATCAGGCGACACCTCAACCAGATCGATCCCGACGATAGTGCCGCGCGCTGACAGTGCGGCAATGAATTCCAGAATCTCATAATACAAGAAGCCACCATGGCTCGGCGTGCCTGTGCCTGGCGCAATGGAAGGGTCGAAGCCATCGATATCAATGGTCAGATAATAGTTCGCCCCTTCCGGAATGCGTGCGATGACATCATCGGTACCCAACGCTCGGAATTGCCTTACCGACAGAACATCCGAGCCCATGGCGCGCGCAGAGTCATAGCCTTCCTTTGCGGTTGAAGACACATTGCGTATACCAAACTGGCTGAGCCCTGTGACATGTGCTTGTTCCGCAGCACGTCGCATGGGATTACCGTGTCCGTGACGCACCCCGTGTCTTTCATCAACAAAATCCAGGTGTGCATCCAGCTGCACCAGATGGATCGGAGCCTGATCGGAAAAAGCCCTGATACAGGGGATATTGATCGAGTGGTCGCCGCCCAATACGACAGGCAAGGCACCGGCTGTCAGAATCTTGCGTACACCCGATTCTATATTCGCGTGACTCTGTTCTGTATCGGTATGGATGATGTCGGCATCGCCGATATCGACCATACGCACATCATCAAGATAGGTCTCGTCATCCTCATGATCATAGGCGCCTGCGTGACCAAACGAAAACAGGGTAGAGGCCTCCCGAATTCCTCGCGGTCCGAATCGCGCACCGGCGCGCCACTGAGTACCCGCATCGAAGGGGGCACCCATGATGGCGACGTCTGCCTCTATGGCATCCCAGTCTTCAATGTACGGGCTCTTTCCAAAGGTACAGATGCCAACGAATGGCAGATTCAATCGACCTTGTTCATAACCGTGTGTCATCTTCTATCTTTTTCCCTTGTACGCCATCATTTGCAGGCAGGTCATTGAGAGTAGGGTAGGTGATCGACCCCGAGGCTCCGCCGCTAGGTAGCCTGCAGCCAACAACAGGACTCATCCCTTTTGCCAGTGATATCAGAGTGAGTGCCCTTCTGATTCTGCAGTTGAACCCTGTCTTCTACCGTACCACGGGACCCTCGTCGTAACCGTTCGCTCTTGCTGGATCATATCAGGCAGTGGCAGTGCAGCGGGTTGAGCAAGAGCGCTTCGGTACCGAGATCAGCGTACCAGCGAACCTGGCTTCCGAGCAGATACATCGTTGGCTCGATGCGATCCATCAGCTTGCGTCAAGCAGACCCGCCGAGCGAAGTATGTACGGCGCCTGCAAGATCCGATGAACAAGAGTGATGTCATCAAGGTTTGCCATGCAAACACGGACATGTGTACTCAGCAGACTTGTCACCGTTGTCAAAATTCGCCATGCGTAGAGAGTCACACCCATTTTCATATCATCAACGTACTGAGGTTGCCAGGGAAACGCGGGTTTCCCCTCGCCGAAACTGCTCGTGCTCACTTTGATCGTGACTATTTTTCCTGCCAATTGCTGGGTATTCTTGAAGTCGTCTGCAAGACCATCCACCTTCTTTGCTTATTACTGCTTATTCAATGAGTGCATTGTGTGTCGATCGATAACAAGGTCAGCAACGAAATTGACATTTTTTAGTGAATGCTACAAAATAAGCATCGATCAAGACGTTTCAGGTAGGAGTACCCATCGGTAATGGCCGGAAGAAAAAGATCGTTCGACAGAGATATCGCACTCGACAAGGCAATGCGCATATTCTGGAACAACGGTTATGCAGCTACATCTGTCGCGAATCTGACCTCAGAGCTTGGGATCAATACGCCTAGCTTGTATGCCGCTTTTGGCAATAAGGAACAGCTATTCAAGGAAGCGATCGCGCACTACATTGCAAAACACAGTGAGCCGTGTTATCGCCATCTCATTGGACCCTCTGACGCCCCTTTCATGGAAAGGCTGCGAGCGTGTTTCCATGAGCTGATTCATGAGTTTTCAGATGCTGATACCCCGCTGGGATGCTTGTTGGTAAAAAGCGTGAATGAGTCTGACAGCGTTGGCTTTCCTGAGGAAGCGACAGCGTACATCCAACAATTTGGATTGAAAACCCGAAACCTGGTCACTGCCTTGATCGAGTCTGAAGGTGTAGTTACCGAGTCTGCGACCGCAGAACTGCAGGCAAAATACCTGCTATCAGTTCTTTTTGGTGTTTCCACTCAGGTTCGGGCGGGAGAGTCACGACAGGCTGCGATATCGATCATGGACTATGCACTCAATATGCTTGAGACGAGCAGCAAGCAGTAACACAGCCTGACGCGCTATATAGAACCGCACCGAAAAGCGGGAACCCCATAAGGGTCTATCCCTTGTTTTATCTCACGATTCAAAGTGAGCCTTGTTCACGATGATGGGGCGAAGACAAATAGAGAAGAGAGTAAGGCTTTCTCTTTAAAATCCGAAACAAGAACGAAAAACGACCTCCGGAAATACCAGAGGTCATTCAATGACGACAGTCAATACCAAAATACTATTGGCCGAGAAACTCAGCTTCATTTGATCGAAGTGACTGGGTTTGCCAGTCCTCCGCCTTACGTACATATTCCCGTGACTCTCTTACCAGGCTATGTACAACGTATGCAAATTTACTAACAGGTGGTGCTTTTCGTCGTCATGCCGAAAAGTCCTTCATGATGACGTTGTCTGCGTAAGATTGAAATCCCGCTTCCATTTGCTTTGCAACGGCATCCGGGAATACGTGGAATTCCCCTTCATCCAGCGCAGCAAGAATTCCGACTGGCACCACTTGTGGTGACGATGCAATATCACTAAAACCAGCAAGATCCGCCATATCGGTTGCAACCACGCCAGGGTGAACACTCAACACGCTCACATTATGTGGCTTGAAATGATCACGCAAGCCTTGCGTCACAGAATAGGATGCCGCTTTCGATGTGCAGTATGTTGTCATATTCAAATAGTTCTTGATTGAAGCGACCGAATTCAATTGCACCAGAGCACCTTGCTTGGCAATCAAGGTTGCTTCAAATGCTTTTGCAACACGCATGAGTCCGTACACATTCACGTCCATCTCTTCTTTCAAGGTATCGAGTGCATTGTCCGCCAAAGGCGGCACTGTCGAGATAATCCCTGCATTATTGATGACAACATCTACATCTGTTGCTTTCCCGGCAGCTTCCAGGATAGACGCTTCATCGGTAATATCGACCTGAATTGTCTCGACTCTTTCGCCATATTTTTGGGTCTTCCGGTTTCCGTGTGGGTAGGCTCATTTTGGAGCCGTTTCCGGATACAAGTCGAGATCGCCCAAATGGAAGTAGATCGCTGTCTTGAATCGGTTCTTGTTTCTGAATCCGCGTGATCGGACCTTTACCATCTTGATGCGACTATTGATGCTCTCGGCACCGGCGTTGGTTGTGCCAGTGACGATAGCATTGACGATTCCCCAGAGATGCTTCTTGATCATTCGGGCAGCCTTTTTCACGGGCTCCAATCGACTTCTGATTGCTCCTGCGTACCAGCGATTCCAGGCCTTGATGGCCCAAGCGCGAGATCGATACTGCCACAGATACGCTGCTGCCTCTTTCCATGCCCAGGCACGGGCTGTTTTCAATGTGCTATTACACAACTTCCTGAAAGCGCCGAGTCGTTTCTTCGATACGTTCTGTTCGGCACGTAGCCAATCATGTTTGGTCCCCGTCAGTACAGCATTGTCTTCTGCCTTGAGTTTCTTGTGCTCATCTCGACGAACCTTGTCCACGGCTTTTCCAAGATGCTGAGCCACGTGAAAACGATCAAAGCAAATCTTGCTATCAGCACCCGGAAAGCCCTCCAGCGTGGCATTGATGAACGCTGGCCACATGTCCATCGATATCGTCCTGATCCCGGTGCGTTGCTCTTCGCTCAGACTGCTATAGAAGTCTTTCAGGCTTTGCTTCTTGCGATCGTCGCACAGGTGTATGACTGCGCCAGTGCCTGGATCGCTGACGACAGTGACATAGTCGTGGCGCTTGCGAAAAGCCGTCTCATCAACATCCAGATCCGGATACAGACCCGTATCATCTCGACGCCGGAGACCACGTGCAACGGCTCTTTGCATGATCCCATCGTAGGTCCAGCTGTCTGGCAACAGCGCTGACAGAGGCCTCCTTGAGCCAGTCAATAACCAGTATCTCGAACAAAGCCGTGAATCGAGAACGTTCCTCCGCCCAAGGAACATCAATCTGCTTGATTCCATGCTCGTCGCACTTCACGCGCGGCACCTGCGCAACCAGAACCGTCTGGTACTGGCATGTATCAAGATGACGCCACCGTCGTTCGCGCTTGTCATGGCGCGGACATGCCTTCTGGCACACCGGACAGTGCATGTCAGCTGAGGACGGAGCACTGACACGCACTTCAATCTTGCCGCCGTCCAACTTCAAGCCGACGTCAGTGACGCTCCATGGCTTCGGGATTCCCAGAATTTGCTGGTACAGATCTTTATCATTCATGCCATCAAGGCTAACTTACCCACACGGAAACCGGAAGACCCATATTTTTCTTCCAGAGCCTTGGTTGAGCTTGTATTTCGAACCGCCAGATACACCTTTTTTGCGCCTTGCTCGATGAAGTGTTCCGTAATGCTTTTACCAATACCTCGGTTCGCACCAGTGATGAAGACGACTTTGTTTGAAATGTTGAATGACATTGGCTTACACCCTTTTTTAACCTTGAGATAGCGGTGTGATTAACCGTTGACCTTTGTTTCCAGCATGAAATCCAGTTGGAAATCCGAGATCACCTGATCTTGAAGTGGCTGGAAGAATTCGTTGATTTTATCCACGTTGTTCACAAGGCCAATTGCCGTGCGCGTTGGGCGTGTGCCGTGCTCCATATCCACCAGTTTCAAGTAGGCATCAACCACGTTCTGCGGATCGGTTTCAGGGTCTTGCAATACCTGGTCAAAAGAGCCAATCATGTTGTCGATGATCTCTTTCAGCTGAGGGTTTTCTGCAACCACCTGCGTGTGAGCTTCCGGTGTAAATGAGCCTGCCAGGTTGGTACCTGATGGACCCGGCTCAACCAGAATAACCTCAACACCACTTGGCGCCAATTCGTATTTCAGGCTCTGAGAGTACGCTTCTACGGCCGCTTTACTCGCGCTGTAGGTACCAGTAAATGGCCATGATACGCGGCCAATAACAGACGTTGTATTGATGATCAGACCCTTGCCTGCTTTACGCATGTGCGGTGCAGTAGCTTGAACTGAGCGGATAACACCGTAGAAGTTGGTGTCCATCAGTTGCTGTGCTTGCTCAACACTGAATGCCTCCGTCACACCCATGTGCATGATGCCCGCGTTGTTGATCAGCACATCAATCGCACTTTCTTTTTCAATGATGTGTGCGATCGCTGCGTTGACAGATTCATCACTGCATACGTCCATCTCAACCACGACAATGTTCTCCGAGTATGACTGGAGCTCATTTTTCGTTTTCAGATTCTTGTCGTCTGCATTGCGCATGGCCGCGTAAACCTTGTGCCCTTTGTCCGCAAACTGCTTTGCTGACATTTTGCCAAAGCCACTGCTGCTGCCTGTAATTACGATTGTTTTCATGCTGTTGCCTTTCCTGGTTGCTGTTTCTCGAGTCATCGTTCTTTCCTGCACGTTCGGTTGAACTTGATTCGATATCGGGTTGACCGATGACATTGTGTAGCGTTCGCTACTGAATCGACATGCGTATACTGTAGCGAACGCTACACAATGTCAATAGCAAATTCAGAAATTTTTAGCGATTGATAAAGAAGTAGCCTGCTTTGCTCTTGTCGTTGTCGCCAGGTAGGCCTGCAGCCAGCATCAGGATTACCCCCTCTGTCCGCGATGTCAGAGTGAGTGCTGCGTCTGATTTCGGCGCTGAATCATGCCCCCCACCGTACCTCGGGCCCCGTTGTAACCGTCCGTTCTGGCTGGGTCATGTCAGGCAGTGGCAGAGCAGCGGTTTGAGCAGGAGTGCTTGATGTCTCGTCGGGGTATCAGTATTGGTTTCAACACCGAAGCCGGATCGGCCTTGATTTGCTGCGTACCGCAGCGGCGCTTGGGCCATCTGGAAGAAACTCGATGCCACTGATTTGCCACGCGCGTCGAACGCGGGGCGTTTCATGACAGGATCGGGTATCGTCGTCGACAAAGCACGCCTGGTTTCCCGGGCCCGGAAGGAGTAGTTCATGGATTTCACGATCACACCCGAACTGGAGGCCTTGCGCAAGCGAATCGCCACCTTTGTGGACGAGAGGCTGATTCCTCTGGAAGCCGATCCAGAGGCTTACGACGCCCACGAAAATATTGCCGAAGGCGTGCTGCAGGAACAACGCGCCGCTGCTCGGAAGCAAGGTCTGTGGTGTCTGCAATTGTCGAAGGACGTCGGTGGTGGCGGGCTCGACAAGGCGGGCATGGCGGTGGTCTATGAAGAGATGAACCGCTCCATCTTTGGCCCGGTGGTGTTCAACTCGGCCGCCCCTGATGACGGCAACATGATGGTACTGGAGAAGCTGGGCACTGCCGAGCAAAAGGCACGCTGGCTGATGCCGCTGGTTCGTGGTGAGGCCCGTTCAGCCTTTGCCATGACCGAGCCGCATCCGGGCGGCGGCTCTGATCCGGGCATGATGCAGACACGGGCCGTGAGGCACGGTGATCGATACATCGTCAATGGACACAAATGGTTCATCACGGGGGCCGAGGCGGCCGATCATTTCATTCTGCTTGCTCGCACCTCCGATGATGTCAGGCGAGGTCATACGGCATTCCTGTTCCATCGTGACGATCCGGGTTGGGAGATCACACGGCGTATCCCCATCATGGGGCCCGAGGAACATGGCGGACATTGCGAGCTATCGTTCGAGGGTCTGGAAATATCGGTAGAGAACGTGCTGCTGGAAGAGGGCTATGGCATGAGAGTGACGCAGACACGTCTGGGTACGGCACGCTTGACCCATTGCATGCGCTGGCTCGGGCTGGCCAAACGCTGTGTGGAAATTGCCACCGACTATGCCGAGAAACGCGAAGGCTTTGGCCAGCTACTGATCGAGCGTGAATCGGTGCAGCAGATGCTCGGTGATATCGCCATGCGCATAGAAGTTGGCCGCTTGCTCGTCATGAAGGCAGCCTTCGCCATCGATCGTGGCGAATTTGCCAGAAAGGAGATTTCGATGGCAAAGATACAGGTGGCCAATGTGCTGCACGATGCGGCGGACGTGGGCATTCAGATCAATGGTGCCAGAGGCTATTCCAAGGATACGGTACTCGAGTGGGTGTACCGCTATGCCCGTCAGGCCAGGCTGGTCGATGGTGCCGACGAGGTGCATCGCATGGTGCTGAGTCGTGAGTTGCGTTCAGCGGGAACGCAGTTCTGGTCATGGGATGTCGAGGAAGGCAAGCCATCATGAGCGACATCGATTTTGCCCCGGCAGCGCTGAAAACCGTTCTGGACGAGCGCCTGGGGACTGCTGACTTGGTCGAACTGGAGCGCATCTCCGGTGGCCAATCCAACCCGACGTATTTCGTGACGCACGGTACCCGGCGCCTGGTGCTGCGCAAGCAACCCAATGGCCCGATTCTGAGAGGGGCGCACGCGGTTGATCGTGAGTTTCGGGTCATGAAGGCATTGGGCGGGCAGGGTGTGCCGGTGCCTGAAACGGTTCTCTTTCATGAAGACCCGGCAGCCCTCGGAACACCGTTCTATCTGATGGAGCGCATCGAAGGCCGGGTCTTTGAAGACTGTTCCTTGCCGGGAATGGATGCCGAAGAACGTCGCGCGATCTACTTCGGCATGGCAGATGCCATGGCCAGGATGCACGGCATCGACCCGCAGGCTGCCGGTCTGGATGATTATGGCAAGCCTGGCGACTATTTCCAGCGCCAGATAAGTCGTTGGACCCGTCAGTTGCGCGCCAGTACCGGAGAGCCGATTGCGGAGCTGGAGCGCCTGGCTGACTGGCTCCCTTCGCAGGTGCCTCCCGAGGACGGGGCTGTAGCCGTTGCGCACGGGGATTTTCGTCTGGGCAACATGATGTTTCATCCGACCGAGCCGCGAGTCATTGCCATTCTTGACTGGGAGCTGTCCACCCTGGGTCATCCTCTGGCCGATCTGGGTTTCTGTTGCATGACCTGGCACTGCACGCCCGAGGAGTATGGCGGGATTCGGGGTCTGGACTGGCAGGCACTGGGTATTCCGACGAAGCAGGAGTTCGTCGAGCGTTACCATCACTCGGCCAGGCCGACAGGCGCGCTACAGGATTTCCATATCGTGTTTTCCCTGTTCCGCTTTGCGGTGATCTTTGTGGGCATTGCCGATCGCGCCCGCGCGGGAAATGCATCCGGCAAGAATGCTGCTGATGTGGCTCCGCTGGCGCGGGCTTTCGCCCGTCGTGCTCTGGAAATCGTTGACGGTGCAAGCCGATGATGCTCGCTGATAGCTATCCGATGTCACCTTCAGGTCATGCCTGACAACGCCGATACGGACACCTCCCGTTATTTCGTCATCAAGGGACGTCGCTGGCGGAAGACAGATCCGTCGATCCCGCCAACACTGGAAAAGCAGCTTGTTCGGGAGTTGATGTCGGCGCGACGGGCGGTGAAAACAGCAAAGTTCACGGATGATGATGAGGCCATGGCACTCGCTCGCTCAAGAGTCAACGACGCGAAAATCAGTCTGGGTGAACGAGGTCGACCCTGGTGGGAAACCCCCACCGAAGAATCCTTGAAGATACGCCTTGATGCAACCATCCGCTGCCTGTTGCGAAGTCGCGAGGAAGGCAAGACTATCTGCACATCGGAGGCTGCACGCGTCGTCGGGGGTGAGCAGTGGAGGGACATCATGCCGCAGACCATCGAGGCGGCATGGGAGCTGGAAAACGCAGGCGAGCTGCACGTGACACAGAAAGGTGAGCGAGTGAGTGAGCCTGCTTCGGGTGCCATACGATTGAGAAAAACCTGGCAGTCAAGGTGATTCTGCGCCTGAAAAGGTCCGCCCATCTTCCGCTTGAATCATCAGGCAAGCACACTGACATCTGCCTGGTTCAAATCACTCCAGGACAATCCGGGGTCACAGTACGTCCTTCACGTTCTCTGGCGGCCGTCCGAGGACCACGCCCTTTTCGGTGACGACGACAGGGCGCTCCATCAAGGCAGGGTACTGTGCAATGACATCGAGTATGGCATCCGGATCGGATTTCGCCGTGATGCCCAACTCCTTCGCCTGCTTTTCGCCGGGCCGAAGAAATGCACTGGCGGACAGGCCGGAGCGAGCAACCCACTCGGCCAGCGTGTCACGTGAGACGGGGGTGTCCAGGTATTTGATCACCGTGGGGCTTGCGCCGGTATCTTCGATCAGCGCCAGCGTCTGCCGCGACTTCGAACAACGCGGGTTGTGGTAGATGGTGACCTTGTCGAGAGACTTGTCGGATGAATTCACGGGATCAGACTCGGTATTGCAGGAGTGGGTGGCGACAGGCTGATTTGACTCTGCCTGTTTGTCTGCAAGCATACTGGATTCTCCGGGATACGGAAGCCGATAACGAGGGAGCCGAGACGCACAGTCGGCTTGCCGATCCCTGGAAAACCATCGCAGGTGTACAGGTCCTCAAGCCTGAATTCGAGCTTGAGGACCGATGGTCGCATCCTGCACTCACCAGACAGATGTATCGCGCTGTTGTTGCCGAGTATCCAGCTCTTCGAAATCCCATTGGCGGCGGGGCAGCATCGATCCCAGTTCGCCAATCGCCAGTACGGCATCCGATGTCTGGATGAACACGGCATTGGCCCATTGCGGATCAAGCCACTTGAGCAGATGATCCCGGTAGGCGGGCAGTTCGCCATGACCCAGCGCCGACATCAGCGTCAGCATATGCGCTTCATCGGGTGTGATCTCACCACTGCAGACGCAGCGCACATCGAGCGGACTGTGCGAGCTGGTGTCCACTCGCTGCATGATGGCACTGACGATATTGCCGAGGCGCTCCACGCCCAGGTGTGCGCTGGCAAATCGCACGGCAGCGGAGCTGTTGAAGCCCGTCAGCGACCCTCTGACCCACAGACGCATCAGCGCCAGAATGACCGATTCTGTCAGCTCAAGCTGCTGACTCTTCAGCACGGTGGGTTCAGCTGCGCTTGCATCTCGCAGAATCGCGCGGTGCCGTAATCTCGACATCGAGTGAACGCCGAGGATATGTTCCGCAGCCTGGCAGAACCGGCCCAGGTTCTGATCGGACATCACGGCGGATAGAGGGATCTCGTTCTTCGCGCAAGTACCCTTGGACAATCGTCTGATCGAGTCGATATACAAGGCTTCATCGGGGCTAATGTCATTTGACACCGTATTCGGTATCTCCAGGCGTCGATGGGTCTGCACGAGCACCGTCTGATTGATCGTACTGAGCGCTGCAAGGGTTCTCGTTCGATGAGGCCCGCAATCCATCACCTGTCCGAGTGTATTGAGCGCGTTCAGTGACAGTGCCGGCTTCGCACCGTCGGAATTGGACAGACGCAGTATGGCCAGCAGCAAGCGGCATTCCAGTGACAAGGCCTGAAGGTGTGACGGGCAGGGCGGCATCTGGCTGCGAATGGGGGTCTTGCCATTCGTGGATGGCACCAGGTAGAGCCGGGGTCGTGTCTTTACAGTCATGCGGTGATCTGCCTCGCGTGGAATCAAGTTGATTGTAATGCGAATAGATATCATTTGCATTAATGAGTCGAGCCCATTGAAGAGGAACTGGTTCATTCTGGGTCTGCAGGCATTTCACATGGCTTTGAAGTGGCCTCCTCAGCGCCAACCGACATCTGAATCAGTTACTGCGGATCGAGGGGGTATCCGGTGACGCTGGACGAGTTCAATGCCGAGCATGATGATTTCCACTGGGGAACGACAGTGGGCGCGGGGCTGCTGCATTTGCCGGGAGGTGCTTGATCAGCGCCAGGGCGGTGGCAAGGTGATTGCTCTGGCCGACGGTGATAATCTGTCTGGCCAGTAGATCACCGAAATGGCAAGGATCGACGCTTCTGTGAATCGTGCCCGGGAAGCCTGCCACCAGGGATGCATACCCGCAAAGCCTGCCACCAGGGAAGCCTGCCATGAGTGAATCAAGCACTGTCTATCCGCCGCTGGAAGAGGTACGCAAGTCGGTACGTCCGCGCTGGTATCGAAGCCCGATCGGCAAGCAGAGGCTGCGCGAACTCTGTGAGCGATCAGACCGCGAGGGATTCGTGCAGGCCGGTGGGCACCTTGCGCTCTACCTGCTGCTTGCCACAGTGACCGTGGTGTTCTGGACAAAGGGTCTCTGGTGGCTGTTCTTTGTCTCCCTGTGGTGCCTGGGCTTCGTGGCGAGTTTCTTCAAGGGCACGTCCGTGCATGAACTGGGGCATGGCACGGTGTTCCGTTCGCGTCGGCTCAATCGCGTGTTTCTCTACCTCCTGAGCCTGATCGGTTGGTGGGACCCCTTCGACTATGCATCGAGCCATACCTACCATCATCGCTACACGACCTATCCGGAAGCGGATCGGGAAAATCTGTTGCCGCTCGAACCCTCGCTGCGTCCCGGCCTGCTGCTGCAACTGTTCACGCTGAATCTGTTCACCAGGCCCGGGCGGAACTTCGGCAAGGGCGGTCTGCTGTGGACCGTCTATCTCACCGTGCGCAGGGCGCTGGGCGTGCAGGGTGGCCTGTCGGCGATTGCCAGTCAGGAGTGGCTGGAACGGCTGCACGAGGATCAACCCGAAGCCTATCGGCAATCCGTGGTCTGGTCACGGGTACTGATCGCCTTTCACGGTTCGGTGTTGTTGCTCGCGCTGGTAACCGGGCTATGGGTTCTGCCCTTGGTGGTGTCGGTTGCGGCCTACATTGCCAACTGTGGTTCCTATTTCTTCGGTGTCACTCAGCACTGCGGTCTGCGGGAAAACGTGCCGGATTTTCGCAAGAACACGCGATCCATCCAACTCCCCCGGCCGTTCGAGTTCCTGTACTGGCACATGAACTGGCATACCGAGCATCATATGTATGCGGGCGTGCCTTGCTACCACCTGAAGTCGCTCGCCCGCGAACTGGCCGACGACATGCCGGAACCGCAATCGCTTGTGGGGGCATGGAAAGAGATGCGCAAGATTCATCGTCAGCAACAGCACGATCCGGGCTATGAGTTCGACAGGCCGGTTCCACCACCGAAGAATGACAGGGCAAGCGATTCGGATGAGGCATTGGCGGCATCGATCGGTGATCTGGCGCCGCAGGCTCTGAAGAGCAACAGCTGACGAGCCGAAGGTCGATGTATCATCGGTGCCAGTGAATACGATGACGCACACGACTTCAAGCTCTCTGACGCAGGCGATGGGTGCCACGTGAATAGCCTGATTGCCACCATCGGGCTGCTGGGCGCCGCACAGGGCGCCTTCCTCGGTATTGCGCTGTTGTTCAGCCGTTTCGGGAATCGCCAGGCCAATCGATATCTAGCCGGCTACGTTCTGGTGTTTACCGTGGCGCTGCTGGATTTCTATCTGGATGAGGTCGGCATCCTTGCGCGTCTTCCCTGGCTGGAGGCGCTGCTCTGGCCCCGAGAATTCTTCTACGGCGTCTTCATTTATCTCTATTGCCGCGAGTTGACCTTGCCGGAACTGCCGCAGCCCCGCCGCCTGCGCTGCATCCTGTGGCTGCCAGCCATACTTCATGTCGCCGCTTCCTGGGCACTTCTGTTTCTCCCCGAGTCGCTGCAACGCTCGATCATGGGGAGCGGCGACGGGCTGGCAGCGCCGTGGAGTGCATGGCATTTCCTGCTGGATGATATGGAAGCACTACTGGCGATCATTCATTTCAGTGTTCTGATGGTACTGGGCGTTCGCCTGTTGAATGAACATCGGCGCCGCATTCCCGATCAATTTTCCTACACGGAGAAGATCAACCTCGATTGGTTGCGCTACATGGTCATCGGCACGCTGCTTGTGTATATCGTCTGGGTTCCCGGTGAATTGCTGCTGTTCGCCATGCCGTCAGCCGAACTGGGTCGCTGGCATTCGCTGGTGCTGCACCTGAGTATGGTGTTGTTGATTTACACCTTGGGCTGGGTAGGCCTGCGCCAACCCGATATCTTTTCGACGTACCAGAAGGCATCCTTGCTCCGGGCTGAGCCCGTCGAAGACCCCATGGAGAGTGAGGATCTCTTGCCGCCTGATGACGCGCCGGAGAGTGGGGACAAATACAGCCGGTCGGCCTTGTCGCCGGAGCTGGCCCAAGCCCTTATCGATGAAGCGCAATCCTTGATGGATCAGGAGCAGCTTTATCTGGATTCGAAATTGTCTCTGGCAAACCTCGCCGAGCGGCTCAAGGTTTCCACCAACTATCTGTCGCAAGCCATCAATCAGTGTACGGCGCAGAACTTCTTCGACTTCGTCAACAGCTACCGAATCGCCCATTCGATGAAGCTGCTGGGCCAGCAGGAGACGTCCGTTATCGACGTGGCGATGGACTCCGGCTTCAACAGCAAGTCTGCCTTCTACGCCGCCTTCAAGAAGCATCAGAACATGACGCCCGGACAGTATAGGCAGAGTATTCGCTAGCTCGTTGGCAGCACGGTCAGGGTTCTCTCGCTGGCTGTTCTTGGTCTGATCCGGTGCGCTTTCAGTTCGTTCTCGGTGCGCTTTCCGTCCGTTTCCCGTCCGCTATCCCGTCCGCTTTCCGTCCGCTTTCCGTCCGCTTTCCGTCCGCTTTCCGTCCGCTTTCCGTCCGCTTTCCGCTCGCTTCAATCACGCTTCAAGCACGCTTCAAGCACGCAATCGGTGCGCAATCGGTGCGCAATCGGTGCGCTCCCGGTCCGGTCGTATCCAGCAGGACGGCTCTCGAGACTTCCCTGGCCCCTTGACGCGCGCCTGTCTTAACCGACTGAAAAATATAAGAATCCCAGACGGCATCCAGTCCTGACGGATAGGTCAGGACACGCGGACCTCTTGACGCCGGGTCGAACGTACACGGCCGGACCACCCGCTGCCTCTCCCGGGGCAATCTCGCCCCCTCACTGAGCGTCGCTGCTTGCTCCGACCAGTGCGAACACGCGATCAACCACCGGCGCGCATTCATATCACCAAGCAATTCCGGGAGAACCTGATGAGCTCTTCACACCGTCATTCATTGGCCATTCTGTTGGCTGTATCCGCTGTGCTGCTTGCCTCCCTGATTCCGGGCGGACCGATCGAGAACCGCGATTTCTCGCACATCAATGTCAGCATCCTGGGCGGGTTCAACCTGTTCCTGACTGTGCTCAATCTCGGCACCGTGGCTCTGGTCTATGGGGTATTCCGGAATCGGCGCTGGGCGATCAGCACGGCCTGGTTCGCAGGCTTTGCCTTCTTCGTCGTCTACGCGATCGATCTCGCCCAGCTCTTTCCACGCTCGCCGACGCCGATGTCGCAGGCCTTGTCCCTGATCGAAGTGCTCGGCATGTGCGCAGCGGTGCCAACGATGTACCTGAGCTGGCCGTACACCCCATGGGCTTCCGGCCACAGTCATCACCACCGGAACACAGCCGATGGCGATATCACGAAAACCGACGCGGCTCGGATGACGGGTGTTCGCATCGCGCTGCTGGCGGTCGCGATTGTCCTGGGCATCGGAATCATCTTCTTTGCCACCGACTCGGCCATGAACCCATGTACCGGCGCTGTGCTTTCAGCCCGGTAAACCCTCTCAACGACAGGAAATACCCCTTATGAGCATTTTTCAATCGAACCTTGAACAGCGCAAGGGATGGCATCCCGCCACAAGCACCGGTCTCATTCTGCTGGCGTCATCCCTGCTCGTGGCGTGCAGCGAAAGCGATTCGCAGCCGCTTCCAACCGACACGGCGCAGAACCTTCAAGGCATCTGGGAACGACCAGGATACGGTTTGCTGCTGGAAGTCGACGGCAACGCGCTCACGGCTTTCGAGGCCACTCGCGCTACCTGCTTCCTGCGTGATTCCGGCGCGGCGGCGGAGTTTCTGGGGGAGTTCCCCGTGGTTGATATCGACGGGGACCGGCTTCAGCTGTCGGAAAGCGAACTGGGGCAGCCCGCGATCTTCAGTCGCATTGATGCGCTGCCCGCCGTGTGTGAGGAACCGATCGGCGACTCCATCACCGAGCAGTTTGATCACGTCTGGCACACCTTCAATGACTACTACGCGTTCTTCAACGAGCGGGGCGTGGACTGGATGAGCCAGTACGATCAGTGGCGCCCCACATTGAGTGATCAGAGTAGCGAAGAGGATCTGGCGCAGGCATTGATCGGTCTGTTGACCCCGATTGACGACAGTCACGTCAGTCTGACATTTGATGGTGAAGGCAGCTTCGATCCGGCACAACCCAGGGGCTTTCTGAAGATGCTGGTCGAGGAGTTCGAGGCACAGTCCGAGATCAGCGACCAGGAAAGCTATGTGGTGGGCGTGCTCAACCAGTGGCGTGACGATATTCAATCCCGCTACATCGGCGCACCCTTCAACACCCTCGACGGCGATCTGGCCGATCTGATTCAGTGGGGCGTCATGGGGCAGGAGGTCGGCTATCTGTCGATCAACCAGTTCTTCACGACACTGGATGCGTCCGAGGCGACCGATGTCGCGATTTTCAACGACGCGCTGGATCAGGCACTGACTGACCTTGCAGGTACCTCGGCGCTGGTCATCGATGTGCGGCTCTCTCCCGGTGGGCGAGATGCGGTTTCCATCGCCATTGCCAATCGCTTTGCAGACACTGAGCGTCTGGCGGCCACCAAGGCCGCACGGGATCATCAAGGCCTGAAGGAAACTCAGAATTACACGATTCGCCCCTCTGACAGGCAGAACTACAGCACCCCGGTCGTCCTGATCACCAGTGGGTTCAGCGTCAGTGCGACCGAAGCCTTCACCCTGTTGATGCGCTCCTTGCCACAGGTGACGCATCTGGGGGAGACGACCAATGGCGCCTTGTCCGATGTGCTGGAGAAAGCGCTGCCCAACGACGGGGAGTTCACGCTCTCCAACGAGGTATATTCGGATGCCAACGGTCAGGTCTTTGAAGCGGTCGGTATTCCGCCCACGGTATCCGTGCCCGTGCTCAGCAAGGAGGCGCGAGATCGCGGTGAAGACTCGGCTCTGAATGCGGCTTTTGATGTGCTTGGTTTGCCCAGCCCGGTGTTGTAGTAGTGTTCGAAGCAAGGTGCATTCTCGCCTATGCTATTGGACGACAAGCCAGCCTGAGTGATTCTGATTGAATCAATACCTTTGCCATCGACAGTGGAGTATCAACGTCATGTCCCCCAAACTACTGCATAACGGCGCATTGGCGTCACTGGGTTGCGCGGCCACATTTGTGTTCGGATTTGTATTGCTGCTCACTCAACTCCTGCCTTACATCGATCTTCAGCACAATCCCGAAGAGGCAGTGAAATTCGTGCTGGAAAATCATGCCATGCTGAGCGTGTGGAATTTCGTGATCTATGTGCTCTTCGGTATCTTGCTGGCTATCGTTGTCATCGTTCTGCACCGGCAATTCTCGCCCGACCAAACCTTGCTTACCCAGCTTTCGTCAGTCATGGGCCTGGTCTGGGTGGTTCTGGTCATTGCCAGTGGCATGCTGGCCAATGTGGGTCTGATGAAAGTGGTCGAGCTGGCTGCTGTTCGGCCCGATCTGGCACCATCGCTCTGGTTGTCTGTAGTGACCGTCACGCAAGGCCTTGGCGGAAGCAATGAAATCGTGGGTGGTCTGTGGGTGTTGCTTGTCTCTGCAGTGCATTGGCAACGACAGCTCTATGCAAAGGCACTTTCCATCATCGGCATGGTTGCCGGTGGGGCAGGTATCGTCAGTGCGATACCTGCACTGAGTGATCTGGGTGCCTTGTTCGGTTTGCTTCTGATCGTCTGGTTCATCTATCTGAGTCGGCTCATGATGGGTGAATCAGCGAATCTGGCTGACGGAGAGAACGACGAAACGTGATGTGCACCGGGGTGTATTCCTGGTGTATTCCGAGGAGTGTTCAGTGAAGTGCTACGCGAAGTGCTCTTTGTAGAGCGCGGCTCTCCGGGCAGGACACACAAAACCATAGTGAGTGATACATGAAACTGGAAGATCTGAAAAAGAAATACCCTGAGGCGGCAACATTCAAGTTCGGCGATGGCGCGCCATTGTGTGCCTTGCTGATCCGGCTGGTACGTGAGGGAAAGAAGACAGCAACCTGCGGGGCCTTGCATGACTTCACGGACGATGGTGACGAGATGCCGGTTGTAGGGCGCTGCGACATTGCCCTGAATTGGGATGGCACACCCGAACTGGTACTCAGGACAGTAGCGGTAGAGATCAAGCGCTATTGCGACGTCGATGAGGAATTTGCATTGCTGGAAGGGGAGAACGACAGCCTGGAGGGTTGGCGGTCGGATCACCGGGATTTCTTCGAACGCAATGGCGGGTTCGATGAAGAGATGCTTCTTGTTTGTGAGCGGTTCGAGGTGGTGGAGGATGTTAAGGCGGGGCAATAGGTGATTGCGGAGTCTGTCTGGTCAAGTGCCTGCACTGACAACCTGGGGCTTGTTTTCAGTCAGCGGCGTGTGAGTACGATTGAGGTTTCTTGTTGTTACAGATTGCCTTTCGGAGGGGCTCTGAGCTCAACCGGACAAACGGACCATCAGCCATTGGCTGATTTTCAGACTGGTCCATACTGGTGACAATAGAAATAGCGCATCAATACTGTTAGAAATTCTCCATTGCCTGCTATCGAGCTCAGACGCTATGATTCCAATGAGAACTTCCGGATGAGAAGCGTTTGCAGGAATCGCATGAATACCTTCAGGGTCTCTTTTATATCGCATCAATCATGAGCATGAAACGAGGTAGGGTACGGTCGCATTCGTTCATCTACGATGCGGCTTCTGTCAAGAGAGTTCTGGCAGTTGGCAAAGCTTTCACCTTCCCTGCCAAGCTTTTGGCGATAGTAGTAAACAGATAGCAGTACGGATAATGCAGAGAATCCCCAGCTGAATACAGAACCGTGAAATAGAGCATTGACCAGGGACAGCAGCAAAATCAGTATGAAAATATAGAGGCAGAACGTTGGTTCCAGGTAGCTGAACGTCCATTCGTTTCCTCGCCTTCCGGTCAGGAATCCGCGGTAGCTGGCATGCTCGGCCAACGCATATCGCAAACGCAGTACCATCATTTGCGAAAAGAACAGTACCAACAGTCCGTACAGGTAAAGACTGATTCCTATTATGCCCTTGGGCTTGATCTCTTTGCTGAGTTTCCATTGCTCGAAGGGATCAATTACCACTATTATGCCAAGGCATAGTGCGGTCGCCATGACGACGACAATTGAGATATCCTTCCACGTGTGATGCACCGAAGCGCATCGGTGTATGAACCACAACTCCTCTCGAATCTTTTCATCGGTAATGAGTTTTACGTCTTGGGCGATATCGCGAATTGCCCGGTGATGCACCAGAATCAGGATGGCAGTCATGGCAAAAACGACTGTGATCGTTATCAGGCATGAAAGCAGGGTGCTTGTCCACAGTCGGTAGCCTAGAAACCCGGCCGCGAAGCTGAAGGAAAGAGTCGAGAGGTAGAGAAACAGTGTCCCGACTCCAAATATGTTCAGGTCCCTCAGTAACCGCTGGCGAAGCGTCTTTTGCGAATGATGTAATGGGGGAGGGCTCGTCGGCTTCTCGTACAGGCTACGATTGACGATGGCTGAATATCTGACAAGATTGCGATGGCAAGTCAACGTCAGAGTACACATGAACAATGCCACTATCATCATTCCCATGGCCGCAAAGTCCAATGCATGACGTTGTAGCCACTCGGGTTCCCGGAACGAACTCGACTGAGATGCGAACAACAGCGCAAATGGCATAGCCAGGTGGGTGATAATCAACAGGTGACGACGCAGCTCGAATACATTGTCCAATTCATTGATGGCACTTAAACAACGACGCTGTTGTTTCAAGCTGCAGCTTGATTCGTCACATTTTTCTTTATTGTCTGTTGTCTGAGATTCCATTGCTGTAAATTGATCCATTCGATTCAAACAGGCGTTTGAAATTCTCGATCCATTAATGCAACAGAGAATCCTCCTATATGCTGTTGCAAGTGTCAATACTGGATTATTTAAAGCTGAATATCCCACCGGGAATGTCCATTGAACATCCTGCGAGGCGTTCGTGAAAGTCCAGGTTCGTCAGTGTTTGACTGAACCTGGAGCTGATTGACAGGGATGCTACGAGCGTGCATGGTACTCAATCAATATTCAAGGATCAGGTGCAAGGACGAGCGATACACTGAAGACCGATCTTGAATGCGGGCAATTCACCGAAGCGTTGATTGTCCTGTAATCGCTAGCCCACTTGGATGTCTTTCGAAGCGCCTGGTTTTGGTTGCAGTGCCAGCGAGTAGCGAAATGATCAGCATGACCAATGCATGGAAGTATTTCCAACCCTACGTTCGACATGAGTTGACTGGTATCTCTATAGAACAGAGAGCCCGTGCAGATCTGTGGAGAGCCTTGAATCTCCGACGGCTGGTTGTCATGGCCGGCTCGGGAGTATCCAGACCGTTTGGTTTGCCTAGTTGGGGCGAATTGGCTCCAATGTACGTTCGAGAAACACGGCGTGAACTGATTGAAGTACTCGGTACTGGAAAAGCAGGAATTGACGCAATCGAAAGCAAGCGAAATCTGTTGTTGCAGCTGTTGGAGGTCTGCGGCTCGCTTAACGGGAGCAATCGATCCGCGTTACTTCAATCAGAAGGAAGAATGGAGAACGTCAAGTCACTGATAGAACTATTGCATTTGCCCCTTGATCGGGCAGGCAAATTGTCCGACGCTACTGGCGTTATCGAGCTCTGTGAGGATCTACTCTCAGGATTGCCAGAGGGCGATGAGAACGTCTTCGATCGATCCTGGCAGACACGAAAACGTATCGCCGGTCAGCTCAGAAAGAGTGAGATGGATCTTGTGCTGGACAGGTTGAAGTTGCTCCAGTTGAAACCAGACTCCGAACCAGCTGTATCCGGGCGGCAGTATCAACGAATTTCCGGTAATCAGCTTCCCACCAAACTCTTACTCAATTATGCCGAGGAGCTGATGCAGGCTATCAAGGCGGAGAATGATGAACCTAATTTCCATTCTTTGTCCAGTAAATTTCTGGAGAAAGAGGGTGATATCTATCTGAAAATTCTGAAGGCCATGATCGTGGATGGGTACCGGAGAGATGACTTGATCGTATTTCTGGAAGCCGCGGTCAAGGTTCGAAATATCAATCGTCATCTGGAGACGGTGCCTGGCGGTGAAGGGTCTTTATCGACAACTCAGCCCCCACGCCAAGCTGACAAGAATGCCGGTGTAGAGCCGTTCTTGCACCACGGTCCTTCTGTCCCACAGAACGGTTCGCCAGTATCCGGGAATCCTGTGCATGCGATATTGAGAACCCTGAAAGCATCCCGAATATTGACGCTCAACTACGACGTTCAATTTGAACGTGAGGTTCTTCGCCACGCTCTATTGCCGGATGGCTTTGAAGCGACGGCATTCAGGAATCTGTGCCGCGAGGCGCCTACCGATCGAGAAGATCCATTGCAGGTATCCATCGAATCCGGTCGTCGTAAAACGGCGCTGAGCTCAACATTGGATTCCGAAGGGGTTGGTCACCTTGTAAGTTTCGCTGCCTTCTCGAGTTCCTATGACACCCAGATTTTCCATCTGCACGGGCGTCTGGATGATCCTGACAACATGGTTGTGACACAAAAGGACTATCAGCGAGTCTATCTGGGAGATGTGGAATCCGAGAGAACATTTCTGGAGGCTCAGGAAGTCATGTTCGGTGGTAACGATATTCTATTCGTGGGTATCGGATTGACCGAAGACGATGTGCTGAGGCCATTACGAAGATTTGTCAGTCGAGGGAATTTACCTGACCAGGCAAGAAGAAGATTGTTTGCGCTACTCCCGAGGAATCACAAGGAGT
The DNA here is from genome assembly GCF_052681095.1 of Granulosicoccus sp. 3-233. NCBI lineage: Bacteria > Pseudomonadati > Pseudomonadota > Gammaproteobacteria > Chromatiales > Granulosicoccaceae > Granulosicoccus > Granulosicoccus sp. 3-233. The sequence goes on from NZ_JBQYLE010000001.1 coordinate 21,929, forward strand.
CGAGCGACGAATCCGATGATGCACGTGAAGACACGCTCAAGTCCATTCGTCACGCGGTTCACTATGACATCTATACGATCTACTTTGGTGGTAGCGCTTATATGAAGACGATGTGTCTACTGGATAGATTGGAAAAACATCTGAACGATGCTGATGCCTTTGAGAATTCTACTCCGTCTCGAAACGCGGATTTCAGCAACAAATGGTTGCGTGATCTCGGTGTCGATGCAGGTAGAGACGCCGTCGATCAGTTGCTTGATGCGAATGAAATAGAGACACTGGAAAAGGTTGTCCAGTCACTCAGCAAAATCCTTGGCAAGTCTCCTGATGTAGATTCAACGGGCAACATCGAAGATACGCGTCTGGAATCGAAAGCAGCGTTCGTGTCGTTGATCGATGAGTTCCGTAACAGGTTGATGTCACGAGCATTGGTGATCGAACTCGAAGCGCTGAGCTTGGATACCGCTGTCTGGTGGAAACAGTGGCGTGAGTTGCCCGTCGAGCGAAAAGCCATCTACAGTGCCAGAAAGAATTCCGCTGGTGAAACAGGCAATGGTGAGTCGCCTGGCTCGGAAACACAGCTGGTCGTTCGTCATCAGCCGGAATATGTCAATCCAATCGTTGACGCTGAAGAAATCGAATGGTCGATGATCAAGGACATAAAGGATAAGGTAGCGAATGCCAACAAGAACAGACATTATTCCGGAATTGAATTAAAGGGAAATCAGCGAATACTGCGTCTGCACATACCTCGGGGCGGCGGTAAAGGCTCTTTGGTGCATTTGATGTCCATTCGCACACAACGCTCGCAACTGTTCGCCTCCGGTCCGCCTGTCGCGTCAACTAGTAGCGAGGACTACCCCGCATTCATTGCGCACCTGTCTTTCTCGATGGAATTCAACTCGGTGTTGCGTGCATTGTCGAGATTCCTCGCTCAGCAGATCGTCAATTTGCAGACGCAAGGCATACGCAATTTGATCAAGTCAACTGAAGACATCAACGAGTTTCTCAAGCAACACGACGAGGCACCGAAAGAAGACGAAAAATCGAATGACGATCTGAGTAAAGCGCTTCGAGCCGTGTTGGAGTTGTATCGCACTCTGAGAAATGAACCCGTTGGTGATCCTGTAACAATACCCAGTCGGAAGGATTGTTTTCTGCTGGCGTTAGAGTTGTATTGCAAGTCCAGGAAGGAAGAGCCTGCAATGGCCTTGTTGCCGGAAACGTCCAGACGTCGCGATTACAAACCGTCGAACGGTCACGAAATACCCGCTATGGAAGGTCCTAATCCGAGGCCGCATCGCCTGGACATTCTGGCGGGCTTGCTTGGTCAGTATCAAAGTCTTGCCCAACCTGGTGAAAGACTGTTCGTTTGTCTGAGTGGCCTGGACAGAATCTGTGATGTAGATGGAGACGCCTTCAATCCGATGCACCGAGCCTTTTTCAGGTTGATGACTGGTGATCATCGTACCTCTTTGCAATCGCCCAGGCCGCCAATTGATCTGGTGTTGATTTCTGGGAGAGAAGATGCGCCAATTGCCTATCTAAGCGAAAGACTGGCGTCAAAGAAAAGGAAATCCCTGAAAACAGGCGATTACAAATATTACGGACGTCGATCCAAAACGGGTAGCTGGTTCAGGAAATGGTTACAGCCGGCTCCTTTCAGCCTGTTTGATCGCTTTTTTCTGACACCATTTGCAAGAAAACTGGGTTCTCGAAAGACGTTCGTCGCGCTGGTCTCCAATTTCGGGAGCGTCGAGCAGTCATTTGCTGTTGAGCATCCGCTTCGGCTATGCGCGGCACTACTTGCTGCGGAGTTGCTGCAAACCAGCCAGCACATGGCAATACGCCCGCCTGGTGATCCTTCGATACGTCGAGCCTTGTTGACCACGATGCAACACAACGCCTGGCTCAATGTGATGATCATTTCGCAATGGCTGAATGATTGTGAAGGTTGTATCGCCGCACGAGATAAACGGTCGAACGTGGAGCTGCTGGAAACGCGTAAGAGATCATTATATATGTATCTGGATGAGTTGGATGGCGCCGCAGCTGCACGAGGACATGTTGGTGTGCTTGCTGTAGTCCTCAAACGGTATAAGGCGCTTGATACGGGTATCGGTACGGATAGCGATGATTCCCCCCAAAATTGTAAACGGCTGTCACCGCATCTATTCGATGGCATCATGCGTCATCTCTCATTGTTTTCGGTGCCGATAGAAATCGGAGTACTCCATGGCTGTCCGGAGGTTGCGAAGTTGCTATACGGTGCCATTGCCGATGAGCACGAGCAGTCAGTATCTGCATCGCAAGTAGTGCGCACGAAAGCACTGGAGTTGCTGGAACATCATTTGAAAGTCCTGACCGAACGTGATCTGGTCATACCGGTCGCCCCAAGCTCGTTTGGTCAGACCAGTAGCGACAGGGTGTTCCAGACTTTGAACAGGCGATATTCATTGCATTCACGCCTGAGGGAATACCTTAGTGAACAGATGCAACTGTCTCTGCTGGATCATGGCGAAAGTAACCATCATCAGCTTTCGATCTACTGCGATCAGCCCAAAGACCTACCAACGCCTTCGATTCAACACTACGGCATGGTCAGTCGAATTCTTGATGAACACATTGAGGAAGTAGCGGGGATTCTGCGCGTCTTCTACTACCTGAAGGAATGTGACTTCAGGCAAAGTGAGCAAGATGGTGACTGTGCAAGCAGTCCCGAGGATGCCTTGAGGCGGAAACGATATCTGGAGGAGGCTGCCACTCTGATTTTCGCTGGTGAGGGGAGAGCCTGCGTACTGGGTACGTCCTTGGGTCGAATACAGGCAATGCCGCAGATACTGAGGGGTAGCTACAGTCTGCTGCGCGGGGCATTTTCCGTCGGTGCGATTTCAAGGCTTGATACGCTATACGTAGATGACGACAACAAGAAACCATACGAAACATATCGTGGATGGTTGCGCTCTCTGATGAACCTCGCTGTCGGTCTGCAGCAGAATCAGGAGGAGATCAAAGGTATTCTTGAGGAGTGGTTTCTGCCTTCGGAAACCGCGGAAAATGGCGTGATGGCGGAGCAGAAGCAGAAGGAAACCCTTTTGCAAGAGCTGAAAAAGCGCCCACGATTCGCACCTCAGTCTAACGAACAATTTGATGATGAGACCGAAATTCGCGTTGAACGGTTTATCAGGTGTGGCAAGGAAATCAGCGAAAAAGCACGTGCGCTGGGTATCGAGTTCCGTCAGCATGTCTATGATGGAGCTGCAAATGGTACTGATGATAAAAAAGATGGTATTCGAGTTCGACATCCATTCTATCGCGATGAAATCGCCTGGCTGTACAACGAACGTGGCCTGACATCTCTTATCCAGGGACGAGTGTTTGATGCGTTACCGATGTTTGATCAGGCACGTCTGGTTGTAGCACACGCGCAGACACCTGACGATGATCCATATGCCCATCACGCTACTGAGCGTAGAATTGTCTTGAACAAATCAATCGCCTTGATTGATCGAGGTGAGATTGGCAATGCGAGGAGTGAACTCGAATGGCTTCGGGCGTCATCGGAGGATATCAAAGGCTCGACTCCAGAACCCTTGCTGACATTCGCTGTTGGCTATCTCGCGGTTTGCGATCACTTGAGCGGTAGTCTCGAGCGTGCGGAGTCAGGTTACAAGACGGCACTCAAGGTGGTGGTGGATAAGAGAATGCTCCGCATGGTAGCAATCATGAATCGCCATCTTTCCGATCTCTATAGAGCGCAACGGAAGTTGGACGAAGCTCTGCACTGTGCGCGTTTGGCGGTAAACGCGGCATCACAAGCAGAACAGAGAGATGTTCAACATTTATCGCTGGTCAGTGAGGCGCGAGTGCTCATAGACATGGGGGATGCAATTCCCGAAGCCAATAGTCGCATTCGTCGAGCGCTTTCATATGCCAATAGAATGGGCTTGTATCGACTACGTGTTGATGCTCAGCTCGCTCATTCTCAATTGATGCTTGATAATGGAGAATTCGGTCTGGCGGGAACTGCAGCGGCTCAGGCGGCTGCGCTTGCCACGAGGCATGGTTTGAAACTGCGTAAACTATCGGCACTGTGGCTATATGCCAGCACTCAGGTCAAGCGAGAGAATGAAACGCTTGCGGCTGAGATCCTTCTGGACATCAAGGCGGAGGCGGAAAGTATCGGCTACCAGACACATGCGGCGAAATCCTCCGACCTGTTGGCTCAGCTTGAGCCTTCCATCGGGCCAGTAGAGGAATTCCGCCGGCGTGGATGAATAGCGAGCCCGCCGCCGATTTTTCCCCTTCCGTGTTCGATCCGAGGTGGCATGACATCACGAACAATCCACGGGAGTTCAATCTTTCCGGTTCAGTCACATCAGACCACGCTATCAACCCACGCCCGCCCAACGCCGCTTCCCTTACCAGCTCAAGCGCCGTGAATCGTCCGGCTGGCTATAGGTACTGCCTTCGCCCAACTGAAATCCGCCCATGCTGCGATGGTCTTCATAGAGTCTGACGTTCTGTGCATCGGCTGCCACGAAGTAATTGTTGCCCCGATGCTCGACGCTGATGAAGTTGCCATCGGGAGACCACACGGGACGGGCGGAGCTGCCATCGCTGGGGGCAATGACACGACGCGGATTCTGTCCATCCTGGGAGATGACGAACAGCTGGCCGCCGGCGGAGAAAGCCACATCCCCGTTGACCGGACTCACGGCAGGCAGTGAAATGGCTTCTCCGAAGTCGAACAGATTCTGCAGCGGTGCAAAGTCTGCCGACGTCGCGCCATCCACTATGGACTTGTAAGCGCGGCCTTCATCGAACAACAGCAGATCGCCCTCGGCTGTCCAGGCTATCGCGTCGTAATCCAGATCTTCCCATCGGGCGACGAAGGCCATGGTTGCCAGGTTCAGCACGATGACACCCGTTCCGAAATCACCATCATCATGAACCCAGGCAATCAGGTCATTGTTCACCGGTGAAAAATGGAAAGCGGATTCCGGGGTGTAGTCGTAGCGGCCGGTGATCAGCGCCACATCCCTGACCATGTCGCCAGCGCTGTCATACACACGTAGCGAGTCGTCACCATAGTCGTAGACATAATACGCCGAGCGGGAATTGTCCGCTGCAACAGCGGTGTAGGAGGAGATTTCCAGCTCACTGTCCTCGATGGTGGTCAATGTGCGGGGCGTCGATGTGGCAAGCTCTACCGACACCAGTGATACCGTGCCATCATCGTTATCTGCCAGGAAGGCCATCGATCCGGGCAGGCCTCGATTGGGACGGCCATCGAGTGCAGGCAGGGAGCCGCTGGTGACCTCCGGCTGGGGGTAGGCCGGTGCCCACATCACCGGGGAGAGTGGATCTACGGTGACGGCACCCACGCGGCTGCCACTGCCCAGAGAGAGCAAGGGGCGCGCGCCATCAGCAGTGTACTGTGCGGGAGGCAGTGTTTGAGCGACCGCGTCGGCAGGCAGCACATAGGTGAGTGAGTCGCCGATGATCGGCAAGACATTGGCCATGTAGTTGTAGTCCACCCAGACGGCACCACCGCTGGTGAAGCCCTCGGTCAGCAGTATGGACTGACCATCCGGAGACCAGACCGGCATGTTCACTTGCGGATCGTCGTAATCACTGTCTGGATCGTCTTCTCGACTGCTGGTGGCAACCTGTCGCAGGTTCGTACCGTCCACGTCGACAGCCCACACGGTAGCGTCTCGATAGTGAACACCCGCCAGCCAAAGACTCGTTCGCGTGACCATCTCGAACAGGATCTGACTGCCATCCGGGCTGACATCGAGGCGGCTGGGATAGCCGGGTACATCACTCATGTCGACTACCGTTCTGTACCGGAAGCTGTTGCGTTCCACCTCCATGCCGATCTTCTGACCCACCGTGAATACAAGGCGGTTATCCGGCAGCCAGTCATAGGAGCCGACTGTATCCGATGCTCTGACTATTTCTTCGCCTTCTGGCGAGAAAATGGTCAGCGCTGCATCGGTGTCGTAACAGACGTGCGATTTGTCCCAGACGAGGGCCAGTGTCTGTCCGTCAGGTGAGAGCCTGACAGGACCGTAGACAGATTCGGACAGCTCGAATTCGTCGGTGACACGACCAGTGACGGAGTCACGGATGCTGATGCGGTCAAACCATTTGGCAAAATCCAGGCAACCGCCATCCGGCATGAATCTGGCGCTTTCGCGGTGTTCAACCAGGTATTGGCCATCGTGGCTGGGGTAGACCGCAGAGACCGGCAGGCGCACCATCTCCCCGGTTTCCAGGTCGATGTAGCGGGCGTCATCGGTCTCGAAGACGCGTCCTGTCACAGTGCCATTGAGTGATAGATTGGGGTATGGGTTTTCACCGGTAGCCGTGCTCTGTCCATCGTTGGCAGGCTGAATCGGGCCGCCGCTGCCACCGCCGCCACAGGCTGAAAGCAGTGACAACAACAGTAGAGGCGTAGGCAGCAGAAGCGTGATTGGTGCAATGCGCATGGTGTAGAAATCCTTGTCCAGAACCGGGTGTTCGCTGTCTGTCATTCGTCGCATCCTGACGAATACTGAGCTGGCAGGCTGAATGCTAAACTGCTTCCAGCATTCAGGCAATCGGCTTGAAGGTGTCGCACGCTTCTTGCGAGCCGATATCGTTTCTCTGCGAACGTGACCGACACTGATGTCATCGAACAGCTGGTGAATGTCTTTCGCGTCTTGCGCCAGGATTGGCTGGCCGATGATCCGACCTTGAACGCATCGGAGGAACGGTGAACATCCGTTGTCAGGATTCGCTTTGCCCCGATCTCGAAAAATACTCCATCAACGCCGCCTGATCCTCACCACCCAGACCAATACGGGTCAACAAGCGATGCACCTCGGCGCTCACGGCCGTCAGGGGCATGCTTGTATTGGTGGAGCGAGCCAGATCCTGTGCTCCGTTCAAGTCCTTCACCATGTTGTCGATTCGCCCGGTACGCCGATAATCGCGGGTGGCGAAGCGCGGCATGTATTCCTGCAGCAGGGCGCTGTCGGCTCGACCGCCCTTGAGGGCTTGCGGAATCTTCGCCACATCCACACCAGCGTCCTCGGCCAGTGCAGTGGCTTCGGCCACGCCCAGAAACTGGATGGCGCACAGCACCTGGTTGATCAGCTTGGTGGCCTGGCCTGAACCTGACGGGCCCATGTGTGTGAACTGGGCGGAGACGTCCTTCAGCAGGGTGTGAGCATCTTCCACGTCCTGCGCCTCGCCACCCGCCATCAGGGTCAGTTCGCCAATCAGCGCTTTGGGTGCGCCGCCGGATAGTGGACTGTCCACCCATCGCAGGCCGGCTTCGGTCGCCTTGGCAGCCAGTTGCCGCGTGGTCTCCGGATCGATAGAGGACATGTCGATGATCAGGGTGCCGGGCCTGGCTCCGCTGGCAACGCCGTCCTTGCCGAAAACGGCCAGTTCAACGATCTTCGCCGAATTCAGGCTGGTGATGACAAAGTCCGACTGCGCCGCTGCGTCGCTGGCCGTGGATGCCGCCTGAGCGCCTTTGGCGACCAGATCGGCAACTTTGTCTGCATCCAGATCGAACACGGTGAGCTGGTGCCCGGTCTCGCACAGGCGTGTGCCGATGGCGCCGCCCATGGCACCGGCACCGATCAAGGCTACATTGAGTCCCATGTGGTCTGTCTCCTGGTTGTGCCGCTTTTAATCAGAGTGAGGCGGTGATGCCGCCGTCCACATACAGCGTATGGCCGTTGACGAAGCTGGAGGCCTCGGAGGAGAGAAAGATTGCCGCGCCAACCAGTTCCTTCACCAATCCCCAGCGACCCGCCGGTGTGCGCTTGGCCAGCCAGGCGGAGAAATCCTCATCGCTGACAAGGGCGGCATTCAAGGGAGTATCGAAATAGCCCGGGGCAATGGCATTGCATTGCAGTCCGTGAGCGGCCCAGTCGGTGGCCATGCCCTTGGTCAGATTCACCACGGCTCCCTTGGTGGCGGTATAGGGAGCTATGGAAGGGCGGGCGAGTGAGCTTTGCACACTGGCGATATTGATGATCTTGCCCTGGCCGCGCGCGATCATGTGACGGGCACAGGCCTGACCGACGTGGAACACACTGGCGATATTGGTCTGCAGCAGTTTCTCGAAGGCGTCGGCCGGAAAGTCTTCCAGTGGCGTTCGGTGCTGCATGCCGGCATTGTTGATCAGGATGTCGATGGCGCCGGTAGCGGCTTCGAAGTCATCGACAGACTGGCGTACGGTGTCATGGTCCGTGGCATCGAATACCAGGGTGTCCACCGCATGACCTTCCTCACGCAAGGAAGCGGCGGCAGCTTCGAGCTTGGACTCGTCCCGACCGTTCAGCACCAGGGATGCACCGGCTTCAGCCAGACCGCGGGCCAGTGCGAAACCGATGCCTTGACTGGAGCCTGTCACGAGGGCGCGGCGACCCGAAAGGCTGAATAATTCCGTTCCTTGCGTCATTGAATTCTCTTCGTTGGGGGTTGGACAAACTGGGAAGAATTGAGTATGTTATCGTTAACATAAAATATCAAGGACTATGTCATTCCTCGACCTGACACGATTCGGTCGCCTGCTGCGCGCATGAGCATCCAAGTGCAGTCGGCGCGAGTCGAGTGCAGCACTGGCATGACCAGCCCAACGCTTCCTCTCTGCGCCGTCGCCCACTGTCACCAGCACACCCAATCATGAAAAGCATCGTCATCCACGCCCCCAAGGATCTGCGCATCGAAGAGCAGGACATTCCTCAGCCCGGTCCCGGTCAGGTGCTTGTGCGCTTGTCGGCAGGTGGCATCTGCGGGTCGGATCTGCATTACTACAATCACGGTGGCTTTGGTGCGGTACGTCTCAAAGAGCCGATGGTGCTCGGTCATGAAGTGGCCGGCCATATCGAATCCCTGGGTGAGGGTGTCGAGAGTCTGTCCACTGGTCAGCTCGTCGCGGTATCGCCGTCCCGGCCCTGCGGCAACTGTCGCTTCTGTGTAGAGGGTTTGCGCAATCAATGTCTGAACATGCGCTTCTACGGCTCGGCCATGCCTTTCCCGCATATCCAGGGGGCGTTCAGCGAGTACCTGGTGGCTGATGTCGAGCAGTGCGCTGACGCCACCGGACTGACGGCCGGGGAAGCGGCCATGGCAGAGCCTCTGGCGGTCTGCCTGCATGCCACCCGCCACGCTGGCGAGATGCTGGGCAAGCGAGTGCTGGTTACCGGCTGTGGGCCCATCGGCCTGTTGTGCATCCTGGCTGCCCGTCGCGCCGGCGCTGCCGAGATCGTTGCTACCGACCTGACGGACTTCACCCTGCAGATGGCCGCCAGCAACGGTGCCGATCGTGTCATCAACATGGGCACGTCGGCCGATGATCTGAAGGCCTACGAAGCGGACAAGGGCTACTTCGACGTGCTGTTCGAATGCACCGGTGCCGCCCCGGCGCTGGCAGGCGGCATCAATGCCATGCGTCCACGTGGGGTCATCGTGCAACTGGGGCTGGGTGGCGACATGCAGGTGCCGGTACAGACCATGACGGCCAAGGAGCTGCAGTTCCGAGGCTCCTTCCGCTTTCACGAAGAGTTCTTCATGGGGGTGGAGTTGATGCGCAAGGGTTTGATCGATGTCAAACCGCTGATCACGCAGACCGTGCCGTTGGCAGAGGCCGAGTCCGGTTTCGAACTTGCCTCCGATCGAAGCTGCGCCATGAAGACGCAGATCGATTTCCGGGCGGTGTCGTAACTCTCGGCGAAGACCGCTGCTGGGGTACTCGATCACTGGATGGGCGCCGACTGCCTGTTTTATGTCTCGGCTGTGTCGGCCTTCGGCGTCCCGAGACATCTGGGGCCGGACCTGCAGCATCGCGGAAATGCCGTACCAAAGCGGGGTAGTGGCGTGGTCCAACCTTCCGTGGGTGTCCGCTTCCGACAGGGGAAGCGGAACTGACGATAGCGACCTAAACCGACAGCACCTGATTTGCCTTGAACACGGTGTGAAAGACTTCGCCGTCGAACATGGCAATCAGTGCTTGAGACTTCTCCCGACTTTCGAAACGCTCCGGTGAGGCCAGGGCTTTCTCGATGGCTTCGCGGGATTCGAAGCGGATGGAAATGACCAGCTCCAGCGGAATGTCCGGGTTGTCACTCTCCACTTCACGCAGCACGCGAACTTCCTGCGCCCCGGGAAACGCGGCCCAGGTAGGGACCAGCACCGAGTCGATGTAGTCATCGAACTCTTGCTGTCGTCCTTCCTTTGCCTTGCCTTTGAAAAATGCGCATCGTATGAACATGGCTTGCTGTTTCTGGTTGAGTGCTGGGCGAGAGTAGCGCAATCAGCCGTACAGGTGTCAGTGCCGGAGAAGCGTCTGTACTGTCAGTGCCGGGAAAGCGTCCGTACTGTCAGCGCTCGCTGCGATCGTTTGCTACTTCGAAATCGTCTTTCGTCTTTCGCCCGTCGTCTGCTGACCAAGCGTACCGCGCCGCTGGCCCAGTTGCTCGACCATCAGATCGATGAAGTGCCGGACCCGCGGTTCAAGCAGGCGCTTGTGCGGATAGAGCACCAGGATGGGGATGTGTTCGCCACGCACTTGCGGTAATACACGCTCCAGGCGACCTGCGGTGATGTCCTCTTCAACGAGAAGCCTTGGTAGCATGACGATCCCGAACTCTGCCAGCGCGGCCTCCCGCAAAGCCTCGGCGCTGTCCATTCTCAGGCGCACACGTCCCCGGGCACTGAGCGGAATATCGTGCTCGTCAGTGAGGCTCCAGCCTTGTCGCTCGCCGCCACTGGAAAACTGGATCAGGTCGTGCGAGTCGAGTTGCTCTACCGATGCAGGGCGCGCACGATGCTGGAAATAGGCCGGTGCAGCGCATAGCCATGGCTCCTCAGTGAGTACAGTGCGCGCGACCAGACCGTTGTCAGGTGTACTCATGCCAACACGAATGGCCAAGTCGAATCCATCCTCCACCAGGCGACTCATGTTGTCGGAGAAACTCATCTCGATTCTGACCTCCGGCCATTTGATCAGATACTGCTGGACGATCGGCAGAAAGAGCTTGCGTCCCAGAGCGTCGGGTGCCGCAATCCGAAGCATGCCACTCGGCGCACCGGGTTCACCCTTGATGCTGGCGTCTGCCGCTTCAATGGCCGAGCGAATCGTTTGCCCGTGTTCGTACAGCTTGCGCCCTTCCTCCGTCAGATTGAGCGTGCGAGTGGTTCGATTCAGCAACCTGACGCCGTAGCTGTCCTCGAGCCGAGTGATGGATTTGCCAGCGGTCGAGCGCGACAGGCCAAAGGCCTTGCCAGCTGCCACGAAATTGCCGGCCTCCACCACGGCCAGAAATACCAGAATATCGTTCACTTTCGAGCCGGCCATACTGTCGTCCCTTTGTAGACTCAGTATCGATACTGAGGCGAATTCTGTTCGTCATTGCGGGGACATATAGTACGGCTATCACCGAAAAAGGAAAGGAGCACGACATGTCAGCAACTCCAGCTCGCCTGAACCCGACCACCATGCCGGATGCCGGTACGGTGGGCTATTCACAGATTTCCATCGCTGATGCCAATCGCCTGGCATTCGTTTCAGGTCAGGTTGCCTGGCCCGCCGATGGCAGTGCAGTGCCGGATACCCTGAATGGGCAGATGTCAGTGGTCCTGGAAAACCTGCAGTCGGCGCTGAGTGCGATAGATGCTGCCCCCTGCAATATCGCGCAGATGCGTATCTACATGGTGGACCTGACGTCGCAGTCTCTGGACGTGGCCATGCCGATGATAGCTGCCTTTCTCGACGGTACCCAGCCAAGCCTGACCGGGGTGGGTGTCGCCGCTCTTGCTGCGCCGGAACTGCTGGTTGAAATCGAGATGGTGGTGCAAATGCCAGGCTGAGTCTGGCGCTTGGGAGTGTCGGCAGTGGTCGTTGGCACGGCACGGCATGGCACGGCACGGCACGGCACGGCACGGCACGGCACGGCATGGTATGGCATGGCACCACATGCAAGCAATTTCCCGATGAAGCAGATTTCTTCCTGACATTCGATACTGCAACTCAGTGCACATGGACGCAGGAATTGCCCATGGCAATGGCGTCGCCTTTCGGCCACTACACCATCATAATGCTACTCCGGCTCTGACGAATACCACCTCCGATTCGTCAAGGCGTTCAGCGGGAGCTTGACCTGGCCTGTGCGTATCTGGAATCATCGCGTATCAGCGTGACTTCCTGAGAGCATGAGGAAGTCAGTCCTCTGTGTTTTCAGCGATCCGGCTGGTATTCAGATCGAACTGTACGTACGATCGGGAACACCGAGTCCTGATTTTGCAGCCCCGTATCCATCATCGCCATAAGGAAATTGCATGTCGAGCCATTACCGAAAGCACCTCATCCGCCGTTCAGGCTCTGGCAGCTTGCTGCGATTCTCCGTCAGTGTCTGCCTGTTGCTGCTGGCCTCTCTGGCTCACGCGCAATCGCAGGATACCGAGGCGCCGGTTCTGTTGCTTGAATCGCCATCGGGGGACAACGCCACTCTCCAGCGGGATTTCACGTTCTCGGGGTCGGTCACCGATACTGGCGGCTCGGGCGTGCGAGACGTCAGATACCTGTTGAAGGATCTGAGCACCGGTGAATTCATCAGCCCCACCGGGGCCGTGGAGTCTCCGCGCGTTCTGCGCACGGCAGAGCTGTCACTGGACAATCAGGATGCGGGCGTCTGGTCGTCGGATCCAATGACATTGCCGGAGGGCCAATATCGTTTTTACGCACGTGTGCGTGATATCGCCGGCAATTCGCTTGTCTGGGCCGTGCGGACCACATTCTCGGTGGTAGACGACGTTGTGGTCGACGAAACGCCTCCCGCCTTGTCTCTGCTTCAGCCAGCGGCAGGTGTCGAAGTCTTGTCGGACAGTGGCCAGGTATTCAGTGGTCTGGCTGACGACGGCAACGGCTCGGGTGTGGCGCAGGTCTTTTATGTCATCAAGGATCTGTCCGTATCCGCCTATGTGGATGACAACGGCAATGTCGAATCCGAGCGCGTCCTGCGCGACGCCAATCTGACTTCGTATGCAGATGGTCGTGCCGATTGGTCGGTCTCCCTGAACCTTCCCGCCGGGAGCTACCGTTTCTACGCCAGCGCCGTGGACCAGCAGAACAACCGAAACTGGTGGGCCGTTCGACGTGATTTCGAGGTTTCGGAGTCCACGCCTCCTCCGGGGGGCTCGGTGTTCGTGCCGCACCCCAGCGATATCACGGACCCGGCCGCGTTCTACCAGCAGGACGGCTATGAGACAGTCAGCGTGCTGCGAATGGATGTAGCGACCCGTACCACGCCGGGTGTCTGTACCCCCGACGACGATAGCGGCTGCACACTGGATGATGTGTTGGCCGATATCGACGGAGATGACGATTTCACCGTGGATATTCCGGTCAAGTTCATAGCCGAGGACTTTCCCGATGACGGGCTTTTCAGCAATGCCGGACTGCGACAGCGTGGTGCCTCGTCACGCGCGGCCCCACAGAAGTCCTTCCGGGTACGTCTGACGGGTGATACGGAGCTGTGGCGCAATGAGGAGCGGGTGCAATTGAACAAGCACCCCTACGACCAGAGCCGCATATTGAACAAGCTGAGCTTCGACCTGATGTCCACGATCCCGCATCTGCCCAGCCTGCGCACCCAGTTCGTCAATCTCTGGATCGATGACGGGGCTGGCCCGATCGACCAGGGACTGTACACGCATGTGGAGGCTGTGAAGAAAGAGTATCTGATCAATCGCGGCCGTAACCGGGATGACAACATCTACAAGGCAAATTTCTTCCTGTTCTCCTCGTCCGACCTGGGCGAGATGGCGGTGGATGCCAATGGAGAACCGGTGGACGAGGCACGCTTCAACAGCCGTCTGGAGATCGAGCGAGGTGATGATCACAGCAAGGTGGTGGAAATGCTGGCGGCGCTGCATGATCCTCAGCAGTCCTTCGAGTCGGTGCTGGATCGTTATTTCAATCGCAACAACGTTCTCACCTGGCTCACGGTCAATCTTCTGTTGGGGCAGCAGGATGCGGTGACGCAGAACTATTTTCTGTACAACCCGCTGGGCACAGAGAAATTCTATTTCCTGCCGTGGGATTACGATGGCTCGTTTCGTACCGAGCCGCAGCTTTCCCAGGGCTTCGACGCTGCCACCTTGCGCAACCGCCTCTACTGGGGTTATGCGCGCTACACGGACAACCTCTTCGTTTCCCGATACCTGCAGATGCCGGGCATGCACCAGACTCTGATGGCTGCCGCAGAAGAGCTGTATCAGGATTATCTGACGCCGGCTACCATACGCTCATTGACAGACGCCTACAGCCCCCTGGTGAGGCCCATCATCGGTAGTGAGCCTGATGTCAGCCAGATTGGCGGTATCCGTGGCGCTGAGAACATGGGTGTCTGGGATGCCAGGGTCGCCTCGTTACCGGGCATCGTGAACAGTAATCTGCAGCAGATCCGGCGTTCACCGAGCATGCCGCTGTCGCATTATCTGAAGAACCCGATCCAGGGTGGCGGCACGATCACGTTCTGGTGGAATCCGGCCTTCGAGGTGACCGGAACACCGATCACGTATGACTTGCAGGTAGCGTCCACACCGGACTTTTCCGCAAGCACGATCGTTGTCGATACCAGTGGAATAGCTGACAGCCCGGACAGGGTGGAATCCTCCATCAGTCAGAACGCCCTGCCGGGGGGCACCTGGTACTACCGGGTGCTGGCACGCACCTCAGACCCTGAGCTGTATCAGGTGGCCAATAACCGACTGAGCGAGGGTGGACAGCTGTACATCGGGGTGCGTCGCTTCAGCGTGCCGTGACCAACGGGAATAGCTCATAATTTCCCTGAGAGCGTACTGTTTGCTGAATCCATTAGACTGGAGCTGATCCGGTGGTTGCCACCGGAGTGCTCCCCGATGGTGCGGTCAAGATCGAAGCCCGCCCCCATTGGCTGTCAGGCATCATTCAAGTGAGGTTCCGTGTGCAACAGTTTACTCAGGAAGGGCGCAAAGCCGTAGCTGACATGGCCGCTCGCTATCAGCTCAGCCCGGAGACGGTCGAGCACATGCTGGTAGCCGTCAACAATGGCGCTGGCACCATGGCTCAGTTCAACTGCCCGGAGCTGGGTGGGTCGGGCCAGTGGATGCGTGGCGGCATGACCATGGTGGGAGACATGTTCAACAGCACTCTCAAGTCCACGGTCGACAGGCTATGCAACGACCTGAGCGAGCTGCTGACCCATACACAGGTCTTCACGGTCACATCGGCAGAGAAGGGTTCCTCGCATGCCCAGTGGTGGCCCGACGGCCTGGGAAGTCCGCTGAGCAGCGGCAGTCAGAACAACAGTCGCTACGCCGTATTTTCCGATCGATTGGCCGTGGATGTCGATGGCAAGGTGACCGTATACGACACGCGAGGTCATCGCATTGGTGGCGTCAGCCAACAGCAGGGTGGCAGCAACTCCCTGACATTCAGTAGTCAGTTGGGCACGATTTCAGTGGATGGTCTGCCGGTGGTCTCGGTGATGGCGGAAGCAGAAGGCGAAAATGCCGATTCCGATTCCGGACCGGAATCTGCTACGACCTCCTCGCAGACGCCTGCCACCCCGGAGACACGGCCGTCGACAAGTCAGAGTGCCGCCAAGATGCCAAGCCTGCAGGATCATCCAGCTGTACAGATCACGGGTCAGCAGGCCGCGAATGCCGAATCGGATAGAAGCCAGCAGGCAGCTTCCACGTCAGCCTCAGCCTCCGCTGCAGCTGACGTGGAAACACCGACTATCAGTGGCGGCGGCGGTGCGTCCACATCGTCACCGGCGGATCAAGGTGGCGCGCAAGCTGCCAATGGCGGAACCCATCCGGGGCCGGGCAGTGACATCCTGGCCCTGATTGAAAAACTGGCACAGTTGCACGGTGCCGGCATTCTCAACGATGAAGAATTCAGTGCCAAGAAGCGCGAGTTGTTAGCGAGGATCTGATGCCTGACGCGTGGCCGCCACCAGTTTCCTGACTCGCTCTGTCTCGACTTCGTTCCACCAGTCACCGTCGCGCTTCAGTGATGAGGCGACAGTCTTGCAAAACGCCGTTCCTGCAATGCCAGCAACAGAATCATCGAATACGCCGTCATTGCCTATCGGTCAGATCGCTACCGGTTCACACTGGAAATGAGCGCCAGTCGATAGAACTGACCATGGCCAGTCGCAGGCTCAATGCCCCAGAGCCGCAGAGCCGCAGAGCCCCGAGCCCCGAGCCCCGAGCCGCACCAGCCCTTCCTTGACTCAATCCCATTCCTCCGCATGGATCCCGTGCTCGGCTGCATGAGTTGCCGGACTGCATTTTCGTGGAGAATTTCTCGGAGTCGAATGCTACCGAGTGACAGTCGACAAAATTGCAAGCAGTTGCAATTTCTCGGCAAGAGAACTTTTCTTGACGGGTTCCTCCGCCGCTAGATAGGCCGCCGGCATGGCAAGTTCTCAGAAGACCTTCGACCGAGAGGAGCGGAATGCATCAGTTCTATCAATACGAGTTTGCTTTCGAGGTCTCTCCTGTGCCCATGCTGCTCGTTTCGGAAGCCGGCGATATATTGCTGACCAATCAACTGATGAGCGAATTGTTCGAATACGAGCATGGCGAACTGATTGGCAAGAAGGTGGAAATCCTCGTCCCCGAGGCGATCAGACAACACCACCCCGGACTGCGCGGCGCGTATTTCACTTACCCCGTCAAACGCAACATGGGGCAGGGACGTGATCTGAATGGCGTCACCCGAACGGGGAAGACCATTCCGCTGGAGTTGGGTCTGGATACGGTCATGGTCGATGGCTCGTTATGTGCGCTCGTGGTGGCTCTGGATATACGCCAGCGCAAACTGCATGAGCAGCGCATGAACCTGGCCATGGATGCGGCGGCGAGCGCCATGATCATGGTCAATGATGAAGGGCGCATCGTTTTCGTCAACAAGGCGGCCTTGCAGTTGTTCGGCCACGATGAATCCCAGTTACTGAATTCACCCATCGAGCAACTGGTACCTGATGACATCAAGCAGGCGCACCCGGTTTACCGTAATGGATTCATGCGTGCCAGCAAACCCCGGCCCATGGCCAAGGAGCGAACGCTGTTCGCCCTGCATCGAACGGGTCGCAAGATTCCTGTGGAGATTGCGTTGACACCCGTCGATACACACGACGGCAAGATGGTGGTCAGTACCATCATCGACTTGAGCGAGCGGGTGGATGCCGAGAATGCCATGGCAGAGAAACACCGGGAGCTGGCATCGCTCAACGAGGAGTTGATGCAGTTTGCCTACAGCGCCAGTCACGATCTGAAAGCACCGCTGACGACCATCACCGGTCTGCTGGAACTCTGTCTGGAAGATCTTGAGGAGGGCGATCTGGACAGTGTGCGCGAGGTTCTGAACAGAACGCTCATGATTGGTATGCGAAGTGCCGAAAAGGTAGAGGGGGTTCTGGAAATCGCTCGGGTCGAACGCAGCCCGATCAGCGCTGAACAGATCGATCTGGAATCGATGGTAAACGACATCTGGGAGGATCTGACCGGTAATCGGGATGTCTCTGCCAGGCTTGTGGTTTCCATCAATCATGACAATACCGTTTTTCTGGAGAAGAATACCTTGCACGTCATTCTCGAGAACCTGTTGTCCAATGCCGTGCGCTATGTGGACCAGGACAAGTCGCAGCACATCATCGAAGTCAGCTCACAGGCAACTGACGAGAGCATCATCATCGATGTGCTCGATAACGGCATCGGGATACCCACAGACAGTCAGTCAAAGGTATTCGAGCTGTTCAGCCGAATCGATGAGCGCAGCGATCATGGTCTCGGACTGGCGCTGGTGAAGAAACACGTCGATCGATTGCAAGGCAGTATTTCCGTGGACAGTACGCCGGGTGTGAAAACCACATTCAGCGTAAGTCTGCCTCTTCAGGATGTCAGGAGGGCATCATGATTCCTGTCGCGATTGTTGATGACGGAGAAGCGGATCGCTATCTGGTGAAGCGACGATTGGCCAGATCCGGGAAATTCGAGGAGTTGATCGAATTTTCCAGTGGCGACAGGTTTCTGGACGAGTTCAGCAATGGAGTCGCGTCGGTCTACACCGGAAACCTGCCGCTGCTGATTCTGATGGATATCAACATGCCGGGCAGAGACGGCTTCCAGACGATAGAAGAGTTATCACTGCTTGTCCGTGAGAGTGGTCGACCCGACAATACACTGATTCTGATGTATACCTCATCGCTCAATATCAGAGATCAGGAACGTGCCAAGGAGCTGTCGATCATCAAGGGTTACCTGGCCAAGCCCATGCGCAATGACAGCGTGGAGCGCATGGAGCAGATATATCGCGCCTGTTGTGCCGCTTGACACCGCTGTCTCCGGCCTCCTTGCCGGGAAATGTCAGTCGGCCGCTCTCCTGGTCGAATGGAGGTCTCCGCCAGCGGTTTTCAACTTCGAGGATGCGAGTTCACACTCGCATGCACCACGACTCAGTAGGAGGAATACACGCGTGTACGGCCTTGTTTGTCAAAAGCCAGAACGTCGTAGTTCTTCGGCGTTTCACTGCCCATGCCCGGTGACATCATCGGCATGCCCGGGGCCGTCAGACCGGTAACATCCGGACGCTCCGCCAACAGGCGTTCGATATCGCTCACCGGTACATGGCCCTCGATGACATAGCCGTCGACGATGGCGGTATGACAGGATTTCAGCTGAGGATCGCTCAGGCCGTGGGCGACCTTGATGGGATCGACGTTTTCAAGATCGATGGTTTCCACGCTGAAGCCGGCCTTGTCGACATAGTCGACCCAGCTCTGGCAGCAGCCGCAGGTGGGACTCTTGTAAACCACCATATGCGGCAGCATGGCCTCGGGTGTGGATGATTGTGCGCTGGCGTTGCTGATGACGGTGCTCTCGAGGGAGCATGCGCTGACGGCCAGTACGGCAGACAACAGCAGTCCGGAGCGGATGAGTGTATGAGTCATGTCGGAGATACTCCTTGAATGGGGGAAGTGCGTGACGAATCACGCCTATTGGCTGAATCTTTCCAGAAAACTGCTGCCCTTGCGTTTCGGCAACAGGGCTTCCGTCTGATTGGCATTGGTTTCTTCCTGCCACTGGCGTTCCTCGTCAGGCCAGGAATTCTTGATGAAGGACAGCACCGCGATTATCTGCTCATCGCTGAGAATGTCCTTGTATACGGGCATCGCGGAACGATAGTCCGGGTCGTTGATGACCACGCTGGCACCGTACTTGGTGATCTCGAACAGCAGATCATCAGCGTGGTGCCAGGTGTGACCACTGGCATCATGTGGAGGCGCGGGTAGCAAGCCCTCCGAGCTACGCGAACGCCAGTCGGGTTGACCTTCGAGCTGGGCTCCGTGACAGGCAGCGCAATGTTGCTGATACACCACTTCGCCAGCCTGCACGACCTGCAGGTCATCAGCGCGCAGTTGAACCAGTATGCCATCCGTACCAGTGGATGCCCGGGCCATTGTGATGCCCAGCAGGAGGTAGAGCGCCAGTGGCAAGTAGAGGATGACAGCCAGAGGCTGAGATCGCTGGTGCATTGCAGTGGTTTTCATCATCGTTCTCCGAAGGTCCTTCGGTCGAGTCAGCGCATCGAACCCTGGTTCGGTCACGAATGGCATTCCCGGAATAAAGGGCAGCGTTGCTGGGGTCAACCCCGCGCTGCGCGTCTCAGGCAGTGCGTCCGCAGGCAGACGCGCGGCAATCTAGAGACGACTGATCGGGGGACGGAATGGGGGAGAGATGCGGCCGGGCAGCAGGTTTTCCGAAGGTGGATCCTGAATACGGTTGGCAAGCCTGAATCGCTGTGTCAGTGGCGTCAGGGCAATGGCACTGGCGGGAGAGAAACTGCAGCTGCTGCAATGCAGGCAGAAACCCGGGCAGACATCATGAGCGCTATCCGCACAGGACGCATTGTCGCAATGAGAGCCCGCGGCGGCAGCTTCTTCATGCGGTATCGTCACTGTGGCTGCGGTTGATCCGTGCAAGGGCCGTGAGTCATCGCTGCGGGCATCATCGGCATCGATAGTGACCTCTGACACACTGGCATCGCCTGACATCATCATGGTTGCGTTGACCGGCGTGAGACCGGATACCGACAGAAAACACAGGCACCACAACATGACCCAGGCAGAGCGGGCTCGATTGGCAGACCGATGGGCGGACTTGTTTCTCACGGAGCCAGATTAGCAAGAATCGTGGCTCAGTGACGGTTCTTTGCCACAGTGTCAGAAAAACATGAACCGGTACTCGCCACTTTCTCGGCGAATTCGCATCCTGACCACACTGGAAGGCGACAGGGGCAGAGCTGTCAGTCCATGTGAAACTGCAGAGGCAGCAGGTACGGGAAGCTGGTGGTGGGGTCCACTTCCACCTTCATGATCGGGGCCATCCATTGTCCCCAGCGCGCATTCACCGGACAGTCCTTCAGGTGAGCTCTGGCCTTGTCCAGGTCGTCGGTTTCGAAATAGCCGAACAGGGTGAGCCCATGTCTGAAGATATTGTAGTTGCGGATGCCGGCGACCTGTAGCGTCTCCAGCATGTCCGGCCAGATTTCATCATGGCGCTTCAGGTACTCCTCTTCGTAGCCGGGGCGCACTTCCAGTACCCATGCATAATTTGCCATCATTTATCTCCTTGCCATGTCAGATAGGCATCGCGAAGCGCGATGATTTCAGTCAGTACATCGTCGAACAGGGTGTTCATGTAAGCCTGGTGCACCGGTTCGATGGACAGTGCGCCCTGGTAGCCGGTATCGCGCAGCGTGCCGAACATGGCTGGAAAATTCAGTGTTCCCTGGTCGTACTTGGACTGCAGCTCCCCCATTCTTGCCTGTCGCAGATGGACATGGGCAGCATGTGGTGCCAGTGGATCGATCTCATCCTGACGGTAGCCCAGGCAGACGAAGTGTGCATAGTCCAGAGCCAGTCTGACTCCCGTGGCATCCACCAGGTCGCCAACGATCTGTGGACTTTCGGCGAAGGAGTGAACATGCGGTTCAATGCAGAGCGTCGTTCTGAAGTCGCTGGCAAGTTCCATCATGGCGGCAAGGCTGGCCGCCGAGACCCTGAAGGCATCACTGCGTGATTGGCCAGGGTTCACGACCCCTGGCAGTATGAAGACGGTGGCGATGCCAGCGGCATCGGCAAAGCGCAGTACCTGTCGCAGATCAGCCAGATTCTGCTCCAGCGTTCCCGGTAGTGCCAGATTGCGCTCGGCCAGACCATCGCCAAACAGGTGATAGTAGTTCGGCAAACGAACACCCAGTTGTGACAGGGGGGCCGCGGCAGCCTCGGGGTCTGCCAGTAGCTGCGCCTTGTCCAGCGCCGAACGGTAGAACAGGCCTACATCCAGTGCGCCGATGCCCAGTGCCCGGGAGATGTCAGCTGCTTCCTGCAGCGTGCAGGCGGGCAGAGACCAGGCGGTCAGCGACAGTGGCATGCTCATATGCGAACCACCTCACCCGAGGCCGCCGATCGATACAGTGCATCCAGCGCTTCGGTGACGCGTGCGCCGTTCTCGGCATTGGCCGGGTTGATCACGGATTCACCAGCGCACAATCTGGCGAATGTGCGTACCGGCAAGGTGCCGTCATAGACGGCTTCTTCGGAGGTGATCGTAGCTGCATCATCCTCGCCGTCCATCCGGTACAGCTCCATTCGGGCCCGTTCATTGTCGAACACCACCATGCCCTCGGTGCCATAGATGCGTATATCGGTGTGCATGCCCTTGTGCTTGGGCACCGTGGAGGCACCGGAGATGGAGATGGTGGCGCCATTGGTGGCACGCGCCACTGCCGCATCGTAGAAATCCACACCGGTTGGTGATTTGCCATCCATGCAGAAGACGCTTTCGAAGGTCAGATCGGTGGTGTAGAGCAACCAGCCCAGTGAGTGCGACATCTGTCCCCAGCCATAGCCGCCAGCCTTGGCCGGATCAGCCCAGGTAGAGGCGGGTGGCCGGAACAGGTGATCGGCGGTTTCCTGCATGGGCTCGCCGGCAAACAGATCGTGCAAGGCGCTGCCCATCTGACACACTGCGTGGCGTACCTCGCCAATGCGTCCTTCGGCAATCCATTGGGCTGCCTGCTGCGAGAAACGCGTGAAGTTCAAACCGGTGGGCACCATGACTTCCCGACCGGCGGCGACGGCCGCCCGTGCAATGGCACGACCATCTTCAGCCCGGGTGGCCATCGGTTTTTCCACCAGCACATGAGCACCACCTTGCAGGGCGGCAATGGCCGGATTCGTATGCGCCGTGTGGGGTGTGGAGATCATGACGCCATCCAGATTCTCCGCAGCCATCATGGCATTCACATCCGTATAGCGGGCGTCGATGCCGAATTCCTCACCGACCTTGTCAAGGCGGCTCTGATCCAGATCGCAGATGGCGACAACCGTTGCTTCGGGGCAGTCGTTGATCGTTGGAATATGGTTGAAACAGGCCCACCAGCCTGTGCCCACGATACCGATACGTGCAGTCATTCGGATTCTCCTCCAGCCGTTGTCTGGTCAATGGTCGAGTTGTAGACGTTCTGCATGTGTTTCTCGGCAGCGGCGGCAGCGGTGACCGGATTGCGTGACAACAGCGCCTCATACAGTACGCGGTGATCCAGCAGTGACTGGCGCAGAACATCCGGACGTTCGGAGGCTCGGCGACGAAATTCCAGTCCCAGAGAGTTCAGGCTTTCACCGATGCGTTTGAGAAAGTTGTTGCCGGAGCCGATCCAGATGGCCTCGTGAAACTTGAAGTCGGACAGGCGGAAAGCTCTGGCATCCTCGAGCGTATCAACCTGCAGCCGCAGGATCTCGCCCAGATTGGCAAGCTCCTCGTCAGTCATGTTGATTGCCGCGCGCCGGGCGACATCACCTTCGATCAACGAGCGGGCATCGTACAGCTCGCGAATGTTGGTCGTGTCCAGTGACAGGAAGAAACGAATGGGGCCCAGCAGCGCATCACCGTCCAGTTCGCTGATGAAGGCTCCGCCTCCCTGGCGAGATTGCACGACCCCGAGGATCGACAGGCCACGAATGGCCTCTCGCACCGATGGCCGGGACACGTTCAGTTGCTTGGCCAGGTCACGCTCTGGCGGCAGCTGATCGCCGGGTTTCAGGGCCTTTGACGAGACCATGTCGAGAATGCGGCGGGCCACCATTTCCGCCACCAGTTCACGCTTGACCGGTACTTCGAAGCCGAGATCGGTGACTTTGTTGCTCATGACTGTGTCCTCGGTTGTCCGCCTCCAGGAATGAATCTTGACAGATCGATTCGCGGAGCGATGACGGATGCGATCAGCAGGAGGCCGATGACGCCCGTTTGTATATGTCCGGTGATGTTCAGCAGGGCCATGCCGTTTCGCAAGCTGAGTACGATAAGCACAGCCAGCAGTGTACCTGTCAGAGTACCGGTGCCGCCAAAGATACTGGCACCACCCAGCAGGACGATCGTGATGATATCCAGCTCGAACCCCAGAGCGACATCACCCCGGACAGCGCCGACGCGAGCAGCATAGAGCAAGCCTGCAAAGGCGGAGACGGTACCGGAGGCGATGAACAGGATCATCTTGTGACGGGCCGTGTCGATGCCGGCAAAATCGGCCACATCGCGGTTGGTTCCGATGACATAGGTCTTGCGACCGAACCCGCTGCGTTGCAGGACGACATACAAGGCAATGAACAGCACAACGAAGGCGATCAGGGCAAACGGTATGCCAGCGATGATGCCTTTCTGTCCCAGAGCGTCGAACCAGTCGGGAAAGTCATTGATGCCACGATCCTCGACCAGAACCCGTGCCAGACCGCGGAACCCGATGAGGGTGGCCAGCGTGACGACCAGCGACGGCAGACCCACCTTGGCGATGAACCAGCCGTTCAGCGCGCCACCGAGTACACCGATGCTCAGGCAGATCAGTATCGCCCAGCCTCCCGGCACTCCCTGTTGTACCAGCACACCGAATGCGCAGGCCGATAGTCCCATCATGGAGCCTACCGACAGATCGATCTCGGCATTGATGATGATGAAAGTCATGATCAAGGCCACGATGATCTTCTCGATGGACAACTGGAACAGATTGATCACATTGGAGAAGCTGAGGAACTGATCTGACAGGCTTGTATTGAGCAGGATGATGAAAATCAGCGCGCAAAGCAGAAAGCCTTCCCAGCTGCGTAAACGTTGCATGGCGTTCTTCATGGTGCTTGTCATGATGGGGTGCTCCCGGCTGGTTTCGTCTGCGTTTCTTTCTTCGTTGCGGTTTTCTCTCGGGCAACACGCCAGGCTACCAGGCGGCGCATCAGAGTGGCGTCAGCTGCAACGGACAGCAGGATGAGCGCTCCCAGCACGGCTTCGCGCCAGAACTCACTGACCAGTTGCCAGCGCACCAGACTCGTGTCGATCAGATCGACCAGAACGGCGCCGATGAAGGCCCCGATGACCGACCCCGATCCACCGAAGATATTCACACCGCCAACCACCGAGGCTGCTACTGATTTGAGTTCGAAGCCCAGACCTGCCACTACCGTGATGGTGCCGAATCGGGCCAGGAACATGAAGCCTGCCAGACCTGCCAGAGCCCCCGACAGCACGAAGGCGGTGAGTACGACGCGCTTCGAGTTGATACCGGCCATCTCGGCCGCTTCCGGGTTCGACCCCACCGCATAGATCTTGCGGGCTGCCCGCAGACGGGTCAGCGCGATATGCACGATGATGACCACTACCACGGCCAGCAGGAAGCTGGCTCGCAGCTGATAACTGCCGAAGGTCAGTATCTTGTAGTTGGGAAATTCGACCAGCCAGGTAGGCAGATTGCCAGTGGTGATGGACTTGGCGCCAGAGTACTCGACCAGTGCCGAGCGGAACAGGGCCATGGTTGCCAGCGTCACGATGATGGACGGGATACGGGCATATGCTACCAGCAGACCGTTGACAACACCGAAGCAGGCGCCCAGGCAGATGGAGTAGACAAGCAGCAGGGCTGGGCCGAGTTCGGGATTGTTGGTAATCAGGCTACCCGTGGCAAAGGCGACGAAACCCAGCGTCGAGCCGATGGACAGGTCGATGTTCCTGGTCAGGATGACCAGTGTCTGTGCGCAGGCGACGATCGCCATGATGGCCACCGAGCTGGATATTCGGTTGAACAGGCGACCATTCAGGTAATTGGGTACCTGCGTCGAGAAGAAAAGCAGTACCAGTGCCAGTACCGCCAGCAGCGCCAGTATGCGCAGTGTCTGGGGCGAGATTCTATTCAACATCAGACTGCTTGCTCCATTTGTCCGGTGGCCATGCTCATGACGGTTTCCTGAGTGGCCTCCTCATTGTCGAGAATGCCCATCTGTCGCCCCTCTCGCATGACGAGGATGCGATCGCCCATGGCGAGTACTTCGGGCAAGTCGGAGGAAATGACCAGCGCCGCTCCCCCCTGGGCGACGAAGTCGCGAATCAGATCGTGTACCTCGGCCTTGGCGCCGATATCGATGCCGCGGGTGGGTTCATCGAAAATCAGAAGGTCGGGTTTCATGTTCAGCCACTTGGCCAGCATGACCTTCTGCTGGTTGCCACCCGAGAGCATGCCGACCGGGGTCTCCACACTGCCAGTGCGAATATTCAGGCGTTCACGGTACTGGTGGGCAACGCTGATCTCGCGTTCGCGATCCAGCAAGCCTTTCGGTGACAGGAATTCGTCGAGCGTCGCCAGGGACATATTGGATCTGATCGGCATCGGCATGGCCAGCCCGAGTTTGCGGCGATCCTCCGATACATAGGCAATACCGGCATCGATGGCCGCTCTGGGCGACGTGAACCAGACATCCTTGTCCTTGTAGAGAATGCTGCCGGAGGTCGCTGGTGTGATGCCGAACAGCGACAATGCAATGTCTGTACGACGTGCACCGACAAGACCTGCCATGCACAGCACTTCACCGGCGTGCAGGTCGAAGGAAATATTCTCGAACACACTGTCGAGCGTCAGGTCTCTGACTTGCAGTACGGTCTTGTCGGTGACCGTGCCGGGGGCCTTGGCAAAGTAGTTGCCGACCTCGCGCCCGACCATCTCCGCGATCATGCCATCCGAGGTCACTTCGCTGATCGGTTTGGTGGAAATATGAGCGCCGTCGCGGATGACCGTGACTCGGTCGGAGATCTCGAAGATCTCTTCCAGACGGTGCGAGATATAGACCACCGCGACACCTTGACTGGCCAGCGTGGTGGCAATCTTGCGCAGTTGCGAGGCTTCATGGGCTGACAGTGAGGCGGTGGGTTCGTCCATGATCAATACCCGCACATCCTGACTCAGGGCGCGAGCGATTTCCACGGCCTGTTGCTCGGCGAGGGTCAGACCGCTGGCGATGCGATCCGGGTCGAGCGTCATGCCGATCCGTTCTATCAGGGCCTTCGCACGCTTGCGCTGAACGGCCGGGCGTACCCAGGTACCGGCTGAGGTATCACTGATGAAGATGTTCTCGGTAACGTCCAGGTCCGGGAATACCATGGGTTCCTGGTAGATGGCGGCAATACCGGCTTCCCGCGCAGCCTGGGGGCCGGAAATCTGTCGAGGTTCGCCATCCACGAAAATGGTACCGCCACTGGGCTGGTGGATGCCGGTCATGATCTTGATCATGGTGGACTTGCCGGCACCGTTTTCGCCGACGATGGCGTGAACTTCTCCCGGGTGCAGCACGATGGACATGTCCGCCAGTGCGACGGTCATGCCGAACAGGCGGCTGACGTGGTCCAGTCTGAGCACTTCGTTTGACATAGAAGGATTCCGTGAGTGTCTGGCGTATGTACGCGCGGAGGTAGCGGAGTGCAGCAGTCAGGGGCTGGCGCTGTGCTCCGCTGGCTTTACCAGAGTTGCATCACAGCCGAGGGAGTATCCCCGGCTGTGCTTGCAACCCGTGGTTGCGCGACTTACTGGGCCGCAGCTTCGACGTTGTCGGCGGTGTAGACCGTGAAAGGTCCCATCAGAATACGCTTGGAGCCCTCACGGCTCGGATCTTCCTCGATGGTGTAGTCACCCATGCGACCGGCAGTGAAGGTCTCACCGACTTCACCGGTCAATTGACCACTGGCCAGACCATAGGCTGTGTAGTAGGTCAGGTAGCCCAGGTCACGAAAGTCCCACAGAGTGAATTCCGGGGCACAACCGTTCATCGTGTAGCTGACCATTTCCGATGGCAGACCGAGACCGGAGACGCGCACCTGATCGCACAATCCTTCATCCTGCATGGCCTTGGCAGCCGCCTGGATACCGACGGTGGTGGGGGACATGATGACGCCCAGATTCGGGTACTGATCCACCAGCGCCAGCGCACGGTTGTAGCTCACTTCCGCCTGGTCATCACCGTAGACCACATCAACCAGCTTGATCTCGGCGTACTTCTCATCGCTCTCCAGAACTTCCTTCATGGACGCAATCCAGGCATTCTGGTTGGACGCATCCGGTGTCGCCGAGAGGACCGCCATCTCACCGGCGCCGTCGAGAATGGAGTGCGCCATGTCGGCCATCACGACACCGATGGAGCCGAAGTCCACCTGCGCCACGAAAACGTCTTCGCCTTCACCGGAAGGAATGGGGCTGTCCCAAGTGACCACTTTGGTACCGGCCTTCTGTGCCGCCAGGGCGGACGGGCTGATCTGGTCGCCTGCATTGTTGGAGAGCATTACCGCACCCTGGCCTTGCGTGGCAGAAGTGGTCATGATCTCGATCTGGCCGGCGGTGGAGTTTTCAGGTGTCGGGCCGACGAACAACAGCTCGCCCGAATTTTCCAGTTCGGCATGAGCTTCCTGAGCGCCTTCGTTGGCCTGGTCGAATACCAGAATACCGAGAAATTTTGGCAGCAGAACCATGTCGATGTCCTTGCCTGACTCCAGCGATACCGCGCCATCTGCGGCAGCTGCGAATCCTGTCGTGCCCAGCAGCATGGCTGCAGCGGCGGTGATACCAGTGAGTTTCTTCATGTCTTCCTCTCTCTGAGTCGGTTCTTGTTGTGATGACGTTGTGCGTCGTGAAAAGTCGGGCGTGAATCAAAGACAAGGATCGGTCTGTCTTGTCGATGTGTGCCCCAGTGACGACAAGTCACCGGGGCGGTAAGACTGGCGGAGAGTTGCCCCTTGTCCTTCACCAGCGGTATGACGGTATGCCTGTCGTTGAAGACAGGATGATTCTTGTGGTCGATGACCGGGCCTAGAGCCTTACCGGTTTGCGTGGATCCTCGCCGTTCAGCGCTCGGGTGATATCCGTGGCAACCAGTCCCTGCAGACGATCAATGGCCGCTTCGGAATACCAGGCGGCATGTGGCGTCAACAACAGATTGGGTGCGTTACGCAATGGCGAGTCCGCCGGCAGTGGTTCGACGTGAAAGACATCGAGTGCTGCCGCCGCAATGACTCCGCGGCTCAGGGCATCGGCCAGATCTTCTTCGACAATCAGCTGACCGCGTGCCGAATTGACCAGCATGGCGTGCGGCTGCATCGATGCCAGACGCTCGGCATTGAAATGGTTGGTGGTCTGCTCGGTGGCCGGGGCATGCAGTGACAGAATGTCGGCAGTGGCCAGCAGTTCCTCTGCACTGACCAGACCGGCACCGAGCTTCTCGGCCTCTTCTGCACTCAGTCCCGGGTCGGCCACGATGAAGCGAAAACCGAAGGCCTTGAGTCGTGACAGTACGGCCTGGCCGATCTGGCCCATGCCGAAGAAACCGAAGGTGGTTTCCGAGAATGGCTTCAATGGTCGGGCGTGCTTGACCGCTGCCCACTCACCGGCCCGAACCGAACTGTCCAGTGGTATGACCTTGCGCAACAGTGTCAGAGCAGCGGCCGCCGTATGGTCCGCCACTTCATCGGCACAGTAGTCCGGCACATAGCCGACTTTCAGACCAGCGGCCCTGGCAGCATTCAGGTCGATGTTGTCGTAGCCCACGCCATAGCGAATGATGCTGGCACCTGGTGCCACAGCCTGGCAGGCCAGTGGCCCGAAGGGCGCGAACTGCACGGCAACCACATTGGCACCGGCGACCGCTTCGGCCACTTCGGCATCGGTTCTGGCCTGATGCGCGGAAAAAATGGCATTGGCAGATTCTGCCGCTGCTCGCTCCTGTGCAACATCAGGGAAGGTATAGTCAGTAATTGCAACTCTGGTACTCATTGCGAGTCCTCCAGATAATCATGGATGATCTCGCCAGGGACGAGAGTGAAGTCGGCGCGCCAGTAGAAGCCTTGCAGAGGTTCGAGTACTGGCAGGCGGAAAACGGGAAGTTGTGCGTTGGGCCGTAATTCGACCGTACAGGGGCCGGTCCAGGCTTCGTGCACGGTGACATCGGTCAGCTTGCGACTGGTCAACTGTCGAATGGCCGGTCTGCCGTCGATATGATCGATGGCCTTGAGATTGAGGTTCGTGGCGAAATCGAAGTGCGGTGCCAGTGCCTCGGCATCGACAGGAACCTGCTTGTAGGGCAGAGTGCCGGTGATGACATCGATGCCATTGCGCTCCACGGTACCGACCATCAGATCACCACGAAACTCCATGGCCGGTTGCCCGTATTTCTTTGGCTGACCGTGCACTTCACGACCCTGACTGACACCGCCATCGGACGACAGGACAAGATAGGGTGAGTAGGCACCTGCACGATCCCCCAGACAGGCCCCGAACATGACATTGGCTTCGGCATAAGCGCCTACCCAGTCCGTGTCGTTCATTCTGTAGATATGAACGCAGGCGACGTCACCGACAGGCTGAAGCGGTGGTGGTAGCAGGAAGGCCATGGCTTCCGGATCGGTACGCCAGTACAGCGTCATGATCTCGGCATTGCGAAACCGGAACGGGAAGGGTGGAATGCTGGGCGCATCCCAGGGCGTGGAGAAACCTCCCTCGACAATGTCCTCGACGCGCGGCCGAGTGACACCGAAGTGGGACGTATCACTCATTCGGCAATCCTCCGCACGACATCTTCCTGCACGTCGATGCCGAGACCTGGCGCTTCGATGGGGTAGGCCCAGCCGTCTCGATGCCACAGCTTCTCGGCCACCAACTCATCCTGCACGACAACGGGGAAGGGCTTGAATTCGAAGATTTCTGCGTTCGGGGAGGCCAGGCTCAGATGCAGAGAGGCTGCGGTGGTAATCGCCGTGGACCAGGCATGGGCATTGATGGTCTTGCCGTACTGCGTGGCCAGTGCATCGGCCTTGCGAAAGCCGGTAATGCCTTCGACTCGCGCGGGGTCGATGCCATACACTTCGACAGCCTGAACGAATTCCATCTGCCGCCGATAGCCGGTTTCCGTGAATTCGCGCTCACCGCTGGCGATGCGTACATCGGTGCTGGCAGCCAGCTCGCGATAACCGGCATCATCGGTGTAGTAGAGCGGCTCTTCATACCAGCCGATGCGATATTCACCCATGCGATTGGCGACATCGATGGCGGTCGCGACATCCCAGCGCACACCGTTGCCGATGTCGATGAGAATCTCGGCATCATCGCCAAGCGCTGCGCGCAGTTCCTTGACGAAGTGCACGTCCGTTTCCGGATTGCCACCGATATCGCTCTCGCCCTTCTTGGCAAAACCGAGCTTGGTGGAGCGAAAGCCCGCTTCGAAGAAGCCGACGACTTCAGCCACACAGGCCGCTTCGCCCTTCTTGTTGACATGGGCCGACGCATTGGCAGGTAGCCGTTCGTGCTTGAGGCCACCCAGCAACTCGTACAGTGGCTTGCCCGCAACCTTGCCCCGGATGTCCCACAGGGCCATGTCGATGCCGGAGATGGCCAGAGAGGCAATGCCGCCTTCGCCATACCAGTGCACATGTCGTCGCATGGCCAGCCAGTTGGCCTCGATGTCATCTGCCGGCGTACCGATCAGAAACGGGGCATAACCTTCATTGATGATGGTGGTGATGGCTTTGCAGGCTTCCGGCCACATGCCGATGCATTCACCCCAGCCAACCACGCCGTCTGATGTTTCGACCCGAACCAGTACCGTACGGCGGATGGTGTCGAAATCATTCGGATCCGGGTAGGCAATGGATATGGGTTCTATGGTTGAAATCTTGATGGTGCACCCTCCGACTGAATAACTGTGTTGACAGACAAGTGGACAACCTGTCTAATTGGCCTGACCAATTATTGAGGCAAACCGAACATGAATGCAAGCAAAATTTTCGATCTTTATGCCGTGCCGCTGCCGGACCTGACTGGAAAGTCGATTCTGGTCACGGGTGCGGGGCGCGGTATCGGGCTGATGCTGGCGGGGCTGCTGTCCAAAAGTGGTGCTCAGGTTTTTGCCGGCGTAAAGGATGGTTCACCGACGGAAATTGCGCAGGAATTTCCCAATGTCACTGTGCTGGATCTGGATGTCACGCAGCCGTCGAGCATTGCGGCGGCCATTCAGACCGTGACCGAACAGGCGGGCAAGCTGGACGCCCTGGTGAACAATGCCGGCAGCATCAGCCCTATCGGACATGTGGACAAGATCGACAGTGATGCTTTCGGACGGGTATTCGATGTGAATGTCGTGGGCATGCATCGCATGATTCTGGCAAGCCTGCCGATGCTGGAAGCGAGTCAGGGCGTGATCGTCAATGCCGGTACCGGTGCGGCCACCACACCGATGGAAGGTTGGACGGCTTATTGCAGTTCCAAGGCGGCAGCCAGAATGCTGACGCAGATGTGTCAGAAGGAACTCGGGCCGCGCGGGGTACAGAGCTTCTTCATCGGTATACCGCCTACGGATACTGCGATGCAGGGAGAGATTCGGGAAGCCGGACTCAATGACATCAGCAAGATTCCGCAGGAACAACTGGTTGAGCCTGCCATTCCCGCCAGTGTCATGGCCTGGTTGTGTGGTCCCGATGCGCGAGAGCTGGATGAGTGTCTGCTGGATACGCGCGATGCGTTCTTTCAGGATATGGCGAAGGCGTCGATGAGTTGATGCAGTCGGGTGTCTGGACGGTGCCGAGAACGGAAACGGTCATCGCCATCGTCTTGTCACCCGGATCTGCATTGCGATAGACTGCGTGCGTGCATCGACAATCACGCATGAACCGGTGCGCAGGATGAGAGGAGGCAAAGTCATGAATCAGGCAAAGACAGTTCGTTCCGTTTCCACTGTCTATCAGGAGTTCCTGGCTCATGCGCTCATCCATCATTCTCAACGATCTGTTCTGGCTTGCACCTGACGGTTACCAGCCATTTGTTCCATTGAGCCTGCAGCTGGGGCCCAACCGCACCGGTCTGGTCGGTCGCAACGGCGCAGGTAAATCCACACTGCTCGAACTCATAGGCGGGAGACTGCAGCCTGCTGGTGGGCATATTCATCGTGACGGTCGTGTGGCCATATTGCGTCAGGATCTGCACGGGGTGGAGACAATCTCCGATCTGTTCGGCGCTACCGAGGCATTGGCCGTACTGGCGCGTGCGGCGGCGGGAACGGCAAGTCTGGACGAACTGGCCGAGGCTGATTGGGAATTGCCGGTCAGGATGGAGCAGTGTCTGCAGCGATTTTCGCTGGATGTTGCTGTGGATCAATCGCTGTCATCCTTGTCCGGCGGGCAGGGCACACGTGCCAGACTGGCGGCCCTGCTGTTCCAGCGGCCGGATTTCATTCTGTTGGACGAGCCGACAAACCATCTTGATCGTGAGGGTCGTGACCAGGTTCTGAGCCTGTTGCATGGCTGGAGAGGCGGTGCGCTGGTTGCCAGTCATGACAGGGAGGTGCTCGACGCGATGGACGCTGTTGTCGAACTCGGTGCTTTTGGTGCGAAGCGTTATGGTGGCAACGGCACGTTTCATCGAGAAGCAAAGGCTGCAGAACTGTCACAGGCCGAGCAGGCATTGACGGTAGCATCCAGGCAAAGCGCCGAGTTGGCGGCGCATCGGCAGCAGGTTGCCGAGCGTCAATCCCGAAGAGACAAATCGGGTCGTCGTCGCCGGCATGAGGGTGGGCAGCCAAGAATTCTGCTCAACGCCATGGCAGGTCGGAGTGAAGAAACCTCGGCGAACCAAAGCCGAATCACGAAAAAACGTCAGGAAAGTGCGGCCGAGCAGCTGCAGGCTGCACGCAGTCGTGTCGAGATGATCAAGCCTCTGTCAGTCTCATTGCCGTCAACGGGTCTCGCCAGAGGCCAGTGCGTAGTGCAGCTTGAGCAACTCACAGGTGGTTACCCGGGCGGATCGGCGGTTATCGAGGGTCTAGATCTGCAGCTTGTCGGGCCCGAGCGCATCGCTGTCCAGGGCGGCAATGGCACAGGCAAGTCGACTTTACTGACGTTGATAAGCGGTCACCTCGCTCCATGGTCAGGGACCATACAAGTCATTCCGGACAATGTGCTGCTCGATCAACAGCTGGCTATTCTGGATCGAACCACTAATGTGTTGGATAACTTCCAACAGCTGAATCCTGGCGCCGATGCTACCGAGAGCAGGACCCTGCTGTCACGCTTGCAGTTTCGTGATGAGAGTGTTCTGCAGCCTCTGCATGGTTTGAGCGGCGGACAGCTGATGCGGGTGGCGTTGGGGTGCACCATCGGCAACGATCGGCCGGCTCGATTGCTGATGCTGGACGAGCCAACCAATCATCTGGACCTGGCCGCACAGGAAGCGCTTGAAGCTGCCTTGCAGCATTACGACGGTGCGTTACTGGTGGTATCGCATGATGAGCGGTTTCTCGATGCCATAGGTATTGATCGGCAGCTCACACTGACATGAATAGTGCTCGGCGAACGCGGGTCAATCGGGCGCGATGCGGTTCCGATTGGGAGCATCAGCTTTCATTTTCAGGCGGTGCCACGGGCGGCATCTTGGGAAACTGCGGCAGGCCATCGTGCATCAGATGCCACGGTGGCGCGGAGTCGACGAATATATGTACGCCGGGTTGTAGATCGCTACTGTCATCCAGTGCACCAAGTTTGACCGGAACAAACGGTGCATCTGGCGGATGGCTCCACAGGGGAGTGCCGCAATCGGGGCAGAACGCACGTTTCGCATCCGTACCGCTGTCGGACTTGCTGCTGAAGATGCGCGGTTCACCTTGCAGAACGTGAAATCCGCTTTCTGGCGCAAGGGCGACATAGTTCGGTGCGCCTCCAGAGCTCTTCTGGCAATCTCGGCAATGGCAGATACCGACGCCGAGCAAGGGGGCATCTATCCTGAATCGTATCTGGCCACAGGCGCAACCACCTTCACGGGCAGTCATGAACGCAGCCCTGAAGTGGCACGGGTGGTCTGTCCAAGGGTCGGTCGGTGCATGGGGTTCTCCATTGGAAGGTTGTTTGGGCTGGCTGTTTGGACTGGCTTTCTGTATTGGCTTTCTGAGTTGGCTTTCTGAATTTGCTGCTGGTGGAGCCAGAGTTGTCGAGAGACAGTGTACCCATACGAACTGTCAGTTTCTGTCAGTAGTGATTGCTTGCGACTGGGGGTGATTCTGTTGTCGCCATTCTCTCAGCATGACCTGTCGGGGGCGAGAGTAGGTTTGCTGAAGAACCTCCTGTCGAGTGATGCGATCGGTGCGGAAATGGCGATACCCGTCACGCAGTTCGCACCATCCCACCATGATGCGGAATTGCTCGAAATATCCGAGCGCAAACGGCCAGACGATACGTTGACTGGGTGCATCGTGCTGATCGCTGTAGTGGATAAGAAGTTTGCTTTGCTGGCGAATGCACTGTCGAATGGCCTGCAGATCAATCTGCTCTTGGTGAGGTGGTCTGGCAGGTCCGATCAGCAAGCCCGAATCATCCAGTTCCCTGCGTAATGGGGTCGGTAGTACAGATGCGATCTTGGCCAGTGCGCTTGCGGCCGAATCTCCCAGGCGTTCATCGGCCCTGTTGGCTACCCAGCGAGAGCCCAACACAATGGCCTCGAGTTCGTCTTCGGTGAACATCAGAGGTGGCAACGTGAAGCCTGCTTGCAATACGTATCCAACTCCGGCTTCGCCGACAATGTTGGCGCCTTGCTCCTGCAGTGTTGCGATATCCCGGTACAGCGTACGCAGGCTGATACCCAGCTCCGATGCCAGATGCTCTCCACTGACTGGAAAGCGATGGCTTCTGAGAATCTGAATCAGTGCCAACAAACGTTGAGCTCGAGACATGGTGAAGCGTTCTCGTTCTGGATTTTGATTCAGCATAGGCGAAATCGGGAGGAATGTTTATTTCTCGATATGGGGTGAGCCTGAGTTCAGGTGGTGGGCTGGTTGGATGGTCATTGAGTTTGTGGGTCATTGAGTCAATGAGTCAATGAGTCATTGGGTTATTGGGTTATTGGGTTATTGGGTTATTGAGTCAAAGCGTCATTGAGTTTACTCGTCTAAACAATCCGGGATTGAAGTCGGACAAGTGGTGGAAAGCTGTTCAAACAAGCAATCTGTCGAGCCGTCGTTGATGGTTCCGTGAATTGTTTACTCGTCTAAACAGATCAGGACTGTCGCCGTCAGGCAGCGCAGCGATACCGCAGCTGAACGACTGCATCAAGTCATGAATGCTGAGCTCCGCGTGCTTTCGGTATCGGGTGGTGTGTGGTAGTGAGAGGGCGCGTGTTGCCGATCAACGGAGGGCTTGGTCGATCGTGGGTTGTCCCGAGATTGCTGATTCTGCTGATTCTGCTGGTTCTGCTGGTTCTGCTGGTTTTGCTGGTTTTGCTGGTTTTGCTGGTTTTGCCGAGGTTGATGAGATTTCTGAGCTTTCCATGATTGCCTCGCCCACACCTCTTCAGGACGCAGATCCTCCCCGGCCCCGTCACTCATGCTCGCACGAGCCGCATTCACACAATGATACTCGCGACCATCACGACCGTAGAGGCGATAACACCTGATTCTCGCCACCTTGGCCTGTGCTCGGGTCCGAGATGCATTGTCTGCTGCATGCACCTGCGTCGCCTGTTGCCCCAGATCCGCGCCATTGGGCCCGATGCGCTCGAGTCGAAATCCGCCTTCATGCAATAGTCGGTGGCAAGCCCCGCAGAGATGAACGGCATTGTCCATTGTCGATTGACCTCCATTCTCTCGGTGCACCACGTGATGTCCTTCGGCATGCCGTGTAGAGCCGCATCCCGGCATTTGACACCGTCGGTCTCGCGCACGCAGCGTTCGCAATTGTCGCCGGGTGAACGGCGGAGCCTTGTCAGCGGTAGCGAGCACTTCCCCTTCGTCGTCTCGTAATACAAGGGTAAATCCGGCGATTTCTGCCAGTCGTTGTGCAGTGGCACGGGACACGGGGCCAGCGCCATGAAGCCAGGGGCGCTCTGTAATGGTTGTATTTCCATCATTGGCAGGAGCCTGTTTATTGTGTTTGTCGTCTGTGCAGCAATTCGACTTATCGGATGATGCATTGCCATTACGCTCGTCGCTGAAGCTTTCAAGCAAATGCTGGATATCGAGATTGACATGCACTCGGTAGCGGTCCGCCATTGCCACGGCCTGTCCTGCATGTGCCAGTGATCGTCTGCTCATCAGCAGAGCGGCGTCGGCACGCAGCTGCGCGGCGGTCGGTCTCATCGGTGCTGCGGTATCTGTCCTGTCAGTGGCGAATCCGGCAATACGTGATGAATGCACTGAAGGCGGGATCCCGATTTTTTCACGTGTACCGTGCACCGTAGCAAGAGGTTCGTCAACAGGATCTAGGTCGGGTTGAGCCGCGCCTTCTCGTGGATCTTCGCCGCCTTCCCGAATCCAGTCTTCACATTGTTCGAGGGATCGCCGAAATTCCTCGCCCAGTTCCCGCGGCAGTTCGATGACTATTCGTGTGGAATGCGCATCGGGTTCGCTGATGGACAGAGTGCGTCTTTCATAAGCTCGCAAGGCAGCATGAGCATCGCTGACGTCCTGTCCATGGTGCGCAGCCAGTCTGGCATCTTCATCGAGATCGCTGTCATGACGAAATCTTTGGCAATATTCGCGTGTTTCACTGACTGATAAGGCCAGGGTTGCCAGTGCAAACTCGCCATCGGTTTGCGGGGTGGCTACCCGTGTCACTTCGCGTAATTGGGAGAAGGATATCTGACCAAGCGTAAACAGGGACTCGAGTATTGGTAAATGTTGCAAGGCGCGACCGACCCGCAGTTGCTCGGAGGCATTCGTTTTTGCAATGCCCAGGTGGGCATCCATCCAGACAATCATGCTACGGCATCCGTCCAACTTGTAGTGTTCGGCATCGTCGAAGCGCACCTGTAGACGCAGTTGCTCGGCGAGATTCCGGTCACGGGTTCTGGAGAGCGAGCGTAATCGATTACCCAGCGTTTCATTGGTTTCATCATCAGGAGTGGGGGCTTGCCCACCTATCCGCCTGATTCGTTCGCGCAGTTTTTCGGCTTTTGCGGCTCTGTCCTCTGACGCATACTGCGCACCCTCGATCAATGCCATGGCCAATCGGATGGCCTCGGCTTCGGATATTCGATCATCCAGCAGATCTTGTCCAAGGTCGGGATTTTCGGGCTCTGTCGGTAGGGGGTGGGTGGTGTAGCGAGCCTGTTCCTGATGATGATTCTCATCTGTATTGATGCCCGTATCCTGCTGCTGGCACCCCGCTGTACCACTTGACTGCTTCAGCTTCTGGATGCCGGCATCGTTTGCGGATTGATCACGCTGTTTCCCGCAAGCTTCGTTCCCGGAGTGATCCGGCTGTTGCATGCAGGCTTCATCCTCAGATTGATCACGCATCGAGTAGTCGCGTGATCTCTCCTCGGCAACTGCATTCGAATTGTCATTTCCGGAAGATGCATGGAGCCTCAATGAGTCGTATGAAATTGGCTTGCAGCGGGTATCGGCGTGATGAAGGTGCATCCCTGGCTCCGGTTCATGGTATCAATCCATTTTACGCCGAGCCTCGAAGGTGGTTTGCTGCGGATGGTCATTATACTGGTGCTATATACAGCACAAAGATAATCTATGTGAGAAGACAAGCCAGGTGTCAGCAATGCAGGTTCGCATCAGAGCCCTTGCACAAGGCTATTACCTGCCGACTACCGCCTGCCAATCAACACGTCATACTCCGGAAAATCACTGACCCCCATCACCACCGACCCATCGCCACTGATCCACGCAGAACGTTCACCATAGTATTCAGGCAGGGAGTACATGGCGGCATCTTCCACATCCAGCAGGAAATTGTCCACTGCCTGTATCCGGTCATCGGTAAACCGACTGATGGAGCGGAACAGCACGTGCTGACCATCGGCGGTGTAGTACTCTGCCTCGCTGGTAATGGCTCCAGGGACAGAGGTGTATTCGCAGGTCGATTCATCCAGCTCATTGCCGTCACCATCCGTCAGTGAGCAGGCGCGCAGGGCACGGTTCAGTGATAGCAGACTGTCGCTGCTTCGCTGGTAGAGGTAATAGCCCCCAGTCGCCTCGGAGCTGCCGTAGGACCCCGAGAAGAGTACCAGTTGGTCGCCATTGTCATTGGTTATCATGGATTGGACATTGTTGATATCTTGCAGAGGGAAGGCAATGGTCAAGCCGGTCATCGCGAGCTCGACGGAAGAGTCGAAGTTTTCCCACGGTGGGCGGTCGCTGAAACGCTCGCCCACGGGTATCTCGGAATACTGCCTCGTGCCATCAGCGGACAAGGTGTAGGAGTACGGCGGCAGGCAGTTGACCTTGTCGGTGATGGTGCATCCTCTCGAGTCCTCGGCCAGGCCGCGAACCCACCATTCGTTCGTCCTTGTATTCCACAGGGTCGCACCAACCTGTCGCAACGTACCGCCATCTGCGTCCGTGCCTTCCCACCATTGCTGACTGAACAGCAGCTGGCCGTCGTCACTCAGTTCGTAACCCTGGTAGCTGATGCCTGACAGACGTGGCGACAGGACGACACCATCCACTTCAATGCTGGTGTCGGGATAGTCAACCAGGTTGGCAGAGTCCAGTGTATAGGCATGCAGCGTGGTGCTGTTCGGAGTGTCGTACTGGCTGAGATCCTGCGGATCGTAGGTATTGAACAGCACGACATTGCCGTCCGCGGATTGTTCCGTGCCCTTGTAGATGCAGCGCCCCGTCGGGCTCAGCGGCGACAGGTCAAACAGGCTGTCGCTGAAAGTCGCATTGTAGGACACGGTTGCGCAGGACAGCCCGATGACAGCCACGGGTGAATTGTCGGCATCGAACACCACCTGGGTGTTCTTTCCGATATCGGTTAGCAGCCAGCTGGCCTCTCCGCTCACGGTGTCTATCAAGGCAATGGCTGCGATTTCGCTGTCTTCATCGAGTACATCTGCTCGAATGTTTGATCCGTCGCGTGAGACCTGGTAGCCATCGACGCGATTCAGACCGGCTTCCGAGATCATGGAGTCCAGATCCACTTGCAATGTGCTGGCGAATGTCAGCTCGCCTGAATACTCAGGGATTTGCAGAACCACTGGTGGTTCGATCGGGTCATCATCGTCATCGGCAGGTAGTGATGTTGCATCGTCACTACTGCTACAGGCAAGCAGCTGCGTGGTCAGGATGAGCGGGAACAGCAGGTGGTATGGCTTCATGATGAGGTTCTTCCGTATTTGCATCAGGCTCGATCGTTTCTGACAAGGGCGACTTGTGCGGGCATTCTGCTAACGAGTCTGATGTTGCAAATTCTGTCTGTTAGGAAGTCTACCGCTGTTGGAAACGCATGAACATCATGCTTCTGCGTGTATTAATACCGGCAGGCGAGAGGCGATGAAGATTCAGCTGACGAAACTCACGAAACTTACTCGGCTCACTCGGCTCACTCGGCTTACTCGGCTTACTCGGCTTACTCGGCTTACTCGGCTTACTCGGCTTACTCGGCTTACTCGGCTTACTCGGCTCACTCGGCTTACTCGGCTTACTCGGCTTACTCGGCTTACTCGGCTCACTCGGCTTACTCGGCTTACTCGGCTTACTCGGCTTACTCGGCTTACTCGGCTTACTCGGCTCACTCGGCTTATTCGGCTCACTCGGCTCACTCGGCTCACTCGGCTCACTCGGCTTACTCGGCTCACTCGGCTTACTCGGCTTACTCGGCTCACTCAACATCACTCAACTCATCTCGCCATACCGTCTGAAACACGTCGCCAGATGATCCGTCACGACCCGGATCTTCGGCACATTCTTCAGGTCTGCATGGGTCACGATCCAGGTATCAAGCGTCGCTATCGACAGATCCGGTAGTACCCGGCGCAATTCGGAGTCGGCCTCGCCGATAGCGCATTGAATGGCTGCAATTCCCAAACCGGCACGAGCGGCTGCCAGTTGCGTCGGATGGCTGTCGGTGCGTATCACGCAGCGTTGGCGGTCGACGTTCGGCAGAATTTTCATGACAAGCGCCAGATCGTTGCTGGAACGGTCCGGTCCTATCCAGTCATGGTTGGCCAAGTCAGCAGGTTCTGTCGGTTCGCCGTGGGACCGCAGATAATCATGATGGGCGTACAAGCCCAGCCTGATCGCGGCGACCTTGCGGGCCACCAGAGAGCCTTGCTGCGGTTGATGCATGCGAACCGCGATATCGGCTTCCCGATCGAGTATGGCTGCCGATGCATTGGACAGATCGATTTCCAGAATCAGCTTTGGATGCTGCTGGCGCAATTCGCCGAGCATGCCCGGCAGTACTTCCACACCAACGAACTCCGATACGCTGATGCGGACAACGCCGGCAATTTCGCTGGCGTCGGCAGAGGCCGTGCGCACGAAGGCCTCTGATGCGTTGGCCATGGCGCGTGCCGGTTCCATCAAGGTCAGGGCACGATCTGTGGGCACAAGCCCATTGACCGATCGGGTAAACAGGACAGTGTTCAATACCGCTTCGAGGGACTCGATGCGAGTACGCACTGTTGCCTGGGCCACACCGAGCCGACGGGCCGCCCCGGACAGGCTGCCTGTGTCGACTACAGCCAGAAACGCGCGTTGATCATTCCAGTCAAGAGTCTTGCTCATAAGAAATGTATGAGCTATTACAAGAAGTTTGTCAATTTTCATCGTGCTCTTGCGGCGCTATGTTGTTCGCACTTCTGAACAACAGGCAATTGGAGACACGGATGAACAGCGATTCAGCCACACGAGTGGGACGTTACGCTGGCAAGGCGCTGGTACTGGGCGCGACCGGCGGAATCGGTAGCGAGATCGCTGACAAGCTGCTTCGCAAGGGATGGCATGTCAGTGGGCTGGCACGGGATGTCGAGGCGGCTGCACGGGGTCTGGTCATTGCTGACGGTATCATCTGGCAGGCGGGAGACGCCATGCACGAAGCGGATGTACTGCGTGCGGCGGAAGGGGTTGATGTAATCGTTCATGCGGTCAATCCGCCAGGCTATCGCAACTGGCAGACGCTCGTTCTGCCCATGCTGGACAATACGATAGCGGCTGCGCGGGCGCAGGGAGGCGCGCGCATTGTTCTGCCAGGCACACTGTACAACTTTGATGCGGCAAGCAGCCCGGTGATTACAGAAGACACACCGCAAACGGCCAATACCCGCAAGGGGCGAATTCGCATCGAAATGGAGAAACGCCTGGCGGCGGCAGCCCCTGAGGTGCCCAGCCTGATTCTGCGAGCCGGAGATTTCTTCGGTGCCAATGCACGTTCCAGCTGGTTCGGTCAGGCGATGGTAGCGTCGGGGAAGCCGGTAAGCAGGTTCGTATCGGTCGGCAACGGCGCGGCTCATGCCCACGCCTATCTGCCCGATCTGGCAGAGTGCTTCGCCCGGTTGATCGAGCGTCGTGCTTCACTTCGTCCGTTTGAATGTCTGCAGTTTGCCGGGCATTGGGACGAGGATGGGCAGGCCATGATTCGTGCGGTGGAACGGGTGGTCGGCCATGATGTGCCCGAACGCCGCTTTCCCTGGTGGATCCTGCGTTTGCTGGCCCCCTTCGGCGGTTTTGCTCGTGAGGCGATGGAAGTGTTGCCGACATGGCATCATCCGATGCGCCTGGATAACACTCGATTGCTGGAGCTGCTGGGAGAGGAACCTCATACCGATTGGGATGAGGCTGTCAGGCAGACTCTGGAAAGCATGCAGGCTCTGCCGGACACATTGAACACGGCAGTCTGTCGTTAGGCACCAGGCACCAGGCACCGGACACAGG
>NZ_JBQYLE010000001.1:64085-334856 GCF_052681095.1 Granulosicoccus sp. 3-233
ACAACAGGACACAGGACACAGGACACAGGACACAGGACACAGGACACAGGACACAGGACACAGGACACAGGACACAGGACACAGGACACCGGACGCTCTAGGCACTTGACGCGAGCACCTTCTGCGCGGCAAAACAGGCGCGCAGGTGGTCAGCGGCGGCCTCTGCAGGCCTTGATATCTGCTCTGACAGGATCATGCCCAGGGCATAGTTACCCAGTGCCGGCAAACCCTGTTGGGCACCGAGTGGCACGATGCCATTGACGCAGGCGGATACGGGAATGGGGGCAATGGCCAGGTCGGCAAGGATGGCCGCACGTTGCCCTGAGATGTGGGCGCTCATCAAGGCGATGCGGTATTCGCGATTGCAATCGCTCAGGCTCTTCAGCCCGGCATTACGCCAGGAGCAACCTTCTTCCCATACGGAAATCGGCAGTGGATTCTGCTCGTGGGCAATGCCATGCCGCATCCCCGCCCAGGTCAGCGGCTCTTCGAACAGGATTTCCATGTCAGTCGCCGGTTTTACCTCCGGTGAACAGGTCACCATGGCAAGATCCAGCTCGCCACTGTGTACTTTCTGTCGCAATCTGGTGGAGCTGTCTATCACCACATCGACTGTAATGCCGCTGTGTGTATGCGCGAAGCGACACAGCAGATCAGGCAGGATGTGTTCGATCATGTCATCGGGAGCACCAAGCCGCACTACGCCGACCACGTCAGGCGAGATGAAAGTGGCCATCACTTCCCGGTTCAGCGCCAGCATGCGTTTGCCGTGCTGCACCAGCCTCTCGCCATCCGGCGTTGCCACGACAGAGCGGGAATCGCGCTTGAACAAGGGGCGCCCCAACAGGGTTTCGGCTTTCTTGACCTGCATGGAGACGGCGGAGGGTGTGCGGTAGACCACCTCCGCAGCCGCCGAGAAGTTGCCGGTTTCGGCTATGGCCACCAACGTTCTGAGGGTGTCCAGTTCCAGTAATGGCAGGGAGGCGGGAGCGGGTGAACTCATGGTAGTACCCTATCTGTCAGAAAACATGAAAGATACTATCAGAACT
Organism: Granulosicoccus sp. 3-233; assembly: GCF_052681095.1. Taxonomy (NCBI): domain Bacteria; kingdom Pseudomonadati; phylum Pseudomonadota; class Gammaproteobacteria; order Chromatiales; family Granulosicoccaceae; genus Granulosicoccus; species Granulosicoccus sp. 3-233. The sequence goes on from NZ_JBQYLE010000001.1 coordinate 65,135, forward strand.
ATTCGTTTGATGAATAGATGGGTTTGCCGCAAATTGTCATTCAAGGTCTGCAACCGCAGAACCCGACTGATCTGGAGGAGTCTCATGGCCACTATCTGTTCCGAGCAATTTGGTGATATCGCTGGTGTCCGCGTCAAGGTGCGCACCGACGGACGCACCGACGGACGCGCCAATCCCCGCGCCAACCTCCCGTCCGATGCAGGATCGCGGCAGACGTCAAGCTTGCAGAATGCCGTCCCGGTACCGAACTCTTCGCCGCCAGTGGTGCTGCGACGCCATCTCCAGCGATTTCGACGCTGGGTCGATCGCAAGCGTGATCAACGTGAAAGTCGCGATGCATTTGCCCACTTGCTCGCGCTCGATGACACTCTGTTACAGGATATTGGTGTGACTCGGGCAGACGTCGAGCGAGCCGCGAGGCTTCCTCTGACAGAAGATGCAGCACGGTCCCTCTACAACGCAACGCGTGGCGGTCACACGAGACGAGCATGATGTCTCAGGCTAACCCGGGCAGTATGGCAGTGCGGTTCCGTCTGCTACCGGGGGGAGATAGCCCGATATCGCAGAGCGCGCATTGCAGGATGGGCATTGCAGGGTGGGCATCATGACATCCACCGGGCAGGTCATTGATTAAAGCCTACAATGACCTGTCAGGGACATTGGAGCATCTTCTATGGCAACTCATCATGCATCACCGTTGGAGCTTGTCGATCTGGAAACCTGGGCGGATGATCTGAAGACGGAAAAGTCCAAGGCAATCGTGAAAGGCAGTGGTATCGAGTTGGCCCGTCTGGTCATTGAAGCAGGCGCAGACATGCATCAGTCAGGTTACTGCAGCGTGGAAGGCGAGGTCGTGATTCATTGTCTGGAAGGGGAGATCATCGTCAGAACGCCGGAAGGCTCACAGACTCTGCGGTCGGGACAACTGGTTTTTCTCGACCGCGAACGTGAGCATGCCCTGTCGGGAGTGCAACGATCCGTGGTTCTGCTGACCATCGAACTCTGCTGACGTGTGATCACAGGATCACACGCTCGATTGGTCGTTTTTCAGCATCAACGAGCAGGTACGCACAACAACTGTTCGTTGCGTGGGGCTTGCTGGCAAGTGCCCTCGAGAGTCCCGTTCGGTGTCTGAACCGAGCAGGAATCATCGACGGTCAGTGATGCGCAGGCATCGAATGCTTCCTGCGGTGGTGGTCCGCCGCGTCCAGGTCGTTGTTGCTCATTGTCGGATGGCCCGGACTGCGCAGTAACCATGGCGGGTGCGATGCTGGCTGCCATGACAAGACCCAGGCCTGCGCCGAGGCATCGCCTGGAGAATGCGAGTTTCATGCTATGAATTCCTTCCGATCGTTTTCGAAGGAAGGAGTATGGTCGCGAAAGATGCAAACAATGCGTAAATGCCAGGGGCGAATCGTCTGAATGTGGTGACGCAGGAACCGCTGGAATAAACGTGCTTCTGCCCCGCACTCGGTCGTGCACTGCCGATGAGCAGGATTGATGAGCTGGAAAGATGAGCTGAAGGGATGACAGGGCAGTCGTGCTGCTGCCCTGCCACAAGGGCAGGGCAGACACTGATCAACAAAAGGGATTCCTGTCATTACAGGGCATGCTGACCAACAAATGTGATGCTGGTCAATACAAGGCGTGCACATCAATACAGCGTGTACACGTCGTCACGAGGCATGCATACCATCACAAAGTATGCACGCCATCATAAGGCATGCAAGTCAATACAGAGGCTCTCATCAATACAAGGGTCGGCCACCCGAATCCTTGACGGTGGTCGCGCTCGGGTGCCAGGCAGTGATGTCCGCCAGCCAGGTGTCGGGCTTGGCATCCGAAGGCATGCGCCAGTCGCCGCGGGGAGAGAGTGCGACGTTGCCCACTTTGGGGCCATCGGCCGTGCAGGAACGCTTGAACTGGTGTGTGAAGAAGCGCTGAACGAAGACGGTCAGCCATTTCTTCAGGGTGTCATCATCGTACTGTGACTCGTTGAATGCAACGCGTGCCAGGTCCAGAATGCGTCCCGGGCGTGCGCCATGGCGAACCAGATGGTACAGAAAGAAGTCGTGCAATTCGTAAGGGCCGATCTTCTCCTCGGTGAGCTGCGAGATCTCGCCATTGGCACCGGCCGGCAACAGCTCCGGGGAAATCGGGGTGTCGAGAATGGCAAACAGGGTTTCGCGCAGGCTCTCGCTATCGCTCCAGTTGCTGGCTCGTTCGTTGGCAACCCAGCGGATCACGAACTGGATCAGTGTCTTGGGTACCCCGGCATTCACATCGTACATGGCAATATGGTCGCCGGCGTAGGTGGACCAACCGAGTGCCTTTTCGGACAGATCGCCAGTGCCGACAACCAGGCCGCCTTGCTGATTGGCCAGTGTCATCAACAACAAGGTGCGCAGGCGAGCCTGGACATTCTCCAGCGTGACATCACCCATCTCCGGATGGCTGCGCAGTTTGTCGATCAGTTGCTCGACATTGTCGACCCCATCAGATGCCGGGTGACCGATGGCCTCCAGTACCGTGCGGCTTGCATCCGAGATGCTCACCTGGCTGAAGCTGGCGCCCAGGGCGTGGGCCAGCGCTTCAGCGTTGTCGCGTGTACCGTCACTGGTGCCGAAGCCGGGCAGGGTGATGCACCGAAGGTCGGTACGTGGTTGTCCGCGAAGGTCCAGGGCGGCGGCGGCAACCAGGGCAGCGTGAGTGGAGTCCAGGCCGCCGGAGACGCCCAGTACCAGTTTCGGCTTGCCGATGGCAGCCATGCGCGTGGCCAGGGCATTGCTCTGGATCTCGAACATTTCCCAGCAGCGGTTGGCCAGAGTGGCTGGATCGCGAGGCAGGAAAGGTGTCCGGGTGACCTGGCGAACCATGCCGGCGACTTCTTCGGCTTCGAATCTGATGGTGCGCACCGGCATCTGGTTCTCGCGAGCGCAGTCACCGAAGGTGGTGGTGGAGCGGCGTTCGTAGGCCAGCAACTCCAGATCGATATCCTGCACGATCAGCTGTCCCGTGCGCTGAAAGCGATGCGATTCGGCCAGCATGTTGCCGTTTTCACAGATGAAGGCATCGGCGTCGAAGGCAACATCGGTGGATGATTCACCGGGTCCGGCGGCGACGTAGACGTAGGCGCACTTGCCGCGATCGGATGCCGAACGCGCCAGCAGGCGCCGAAGCTCGGCCTTGCCGATGGTGAAGTTGGAGGCCGACAGATTGCAGATGATGGTGGCGCCAGCGGATACCTGATAGCTGCTGGGAGCGTTCTGTACCCAGAGGTCTTCGCAGATTTCCACGCCCACGCTCAGATCGGGCAGGGAGCCCTTGAACAGCAGATCGAGCCCTAAGGGAGCCTTGTACTTGCCAATGGTGATCGTGGCGCCTTCCGGCAGATCGAAGCCGGGCCGAAACCAGCGGGCTTCCTCGAACTCGCGGTAATTTGGCAGATAGGCCTTGGGCACCACGCCGAGCAGGGTACCGTTATGAATCAGGGCGGCGCAGTTGTACAGTCCGTGATTGAAACGCAGGGGGATGCCGACGATGGCAACGGGCTTGAGTGAACTGCCCGATTCGATGAGTTGCGCCAGCGACTGTTCGCAGGCATCGAGCAGGGCCGTGTTCATGCACAGGTCGCGAATGCTGTAGCCGCTCAGTCCCAACTCCGGGAACACGACGACATTGGCACAGGCCAGATCGGCCTCGCGCCACAGCGCCAGTGTCCGTTCACGGTTTGCATTGATGTCAGCGACCGCGGCAGCGGGCACGGCGGCGGCAATTCGGGCATATCCTTTCATAGGCTGAGTATACGGTGGATTGATGAAGATCAACGTGCCATGGCAATGCTTCGATTATGGTAGCGGCTGAGCAGTTGTGCATAGTTGAATGCAGAACCATGGAGTTGTCATGACAAATAGTGTAGACAAGGGGCCCGGGCAGATTGCCAGTGAGCCCGCGAGTGTGGCTGAAGAATTGCCACCTCCCATGCCTGCCATCCATCAGCTGAGCGCCGATGCGCCGCTGGAATGGCTGAAGCGTGGGTGGGCCGATCTGGTCGCTACCCGGTTCCTGGGGTGTTTCTACGGACTGGTGTTCGTTCTGATGGGATATGCCATCGTCTGGGTCTACGCTACCAAATGGCAGCTGACCATGGGGCTCATCGGGGGATTTTTCCTGATGGGGCCGTTTCTGTGTACAGGACTTTACGACTTGTCGCGACAGCGGGAACAGAACGGTACGGCCAGTCTGTGGCAATCGCTGACGTGCTGGACACGCAACTTGAGCAGTCTGGCATTTTTCGCCATTATTCTGACGTTCGCCATGATTGTCTGGGCTCGTGTGTCGCTGATCCTGTTCGCACTGTCGTCCACCACGAGTTTTCCCACCGTGCAGGGAGTGCTCGGTCAGATCTTCTCGTTGAACAATCCCCAGTTCCTGTTGTTGTGGGGTGGTGTCGGGTTCATCTTCGCGTCCATTGTCTTCGCCATTGGCGTGGTCGCCGCGCCGATGATGCTGGATCGCAAGAGCGATACCCTGATGGCCATCTTCAGCAGCGTGCGCAGCGTCATCGCCAACCCGAGGACGCTATACGTCTGGGCCCTGCTCGTCGTTGTCATCATCGGCTTGAGTCTGGCAGCCGGTTTTCTGCCTTTGCTGATCACGGCGCCGCTCGTCGGGCATGCCACCTGGCATGCGTACCGCGATCTTGTTGCCGGGGAGGGCGTCAGCTGAATGTTCGGATTCACAGAGCAGCAGATTTCCACCTTCGGGATGACCTTCGGTATCGGGGGCTTCATGCTCTACATGCTGTTCATCGTCTGGAAGCTGGCGCGTGACTCCCGAGCTGGCAAGGTGGGCACCATCGTGCTGTTCTTCGTATTGGGATTCGGCATGCTGGGGTTCGTTGCGAAGAGCATCATCCAGCGGGTGCTGGATATCTGACTGGCAACAGACACGGCTGCAATGGACGTCAGCCAGGTCTGCCATCGAGCGTAGCGCGTCGGGCGTGACCGGCGCGAGGTAATCTACATGGTGTTTTCCGATCTATCGCTGCTGGCGGTTTTCCTGACCGGACTGCTCGGTGGCGTGCATTGCGCCGGCATGTGTGGCGGTATCGTCGGTGCGCTGGGCATGATGCAGCAGAAGCCTCTGGGGCGATCTCCGGGCATTCCGGTGAAGGTTGTCAGCGTGGGCGCAGGCAGTGGTGTGCCAACCGAGGGTCTGGCCTCCGCCAGCCTGGCTGCTTCCCATGGAGGGAGCGCCATTCAGGCGGTAGCCGCCTACAACCTGGGACGAATCATGACCTACACCACGCTGGGAGCGCTGGCAGGCGGCATCGGTTCGGTTGCCTGGCTCATGCAGTCCATGCTGCCCATACAACAGACAGCCTATCTGTTCAGTAGTGTACTGGTGATTCTGATGGGGCTGTATGTATCGGGAGTCAAGCGAATCGGCATGGCGGTGGAATCTCTGGGCAGCCATGTCTGGCAGCACATCCGGCCGGCTGCCACCTCGCGCCTGCGTGGAGCGGGCTTCCTCAATTCCGTCATGGCCGGGTCTCTGTGGGGAATGGTGCCCTGTGGCATGGTCTACGCCGTTCTCAGCGCTGCGCTGGTGGCGGGTAGTTGGCAACGCGGCGCGCTACTGATGCTGGTGTTTGGCCTCGGTACCCTGCCGAATCTCATGTTGCTGGGGCTCTCGGGGCAATGGCTGGCAAGGGCCAGTCGTCGTCGATGGGTGAGAGTGCTGGCCGGCAGCCTGATCATCGTGCTGGGTGTCATGGGGCTGCTTCACTTGAGCATGATGCACGGCGCCGGTCATGGTGCCTGATGATTGCCTTGCGCGAGATTAGTTGAATGAGATGCTATCACTGCACCGAGCAGGTGCTCGAGCCCGAACGCTGGCAGGTCGACTTCGATGATGCGAGCCACGATGTCTGCTGTGCCGGTTGCCAGGCGGTGATGCAGGCCATCGTGGATGCCGACCTCGGAGACTACTATCGGTTTCGCAGCGAACCTGCCCTGTTCGGCGTCATACCCGATGATCTGTCCGCTCGTCTGGACGAGTTGTCCGTGTTTGACGAACCCGAGATCAGCGAGCGCTACCTGCAACCTGTCGATGCGGTCGATGAGACACAGGTTGGCGGAGCGCCTGACCTGGTCGACCTGAACCTGTCTGTGGAAGGTCTTCGCTGTGGTGCCTGTGTCTGGGTACTGGAGCGCGCCGTTGGTGGCCTGCCTGGTGTCAGTCGTGCCAGTGTCAATTTCTCCAGTGCTCGGGCCACGGTGCGCTTCGATGCCAAGAAACTGAAGCTGTCGGATATTCTGCTGCGACTGGCGCAGATGGGTTATCAGGGCGTGCCATTCGATGCACGCGAACGAGAGTTGGCCCTGAAACGCGAATCGCGTGTGTTTCTGCAGCGACTCTTCGTCGCCGGTATTGCCACCATGCAGGTCATGATGTATGCCTTACCCGCCTATCTCAGTGGCGATGGCGATATCGATCCGGCTCATGAGCAACTGTTGCGCTGGGCGAGTCTGGTGCTGACCACACCGGTAATGCTCTATAGCGCCACCCCTTTTCTGAAGGGGGCCTGGCGCGATCTGTTGCGCCGTCAACCGGGCATGGATGTACCGGTGACCATCGGCATCGTGGCCGCCTTTCTGGCCAGTGTCTGGGCTACCGTGACAGGCAGAGGCGAGATCTATTTCGACTCGGTGGCCATGTTCGTGTTCCTGCTGCTCGGAGCGCGCTATCTGGAATGGGCAGCGCGGCGACGTGCCATGCGAGCGGTAGATGATATCAGCCTGGCAGCGCCTGAGACCGCCCAGCGATATGTCGGGGAAGCGCTGGAAGTGGTGCCGGCGCTGCGGCTGGAAGTGGATGACCTGATTCTGGTCGACAATGGCGAGCGGGTGCCGGTGGATGCAGTGGTGCATGCGGGGCAGAGCTCGGTCAACAATGCGCTGGTAACCGGTGAATCGGTACCCATCGTGGTCGGGCCGGGAGACGTGGTTCCGGGTGGCGCCTTGCTGACCGGAGTGCCGATCAGCTTCAGGGTGTTGCGACGCCAGGCAGCCAGTACCCTGTCCGTCATCGATCGGCTTATCGATCGCGGGGCCAGTGAAAAGCCGCCAACGGTCACACTCACGGACCGCATCGCCACGATCTTCATCAGTGTGCTGTTGTTGTTTGCAACCCTGGTCTGGCTGATATGGATGCAACTGGATGCGTCACGGGCGGCCACCACTGCCATTGCGGTGCTGGTGGTGTCCTGTCCCTGCGCCCTGTCGCTGGCCACGCCCGCAGCGATGGCTGCGGCCACGGGTGATCTGTTACGGCGGCGTTTGCTGATTACCCGTGGGCATGCGATTGAAGCACTGTCGCAGGTCAGCGACGTGGTATTTGACAAGACTGGCACTCTGACCACGGGCAAGCCGGTTGTCAGTGACGTTCAGGTGGCTGATGGCGAGGCGCGACTGCGGGTGCTGCAACTGGCTGCTGCTCTGGAGCAGGGCTCCACGCATCCGCATGCTCATGCCTTGCGACAGGCACGGCTGGAAGCGCAGGGAAAATGGCTGGAGCAACCGGAGCAACAAGAACAATTGGATGCCCTGACCGAGTTGCAGCGGTGCGGTCTGGTGGCTACTCGCCTGTTGCACAGCGCGGGTCATGGTGTGGCGGCCGTGCTGGAAACTGATGACGCAACCCGCATGGGACTGTACCTGGGGTCGGCCAGATGGTGTGGCCTGTCCCCGCACGATATGCAGCAGTGGCAGGGGCAGGATGGTACAGAGGCGCAGGCTGCCAGCGAGGTGTACCTGGTTCTGCGACCCGTCGAAGACGGTGAGCATCCTGTTGAAGACAGCGCTACGGAGCTGGTGAGCGTTGCGGAACAGCTTGCAGAGAAGGCTACGGAGAGTGCTTCGAAGTGCGCTCGGGATAACGGCGCGGAAAAAACCACGGAGAAAACCACGGCGAATGACACGGGTAACGCTACAAGTAACGCCACAGGTAACGACACGGAGAAAGCCACTGAGAACGTGGCAGAGATCCGCATTTTGGCGCGCTTTCTGATCACGGACGCGCTGCGCATCGAAGCGCCGGCTCTGGTGACACGGTTGCAGCAGAAGGGCTTGACGGTGCATCTGTTATCGGGTGATCGATTGCCTGCGGTACGCCAGGCGGCAAGAACACTGGGTATCGAACGGTATTCTGCAGGCATGACGCCCGCAGACAAGCAAGCGGCCGTCGCCGACTTGCAGGCGACGGGTGCAACCGTGTTGATGGTCGGTGATGGCATCAACGATGCGCCGGTGCTGGCCAGCGCCGATGTCTCGCTGGCCGCCGGTGATGCGACAGCGTTGGCGCGTACGGCCGCCGATGTAATCTCCCTGTTGCCGGGCCTGGAGGGGCTCGAGGAATTGTTGGACAAATCCGTGCAGACCTTGCGTATCGTGCGTCAGAACCTGTGGTGGGCGGCACTGTACAATCTGACGGCCATCCCCTTGGCAGCGCTGGGGCTGGTGCCGCCCTGGGCTGCTGCCATCGGCATGGCCGGTAGCTCACTGCTGGTGGTGGCCAATGCCCAGCGGCTCTGGACTCGTGGCAGAACGCTGTCTGCGGATACCAATCCTTCACCGAGAATCCGCCTGTGGAATCGCTATTCCTGCTGATACCTTTATCCATCCTAGCAGTCGGCGTGGCGGTTGCCGTGTTTTTCTGGATGAATCACGACGGCCAGTTCGATGATGACCAGGGGCCGGCCTGGAGCATACTGCTGGACGATGATCGGCCGGATGCCGAAACATCGACCGAGGACACAGTGGCAAATGCCAAGGACGCAGATTCAGCGACGGCCAGCGATGACAGGGACACGCTTGCACAGGCTGAAGAATCGCCGAATACAGGCAACGGCTCAGCGCTGTGAGTCATCGATCGACGCAGGTCGTGTCACACTGACGCAGCCGAGAGTCAGCTTGGCAGACGCAGGTCACAGGTGTTGTGACGGAAATCCGGCACCTGCCGAGCGCGAGTGGACACTGTCGTTGATGTAGATCAAGTGCTCGTGACAGGCAGCCACGTACCATCATGTCGTTGGCATTTGCCATGCCTCCCGATTTTCACTCTGACACGGCAATCGTGCTGACAGGCATCTGCCCGAACCAGCACAGGGTCAGGATGAGAACAGGGGATCGAATTCACGCTGAGGGTTGCGATTAGATGAGTACTACCATGAACGAGGCGGCGGCACTGGTCGACTCTGAGCGGGAGGACTTGCAGGTAGAAAGCAAGGACACCTACAACTATAAAGTGGTGCGCCAGTTTGCGGTCATGACCGTGGTCTGGGGTGTTGTCGGCATGCTGGTTGGCGTCATCATCGCCGCGCAATTGACCTGGCCGGAGCTCAATGGCGGCGTGCCATGGATCAGTTTCGGACGCTTGCGGCCACTGCATACCAATGCGGTCATCTTCGCCTTTGGCGGCAGCGCCCTGTTTGCCACGGGTTACTATGTGGTACAGCGCACCTGCCAGGCACGACTCTGGGGGGGCTGGCTGGTTCCGTTCACGTTCTGGGGTTGGCAGGCAGTCATCGTTCTGGCAGCAATCACCTTGCCACTGGGAATCACCCAGTCGAAGGAATACGCGGAGCTCGAATGGCCCATCGATGTCCTGATCGCGCTGGTCTGGGTCGCATTCGCCCTGGTGTTCTTTGGCACCATCGTCAAGCGCAAGACCCCGCATATCTATGTCGCCAACTGGTTCTATGGCGGCTACATTCTTGCGGTTGCGGTTCTGCACATCGTCAACAGTGCCGCGGTACCTGTCACCATGGGCAAGTCCTACTCCGCTTATGCCGGTGTGCAGGATGCCATGGTGCAGTGGTGGTACGGCCATAACGCTGTAGGCTTCTTCCTGACAGCGGGCTTTCTGGGAATGATGTACTACTTCATCCCGAAGCAGGCGGGACGTCCGATCTACTCCTATCGCTTGTCCATCGTGCATTTCTGGGCATTGATCTTCACCTATATGTGGGCCGGTCCGCATCACTTGCATTACACCGCGCTGCCTGACTGGACACAATCGGTTGGCATGGTGTTTTCGCTGATTCTGCTGGCGCCCAGCTGGGGTGGCATGATCAACGGCATCATGACGCTCTCGGGTGCCTGGCACAAACTGCGTACCGATCCGATCCTGAAATTCCTGATCGTTTCCCTGTCGTTCTACGGCATGTCGACCTTCGAAGGTCCGATGATGGCGATCAAGACAGTCAATGCGCTGTCTCACTATACGGACTGGACCATCGGGCACGTGCATTCCGGTGCGCTGGGTTGGGTTGGCATGATCACCATGGGCTCCATCTACTACCTGATTCCGCGTCTGTTCGGTCGAACCCGCATGTACAGCGTCAGGCTCATCGAGATCCACTTCTGGATTGCAACCCTGGGTATCGTTCTGTATATCGCCGCCATGTGGATCGCCGGTGTCATGCAGGGGCTGATGTGGCGTGCCACCAACCCTGACGGAACGCTGGTCTATGCCTTCATCGAAGCGGTCAAGGCAACTCATCCGTACTTCATGATGCGTTTCTTCGGTGGTCTGCTGTACCTGAGCGGCATGTTGTTGATGCTCTACAACATGATCATGACCATTCGCCAGGGCAAGAACGCGGTTGCGGCAATTCCCGTTACTCAATCCGGACATGGACACGGTGCAGCCCCTGCGGCCGCCACCGTCGCCCAGTCCTGAACCCGGCAAAGACGAGACTGAAACATGAAAGTGACACACGAACTGGTCGAGAAGAACATCGGCCTGATGGTGATCCTGATCGTCCTGGTCATCTCCGTCGGTGGCCTGGTGGAGATCGTTCCATTGTTCTACCAGAAGTCCACCACCGAAGCGGTTGCCGGACTTGAACCCTACGATGCCATGCAACTGACGGGAAGGGATATCTATGTCAGAGAAGGTTGCTATAACTGCCACTCGCAGATGATTCGCCCGTTTCGCGCGGAAACCGAACGCTACGGACCTTATTCCGTCGCCGGCGAGTTTGTCTATGATCGACCGTTCCAGTGGGGTAGCAAGCGCACCGGACCGGACTTGCATCGAGTGGGTGGTCGCTATACCGACGAATGGCACAGGGTCCACATGAACAATCCACGTGATCTGGTGCCTGAATCCGTCATGCCTGCCTACCCATGGCTGGAGAAGACGGCACTCAAGCCCTCGGGTATCACGAAGAAGATGGAAGTGTTGCGCATGCTGGGACATCCCTACAGTCAGGAGCAGATCGATGCGGCGCCTGCAGAGCTGGAAGGCAAGAACGAGCTGGATGCCCTGATCGCCTATCTGCAGATATTGGGTACTGCGGGACGAGGAGTGCAGTAATGGGTATCACGGACATGAGAGTCATTGTCACTGTCGTCAGTTTCGTTGTCTTTCTGCTGATTGTGCTCTGGGCCTACAGCGGGCGTCAGAAGAAGCGATTCGACGAAGCGGCCAATCTGCCGTTCGCCGATGATGACATGCAGGAAAAGACGGTTGCCCAGTGGCAGGCTGCCAACGAGAACATGAATACCGATAAACCATCTGCCAGCCAGTCAGCGGGCAATACAGCATCAGATAAGGAGGCGTCGCATGGCTGATTTCCTGAGTGGCTTCTGGAGTCACTATGTAAGCATCATCACGATCGTTTCCATTGTTGCCTGTTTTCTGTTGGCCTTTCTGACGTCGCGGGCAAAACTGCCACCACCGGTAAACGGTGAGGTGGAAACGACCGGGCATGTCTGGGATGGTGATCTGGCAGAGCTGAACAATCCTTTGCCGCGCTGGTGGTTGTATCTGTTCTACATCACGTGCATCTTCTCGGCAGGCTATCTGATCCTGTATCCCGGTCTGGGCTCCTTCGATGGCGTGCTGAACTGGTCGGCTGCCGGTCAGTACGAGGAAGAAGTGGCAAGCATGGACGAGGTGACGGCGCCATTGTTTGCCGAGTATCTGGCTCAGGATATCCCTGCCGTGGCCGCCAATCCTGATGCGGTCGCCATGGGGGAGCGTCTGTTTCTGACCTACTGCAGCCAGTGTCATGGTTCGGATGCCAGGGGCAGTCGTTCCTTTCCCAACCTGGCCGACAACGACTGGTTGGGTGCGGGTACCCCGGAACACATCAAGAATACGGTGCTCAATGGTCGCAATGCCGTGATGCCGCCCATGATGGCCGCCATCGGCAATACACCCGAAGACGTCACTGCCATGGCCAATTACGTGCTGTCGCTGTCCGATAGCCGGCACGACGCGGCGCTGGCCGAGAAGGCCAAACCGAGGTTTGCCGTCTGTGGCGCCTGTCATGGCATGGACGGCAAGGGCAATCCGGCCGTGGGTGCCCCCAATCTGACGGATGATATCTGGCTGTATGGTGGTTCGCTGTCGTCTGTCGAGTACGCCATCAGCAATGGCTTCAACAACCGCATGCCGGCATTCGGAGAACTGCTGGGTGAAGGCAAGGCCCATGTGGTCGCAGCCTATATCTGGAGTCTGTCCAACTCGCCGGAGAAGACGGCATCAGCCAACTAGCCGCTTGCGGCTGACAGGATGACGGTGACCCGAGTGTCGCCGTCACACCTCAACTGACGGTCACGCACATGTCCACGACTACAGCTCCAGGTGGCAAGCAGCAGGAACAGATGCTGCTGGAAGTACGCCGCAAGGTCTACATGCGATCAGTCACGGGGGTATTTGCCCGGTGGCGCTGGGCGCTTGTCTGGTTCACGCAGGTGCTGTTCTACGGCTTGCCCTGGTTGTCCTGGAATGATCGTCAGGCGGTCTTGTTCGATCTCGGTGCACGCAAGTTTCATATATTCGGACTGATCCTGTACCCGCAGGATTTCATCTATCTCACGACGCTGCTCATCATCTCGGCCATGTCGCTGTTCCTGTTCACGGCCGTAGCCGGGCGTCTGTGGTGCGGATTTGCCTGTCCGCAGACGGTCTACACCGAGATCTTCATGTGGATCGAGCGCAAAATCGAGGGTGATCGTTCGCGGCGCATGAAGCTGGACAAGGCGCCGATGTCTGCCCGCAAGTTTCGCCTGAAGGCTGCCAAGCATGCCGCCTGGATCGCCTTTGCCCTGTGGACGGGCATTACCTTCGTCGGCTATTTCACGCCCATTCGGGAGATGCTCGGTCAGTTTCTCAGTCTGTCACTGGGGCCATGGCAGATGTTCTGGATCGTGTTCTACGGTTTTGCCACTTATGGCAATGCCGGTTTTCTGCGCGAACAGGTCTGCAAGTACATGTGCCCCTATGCGCGATTTCAGGGGGTCATGTTCGACAACGACACGCTGGTCATCACCTATGAGCCGGCACGCGGTGAACCCCGCGGGTCACGTTCGAGAAAGAAGGGTGCGGAGGGGCAGGGTGACTGCGTTGATTGCAGTCTGTGCGTGCAGGTCTGCCCGACCGGTATCGACATCCGCGATGGACAACAGTATGAGTGTATCGGCTGTGCTGCGTGTATCGATGCCTGCGATCAGGTCATGGAGAAGGTAGGCAGTCCGAAGGGGCTGATACGGTACGATACGCTCAATGGCATGCAGAACGGCTGGACGCGTGCGCAGCTGCTGAAGCGTGTCTTTCGTCCGCGCATACTCATCTACACGGTCATCCTGTGGACGATCATCGGTGTCTTGATTGCGCACATCACCACTCGCATGCCCGTCAAGCTGGACGTGATGCGTGATCGTGGAGCACTGTCGCGCGAGGTCAAGAACGGCGTGATCGAGAATGTCTATCGTCTGAACGTGATCAACAGTGCCGAAAGGGAGCGCACCTTCCGGCTGTCGGTCAGTGGTCTGCCTACGCTGGCCATCGATACGGACGAGACCATCGAGATGGCCGCGGCTTCAACGAGGACCATCGCCCTGCGCGTGCGTGCCGAACCGGATGCCGGAGACTCGGGCAGCAATCCGATCACGGTCACTGTCGAGGCCGTGGATGATTCATCGATTCACGAAAGTGCCAGAACCTCCTTCTTTCTGCCTGAACCACTGGAATAGTGAAAGCCAACCATGGGAATTGCCATCAACGCTTCAATTGACGAAAACGATCGCCAGACCAAGCCCTGGTACCGTTACGGTTGGCCCTGGTTTCTGATCAGCATTCCTTTCGTGTCGGTCGCATTGGGAGCCATGATGCTGTATCTGGCACTGAGTGCGAACAACTCGCTGGTCGTGGATGACTATTACAAGGAGGGCAAGGGCATCAATCTGCGGATCGAGCGTGATCGCACGGCGACCTTGCTGGGGCTGAACGCAACGCTGCGCAGCGCCGATGAAGGTTTGATCATCGATGTCGATCGGCTCATGCCGACCTTGCCTCCGGAGCTGCATCAGCAGGCCGAGGGTCTGGAAGCGGTTTTCCATTGGCCCCAGGCACTGGTCATGCAGTGGGTGCATGTGACTCGGGCAGAACTGGATGGCGAAACCGTCCTGCAATCCATCGGCGGCAATCGCTACCTCGCCACCGGCGCCGAATTACCCGAATTCGGCAAGTTCCGCATTCATCTGCAGCCCGCCGATCAGGCGCCGTGGCGGCTGGTGAGCAGTCTCGAGGACCTGCACAGCGAAGTGGCTTTGTCCATCACCTACAGAGCACCGGATGAGGTGTTTAACACGACCGAGTTCAAGTAGACTAGTGGACTTGGCGCGGTAGTTCTGACCATCTGGAGCGCACTGAACATGCTGGAATCAAAGGTGTCCACCGATATACCGCTGGCGTCAGGCAGTCCCGCATCAGACCCGGGACGCAACCTGTTTGTGCGATGTCTGATGCAAGTCGTGTGGCCGGCCTTCGTGGGCGCTGCCATGACGGTGGGCTTGCTGTTTTCCGTGATCGATCCGATCCAGATCGAGTGGGTCAGTGTGCATCTGGCCGACAACCGGGCTGCGGCCTATACGCTGGCCTTTCTCGTGTTCTGGGTCATGTTCTCCATCACCTGCTGCCTGACCTGGTATCTGGCCATTACCGAAACGCCCAGGGGGCGACCGGGCGGTGGTCCGGCCAACCGGTAGTCGTCGCTTCCGGCGTTTCTCGCGCTTGTCGTGAACATGCTGCAGATCGTCTGTCTGCTGGTGTTGCTGCCATTTCTGCTGGATGCCTGTCGCCGCTCGGCTCTGGACAAGGCCGCACTCGAGGATGTGCTGCTCTGGGTGGGCCTGACCACACTGGTTTTCGGCATTCTGCTGCTGTCGAGTGACATGCCGGAAGGCATCAGTCTGAAGTACTCCGGCGCTGCGTTTCTGGCGTTGACGGTGGGCTATAGTCGGGCACTGCTGTCAATGACCCTGTTGTTGCTGATTACACAGAGCTGGGCCGATATGGGGCTGATTCTGTTGATCGATGCCTTGCTGCCGATCTGGCTGATGCTGGTGATCGTCAATCTCACACGGCGATTTCTACCGGCCAATCCCTTTGTGTTTCTGCTCGGTTGTGGTTTTTTCGGCCTGTTCATCGTGTACGCCGTGCAGCAGTGTGCCGCCGTGTTCTTGCCAGCATTGCTGGCTGGTGAACTCGCACTGGATCAGCTGTTCTCCGAACAGACCGGCCTGCGTCTGTTGCTGGCCGGTGGTGAGGCAACGCTGGAGGGCATGATCATCACCATTCTGGTGGTGTACTGTCCGCGAGCGGTGATGCTGTTCGACGATGAGTTCTACCTGTCGCGGCCGATGTAGGAGAGCGCGTTTCCCTGGGGGCGCTGCCGTCGACTTGACAGACAGCGGCGCGGCAGCACAGTATTCACCGCTTGTCCGCTGCCGATCCCGCAGCATTGTCTCCCACTTGCAACGGTAAGCACATGCCCGGAAATCTGACACTCGACGCGCTCAGGAGCGCAGCACAAGACGGCAGCATCGATACGGTCGTGGCTGTCATGGTGGACATGCAGGGGCGCTTGCTGGGCAAGCGTTTTCATGTCAGCAATTTTCTTGACACCGCGCACGAGGAAACCCATTGCTGCAATTACCTGCTGGCAACCGATTTCGAGATGGCCACCCCTGACGGCTATGCCTCCACCAGTTGGTCATCCGGCTACGGTGACTATGTCATGAAGCCGGACATGAGCACCCTGCGTATCACACCCTGGGCCGAAGGAGCTGCCATGGTGCTGTGCGATGTGCTGGATCACCACACTCATGCCGAAGTAACGCATTCCCCGCGCGCCGTGCTGAAGCGACAGGTCGAGCGTCTGGCGGCCCTGGGCCTGAGCTGCACCGCGGCGACCGAACTGGAATTCTTTGTCTATCGCGAGACCTACGAGCAGGCGCGCGATCAGCAGTATCGTGATCTGACTCCCATCAGTGCGTACAACGAGGACTACCATATACTGCAGACGGCGCGTGAAGAAGGTTTCATGCGGCCACTGCGCAACCAGCTCTATGCTGCCGGTGTGCCGGTGGAGTGCACCAAGGGGGAGGCCGAGGCAGGGCAGGCTGAATTGAACATCCGCTATTCGGATGCGCTGGACATGGCCGATGTGCACAGTCTGGCCAAGCATGCCACCAAGGAGATTGCCTGGAACACCGGGCACAGCGTCAGTTTCGTGGCCAAGCCGCACGAAAACCTGGTGGGTTCCTCCAGTCATATCCACCAGTCGCTGCGAACGGCTGACGGCAAACCGGCATTTTTCGATGCGTCCGCCGCGCATGGCATGTCGAGTGTCATGCAGCACTATCTGGCCGGCTTGCTGGCCCATGCGGCGGAGACCACAGTGTTTCTGGCGCCCTACATCAATTCCTACAAGCGCTTTGCGCGCGGCACCTTTGCCCCCACCCGCATCATCTGGTCCATCGACAATCGCACCGCGGGGTATCGCATCGTCGCGCCCGATTCCGAGAATGTGCGGGTAGAGTGCCGGATCGGCGGGTCTGACATGAATCCCTATCTGGCCATGGCGTCGCAGATTGCGGCCGGCATTGCAGGCATCGAGCAGTCGCTGAGCCTGGCACCCGAGTTCAGGGGGGATGCCTATGAGGATTCCGACACCGCCGAGATTCCCGGCAATCTGCGTGACGCCACCGCGGCACTGGATGGGTCTGCCATGCTGCGAGCCGCGATGGGCGACGATGTGGTGGATCATTATGTTCGTGCGGCCCGTTGGGAGCAGGAAGAGTTCGATCGCATCGTGACCGATTACGAAATCCGTCGGGGTTTTGAACGCTCATGAAGGTATCGATCGACGCTGAAATCATGCGCCTGATGAATGTCAGTGATGTCGGATTGACCGCATCGCTGTGCACGCAGGCTGCCCGAGGCGCTGCGCGAATCGATTGCCGACACTTCAACAAGCAGTCCTGAACGGATTGTTCATTCCTACTGGAAACAGACACAGCTAGCCCTATGCAACTCACCGGTAACTGGAATTATCCCACCCCCATCCGCTTTGGTGCCGGGCGTATCAGCGAGATCGCCGATGCCTGCAAGGCAGCGGGTATCAGCAAACCCCTGCTGGTCACGGACCGCGGACTGCGAGACCTGCCGATCACCAGAAGCACTCTGGATCTGCTGGAGGCCGCTGGTCTGGGTCGGGCACTGTTCTCGGACGTGGACATGAACCCCACCGGGCAGAATGTGGAGGCCGGCCTGCTAGTCTATCGCGAGGGGGGTCATGACGGTGTGGTCGCCTTTGGCGGTGGTTCGGCGCTGGATCTGGGCAAGGCGCTGGCTTTCATGTCCGGTCAGACGCGACCCGTATGGGATTTCGAGGATATCGACGACTGGTGGACGCGTGCCGATCCGGCGGGTATCGACCCTGTCGTCGCGGTGCCGACCACGGCGGGTACCGGTTCGGAAGTCGGTCGTGCCTCGGTACTGACCAATGCCGATACGCACGAAAAGAAGATCATCTTCCATCCGAAGATCCTGCCGGCCGTGGTCATCTGCGATCCGGAACTGACCATCGGCATGCCGCCCGCGATTACGGCGGGTACCGGTATGGATGCCTTTGCGCACTGTCTGGAAGCGTATTGCTCACCGCACTACCACCCCTTGAGTCAGGGCATTGCGCTGGAAGGCCTGCGTCTGGTGAACGAATATCTGCCAAGAGCCTACGAGGATGGTAGCGATATCGAGGCTCGAGCACACATGATGAGCGCCGCGGCCATGGGGGCAACAGCCTTTCAGAAAGGGCTTGGTGCCATACATGCATTATCCCATCCGATCGGTGCTGTCTACAACACACACCATGGCACCACCAATGCCGTTGTCATGCAGCCGGTACTGATGTTCAATCGCAATGCGGTCGAGTCCAGACTGAACAGGGCTGCCGATTATCTGGGCATTCACGGCGGCTTCGAAGGATTCCATGCACGTGTGGGCGAGCTCAATCGTCTGTTCGGCATACCGGGCAATCTGACGGACCTGGGCGTGGTCGATCCCGATCTGGATGCCTTGACCGCCTCAGCGCTGGCGGATCCGAGCACGGGCGGTAATCCTGTCATCATGAATGCCGTCAACACCCGGGCCCTGCTCGAAGCCTGTCTGTAGGGCCGGGCTGCGGAGCGAGAATCACTTGAAGCGTATCCTGATATTGTCGGCACATCCGAACCCGAGCCAGTCACATGTCAACCGCATGATGTCGGCCATGGCGGCGTCCCTGTCAGGCGTGACTCTGGTTGATCTTTACGCTCTCTATCCCCGGTTCAAGATCGACATCGACGCCGAACAGCAGCGTCTGCTGGAGCACGATGTCATCGTTTTCCAGTTTCCGATCTACTGGTACTCAACCCCGGCTCTGCTCAAGGAGTGGCAGGACCTGGTGCTCGAACATGGCTTCGCCTACGGCAGTGATGGCTGTCGACTGGCTGGCAAGCTGTTTCTGGTGGCAGCCACTGCCGGGGCCGCCGAGCATGACTACGCGAAAGAGGGGCGCAATCATTTCCCGATGCGTACCCTGCTGAGTCCGCTGGAGCAGACGGCGCAGTTGTGTCGCATGCGTTATCTGCCGCCCCTGATGCTGTTCTCATCGCTGCAAGCCAGTCATGACGAACGAGCCCGACAGCATGTTGTCCGTTACCGGCAGGTGCTGGAGGGACTGCGGGATGAACAGCTGGATATCGAGCGCGCCATGTCGCAGGAGTTGCTGGATCATCCGGATGTGCCGATGCTGAATGACAGCAACGGCAGACAGGGTGATGCCCGTGGATAATCTCCTGCTGGGTGCCTTCATCTATCTCATGGCGTCGGTCATTGCCGTACCGCTGGCCAAGCGTCTTGGCCTGGGGTCAGTGCTGGGTTATCTGATTGCCGGTATCGTCATTGGTCCGGTGGCGGGGCTGGTCGGCAGCGAGACCACCGACGTGCAGCACTTCGCCGAGTTCGGCGTGGTGATGATGCTGTTCATCGTCGGTCTGGAGCTGGAGCCACGCTCCTTGTGGGGGATGCGGCACAAGCTGCTGGGTCTGGGTGGATTGCAGGTGCTGCTGACCGTGTCACTGATCAGTCTTGCTGCCTGGCTGTTCGGTCTGGACTGGCGAATTGCCCTGGCCGTGGGCATGGTGTTTTCCCTGTCCTCAACGGCAATCGTGTTGCAGACGCTCAATGAGAAATCCCTGATGAAGTCCGAGGGTGGCAAGTCGAGCTTTTCGGTGTTGCTGTTCCAGGATATAGCCGTCATTCCCATGCTGGCCATCATTCCGCTGCTGGCGGTACCCGGCTTGTCCGGTGGCGAGAGCGGACATGGGGAAGAGGGTGGTGCCGCCGAGCTGCTGAGTCACCTGGAGGCCTGGCAGATGGCCTTGCTGACGATCGGTGCGGTGGCTCTGGTGGTCGTGGGGGGGTACTACCTGTCAAGACCGGTGTTTCGTTACATCGCCCGTTCGCAGTTGCGTGAGATGTTCACGGCCGTGGCCCTGCTGCTGGTGATCGCCATTGCCCTGTTGATGGATGTGGTGGGCCTGTCGCCGGCACTGGGTACTTTTCTGGCCGGGGTGGTGCTGGCTACCAGCGAATACCGTCACGAGCTGGAAAGCGATATCGAACCGTTCAAGGGCTTGCTGCTGGGGCTGTTCTTCGTCACGGTGGGTGCCGGTGTGGATTTCACGGTGCTGTCGCAGAACCTGGGTGTGGTGGTAGGGGTGACCCTGGGCATCATGGCCATCAAGGCGGCGGTGTTGTACGTCCTGGCCTTGCTGTTCGGCATCAGGGGAAGTGATCGCTGGCTGTTGTTTCTGGGACTGGCGCAGGCCGGTGAATTCGGTTTCGTGCTGATTTCATTCTGTCTGCAATCGGCAGCCTTGCCAGTGGAGCTGTCCAAGATCCTGTTGCTGGTGGTGGCCTTGTCGATGATGCTGACGCCAGGACTGTTCATCTTCTTCGAACGCGTGATACAGCCGCGCATGGTTCGCAGTCAGTCGCGCGACAGCGACGAGATCACCGAGAAGGGGACGGTCATCATTGCCGGACATGGCCGCTTCGGTCAGGTCATCAACCGCCTGATGCTGTCCAATGGACACAAGACGGTGGTGCTGGATCTGCATGCGGAAATGGTGGAGAACATGCGCATATTCGGTGTGCAGAGCTTCTACGGTGATGCATCCAGACCCGATCTTCTGCACGCGGCCGGGCTGCACGAGGCAGAGTTGCTGGTTGTGGCTCTGGACAGTCAGAAAGACTCGCTGACCCTGATCGACTACGTTCGTCGTGAAAGGCCGGACTTGCATATCATTGCCAGAGCCTATGATCGACGACATGTCTACAAGTTGTATCAACTGGGTGCCAATGACATTGTCAGAGAGACCTTCGACAGCGGCCTGCGCGCAGGGCGCTATGCGCTGGAGGCACTGGGCATGCATCCGGCCGAGTCCGAACGGGCTGCCACCCTGTTCGCCACTGAGGAACTCAAGGGCATACGTCGTCTGGCAGAGGTCTATGACCCCGATGTGCCGCTGGTACAGAACAGCGAGTATGTACGTCTGGCCAGGGAGATTCAGAGCAGTCTGGAGAAGGCCATGATGGGCAAGTCCCGAGTCCGGCATGATCGCTCCGAAGAGGGGTGGCGGCCGCCGGGTAACACGGCTCTGGACGACGATACCGGGGGAGCTGACTCCTCTCAGGTATCATGAGCTTCTCGGCACGACTGAAATCTCGGGATTGAGAGTATATGGCAGGTTCGTCAGACGACAACAACAGTCTCGCATTGTTCTGCGATTTTGAAAATATTGCATTGGGTGTCAGGGACGCCAAGTACCAGAAATTCGACATCAGTCATATCCTCGAAAAGCTGCTCGTCAAGGGCAGTATCGTTGTGAAGAAAGCCTACTGTGACTGGGAGCGCTACAAGGACTTCAAGGTACCGATGCACGAAGCCTCCTTCGAGCTGATCGATATTCCCCATGTGCGCCAGTCGGGCAAGAACTCGGCTGATATTCGCATGGTGGTTGATGCGCTGGACCTGTGCTACACCAAGGCGCATGTGGACACCTTCGTCATCATCAGTGGCGACTCGGATTTCTCGCCGCTGGTGAGCAAGTTGCGCGAAAATGCCAAGACGGTCATTGGCGTCGGCGTCAAGAATTCCACCTCCGACCTGTTGATCAACAACTGCGATGAATTCATCTACTACGATGATCTGGTACGCGAGCTGGAGCGCAAGCGTCCCGGCCGCAAGCGCACGAAAAAGCGTGCAGCCAGTCGCAGCAGCGAGAAGGTGACGGAGGACGTCACGGCACAGACCGAGGCCGAGTCGCCGGCTGCGGCGACAGGCCAGGAGAGCGACGGCAAATCGGGCAAGGGCGCGGAAGCGGCATCGGACACGGCCGGTAGCAGCAAGCGCAAGCGCGGCAAGGCTGCCAAGACGGTGGAACCTGCCGAAACGGTCGAGTCGCTCGAGGTTGGTGACGATGACGGCTATGTTGCCGATGAGACCAGTGAAGAACTGATCCAGGAAGGGCTGGAATTGTTGCTGGAGACGGCGGCCGATCTAAGTGCGGATCGCGATGGCAATGACAAGCTGTGGGGGTCCATGGTCAAACAGACCCTGAAGCGGCGCCGGCCCGGCTTCAACGAAAGCTATTATGGCTTCGAGTCCTTTGGCAAGATGCTCGAAGAGGCACAGGCGCGCGGCTATCTGACACTGGAGCTGGATGATCGCTCCGGTGGCTACATCATCCGCAAAGTGACATCCTGAGTCGAGAGCAGGGGCGGGCTGCCCGGTACTGTGCGCTGGCGTGCACCCTGGTGGACGGCTGAAGGGCATGACGGCCGACCCTGCGCAGTTTGCCGTACTATAGCGATTATCCGATAACGAAGACTTTCATGATGATGGACCTGGCTGGCGAGCCTGACGTGTCAATCGACCCGAGTCGCAAGAGGGCCAACATTCTGAGCCTTCAGGATGTGCGCAAGTCCTTTGGTTCCCTGCAGGTGCTGGATGGCCTGTCGCTGGCTGTCCATCCGGGCGAGGTGTTCGGCTTTCTGGGACGCAATGGTGCCGGAAAATCGACTGCCATTCGCATACTGATGGGGATCATGCGCAGTGATGCGGGCCGGATCGAGGTGTTTGGTCGCGCATTGCATTCCGATGTCATCGGTATCCGCCAACGTAT
Organism: Granulosicoccus sp. 3-233; assembly: GCF_052681095.1. Lineage (NCBI taxonomy): Bacteria > Pseudomonadati > Pseudomonadota > Gammaproteobacteria > Chromatiales > Granulosicoccaceae > Granulosicoccus > Granulosicoccus sp. 3-233. The sequence goes on from NZ_JBQYLE010000001.1 coordinate 87,727, forward strand.
CGGCTATGTGGCGCAGGACCAGAACATGTATCCCTGGATGACACCGCGGGTATTGTCGCGTTTCGTGAGAGGTTTCTATCCGCGCTGGGACGAAAGACGTTTTCAACAGTTGCTGGCGGACTTCGACCTGCCACCCAAGCGTCGGCTCGGTACCTTCTCCGGCGGCATGAAAGCCAAGCTGGCTCTGACTCTGGCCCTGTCGACCCGGCCCGAGCTGCTGATACTGGACGAACCGACGGCAGGCATGGATCCGGTGGCACGACGCGAATTTCTCGATCTGGTGCGCGATCAGGCGATTCAGGATGGTGCAACCACCTTTTTTTCCACACACCTCATCGACGAGATCGAAGCGGTGGCCGATCGTATCGGCATCGTCGAATCCGGACGCACCATCTATGATGGCGAACTGGACCCGCTGCGCAACAGCATCGGCACCTGGTCCATCGCCATGAGCGACTACGTGCCCGGTTCCTTGCCCGGGGAATTCGCCAGGCAGCACCTGCGCATTCTCAAGGAAGGTGAGCGGCAGGGGCGCTGGGTGATCACCCTGCAGTTCTCGGAAGAGGTTCTGGCATCGCACGAGATCGTGCTGGACCAGGGCTGGCGGCACGAGTCCATGTCACTGGAAGACGTGTTCATTGCCGTCGTCGCCAGCGCGTAGTCATCTCATGGTTGTCAGTTCATTATTGGGCAAGGATATTCGAGAGCACCGGCTGGCCGCAGTGTTTCTCACCGCCGGCACACTGGCCATGACCCTGCTGATGCTGGCCTGGAATCGCCAGGCGCCATACAGCATGAGTCCGTTCGAGATCGTGCGTATCGCCTTGCTGAGTTTCCTGCCGCTGATTGCCCTGATTACCGGTAACCGGCTCATCGTGCGTGAATACCTCAGTGGTACCCGGCAGTTTGTCGAAGCTCTGCCCATGGGGCGCAATCTGCCGTTGCTGCTCAAGTATCTGACAGGTCTGGCCTACCTGTCCGTGCTGGCGGTTCTGATGGTGGTGCTGGCAGCGCAGCAGGCAGGCGTGACGGATGATCTCACCACGGATTACCTGGTGCTGATCCTGATCAAGACACTGGTGATGACCACCTTGTACTGGAGTGTGGTCTTCTGCTTTTCGCTGTGTGGGCATTTGCGCATTGCCCTGTATCTGGTCAGTGCCGCCCTGGTGGCGCTGGTCGCCTGGTACCCGGGGATCGACCCGGACAGATTTGCCCCCTTTGCCTTGATGGATGACCAACTTTTCGTCTTCGAGCGCGATCTGATTCCGTGGCAGGCGATGCGTGGCACCTTGTTGTACGCCGGTGTGTTCACTCTGGCGGGTTTCGCGCTCAGCCGCATCGGCGAAGGTTCGCTGGTCGAACGTCTGGCCAAACCGATGACCCGTCGGGATTATGTGGCATTGGGCGTTCTGGCGGCTTCCGGCCTGACGGTCTGGTCCACCTTGCTGGAGCAGCAGACACGACCTCCGGTGGCCTTTTCCAGCGATTACGTGGTACGCGTGCAGGACCCGGCCGTATCGGTCCTGTATCTGGAGGATCAGTATCAGCCAGCCGCGCAGGCAATGGCCGAGCGTATCAGTGATTCGATGACGAAGTTGCAGGCATCTTTGGGTCTGATGGCCTTGCCGGATGTGAAACTGGTGCTCGATCCGGAGCGAGAGCCGCACGAGATCGACTATGCCACGGCCGATGGCGTTTTCATCACGGCCAATTGGCTGCCTCACGACAGTTATGATGATGCCATTCTCGATACCGTGATCCTGCATGGTGTCATGAGTGCGCAGACATCCGGCCGTGCCATGTTCGAACCCTATCACTGGGTGCTCGACGGGTTCACGCGCTGGTGGGTCGAGCAGGGTGTGTCCGAGCTGCGAGCCGAACACCGCAGCGAACTGCTGGCGCGGGCTCTGTGGGTGCTGGATATCGAGCCGCAGGCTCATCGCCTGATCGAACGCTGGCAATTGACTGCCGACCGCTTTGCCTACCCGGGCGCGGAAAGCCTGGCCTGGTCGGCCATGGACTTTCTGGAGGAAACCCGCGGCCGCGAAACCGTTCTGGCACTGGCCAGCGAATTTCTGGTGGCGCCGGTAACCGACAATCTCTTCGGGACCCTTCAGGATCGAAGAATCGATGCGCAGCAGCGCGTGGAGTCGGCGCTGGACATGTCGCTGGCATCTTTCTATCAGCAATGGATGGACTGGATACACGAGCAGGCGGAGGATCCTGCCGTGCAGTCGATGCTGGCGAGCATACCCGCCTTGCAGGGGCGCCTGCTGAGCCGCACCACGCAGGAGGGCGTGCAGGAACTCGAAGCCTGGTATGAACCACGCGAGACATCGCTTGGCCTGTTGCAGGATATCGACTCGGCCGAAGGAGAGTGCATCCTGAAACATGATTACGTCGGTCCGTTCGATACCGAAATCGAAGTCAGTGATGATTACGAGGACGTGGCACCGTGCCGGACAGGTGAGGCGGTGCATGTGCTCAACAGCCTCTATTCACCCGGTGACCGCGTCTATATCGCGCTGGATTACGACGGCCCGGTCTTCCATCAGCCGCTGCGTCTGCACGCCGAACGGATGAGCATTCCATGATCAGCCTGATAGCCAAGGAGTTGCGACAGCTGAGGCCCATCGCCTGGTTATGGCTGGCGGTGCTGGTGCTGGGCTATGGCATGCAGTTCCTGACCGAACGTATCGATGAACAGACCTTCGGCAGCTGGTGCGAAGGCTATTGTGAATACAGCAGCAATGCCGGTGTTGCCGTTTTCCTGGTGCTGCTGTCTCTGGTGACTGCCTACAGTCTCTTGCCGAGAGAGCATGACGAAGCAACCATCGATTTTCTGCGTGCCTTGCCGGTATCCCGGGCCGCGGTGTTCACCGCCAAGGTACTGGCCGCGTGGATGCTGCTGTGTGCCATCAACCTGCTGAGCTATGGGCTTGACCGTGTGCTGCTGGCGAGCAATCCCGAATCCATTGGTGGACGCTTCTACGAGCAGGTCTGGTTCACGCTGCTGTGGCGCGATTGCCTGTTCATGTTCATCGTGCTGGCCCACGGCATACTGCTGTCATGGTTCCGCACCCTGGGGCTGGTTCTCTACAGTCTTTACCTCATTGGCCTCATGTGGGCCGAGAGTGCTTTGGGCAGCTCCGGTAACTGGAGCATCTTTGCTCTGCTGTCCAATCAGTATCACGGCTCCGAATTGATCGTCAATTCGCGGGGTCTGTTGCTGCATACCGGAATTGCCTTGCTGGTGTTGCTGCTGGCCTATCGTCTGTGGAGCCACGCGGAATCGGCTACCGGTGGCGGAAAACGCTCTTCGCGTGGCATGAGGATTGCCAACGGATTCTTCACTGTGACAGGGTTCATCGTGCTGGGCCTGGTGATGATCTATCGCATCGGCGTGGATACCGGCACAGCACCCAGTGATGATCTGGCCGTGACGGCCACCGATCATTATCGCTTTGTCTATCATGCGCGGCGTGAACCGGTGGTGCAGTATATCGTCGAGCACGCCGAGACCGACCTGGAGGCCCTGGGGGAGATTCTGGGGGTGGACGTGCTGCCGAACATCCGGGTGGATCTGTCTGCCAGCAGTGAGCACGCCGCCGGCCTGGCCAAGTGGAAGAAGATCCAGATGGATCTGGATGCGTTCCGGGAAGATGTGTCGCAGCGACGCGTGCTCAGTCACGAAACCACCCATGTATTGCAGGCGACCGAGTCCGATCGCTCACTGGCCGAGAATTATTCCGCGGCCAAATTCTTCATTGAAGGCATGGCGCAGTACACCTCCTTTGCCATCGTGCCGGAAGTGGAACGCCGGCGCAGCAACTGGGAGTTGGCCAGTGTCTCCTGGAAACGCCAGTCGATTCGCTTCGATGATCTGATCGACGCTGCCGGTTTTGCCAGCCAGCATGATGAAGAGTTGCATTACAGTCTGGGCGATCTGTGGACTCGAGCCATGGTCACGACCTGTGGCCTGTCGTCACTGGGGGATTTTCTTCGTGCAACCGGGCGCGAAGAGGCCGTACGTGATCTGCCGGCGGCCATCTTCTGGCGGGATACGATGCGTGCCATCGGCTGCGATCTGGACACGGTCAACGCCACCTGGCGGCAGCAGATGGCAGAGTTGCATGATGAAGTGGATGCGGCGGACTACCCGGTGTACAAGGACATCGTCATACAGCGTGATGCCGCCACCCGGCAAATCCGGATATCGGCGAAACTGGTGAATGCTGATGCTGATGCTGATGCTGATGCTGATGCTGATGCTGATGGGAGCGTGGTTGCGCTGCCGGAGCGTTTCATCGTGCGTATCGGCGGCATCTCGACACAGTTGTCCAGCGGTGTCGATCCGGTATTCCGAGGCCAGACCCGCGGTGAGGGAGACGATTTGCGGATAGAGTTCCTGGTGCCTGATTATGCCATCCCTGGCACGCGCTTCAGGTATCAGCTGGGCTATACGCCGTCAGTTGACGCCCGCTACTACTATGAGAGCTGGCGTCGTGGTACGGCTCCGGTCTCAACCGGCGAGCCTTAGCGCTACATTCCTGTTGAGGCGAACCCCCAGTCCTTCGAGTGAGGATTCTCCCCAGCGGCTGATGAAGTCAACCGGTCGCTGCGGCATGTCGAACAGGTAGCCCTGAAAGCGGGAAACGCCCAGTTCATGCAACTCGGCCATCTGCTCGCGGGTTTCTATACCTTCGACGATCAGTTCCAGGCCAAGCTCTTGGCAGATCGAGACCATGTGTGGGGCGACGATGGCATCTCCGAGCCACTGGCGGTCTATTTTCACGACATCCGGCTGCAGGCGGCTGGTGCGTCCCAGACTGGCGGCATCCGCACCGATCTTGTCCAGGGCAATGGTGATTCCCAGCATGCGCAAGTGTGACACCAGCAGAGGGTCAACCTGTGTGTCGTGAGGCATTTCGATAACGATATTCCGTGCATTGACCGATGACGTCTGCATCTGGTTGTCCAGAATGGCACTGAAGGCAGGGTCATTGAGCGATCGAGTTGTCATGTTGAGCGACAATCGGAAATCCTTGCCAACCACGCCAGCTGCTCGCCATCGGGCGAGGGAGGTCAATGCACGGCACAGTATCCGCCGATCAAGGTCGCGACCCAGTTCGTTGTTATCCACATCGTTCAGGAACTCTTCCGGAAGAATGATTCCACCATCGCGTGAGCGTATGCGGACCAGTGCTTCGGCCCCGGACATCTCGTAGTGGCCCGGTTGGTGGAGGCTGACAATCGGCTGGAACCAGACTTCAACCCGGTCTTCATGCAGCGCGCGTTCGACCGTTCTCAGGGCCATGCTGCCCTTGCTGCGTGGCTTCTTCTGTCGCTTCTTCTGTTCATACATCAGAATGTCGGCTTCCAGCAGTACTTCATCCAGCGATTTGGTCTCGCTGGAGGTCGCCAGTCCGATACTGCAACTGATGTAGTGCATACCGGCGGAGGTGGTGATCGCCTCATCGAAGGCGTTATGCAGCTTCAGCGCGATATCGGTTGCCGTCTCTTCATCACAGCGGGGCAGTATCACAACGAATTCATCACCGCCCCAGCGGGCGAGGGTGATGCCCTCGGTACTGGCGATCTGCTTGCTCAGTCTCTCTGCAACGACAACCAGAACCTCGTCACCTGCCGCATGTCCGTAGAGATCGTTGACGTCCTTGAAGCCATTGAGATCGATGAACATTACCGAGTGATGGCCGCCCGCATCCCTGTCGAGTTGTCGGATGACCGAGTTGGCGTACTTGCGATTGAGCAAGCCTGTCAGTTCGTCATGCAGTGCCTGATGGCGCAGCCGCGCTTCCACCGATTCACGCATCGTCTGATCGGCTTCCAGATCGCGGGCCAGGGTGTCGATGGTTCTGGCCAGATGGCCCACTTCATCCTGGTTGCTGTCGGTGATGCGCGTGGTGAGATCCCCGTTCATGATCTTGCGTGCGGCCGATGCCGTGCGTTGCAGACGGTTGGCAATGGGGACGAAGCAGAACATGTAGCAGACCAGCACGAAGAGCACACTGGAGATCATGGTGATGATCAGCACGCGTCGCAGTTCCAGAACGGGCTCGTAGGCTTCACTGGCATCCACCTTGACAACCAGGCCCCATCCAGTTGCCGGGATGGTCTGGATCGACAGGACAGAGTCCACGCCGCGATAGTCCCTGTGATGAAGAATGCGACTGCGCGGCGAGTTCAGGGCCTGATTGATCGGCAGATCGAGTGACTCCGGAATGACCTTGTTGAACGCCGACTTGCGATCGAAACGCATGGAGGTGATCATCTGCGCGCTGCCATCGGCGGTAGGCTGGGCGATATGAGCCTCGCTGCTGCGACCGACGCCTTCATGCTTGGCCACCAGGTCGGTGATCGGATGCAGGCGTGCTTCCAGCAGCAAGGCGCCGACCACCTCTCCGCTGTCACTGATGATGGGGGCTATCATGCCCAGACGGTGATGCCCATCCTGATTGACGAAAGCGTCACCGAAGGTTGTCTTCACCGTTGCGATGGAACGCTCCAGCAGTCCCTGCATGGCTGGTTTCCAGGTAAAGCCCATGGTTTCACCGAGCGTGTCACCGGCCGCGTCCACGACTTTCAGTTCCACCACATTGGAGCCCACGATACCTGCCTGCCTCTGCAGGGCCAGTGTCATCTGCTGCAATGGCCATGCACTCTTGCGATCAACGATGGCGTATCCGTCGATACCTCCGACAGGTGTTGCCAGCAAGGTTCGCAATTCTGCGAGGTCTGCATTGTTCAGAATGGCTTGTCGATACGCATTGCAGGCGGCCACGAACTGACTGACGTGAGGGCCCGAGGCCAGGTTTCTGGCATCCTGCGCGTAGCTCGCCAGCACTTCATTGATACGGGCGGCTTCAAGACGTTGTGTATTGGACAGAGAGGATTCGGTGCGCTCGACCAGTTGCTTGTCCAGCAGATTGATGGAGAAAAGGCTGACTGCCACGAGCGGGAGCAATACTGCCAACAGACAGAGAACGAGCTTTGCGCGTATTCCCATGGCATTTGATTCCTGTTTACAACGATTTCCGGTTTTCCCGATCCAGGTGCGCAAGATCGAAAAATGTTACGGACTGTTTCGCAGAATTCGTGCCTGAAACGTGTGTCTTTCAGAGGTATTTCACAAAACTCCTACTTTAGTATCAAAATTGGCATGAACCTTAATTCCGGATTCTTATGCAGGCCAGTGAACATGCGCATGCACGCCTGAAACCCATCGAAGTCTCTCGAAAAACCGTAAGGTTACTGTTTTGTCGGGGGCTGTTTTTTGCCGGGTGGCTGGTCGAGCATCAGCAGTTCGGGAATGGCTGTCTCGGGGCACCAGACAATGGCAAGCTGACCATGCTGTGTCCCCAGTCTGACCGCCATGTCTCGCGTTATTCCAAGCACCAGGAAGCTGCGTTCCCCGGGCCAGTCCGAGGCTTCGTCGGCATCCAGACCGATTCCCGATGTAACAGGTAATGAAAGTTCAGAAAGCTCTCTGGCCAGTTGCTCTTCGGCACGAATATTGAGCGTGTCTGAAACTTTGACACCTCCCGGGTTTGCGGCCGTCAAGAATGCGGCACTTCGGCAATCGAAGGTCTGATACAGCCCCTGCAACGCCGCCGAATGGCACCCCACCCGCAACACGAACGGTTCCTCCGCATCAACCCGATACAAGGCCCGCCGATAAACCACCTCCAGCCCCGCCCCCTCCGGGTCGGACCATGGCAAGTCGTTGTTTTTCAATGCAATACTCTCAAGAAACGTGCGAAATTCCCCGTTGTAGCGACATTTTGACAGATGAAATCAGCCGTTCAAGAGGGCGCCAGGTGAGGAGGATTGAGGTCCGACCCGGGTAAGTTGTTGAATTCAAATAAAATACTCGCTATCAAGCGCTTGAATTCGAGCTTGATGCGATGTTTTTCAGGGGAAATTCGCAATCTGGCAGTGTCGATCCGGTCATTCACACAGAAATAAAGATATAAAGATTTCCTTATGTTTATAATGAGTCATGTCAATCTCACGGGTATCTGCGGTGTCAATGGAAAAGCCTGAGCAAAACAACAAGGTGTCGGCCCTCCGGGCCATCCTGTCCGAGCGCGTTCTGTTGCTTGATGGCGCCATGGGAACGATGATTCAGGGCCACACTCTGACCGAGAGTGATTTTCGTGGTGAGCGCTTCAGCACATGGGAAATCGACCTGAAGGGCAACAACGACCTGTTGACGCTGACGCAGCCTCATATCATCGCCGACATTCATGATGCTTTTCTGAATGCGGGTGCCGATGTCATTGAAACCAATACCTTCAATGCCAATTCGATCTCCATGGCTGACTACAACATGCAGGAGCTGGTGCATGAGCTGAACCTGGAGAGTGCTCGACTGGCAAGATCCTGCGCGGATGCCGCAACCGCCCGGGATCCGCAGAAGCCCCGGTTCGTTGCCGGTGTCCTCGGCCCGACGAATCGCACTGCCTCGCTATCGCCAAAGGTGGAAGATCCGGGCTATCGCAACGTCAGCTTTTCCGATCTTGACAAGTGCTACTACGAAGCCACCAACGCACTGATGGATGGCGGTGTGGATTACATTCTCATCGAAACCATCTTCGATACCCTGAATGCCAAGGCGGCCATTTTCGCCGTCAATCGCGCCTTCGATGACCGAGGTGAGCGAATCCCCATTGCTCTGTCCGGTACCATCACGGATGCTTCTGGCCGCACATTGTCCGGCCAGACGGTCGAGGCCTTCTGGAATTCGGTTCGACATGCCAAGCCGCTATTCATCGGCCTGAACTGCGCGCTGGGCCCGGCGCAATTGCGTGAGCATGTGCAGGAGCTTTCCCGAATTGCCGATACGCATGTCAGCGTGCATCCCAACGCTGGCCTGCCCAACGCCTTCGGCGGTTATGACGAGTCCCCGGCGCAGATGGCAGAAGAGGTCGGCAAGTGGGTCAAGGCCGGCTATGTCAACATGATCGGTGGATGCTGCGGTACCACGCCTGAGCACATCGCCGCATTCAGCGCCATTCTTGATAATGCAAGTCCCAGGAAAGTGCCCGAAGTGAATCCGGCTTGTCGGCTGTCAGGGCTGGAGGCCTTCAATATTACCGCAGAGAGCCTGTTCGTCAATGTGGGTGAACGAACCAATGTCACTGGCTCCGCCAAGTTTCTGCGCCTTATCAAATCGGGTGAGTACGAAGAAGCACTGGACGTGGCGCGTCAGCAGGTTGATGACGGTGCACAGATCATCGACGTGAACATGGATGAGGGTCTGCTCGATTCCAAGGCTGTCATGCAGCGGTTCATGCACCTCATCGCCTCGGAACCCGATATTTCCCGCGTCCCTGTCATGATCGATTCGTCCAAGTGGTCGGTCATCGAGGCAGGCTTGCAGTGTTTGCAGGGAAAGTGCGTCATCAATTCCATCAGCATGAAGGAAGGCGAAGAAGAGTTCCTTCGTCAGGCCAGGCTGGCGCAGAGATACGGTGCAGCCGTTGTCATCATGGCATTCGACGAAGATGGGCAGGCCGATACCATCGAGCGCAAGGTCGGTATTTGTCAGCGCGCTTACGATCTGCTGCGCAAGGAGCTGGATTTCGACCCCTGTGACATCATCTTCGATCCCAATATCTTCGCCATTGCAACCGGCATAGACGAACACAACGAGTATGGCATCGCGTTCATCGAGGCAGTGCGACAGATTCGCCAGAACATGCCCGAGGTGCAGATCAGCGGTGGGGTTTCCAATGTCTCGTTTTCATTCCGCGGCAACAATGTCGTGCGTGAAGCCATACATGCAGTATTCCTGTATCACGCCATTCAGGCCGGCATGAGTATGGGTATCGTGAACGCCGGTCAGCTGGCCGTTCTCGAAGAGTTGCCGGATGAGCTGGTGGAGGCCGTCAGTGATGCCGTGCTGGCCAGACGTGATGATGCTACCGACCGTTTGCTGGACATTGCCGAGAAGTACCGCGGTGACAATCAGCAGGCCGAAAAGCAGACGGATGCCTGGCGTGAGCTGCCGCTGACCGAGCGTATCGAACATGCGCTGGTCAAGGGGCTGGACGCTTTCATAGAAGAGGATGTCGAGTTGGCACGGCTGGCGCTGGACAAGCCACTGGATGTCATCGAAGGGCCGTTGATGGATGGCATGAATCGCGTGGGGGATCTGTTCGGTGCGGGCAAGATGTTCCTGCCTCAGGTCGTCAAGAGCGCGCGTGTCATGAAGAAGGCCGTGGCCCATCTGCTGCCTTACATGGAGCAGGAGGCGGGCGGTCAGCGCAGTGCCGGCAAGGTGCTCATGGCGACCGTCAAGGGTGATGTACATGACATCGGCAAGAATATCGTGGGTGTGGTGTTGCAATGCAATGGTTATGAAGTGATTGACCTTGGCGTCATGGTGTCCTCCAGCCGTATTCTGGAAGAGGCCAGGGCGCACAAGGTGGATCTGATCGGTCTGTCCGGTCTCATCACGCCGTCGCTGGAGGAAATGGTGCACGTTGCCGAGGAGTTGCAACGTGAATCGTTCGAGCTGCCACTGCTGATCGGTGGTGCGACCACGTCCAGAATGCACACGGCGGTGAAGATCAGTGAGCGTTATTCCCAGCCGGTGGTGCACGTCATGGATGCATCGCGCTGTGTTCAGGTGGCCAGCTCGCTGCTCAGTGAAGAGCAGCGACCGCGTTTTGAAGAAGAACTGGAAGAGGACTACGAACGGTTTCGCAAGCGTTTTGCCGACAAGAGCAGTCGCCTGGATCTGATGAGCCTGGAAGAGGCGCGTAGCAATGGTCTGCAGATCGACTGGCAGCAGGCGCCGATCACCGTGCCGGCAACGCCTGGTGTGACGGTCATCGATGATGTTTCACTGGAGACCCTGGCCGAATACATCGACTGGACGCCGTTTTTCCATACCTGGGAGCTGCGAGGCAAATACCCGCGCATTCTCAAGGACCCTACTGTCGGCGAGGAAGCGAGGAAGCTGTTTGACGATGCGCAGGTGATGCTGGCCGAATTCATCAGCTCGGGCAGGGTGAGTGCGAAGGGCGTCGTCGGGCTGTTCCCGGCCAATAGCGTGAATGTCGATGACATAGCGGTGTATGCCGATGAATCGAGCCAGGAGCCGGTGGAGATCATTCACTGTCTGCGCCAGCAGCGTCGTTACCCGGATGGCCGGAACAATCTGTCGCTGTCCGATTTCGTGGCACCGTCCGATCTGGGCGTCGAGGATTACATCGGCATGTTCGCCGTGACGGCCGGGTTGGGTCTGGATGAGCTCGTTGCTGAATACGACAGGCAGAACGATGTCTACCGCAGCATCATGGCCAAGGCCATCGCCGACCGTCTGGCCGAGGCCTTCGCCGAGTATCTGCATCGTGATGTGCGTACCCGGCTGTGGGGGTATGACACCAGTGAATCGCTGGGCAATGAAGAGCTGATCAAGGAACGCTATCGAGGCATTCGGCCGGCGCCCGGGTATCCGGCCAACCCGGATCACCGGCAGAAAGAGGTCATCTGGCGCATGATCGATCCACTGGGCAATGCCGGAATCAGTATTACCGAGAGTCTGGCGATGTTGCCGGCCTCGTCCGTCAGCGGGTTCTATTTCGCCCATCCCGAGAGTCGCTATTTCGGGTTGGGCAAGTTGACGAAGGATCAGGTGGAGAACTATGTGGCGCGCCGCGAGGAGCCGCTTCCAGTGTCAGAGCGCTGGCTGTCGAGCTCACTGGCGTACTGACGAATGTGAGCTGATACACATTCACGGGTGATTTGAAACGCCAAAGGGCATGAAATCGGTACTGTTTCACGCCTTTCAAGGGTTGATTCGGGCTGGTGAAATGTCGAAACATACCTACTATCAGGAACTTGCGATGGTCCGACCCGAGGGGGAAAATTTTTTGGGTGGGGTGTTGGCGCGGGATAGAAAATTGCGTATCATTGGGAGTTACCTTCCGGCGGCACTATTGCGTGTGGCCTTGTCATAACATTATCTGGAAAACTTTAGGCTCATGGTCACTATTCGCCTGTCTCGCGGCGGTGCTAAGAAGCAGCCGTTCTACCACGTTGTTGCCACGGACAGCCGTGCACGTCGCGACGGTCGCTACATCGAACGTCTGGGTTACTACAACCCGGTAGCTCGTGGCGACGCTACTGAACTTCAATTGAACATGGAACGCGTGGATTACTGGATCGGCGTTGGCGCTCAGATGAGCGATCGCGTTGCCAAGATCGTCAAGGATCACCGCAAAGTGAGCTCTGCCGCGGCCTGATTCCCGTTTGCCTGTTGTGGTGAGTTCCTCCGTTGTGCCGGCTGATCGTGTCCTGTTGGGGCATATCACCGGGGTTTATGGTCTGAAGGGTTGGGTCAAGGTGCATTCCGATACCAATCCGCGCGATAACATCGTGACCTACAAGTCCTGGTGGCTGGAGCAGCGCGGCAACTGGACGCAAGTCCGCATGCTGCAGGGAAGGCCACAGGGCAAGACCATCATTGCCCAGCTGGAAGGCGTGGATACCCCCGAAGGTGCGCATGCGCTGATCGGGGCCACCATCGCTGTCAGTCGCGCAGCCCTGCCGGAACCCGCCGAAGGTGAGTATTACTGGGCCGATCTGATCGGCATGCAGGTGCGGACGGTAGAGGGTGTGCAGATCGGTCCGGTCGAGCGTCTGTTCGAGACCGGAGCCAACGATGTTGTCGTGATCTCGGATGAGCGCGAGGAAACGGAAGGATCCAGTGAAGTGCTGGTGCCATGGCTGGTGCCGGATGTCATCACGGAAGTGAATTCGAAAGACAGAATCATCACGATCGACTGGGATCCGGATTTCTGACGTGCAGGTTGGCGTCGTTACGCTGTTTCCCGAACTGGTGGATGGTGCGCTCGAGCATGGTGTGATAGGGCGTGCACGCTCGCAGGGGCAACTCGAGTTGACGCTGGTCAACCCGAGAGATTTTGCGACGGACAGGCACCGCACGGTGGATGACCGGCCGTTTGGCGGTGGTCCCGGCATGGTCATGACGCCGGCGCCGTTGAGCGCGGCAATCACGTCCTGCAAGGGGGTGATGCCGGATGCTCCGGTGGTCTATCTGTCGCCGCAGGGCCGGCCGTTCGATCAGGCCATGGCTCGGCGTTTTCAGGCGCACGGCAGCCTGATGCTGGTGGCCGGAAGGTATGAGGGAATCGACGAGCGAGTGATCACTCGTTGGGTGGATGAGGAAGTGTCACTGGGTGATTTCGTGCTCAGTGGTGGAGAATTTGCGGCTCTGGCGCTTATCGATGCGGTAACGCGACTGGAGCCGGGTGTGTTGGGTGACCCGTTGTCGGCCGAGGAGGATTCCTTTGGCGTCGACGGATTGCTGGATTGTCCGCACTACACGCGGCCCGAGGTTTTCGACGACCAGAAGGTGCCAGGCGTGTTGTTGTCGGGTGATCACAAGGCCATAGCCCGCTGGCGTCGTCAGCAGTCTCTGGCGAGAACAAGGGACCGACGTCCGGATCTGCTCGAAAGTGCCGATCTGACGAAGGAAGACAAGTCATTTCTAACCAGCCTCGGGCCGTCTGCACAATGACACCGGCGGCTACTATCGAAGAGCAAGAGTAATGAGCAAGATCATCGACGAAATCAATGCCGAGCAAATGGGCAAGGACGTGCCTGCGTTCGCCGCCGGTGACACGGTTGTTGTACAGGTTCGCGTCAAGGAAGGCGACCGCGAGCGTCTGCAGGCGTTCGAAGGTGTCTGTATCGCCAAGCGTAACCGTGGCCTGCATTCGGCTTTCACGGTTCGCAAGGTGTCTCACGGTGAAGGTGTGGAGCGTGTATTCCAGACTTACAGCCCACTGGTTGCCGACATTGAAGTCAAGCGTCGTGGTGATGTTCGCCGTGCCAAGCTGTACTACCTGCGTGGACTGACTGGTCGCGCTGCCAGAATCAAGGAAAAGCTGTAACTCACGGTTTTTCCTGTCGGCTGCTTCTCCAGCTGGAGGAGCAGTTGCAAGGGGTTTGTCCCCGGCATCGAACGATGTCTGCGGGGCGAAGCAAGGCTGCCGCATGGCAGCCTTTTGCATGTCCGTCTGTACAGTATTGCAACTCAGCGCATTCCTGATCGACAAGCAGGATCGCTGTTTGCGGCTACCGGCCGTCCCGGGCGTCGGATAACATGGAGCACGGCTGGATGACGGCCCCTTCAGGCGGTGTGGCGGCTTGATTTATGCCGACCAAGCCCCGATCTTGTCGACACTTCAACTACTCAACGCCTGAGATTACCCGGAGATTTGCCGAATGAGTGACAACACCGAAGCCTCAGCCAACAGCAATGCGGCCGAAGGCCAGACGCCAGTCGATGGCGAGAAGATGGTCTTCCAGGCCGAGGTCAATCAGCTGTTGCAGCTGATGATCCATTCGCTGTACAGCAACAAGGAAATATTCCTGCGCGAGCTGATTTCCAACAGCTCTGATGCCTGTGACAAGCTGCGTTTCGAATCCATCGAAAATTCCGATCTGCTGGAAAGCGATCCCGATCTGCGCATCATCGTCAGTGTTGACGAGGACGCCGGCACCGTCACCGTCAGCGACAACGGCATCGGCATGAATCGCGATGAGGTCATTGCCAATATCGGCACCATTGCCAAGTCCGGAACCAAACAGTTCCTGGAATCACTCACCGGTGACCAGAAAACCGATGCCAAGCTCATCGGTCAGTTCGGTGTGGGCTTCTATTCGGCCTTTGTCGTGGCAGATTCGGTGCAACTGGTGACTCGCAAGGCTGGAGATGCTGCTGACGCGGCCGTGCTGTGGCAAAGCGAAGCCAGTGGTGGCTACACGCTGGCGTCGGTCGAAAAAGCGTCCCGGGGTACCGAGATCACCCTGACGCTCAAGGAGGATGCGAAGGAATTCCTCAATGCCTACCGCCTGCGCGGTGTCATCAAGAAGTACTCCGACCACATCACCTTCCCGATCATGATGCTGGGTGACGTACCACCAGCCCCCGAGCCTGCCGAAGGAGAGGATGCGCCAGCTGAAGAGCCGCAGCAGGCTGAGCTGGAGCAGGTCAATGACGCTTCTGCGCTCTGGACACGCCCGAAGTCGAGTATCAAGGAAGAGGAATACCAGGACTTCTACAAGCAGGTCTGCAACGACTACGAAAACCCGTTGACCTGGTCGCATAACCGGGTCGAGGGTAGTCAGGAATACACGTCCTTGCTGTACATCCCGAAGAAGGCACCGTTCGATCTTTACGACGGCAACCACCAGCGTAACGGTATCAAGCTGTTCGTGCAGCGTGTCTTCATCATGGATGAAGCCGAGAAGCTGATGCCACGCTACCTGCGTTTCGTGCGCGGTCTGGTGGACAGCAATGACCTGCCGCTGAATGTGTCACGCGAAATTCTGCAGGACAACAAGATCATCGATGCGATCCGCAGCGCTTCCATCAAGCGCGTGCTGGGCATGCTGGAGAAGATGGCCGAGAAGCAGCCTGAGGATTACGCCGGTTTCTGGGATGAGTTCGGGGCCTGTCTGAAAGAGGCGCCGGGCGAGGACTTCGCCAACAAGGAGCAGGTGGCCAAGCTGTACCGCTTCGATACCAGTCATCACGACAAGGCCGGTGAGCTGACCAGTCTGGATGACTACATTTCCCGCATGAAGGTCGGTCAGGACAAGCTGTACTACATCACGGCAGACAGTTATCAGGCAGCGAAGAACAGTCCGCACCTGGAGATCTTCCGCGACAAGGGGATCGAAGTGCTGCTGATGCACGACCGGGTAGACGAGTGGATGATGTCCTATCTCAACGAATACGATGGCAAGTCCTTCGTCTCCATCGCCAAGGGCGATCTGGATCTGTCTGCCATCGAGGGCGTCGAGAAGGAGTCTGACGAGGACAAGGCCGAGAAGGAGAAGAAGGCAGAAGCGGTTGCTCCGACCATCGAACGCATCAAGACGGTTCTGTCCGACAACACCAGTGATGTGCGGGCATCCACACGACTGACGTCCTCTCCCGCCTGTGTGGTCATGGGACAGCACGACATGGCGCTGCACATGCAGCAACTGCTCAAGCAGGCCGGGCATGAGCTGCCCAGCAGCAAGCCGGTGCTGGAAGTGAACCCGACCCATCCGATCCTCGATCTGATGGACAAGGAGCAGGATGATGATCGCTTCAAGGACTGGGCGCATCTGCTGCTCGATCAGGCGCTGCTGGCCGATGGTGCGCAGCTGGAAGACAGCGCAGGCTTCGTCAAGCGCATGAACGAGATGTTCCTGGCGCTGAAAGCCTGATAGCGTGATCCGGACAGATCGTGATTGTGCGGTCTGTCCGATTCTTGCAAGCGGTGAGGGTGCTGGCGATCTGTCGAACGGCCGATAACCCTGTGTGCATGATGGCCCTGTGCAGCAAGTAACCCTGGAAATCGCAGAGGTGTCATGGCGAGTGTCTGGCGGTTGCCGGGGCGCTCGGAAGCGCAGCAAAGACCAGCGACGGCGAAAATTAACGCAATCGGCGGTTGGCGCTATGCGCATCTGCCGCTAGAATTGGCAGTCTGGGGTTTTTCCATGGAAGAGCCACCCACTCACTATTCAAGAACTTGGTGCGAGTTGATCAATGAAATCCACGTGTGACACAGCCGCCGGGGCGAGCAGCGGTCAATCCTTGACCAAGCATCCGTCCGGAGCCTTCGCGTTCTACGCCAGAAGCCGACAGACTCTCGAGCGGAGTGCTCGTCTGTGCCGAGCCGTGCTGTTGAGCCTGGTGGCCGGTGCCATGGTCCCCGGTATGGCCCTGGCTGACGGCGATGTGGCAGCTGGTGGCGATGTGGCAGCTGGTGGCGAAAAGGCCTATACCTGCCTGGGGTGTCACGGCGTCAAGCATTACATCAATACCTACCCCACGTATCACGTACCTCGCATCGCGGGTCAGAACCGTGAGTACCTGGTTGCCGCCCTGCACGCCTATCGTGATCAGACACGTTCGCATCCCACCATGCAGGCCAATGCCAACTTGCTGACAGATCAGGATATCGAAGATATCGCTGCCTGGTTCTCTGCCCGGGGAGCCAAATAGACAATGACCATGCGCCACAACACTATGGGTTTGATCTCCCGGTCTGCTTCGCTCGTACGCGGAACTGCTGCCGTTCTGTTGACCATCGGCCTGTCGGTCGGTGCGGTTCAGGCCGGCGGCGATGCTGAAGCCGGGGCCGAAAAGTCTGCCACCTGTGCGGCCTGTCACGGTGCGCAGGGCATTGGCGAGATCGCCAGCTATCCGATTCTGGCTGGCCAGTACGCCAGCTATCTGGAGCATGCCCTGAAGAGCTACCGTGATGGCTCACGTGACAATGCCATCATGGCCGGTTTTGCCACTGCTCTCTCGGACGAGGATATTGCTGACCTGGCGGCCTACTTTTCTTCTCAGCCCGGCCCACTGCAGACCGCGATTCTGGATTGATGCTGGTCCACTGCTGCGTGGCCCCGGGTTCACCCTGAGTTCACCTTGGGTTCACGCAGCAGTAATCTGATAAGGTATGGAAAGCCGATCATCTGACGGGATGATTCCTTTCAGGGAAGATTGCCGGGTAGCAGTGCCCTGTCTGTGCTGTGTCAGTCCTCGTCAGGCCGATACTTCTGCTGTTCTGTCTGAGCAATGGAATGCAGGATCTGTTCGATATCCCGCGGCATCTGCACGTGGAAACCGCGCGACTCCAGGTTGTCCAGAACCACGCGCGCATCTTCCTGACCCAGCTTGCGGTCGGGGTGCAAGTCCAGTGTCATGGAGAATTCGGGAGTGCCCAGTTGTTTGAGTACGGGCTCCGGTAGTGTCTCGAGTCCATCTTCTTTGGCGAGATACACGTACAATCCTTCCTTGATCGAGCTGCGATAGATGTAGCACTGCATGGGATTAGCCTTTGTTCAATGGTAGATCGGGTACGAATAGATAAGTGGTTATGGGCTGCGCGCTTTTTCAAGACGCGTAGTCTGGCCAGTGAGGCAATTTCCCGCAATCGCATCCGCATCGGTGGTCAGCGCATCAAGGCGTCCCGGCAGGTGCAGATTGGCGACGTGATCCAGATCGAGAAGATACCCTACGAGTTTGTCGTGACGGTATTGGCATTGAATGATCAGCGGCGGCCAGCCGCCGAAGCGCAAGCCCTTTACGAAGAAACGGCTGAAAGCCAACAAGCCAGACGAGACCTCGGCGAACGCCTGAGGAGTGATCGAATGGCGCACGCAGGATTGGCCGGAGAAGGTCGGCCATCCAAGAAACAACGGCGTCAGATAATTCGGTTCCAGAACCGGAATGATACATCCGAAGAAGACGCGGGTGGCGACGCAGATGGAGATTCGATTGCTTAAACGACTGACCGGGCTATCACGCTCGGCACTGAACAAGACTCGGCAGATGCTCGGCGCATCCGAGCCCAGCCCCGATACACCGGCAGGCTCTTCGGCGGAAGGGCGTGACACCGCCGCGTCGAACACTGGCAAACCACCGCGAAAACGCAAGCGCAAGGCCGCAGGCAAACGGACCGGTGGACCGCTGATCGTGCCTGCTGGCGAACATTCCGTCACTCGCAAACAGATCGGTCGATCGGCGCTGAAGGTGCTGGACAAGCTGCACGAGGCTGGTCATTCGGCCTATCTGGTGGGTGGAGGGGTGCGTGACGCCCTGGTGGGTCTGAAACCCAAGGACTTCGATGTGGCTACCGATGCCAGTCCGGAGACGATTCGCGCCTTGTTCCGCAATTCGCGCATCATCGGTCGGCGATTTCGGCTGGTGCATGTGGTCTATGGCCGGGAAATCATCGAGGTTGCAACCTTTCGTGCCGCTCACAACAAGGGGGAGGGTGGCGAGATCGGCAAGGCAGGGCGTATCGTGCGGGACAATGTCTTCGGGTCGATCGAGGAAGACGCCTATCGACGCGATTTCTCGGTCAACGCGCTGTACTACAACATTGCCGATGGCTCGGTGGTGGATTACGTTGGCGGTCTGGCGGATCTGAAGGCCGGGGTATTTCGGTTGATCGGCGACCCGGTAACGCGCTGTGAAGAGGATCCGGTGCGGGTTCTGCGGGCGGTACGACTGGCCGCCAAGCTGGAATTCTCCATTGACAAGACCACACTGGCAGCCATGCAGCAGGTCCGCAATGAGCTGAAATCAACGCCGCCGCCCCGCCTGTTCGAAGAAGTGCTGAAACTGTTCCAGGGCGGGTACGCACTGCGCAGCTTTCATGCGGTTCGCGAACAGGATCTGCTGCGCTACCTGTTCCCCTTGCTGGACAGACGGCTCAAGGATGGGGATGAAAAGCTGGTCAGCATGCTGGATGCCGCGCTGAGCAATACCGACCGCCGGGTAGCACAGGGCAAGCCGATCACCCCGGCCTATCTACTGGCTTTCATGCTGTGGCCGGATATCGAGGAACAGGCGCGCACTGACTGCAAGGCCGGCATGCCGGTCAACGATGCACTCATTGCCGCTTCCGATTCCGTCCTGTCCACCCAACTGCGTGTCATCTCCATCCCGCGTCGATTCTCGGGTCCGATGAAGGAAATCTGGCAGATGCAGCCGCGCCTGGAACGACTCAAGGGCGGGCGCGCCTTGCGCTTGATGGAAGATCGGCGCTTTCGTGCAGCCTATGATTTCCTGTGCCTGCGGGCCACCATCGACGATCGCTTGCAGGCCAGCGCCAAATGGTGGACACGGGTGCAGACGCTGGATGAAGAGCAGCGTATCGAGGCCGCCGCCGGACGACCGGTCGTCAATGACATCTGGCCTGACAAGCGTGGCAAGAGCGGTGCCGGTTCGGCAAATGATGCGGGTGACGATGATGATGAAGGGCCGGGTGAGTCGGGGCCACGCCGCGAGGCGCAGGCCTCTGCGGCCAAGCCGCCACGCAAGCGACGCCGGCGCAGACGCCGCAAGCCGCCAGCCGCGGACAAGGGCTCTTCAGGGCCGCCGGCGGCAGATTGAGCGTGACGCAGGACCACTCGTCGGAGCGAGTTCATGTGGCGCTGGGCAGTAATCTGGGGGATCGTGAGGGGCATTTGCGACGCGCCCTGCAGGATATTGCCAATCTGCCCGAGGTGTCGGAACTGGTCTGCTCATCCCTGTATGAAACGGCTCCCATGGGACCACAGGATCAGCCGGATTACCTGAACGCCGTCTGCCGCTTTGACCATACCGGCACGGTTCGTGGCCTGATGGGACGGTTGCAGGCCATCGAGCAGGAGCATGGCAGGCAGACAGGCGGCCGGCGCTGGGGTGAACGACCACTGGATCTGGACATCCTCCTGTCTGGCGCGCAGCTCATCAGCGAACCGGATCTGGTGGTACCGCACCCGGGGCTGGTCGACCGATCCTTCGTGCTGTGGCCACTGGCTGAGCTGGACGAGAACCTGGTGGTGCCTGGCGAGCTGGGCCAGGGAAGAACGATCAGGCAATGGCAGCAACAGTGCCAGCGTCTGGGCATTCAGCGTCTGCCCGGCGGGCCACTGATTACTCCCTGAACGCAGCAGCCGGGTATTGCTGCAGGATCCGACAGGTGTCATCCAGCGTGTCAGGGTTGGCAGAAACGGTCTTCTGGCGCTACAATCCACTATATGAAATATCAGTATATCGCCATAGAAGGACCCATTGGCGTGGGCAAATCCACGCTTGCCCGGCAGCTGGCGCAGAAATTCAAGGCCAGTTTCCTGTCTGATGCCGGCGCTGACAACCCCTATCTCAAGCCTTTCTACAAGGATCCGAGAGGGCATGCCTTTCACGCCCAGGTGCACTTTCTGGTCTCCAGACTGGAGATTCTGCGCAATCCCGCCGTTCTCAAACCCTCACAGCCGATCGTTGCCGATTTCATGCTCGACAAGGACCCGCTGTTCGCCGAGCTGACCCTGGATCACACCGAGTGGTGGATGTACTCTCATCTGTACGACCAGCAGGTAGCCGGTGTACCCCGTCCGGATCTGGTCATCTACCTGCAGGCACCACTGGAACGACTGATCGAACGCATCGAGCGTCGCGGCATCAGTCACGAACAGCGCATCGACAGTCATTATCTGCAGCAGCTCAGCGCGCTTTACGAACGGTTCTTTCATGGCTATACGGAAACCCCGCTGCTGATCGTGAATACGGCCGAGATCAATCTGGCCGATGACCCTGCCGAGGTGGCACGCCTGGCGCGTCGGGTCGATGAAATCGACGGCGGGCGGCATTTCTTCAATCCCGAAGCGCTCAATCAGGCATGAACCGGAAGCCGGTACTGCTCGGGACGATCAGGGCCCGCAAACAGCCCGATTGACCGCAAATTGTCGGGAATCAGGTCTGAATTCCACCCCTTTGCCCCGTTCTCGAGTCGCCCGTCCGTTCTCAAGTGGCGGCAACCCGAGTATGCTCCCGCTATCGTTTCGTCTTGTGCCGGTTTGCACTTGTTTGCGCATTAGGCGAAAATTCGCATTATCGAAAGGTCGAGAATCGTCATGAGTGACAGGCAGAACTTGAGGATTGCCCTCCTGGAGGACAACCTCGAGCAGGCCGCCCGTGTCAGCGGGTGGATAGAAAGCAAGGGATATTATTGCGGCGTGTTCAATACCGCAGAAGAGTTCCAGCGCGCGTTCCGAAAGTCCACCTACGACGTGGTCGTGCTCGACTGGACATTGCAGACCGGCAGTTCCGGGCTTGAAGTGCTGCACTGGATCCGCAAGACCCTCACCAGTGATATTCCGGTCATCTTTGCCACCGCCAGGCAGGCCGAGGAAGACATCGTGACGGCGTTGCGTGCCGGTGCCGACGATTATCTGGCCAAGCCGGTGCGTCAGCACGAGCTGCTGGCACGGCTGTATGCGCTGGCGCGGCGTGCCCAGCCAGAGGTGGAGATTCTGGAGTGCCCACCCTATGTGTTCGATACCGCCAATCGCCAGGTGCGCCTCAACGATGAGGTGATCAAGCTGACGGAAAAGGAGTACGAACTGGCCCTGTTCATGTTTCGCAACCGAGGACGTGTCCTGTCGCGTCAGCATCTGCTGACGTCAGTCTGGGGTACCTCGGCCGAACTCAACACGCGTACCGTCGATACGCACGCCAGCCGCCTGCGCAAGAAACTGAAGCTGCTGGCGTCGGAACGCTGGAAGCTGACCTCCATCTATCAGCATGGCTACCGTCTCGAGGAGCACACCGGCAGCACCTGATTGCGCTGATCCCGATCATGCGGACTGACACATGAAGGGCGTCGCCCTGGCAAGGCAGCGCCGCATTACGGTCAGGGGCCTGTTGCTGTTTCTGTGTACCCTGCTGGCCTCGGTATGGCTGCTGCAGTGGAGTGACGCCACTCGCAAGGTGGATCGTCTGCTGCATGACGCCTGGGTGCGTGCCCATCAGCGAGTGGTACCGGAAGATGTCATCATCGCGGGGATCGACCCTCGCAGTCTGTCAGAGTTGGGTCGCTGGCCATGGCCACGCGAGCTGCAGGCCCAGCTGCTTGAGCAGCTGCAGGGAGCCAGGGCGGTTGTGCTCGATCTGCTGTATGTGGAACGATCGGTCGATTCGGCCGATGACCGCCGGCTGGTCGATGCGATCGGGAATCTGCCCGTGCCGATCCTGCCGGTATTGACCGAAGGTGGCCGGGGTTCGGCGGCCATCGAGTCCCTGCCGATATCCTCGATCACACGTCACGTGGATCATCTGGGGCATATCTTTCTACCGATCGATGATGACGGCATCGTGCGGCGTATGTATCTGAAATCCGGATTCATCCAGCCGCACTGGCCGGCCCTGTCTCTGGCTGCGCTGGAGGCGGTCGAGGGGCAGCTGCCCGAGCCACTGCCCGGGCGTCGCATCCATCGGGACAAGACGCAGGGGCTGTGGGTCGAGGATCACGAAGTCCTGATACCCTTCTACGGGCCCAATGGAGCCTTCAAGCGGCTTTCGGCGGTGGACATCATCAACGGTGAGGTGTCCGCGGATCGACTGCAGGGCAAGATCGTGTTCGTCGGTCTGACCACCACCGGTCTGGGCGATGTGGTGCCGACCCCGGTCTCGGCGCTCGATCAGCCGGTCCCCGGCGTTGAAATCCATGCCAATGTGTTCTCGGCACTGCGCGACCAGAGTCTGGTCATCAGCATCGGCTCGTACGCCAACATTCTGGTGGCCGTGATACTGATGCCCCTGATGCTGCTGCTGTACTCGCGGGCGCCACCGCGCTGGGTGCTGGTGTCCGCCATTGTCGGTGCCTGTGTGCCGGTCATCTGCAGTTTCGTGCTGTACCGATACTTCCGGCTCTGGTATGCGCCGTTGCCGGCCGCCTTGCCGCTGTTGGGCAGCTACCTGCTGTGGAGCTGGCATCGCCTGGACTATGTCAATCGCTACCTGGAGCGGGAACAGTCCAAGCTGGAACCGCACATGCCGCAACGGGATGCGCAGAGCAATGAACTGCTGGCTGCCTTCTTTCGGGCGGCACAGCGACATCTGCCGATACAGGGCTGGCGCTTCAGCTCGGGTGGCGAGCTCTTCAGCGGTGGCGAAGGATTGCCGGTGCAGCGTGTCACCGGCGGTGAGACCAACTGGCGACTGCGGCGCGGCGTGCATGCGCGGCAGTACCCGGGCAAGGTGCCACTGCATATCGAAATCGTGTTCAGCAACACGGACTACAGCCGTGCCATTACCCAGTATGTGAACAATCTGGCGCGTGTGCGTTCCCGCGGTGAGGCAGGCAAACTCAGCGGCTCGATCGAGAAATTGCAGACCAATACCCTGAAGCTCAGTGAGCAGCTGGAGTGGCTGCGCAACGTCAAGGTCTTTTCCGACACCATACTCGATGGCAGCCCGATGGGGTTTGCGGTGTGGAATGCCGCGGGCGAATGCATTCGCGCCAACCCCCTGCTGTATCGCATGGTGCCGAGTTTTGGCGAACGCGGCGAATTCATCGACTTTCTCGATTGCATCGGCCGCAAGCTGCAGAGCGCCGATGGTCGCAGTCATTTCGATCAGCTGGTGCTGGAGAGTCAATCCTGGCAGGTGATCTACAGCGTCGGGGAGCGCGAGCTGGTGGTCAACTTCAGTGCGGTCGGAGAACGTCTGGCCGATCGCTTGATCTGCGCCAGCGTGCTGGACGTCACCGATATCCGTACCGCTGAACGGGCGCGTGCAGAGATGGTGGATTACCTGTCACATGATCTTCGATCCCCGCTGATCTCGGCCCTGTATCTGCTGGAACAGAACGGGGATCCGCGGGTCGAGCAGAATATCAAGACGTCTCTGTCGATGATGGATGACCTGCTGCACGTAGCGCGAGCCGACAGTCTGTCCGAGGTGAAGTTCACCGCGGTGTACATGAATGGGGTTCTGGACAATTCACTCGACCAGATGCAGCCTCAGGCCCTGAGCAAGCAGATCGAACTGGATGCCGATTCGGAAGATGACGATCTGTGGGTGAATGGTGATGCGGCCTCGCTGGAGCGGGCAATCTGCAACATTCTGAGCAATGCCATCAAGTACTCCCCCGAAGGTACGATCATCACCGTTCGTCTGCTTCGCCGGGAAGATCGGGCAGTGCTGACGATCGATGACCAGGGCGTGGGCATCGACCCGGCAATGCTGGGGCAGCTGTTTACCCGCTTCAGGCGTGATGCGAAGACCGCAGGCCAGTTCAAGGGAATCGGCCTGGGACTGGCGCTGGTGGCGCGGGTCGTGTCACTGCACGGCGGCAAGGTGGCGGCCAGCAACCTGCCGCAAGGCACACGCATCACTCTCGAGTTGCCGCTGGAAGAGGAAGAGCCGGACAGCGGCAACGAGGCTTAGTCCGGCAGGGTGAAAGCGCCGTTCAGTCTGCGCCTGCCGCCTGGTGCGTTGTCACATCGCCATTGTCGTGACCTACCAGCAGCAGATCCGCTCCTCTGGCGGCAAACAGACCATTGGTGACGACGCCCGGAATCGCATTGATGGCGGCCTCCAGAGCAACCGGGTCGGTGATCGAGAAGCCGTGGCAGTCGAGGATGATGTTGCCATTGTCGGTCGCTGCGCCTTCACGGTACTCGGGGTCGGCACCCAGGCGCACGATCTCGCGGGCCACGAAACTGCGGGCCATGGGAATGACTTCCACCGGCAGCGGGAACTCGCCAAGCACCTCGACCTGCTTGCTCTGATCGACGATGCAGATGAATTCGCGGCTGGCAGAGGCAATGATCTTTTCCCGGGTAAGGGCGCCACCACCGCCCTTGATCAGGCGCAATTGCGGATCGGATTCGTCCGCGCCATCGATGTAGAGCTCCAGCTGACCGGCCAGATTCAGATCGAGTACGTCGATGCCGTGAGACGTGAGTCGTTCCGCGGTCGCGACAGAGCTGGCGACTGCGCCCTTGATGCGGGTGCCCGCGGCAGCCAGCGCATCGATGAAGACGTTGACGGTGGAGCCGGTACCGACGCCCAGCAGGCTGTCGTTCTGGACGTGGTCGAGTGCGGCCATGGCCGCTGCCTGTTTTCCGGGATGCACGATGGATTGTCGAACCTGAGGTATAAGTGTATGGAATGGGGCGGTTTGCTGGTTCATCGATGGGAAACCGAGTACATTGGCGGATTCCATACGACACCAGCCGGGCACAGGCGATTGATGAGCCAGTTACAAGCCGAGTATATCAAACGCATTCTCTCTGCCCGTGTCTATGATGTGTCCATCGAATCCCGTCTGCATGCCGCACCATTGCTGTCGCGCCGCTTGAGCAATACGGTATTGCTCAAGCGTGAGGATGAGCAGCAGGTCTTCTCGTTCAAGTGTCGGGGGGCATTCAATCGCATCTACAAGCTGTTGCAGGAGAATCCGGTGTCGGGCGTCGTTGCCGCCTCGGCCGGTAACCATGCGCAGGGTGTTGCCCTGGCTGCGCGTGAGCTCGGCATACAGGCGGTCATCGTCATGCCGCAGACCACACCGGGTATCAAGGTCGAAGCGGTGCGCGCCTTCGGTGCCGAGGCCATTCTGCACGGCGATGACTTTGATACAGCTCTGGCCCACGCCCTGGCGCTGGGTGAGGAGCGTGGCTTCCCGTTCATCCATCCCTTCGACGATCCCGATACCATCGCCGGTCAGGGAACGGTCGGGGTGGAGCTCTGCCGGCAGCATCCGGAGCCGATGGACGTGGTATTCGTACCTGTCGGCGGTGGTGGCCTGGCTGCCGGTATCAGTGTCTATCTGAAATACCTGCGACCCGAGGTGAGAATTGTCGGGGTGGAACCGATCGACGCTGCATCCATGCACGATTCACTCAAGGCCGATCAGCGGGTGGTTCTGCCTCAGGTCGGACTGTTTGCCGACGGGGTGGCCGTCAAGCAGGTCGGGGCGCATTGCTTCGAGGTCTGCCGCCAGTATCTGGATGAAGTCATACTGGTCAGCGTCGATGAGATGTCCGCGGCCATCAAGGACATCTTCAATGAAACCCGCACCTTGACGGAGCCCGCCGGTGCGCTGGCGGTGGCCGGCATGAAGCGCTATGTGAAGGAGCGCAAGGTGAGCGGCCAGACGCTGATCGCCGTGACCAGTGGTGCCAATATCAATTTTGACCGGCTGCGTCATGTGGCTGAACGGGTCGAAGTCGGTGAGAGCCGGGAAGCGCTACTGGCGGTAACCATTCCGGAGCGACCGGGCAGCTTCCTGGCATTCTGTCAGGCCCTGGGCAAGCGCGCCATTACCGAATTCAACTACCGCTACGCGGACTCAGGCACGGCCCATGTGTTTGCCGGCGTGGAATTGCCCGGTGGTTCCGATGAGCGCGATGCCCTGGTGCAGGGCCTGACCGACAAGGGCTATCCGGTACTGGACATGTCGCATAACGATACCGCCAAGCTGCATCTGCGACACATGATCGGAGGTCCTGCCAGAGTTCCGTCGGAACGACTGTACCGCTTTGCCTTTCCCGAACGACCCGGTGCGCTGCTCAGGTTCCTGTCTGCCATGGGGCAGAGCTGGAACATCACCCTGTTTCATTATCGCAATCACGGCGCTGCCTATGGACGGGTGCTGGTTGGCATGTCGGTACCCGAGGGCGATGAGGCCAAGCTGGACGAGTTCATTGCAAAGCTGGGTTTCACCGGTCACGAGGAAACCGATAACGAAGCCTATTCGCTGTTTCTGCGGTAGATTCGGGTTTCCGTCACCACGACATCCAGTGGGACATCCCACCATGCCGGAGTGAGGCTGTCCACACATTGCAGCTGGTGGGCCACGCCGATCAGCAAGGGACTGCTGCCCTGTGTCGGCAGTCGGGTGGCATCGGCCTGTCGCCGATGGGTAAACGAGCGATCGTAGTACCCACCACCCATCCCCATGCGGTGGCATTGCGGATCGAATCCGAGCAGGGGCACCAGCACGGCATCGAGCGTCGACGGGTAGATGCAATCCTCGGCAGTGTACTCCGGTTCCCGAATGCCGTAGCGGTTCTGCACGATGGCCGTGTTCTCGTCCAGCGGCGAGAACAGCAGGGTGTGATCGGGCTGGATCAATGGCACGAAGGTCAGGCTCTGTGCCGCGCGGCACCTTGCCAGCAGCGGCTCGACGTTCACCTCATTGCCGAAGGCCAGATAGCCGGCGATGTGCCTGACACCGTGCAGCAGGGGCAACACCTGCCGGGCGATGAGTCGGGAATTCTCCGCCACGGTGGTGGCCGACAGACCGTCACGTCGTGCACGCAGCGTTTGTCGGAGATCGGGGCACGAGGCCTGTCGAGGCCGGGAATCCGGGCTGGCTGGCGCGGTGTTGTCGGCAGTGGCCGTTGATTGGCGGGAGTCTGTCACGGCAAGCTTGCCGTTATCCGCTCGATTGCTGTCGGAAGAAGTCATGAAGTATCAACCACGAGTGCCGTTTCTGGTGTGCTACCTTGAACCAGGCGGTTCAGGTGGGGACAACTGGAACCGTATCAGGCTTTCCGCCGTAACGGACATGCACAACAACAGCGACCAGATCGTCCCCGGGGTGAGAAATTAGGCTCAAGGGATATACCCAACCAGATAACGAGCACCGCAGAAGATACGACTCACAGACTATCATGATCGCGCGTCATTGAACGTGAAACACTGGTTACTCTGCAGGGTTTGTCGAATTTGCGACATTTTCATCCAGCAGCGCTTCCAGTTTGCGGTTCAGTTCCGACAATCGCTCGGCAATGTCGCTGTCCCGGTCGTCGGATTGTGGGCTGGCACTCTCCAGCGAGCGTGACTTGAGCAGGGCGTTGGCGGTGTTGATGGCCGTGACAATGGCAATCTTCTCGATGCTGGATGTGGTATTGCGCTTGCGCAGATCCCGCATGGATCGATCGATGTAGGCGGCTGCCTGCAGCAGATCATCCTCTTCACCGGGTTTGCAGGAAATCTGCACTTCCTTGTCCAGAATGCGCAAGCGTGCCGGCCGATTGCCACCGGATTCCTGCTTGCGCTCGATCGGTTTGTTGCTCATTGGCTGACCTCCAGTGATTTCAGGCGCACGATCATCTGTTCCACCTTGTTGCGCGCGGTTTCGTTCTTGTCGATCAGTCGAGCCCTTTCCTCGACCAGGGACTCCTGCTGCTGGTGCAGGACCTGATTTTCCTGACGCAAGCGAGTGCATAACGCAATCAGGGCCTGCAGCCGAGTCTCGAGTAGCTCGAACTGCTCTTCTAGTGCTGGACGACTCATGCGACGGCCTCGTCTGGTTGGGTTGATGGCATTGTATACTTGGGTGCTGTCCCGCTGGCAATGACCTCGTTTATCCGTGACGCTCTCCAATCAGACGCTATCGACCGCCATCGAGCGACTCGATCTACCCTTGCCACTGGCCGAGATACATGGACTGTGTTGCGGTCTGCTGTGCTCCATGCCCAGCGCTGCGGCCAAGACGCGCTGGTTCACCGAACTGCTGGATGCCGCGTCCCTGTCGCCGGATTCGGTTGCCTCCAGGGCCGCCGAACTGAAGACCCTGGACGAATGGTTTGCGCAGACACTGGGCTCGCTCAACGACAGTGATCTCGAATTTTCCCCGGTCGTGCCTGACGACGACGTGCCGGTCGAGCTGCGTACCCGTGCCCTGGCCGACTTCTGTGGCGGCTTCACCTATGGCGTGGGTATCGCCCTGGGTCAGCGCGGACAGAAACCCTTGCCCGAAGACAGTCGCGAGATCATTGCCGATTTTCAGGAAATAGACGCCGTCGACGTGGACGATGGCAGCGCCGATGAAGCGGTCTATACCGAGTTGCTGGAGTACGTCCGCGTCGGTGTATTGCTGGTGCTCGAAGAGCTTCGTCCCATCACCCCTGTCACCCAGCAGAAACCCTCATGAGCAAAGGCAGCCGCCGCACACAGCGATTCAGCAAGAGCCTGGACGCAGAACTCAAGCGCCGACGTCGCGCATTGATGCGCACCATGGGGGAGAACTCCATTGCCGTGATTCCGGCAGCGCGTGCCAGTATTCGCAGTCGGGATACCGAGTACCCGTATCGCGCCGACAGCAACATGCTGTACCTCAGTGGCTTTGACGAGCCGGAGGCCCTCATGGTGCTGATTCCCAATCGGCGTGCCGGACAGTATCTGATGTTCTGCCGCGAGCGCGATCCGGAAAAGGAGACCTGGAACGGGCGTCGTCTGGGGGTGGAGGATGCCCCCGAGGTGCTGGGGGCCGATGATGCATTTCCCATCGGTGATATCGACGATATCCTGCCCGGTCTGCTGGAGAACAAGCAATCGGTGTTTCATACCCTGGGCAAGGATCTGGCCTTCGATGCGCAGCTGCTCGGCTGGCTGAACAAGGCGCGCTCCAGTCGGCGGCGCGAAGGTGGCGATCCGGATTCCTTCATCTCACTGGATTTCCATGTCGATGAGATGCGCGTCATCAAGAGCCGTACCGAACTGTCGCTGATGCGCCAGGCTGCCAGGCTCAGCGCCGCCGGTCATGCCCGCGCGATGCGCTCGGCCCGACCCGGCATGCATGAGTACGAACTGGAAGCCGAGCTGATCGCCGAGTACCGTTCACACGGTGCCGAGCATTCCTTTCTGCCGATTGTCGGCGGTGGGGAGAACGGTTGCATTCTGCATTACACGGAAAATCAGGATGTCCTGCAGGACGGGGAACTGGTCCTGATCGACTCCGGTGCCGAGCTGGCCGGCTATGCCGGTGACATCACTCGCACCTTCCCGGTCAACGGTCGCTTCAGCGACGCGCAGAAGACCGTCTACAACATCGTGCTGGAAGCACAGCTGGCGGCCATCGAGGCGGTGCAGCCAGGCAATCACTGGAACGAGCCGCATGAAGCCGCGGTCAAGGTGCTGACTCGCGGGCTGCGTGATATCGGTGTGCTCAAGGGCAAGTTGCCGAGCCTGATCAAGCAGGAGGCCTACAAGCCATACTACATGCACCGCACCGGCCACTGGCTGGGCATCGATGTGCATGATGTTGGCGAATACAAGATCAATGGCGACTGGCGTGCGCTGGAACCGGGGATGGTGCTTACCGTGGAGCCAGGCTTGTATCTTGGCACTGATCGACGCATACCGAAGGAGTACCGCAACATCGGTATTCGCATCGAAGACGATATCGTGGTGACGCGTGACGGCCATGAGGTGATCACCGCCGATGTGGTCAAGAGCGTCGAGGACATCGAGTCCTTCATGCGCGGCGAGCACTGATGTCCGGACACGACGCCATGGCGGATATCGTCATCGTCGGAGCCGGCCTGGTCGGTCTGCCGCTGGCGCAGGTGCTGGCGGCGCAGGGTTGGCAGGTGGTCCTGCTGGATGCCCAGGGCCCGGCCGCAGCCTCGCCTGTGCCTGCCGATACCAGCCTGCGGCATCTGCAGCAGCGTTGCACCGCCGTGAGTCTCGGTACGCAGCGCTGGTTCGCCCGGCATGGGCTCTGGTCTGTCCTGGCTGATGATGCCGCGCCCATCCGGCAGGTGGTTGTCACGCACAGAGGCTACTTCGGCACCACCCGACTGCAGGCTGAGGAGATGGGCGTCGAGGCGCTGGGGCATGTGCTCAACAACCAGCATCTGGTCGATTCCCTGCAACCGCTGATGGCCGAGTCGACGGTCGATCATCGCCGTGCAGCCCGTGTCGTGGCCGTGCGTCAGCAGGAGGAGTCTGTCGAGGTCCGACTCGACGGTGGCGAGACGCTGTCGGCCCGCCTGCTGATCGCCGCCGATGGCGTGAGTTCGGTGGTTCGCGAGTCCGTCGGCATCACGACTCGGCAGGTCGATTACCAGCAGGCGGCGGTATTGAGCATGCTGCAGCTGGTCGACGGTCATGAGGATGTGGCGCATGAGCGTTTCACCGACAGTGGGCCGCTGGCGCTGTTGCCACGCACCGGGCCCTACATGAATGTGGTGGACTGTATCGACAGCGGACAGCAGGCAGAGATGAGCTCGCTGGATGACGCCGAGTATCTGGCTCGTCTGCAGGATCGCTTCGGCTACCGTCTGGGGCGCTTTGCCGCAGTCGGGCCGCGGCTGGTGTTGCCACTGCTGCGAATCGAGGCGACAGCGCAGAGCGCGCCGCGCGCCTTGCTGCTGGGCAATGCCATGCGTCTGTTGCATCCGGTGGGTGGGCAGGGGTTCAACCTGGCCATGCGCGATGTCGAGTGTCTGGTACAACTGCTGTCACAACAGCGTGATGCCGATCCCGGTGACGCGCGCCTGCTCTCGGCTTTCGTGGCTGCCCGGCAGGCCGATCAACAGCAGGTGGTACGCTTCACCGATACGCTGGCACGCAGTTTCCGGGGCAGGGCATCCTTGCCGGCTCATCTGCGCTCGGCAGCATTGCTGGGGCTGGATACCCTGACGCCACTGCGACGTCGTTTTGCCGGACGCACCATGGGACTGTCCTCCTGATTCGCATCGGCGCTCATCTGGAAGCCGGACTGAGACAGCGTCTGGTGTTCTTTCTGGTGGCCGCACTGACTGGCGCGATGGTGGGCCTGGCGACGCTGCTGCTCATCCAGCTGATCCTGTTTTTCCAGTGGGTCGGTTATGGCGATGCCTCCGAGATACGCTATGCGCAGATCGTGGCGGCGCGACCCGCCTGGCAGGTCCTGCTGGTCATGGGCCTGGGCGGACTGGTGCTGGGCGTTCTGA
The DNA here is from genome assembly GCF_052681095.1 of Granulosicoccus sp. 3-233. NCBI lineage: Bacteria > Pseudomonadati > Pseudomonadota > Gammaproteobacteria > Chromatiales > Granulosicoccaceae > Granulosicoccus > Granulosicoccus sp. 3-233. Next base: position 119,794 of record NZ_JBQYLE010000001.1, read on the forward strand.
TGCAGTTTCTGCCGGGGCGTCGTTACCACGGCATTGCCGATGTGATGGAAGCCTGTGCGCTGAACAGTGCTCGCATGCCAGTGCGTTCCGGCGTCGGTGCGGGTCTGGCGGCGGCTCTGTCGCTGGGTATCGGTGCGCCGCTGGGGCGAGAAGGACCGGCGGTACACATCGGGGCCTCCATCAGCGCCTGGCTGGCGGAGCGACTGGGTCTGCCGCACAAGCAGTCTCTGGCCTTGTTGGGCTGTGGTGCGGCGGCGGCGGTGGCGGTGTCCTTCAGCACGCCGATTGCCGCCGTCATCTTCGCCCTGGAAGTGATCGTCGGCTACTTCACCCTGCGTGTGTTTGCGCCAATCGTGATTGCAGCCATGGCCGCGATGCTGGTGCGGGAGCAGTTCATCGGTCATCAGGTCCAGTTTCCGGTACCAGCCCATTCCGTGATCTCTACCTGGGAGTTGCCGCTGTTCGCGCTGCTGGGCATTCTCGGCGCGCTGCTGGCCAAGGCCATGCTGAGCATGACCGGACAGATCGAACAGGGCTGGAAATGGTCGGGTCTGCCGCGCTGGTGTCAACCGGCTCTGGCCGGCGTGGTCATCGGCGTCATTGCCCTGCCGATGCCACTCATTCTGGGAATCGGTTTCGAGGGCACCTTTCTCGCACTGAGTGGCGTCCTGACCAATCCGGTGATCGCGTGGTTGCTGCTGGCGAAGTTCGTCGTGGTGTGCCTGGCCTTCAGCAGCGGATTTCCGGGTGGGGTGTTCGGACCGGCGGTGTTCATGGGCAGCATGCTCGGCGGGCTGTTCTGGGTACTGCTGGGTTTTACCGGACTGCCGTTGAGCGAACAGGGGGTCTATGCCACCATCGGCATGGCCGCGATGGGCTCGGCATTGCTGGGTGCGCCGATCTCCACGGTGCTGATCGTGTTCGAACTGACGCGGGATTACGGTGTCACGCTGGGTGTCATGACCGCTGCGGCCTTTGCCAGCACGGTCATGCAGACCGGCACACATGGCTCGTTCTTCCGCTGGCAACTGGCACGACGCAATATCAATCTGTCCAGTGGTCGGGATATCAGTCTGCTGATGACACACCGGGTGGAAGACCTGGTGCGTACCGGCTTTCTGAGCGTGCCGATCGACATCACCACCGGTGAGCTGGAGTCGCGCATGGGGCAGGAACGCCAGCGTATTGCCATCTTCGTGGACGAGGAGGGCTGCTTCAAGGGCAGCACCAATCTGTCGCTGCTGATCTCGCATGCCATCGAGCAGGGGCTCGATTCGAAGGCCATCGACGGTGCGCTGAGTGCCGATTATGCGATCACGGCCATGACCAATATCGTGACAGCGGTACAGAGCATGGCCGAACAGGAGCAGGAGTTCGTGCCGGTGATCGATCGCAGTAACCCCAGACAACCTGAACTGCTCGGCATCGTCAGCAAGAGCGACCTGCTGGCGGAACACTACGATGTCATCAAGCGTGCGCGCGCCGAGGAATTCGGGATCACCTGAACGATCGCCGCTGCGTCATGGACGATGGCGCGGTGCAGGCGGGACCGATCGGACATGCGGCCGGTCGGCAGTGAGTCGGCAGTGAGTCGGCAGTGAGTCGGCGGCGGGGCTCGCACGACGCCTGCCGCAGAAATGCCCGACAGGAGGCCTCGACATGTCATCATTCACGACACAGCAATTTTTCGGGATTGACACATGAGTGGACCCAAGTTTCCTGGCTTTGACACCCTGGCGCTGCACGCCGGGCAGCAGCCGGACCGCGAAACCGGTGCGCGGGCAACGCCCATCTACCAGAGCACCTCGTTTGTCTTCGATGACAGTGACAAGGCCTCGTCCCTGTTCGATGTGGCGCGTGCCGGTCACGTGTATTCGCGGATTTCCAATCCGACCGTGGCGGTGCTGGAAGAGCGGGTCGCCGCGCTCGAAGGCGGTGTCGGGGCGGTCTGTACCGCCAGTGGCATGGCGGCGATTCATCTGGGACTGACCACCATCACCGGTGCCGGCGGGCATATCGTGGCATCACGTTCGCTCTATGGCGGTACTCACAATCTGCTCAGTTACACGCTGCCGCGTTTCGGTATCGAAACCACCTTCGTCGATCCGCAGGACCCGGAGGCCTTTGCTGCGGCCATTCGTCCGGAGACGCGGGTACTGTTTGCCGAAACCGTGGCCAACCCTCGCTGTGAGGTGCTGGATATTCCCCGAGTGGCGGCCATTGCCCATGAGGCCGGTTTGCCGCTGATGATCGACGCTACCCTGACCACCCCCTGCCTGATGCAGGTATTGCGTCTGGGGGCAGATATCGTCATGCACTCGCTGACCAAGTTCATGGGTGGCCACGGCATTGCCGTGGGCGGGGTGCTGGTCGATGGCGGACGCTTCGACTGGGAAGCCTCGGGACGATTCCCGGAGCTCACCGAAGCCTATGACGGATTTCATGGGATGAACTTCGTGGAGGAGTTCGGCCCCTATGCCTACATCATGCGGGCCCGCAAGGAAGGGCTGCGCGACTTCGGTGCCAGTCTGTCGCCCGGCAATGCCTTTCATCTGCTGCAGGGACTGGAGACGCTGTCGATGCGCATGGAGCGACACGTGGCCAATACCTCGTCCATCGTGCAGTTCCTGTCGGAGCACGAGGCCGTGTCGGTGGTGCACCATCCGGCCGTGGCCAGTCACCCGGATCATGCGCTGGCGCAGAGGCTGTTGCCGCGTGGTGCCGGAGCGGTCTTCAGCTTCGAACTGAGCGGCGGGCGAGCTGCCGGCTCGGCCTTCATCGAAGCCCTGCAACTGTTTTCGCACCTGGCCAATGTCGGTGATGCCAAATCCCTGGTCATTCACCCGGCCAGTACGACGCACTCGCGCATGGACGATGCGGATCTGCAGGCTGCCGGCATATCACCGGGGCTGGTCAGGCTCTCCGTCGGTCTGGAGAACATCGATGATCTGCTGGCCGATCTGTCGCAGGCGCTGCGCCGTGCCGCGCGAGCTGCCGCCACAGTGACACCGTCTGTTCGGGAAGGAGGTGCCGCATGAAGATCCGGATGAATGATGCCGATGTCTTTGTCGGTCAGGGCGGTGTAGCCTGGGAAGCGGGACGCCGCACACTGCTGCTGCAACACGGTGCGGGCATGAATCGCACGGTCTGGGTGCTGCTGGCCCGCTATCTGGCCCGGCACGGCTTCAATCTGGTGTGCGCCGATCTTCCCGCCCATGGTGCCTCGGGAGGCGAGGCTCTGACCAGCATCGAATCGCAGGCTGACTTCATCTGGCAGTTGCTGGACGAGTTGCAGGCCAACCACGCTCTGCCGGCAGAACCGGTGATACTGGGAGGTCACAGCATGGGGGCCCTCATCGCGACCGAGGCCGCTGGGCAGCAGCCGCAGCGTGTGGAGCAATTGCTGCTGTTCGGTTCCGGCTTTCCGATGCCGGTCGCGCAGCCGTTACTGGATGCGGCAGCAGCGAATGAGCAGACAGCGGTGGACATGATCACCATCTACGGCCATTGTCTGAAGTCGCAACTCGGGCACAATCCCGTGGCCGGCATCAGTGTGCAGAATACGGCGATGGCGATGCTGGAGGGCTGTGCGCCGGGTGTGCTGCATGCGGACCTGTCTGCCTGCAACGCCTATCAAGGCCTGGATGCGGCGGCGGCGGCCTTCGGTCAGGGCAAGGCGACATTGATTGCCGGTGCCGAGGATCGCATGACCCCGATGAAGATGAGCCGCAATCTGGTGGAGCAACTGGGTGGTGAACTGGTCGTGCTGGCCGATTGCGGTCACATGGTGATGAGCGAACAGCCGGAGCAGACGCTGCAGGCCGCCAGGCGTGCACTGTCATGACGAAAAAGGGACCCTCAAGGGGTCCCGTTCGATTCCTGCCAGGGTGACGCGCCGGATCAGGCCGGGGCTGTCGCCTCATCCAGCGCATCGAAGATGCGCTGCTTGATATCGTCCACGCTGCCAATGCCCGGAATGTGCACATAGGCCGGAGCCGCGTCATCACCGGTGTCGGCCCAGTCGCGGTAATAGCTCTTCAGCGGTGCCGTCTGCTCTTCGTAAACGCTGAGTCGGTAGCGGACGGTCTCTTCCTTGTCATCCTCACGCTGAATCAGCGGCTCACCGGTGACATCGTCCTGTTCGGCGACCTTCGGCGGGTTGTAGATGACGTGATAGCTTCTGCCAGAGGCTTCATGAATACGCCGTCCACCCATGCGCTTGATGATTTCGTCGCCATCGACATCGATCTCGACCACGGCGTCCAGATCGATGTTGGCCTCTTTCAAGGCATCGGCTTGCGCCAGGGTTCGCGGAAAGCCGTCGAACAGAAAACCCTTTTCGCAGTCGGATTGCGTGATGCGTTCCTTGACCAGTCCGATGATGATGTCATCGGACACCAGATCGCCGGCATCCATGACCTTCTTGGCTTCGATGCCCAGCGGAGTTTGCGCCTTGACCGCCGCCCGGAGCATGTCGCCCGTGGAAATCTGTGGAATTCCATATCGTTCAGTGAGATAGCTGGCCTGAGTGCCTTTCCCGGCTCCCGGCCCGCCCAACAAGATCAACCGCATGCAATGCTCCTCGTGGCTTCTGCTAGCAGGCATCAGGGTAGCGAAATACACGCCGGAATGCACGAAAACTGGTCCCATGGTGCCATACTGCTGCGATGTCTATCGATCACCTGAGAAAAGATCTCGTCATCAACACAGAGCTGGCAGGCCAGCCCTTGTGTTTTCATACTACCTGGGGGCTGTTTTCCCCACGAGCCATCGATGAAGGCAGCTTGCTGCTGCTCGATCATCTCGAGGTTCTGGACGACGATGTAACCCTTGACATGGGCTGTGGCTACGGTCCCCTGGGCCTGTCGATTGCCCAGCGATCACCGCAGGGTGCCGTGCACCTGGTCGACAAGGACTTCCTTGCCGTGGAATACACCCAGGCGAATGCCAGGCGCAATGGTCTGTCGAACGCTCAGGCCTATCTGAGCAACGGCTTCAGTCATGTGCCGGAGGAGCTCAAGCTGAGTCTGGTGGTGTCCAATCTGCCGGCCAAGGTCGGAAACGAATTCTTCCAGATCCTGTTCGACGATGCACGTCGTCACATGAAGCCCGGTGCGCGCATCGTGGTCGTGACCATCAATGGCTTGCGTGACTTCATCAAGCGCTCCTTCAAGGAGAACTTCGGCAACTACAAGAAGCTGAAGCAGGGCAAGAGCTACACCATTTCGATGGCCGTACTGGAAGACTGAAGGGAGTCTGCCGACTCAGGCTTCTGACTGCACGGGGCTCTGGCAGACACAGTGCTGTCCCGGCTGGATGGTGAGCTGGCAGCTGGTACACCAGGTGGCACCGGTGGGCTGCAATTGCCTGTCCACCTCCACACGATCGTCGAAGACAAAGCAGTCACCGTTCCAGTGCTTGCCTCCCGTGCGTTCGAAGTAGTTGAGAATGCCTCCTTCGATCTGGTAGACCTCGCTGAAACCCTGTTCGATCATCCATGGTGCCGCCTTTTCACAGCGTATGCCACCCGTGCAGAAGGTCACGATGGGCTTGCTGGGGTCCAGGCTGCCGTCTTCCAGTGCCTGGGTGACGGCGCGCTGATAGTCACGAAAATGGGCGATGTCCAGGTGTTCCGCCTGTTCGAAGGTGCCGGATTCGACTTCGTAGACATTGCGCGTGTCCAGCAGGGTGAAGTCACGTTCCTCGTCAAGCCATTGCGCCACGGTTTCCGGTGGCAGAGCCGGGGCTTCGGGACGTTGCAGCTGTCGCGTGCGCGCCTCGGCGCCATCGAAGGCAATGATTTCGTGCCGGATGCGAACCTTGAGCTTGGAGAAGGGTCTCAGCTCAGAGGTGCTTTCCTTGAGCCACAGGTCACGAAATCGTTCATCGGCATCAAGCACGGCACGCGCCGCATCACATTCTGGACGGGTTCCTGCAAGAGCGACATTGATGCCCTCGTCCGCGAGCAGAATGGTGCCCAGCACGCCGGTTTCGGCCAGTGCCTGATGCAGATCTGCCTGCAGGACGGGTAGGTAATCAAGCTGTATGAATCGGTAGCCTGACAGGTTAATGTAGGGTTCCCCGGAGGGTGAAGCGGAAATGTCGCCAGAGTTGAGTGTGTCGATCGCTTGCATGGCTTTGCCTGGGTACTGCTTCGGGTTCAATGAGTGATTCTAAACTTTCTTCAGCCGTGCCTGTCGCGAATGACTGGCACAAGCGTTTCAGGGTGTGGGTGATGATGTTGAAACACAAACGACACGCAAGAGGCTGGCCGCTGGTCCGCAGTGCGCTGTTGCTGTCTGTTGCCGCGGCACCGTGGGCAGCCGTGGTCCATGCGGCGCCATCCTCCAGCGCGCCTGTCATCGAATCCGGTGCCGGCGCCAGCTCGGACACCGAGGCAGCCGGCGATGACGAAGCCCGGGTGCAACGGCGTCTGCAGTTCAACGACGCACTGGACGCCCTGGCCAGTGGCAATCAGGCACGTTTCGATGCCCTGCGGGTCGCTCTGGCGGATTATCCGCTGGCCAGCTATCTGGACTACGAACAACTGCAGCGGCAGTGGCGCGAGGTGGTTCCCGGTGGTACCGAGATCGATCAGCTCAATGACTTCGAGCAACGCACCGGTGACAGCTCGCTGACTCGTCGTCTGACACGGGTTCTGCAGAAGCGTTTTGCAGACACCGAGCAGTGGAAGACCTTCCTTGCCCTGGGCAAGTCTCGCCTGGCAAGCACGATGAACTGTGAGACCCTCAAGGCGCTGCGCGAAACCGGGCAACTCGATGGCTTTGACGAGCGAATCATCGAGCTGTGGGTCCAGCCGCGTACACACCGGGAACCGTGCAAGTCGATCCTCAGGGACATCGAGGCGCGGCATACGCCGCCGGTGCCGGCCATCTGGGAACGCATCTATCAATCGATGGAATCCAACAAGCCGGAGTATGCCGAAGCCATGCTCCAGTACCTGGGGAGTCGGGATCGCAATCTGGTCAGAGGCTGGATCGATGCGGCCGAATCACCCCAGTCGTTCCTGCTCAGCGGCAAGCTTGACCGAGACACACAGCTGAATCGGCGCATCATCGCCGATCTGTTGCTGGACTGGTCGCGCAAGGATACCCGAGCGGCCATCGGGCAATGGCTGCGCATTCGCGAGCGCTTCGGGTTCAGTGCCGATCGCCATTACGATACAAGTCGGGCACTGGCCATGCGCGCCGCCTATCGGCGCATGCCTGAAGCGCATCAGTGGTTGCAAACCTTCACCGCACGCGCCGACGACCTGGAATTGCAGGAATGGCGGATTCGCACGGCTCTGCTGGCGGAAGACTGGCAGGCGGTGATCAACAGCATTGCACAACTGCCGCTCGAGGAACAGGAAGAGGATCACTGGGCCTACTGGCAGGCGAGGGCGCTGGAGCAGACGGGGCGTGAATCGGACGCCCGGACAATCTACAGCGAGCTGGCCGGCTTGCAGTCCTATCATGGATTTCTGGCTGCCGATCGCCTGCAGCTGGACTATTCAATCCGTGATGAGCCGATCGTGCCTGACGCAGATCTGCTTCGTCAACTGGCTGATGAGTCGGCTCTGGTCCGTGCACGAGAATTCCATCATGTAGGGCTGACATCGGAGAGTCGTCGCGAATGGAACAACTGGGTGCGTGGTCGCAGCGAGTCCGAGCTGGCAGCAGCTGCCGTGCTGGGCAGCCGGTGGGGACTGCATGACCGAGCCATCTACGCAGCCGGTCTCAGCAATCATCGGCGAGCCATATCGCTGCGGTTTCCGTTGCTGTATCGCAGTGAAGTGGCCAGGGCATCGATGGACAATGCAATAGACCCTGCCTGGATCTTCGGGGTGATGCGACGCGAAAGCGCCTATATCCGGGATGTGCGCTCCAGTGCCGGTGCGATCGGACTGATGCAGCTGATGCCGCGAACGGCGCGTTACGTGGCAGGTTTGCAGGGCAAGAAGAACTGGCGAGGCGATCTGACCGAGTCGGGCACCAACATCGAGTTCGGTACCTTCTATCTGCGCCATGTCATGGATCGGTTCAATGATCATCAGGTACTGGCAACCGCCAGCTACAACGCGGGACCGAGCCGGGTAGGCCAATGGCTGCAGGAGGGCAGCATGGATGCGGATATCTGGATAGACACGATTCCGTTTACCGAAACCCGACGTTATGTGCGGGCGGTGCTGGCCTATGCGGCCATCTATGAACACCAGCTCAATGGCAGACCCCAGCGTCTGAGCAGCAAGCTGCTGCCGGTTCCGGCGGCCTCGGGTGTCTGAGGTCCCGGGCATGGTTGCCCCCATGATCTGTCATTGCAGCTATGATGGCGAGCTTTCCGAGGGGAATTCAGACCATGAGCACGGCTGACAAGATCAACGACATCCTGGTGGAGGCCCTCGCCCCCGTCAGGCTCGATATTCTGAACGAAAGCCATATGCACAATGTACCACCGGGCTCGGAAAGTCATTTCAAGCTGGTGATCGTCAGCCGGGAGTTCGACGGGCGCAATCTGGTGGCCAGGCACCGGATGGTCAACAAGTTGCTGGCCGAACAGCTGCAGAACGGCATTCATGCGCTGAGCATGCATACGCATACGCCGGAGGAATGGGATGCCAGAGGTGGACAGGTGCCGGACTCACCGCCCTGCCTGGGTGGCAAGGCAAGGGAGAACGAGCAGTAGCCTGATCGTCAATCGTCAATTACGCTGAATCTCACGCAGCAAATCTCACGCAGTCGATTTCGCGCAGTGAATCCGGCTACCTGAATACCGCGCAGCGGTTATTCACAGGGAAAATCGCTGGCGCGGTTGCCGGTAGTCCAGTGTGATGGTTGTCGGCTGACCGGGAATCGAACGCGCCAGAAACTGCCCCAGACCACCAAGAAACACCTGCAGGAAGTCAGCCTGTGTCGTGCGACCCGCAGCGCCGAGGTCGGCAAACCGGTCGATCAGAAAGCGGTAGATTTGCAGATGCTCGATCCGGAAGAAACTGCAAGCCTGGTAGCCCGCCTGACGCAGGCAGTACCAGTCGCTGATCAGATCAAGAAGCCGGCAGTCCTGCAGCTCTGTCAGGGCCAGTCCTTGCTGTTCGCACAGGCGCTGCAAGGCCTCCTGTGCCGCCGTCGATTGCACTGTCGTCAGTGTGCCGTAATGCAATGGTCGGGATGCGTGTCGCTGTGCCAGCAGAAAAGTGGCTAGCTCTGCGGCATGGCTGGTCTGCACCGCCTCAGCCAGCTCGGTTGGCCAGTGCTTCGGCAGATAATGCGCCACGACCCGGCAGCTCATCCGTTGATGCAGAAACTCACCGTAACGGCTTGCCGACAGGGCCCGGTCCGGCGCCATCCCCGTGGCCCGGCATTCAGCGCGATAATAATCGAGCAGATCCGGGTTCAACGGCATGTCGTTCAGCGGCACGGTTTCCAGTAGCAGGGAGTCCGGACCGGTATGGATGACCTGATAGGCTGCCGGAAAGCTTGCACTCGAGGGCACCGCCACATCAGTCAGATGCCGATCTTCACGCTGCAGGCTGCGATGGCCATTGACATGCAGATGCCCGCCGAAATGCAACTGCAGCCCCGCGTCGAGCAGTGCGCTGGCAACATCGGCAGACGGGCGACGTCGGCGCATGTCGGTCTGCCCGAACAAGCGCCCTTCCAGGTCACTGTGATCGTCGAAGGGGTCCATCAGGGGATAATGCGAGAATCCCAGCAACTGCTTGTCCTGTGCCGCGGCGCGCTGGCAGACATCCTTGATCCAGGGCAGCAGATGCGGGCGGTTGCGCAATACGGCATTCCAGCCGGCATCGCTGCTGTCGTGAAAGGCCTTCTTTCGGGTGACGTCCCGTTGACCGTTGCGTGGTTCGAAGACATTGGCATCGATCATCAACAGCCACAAGCCGGGGACGGGTTCGATCAGGTAGGAGGCGTCGATCAGCTGGCGTTGCACCTGGCCATCAGCGGACCAGGCCGTGTACTGCCGCGCTTCCACCTCGCCACGGGCGCCGAACGGCGTTTCCCAGTGCAGATGCTCATCGCGCGGAAACAGAGCGAAGTCAGCCATGGTCTCCAAGGCTTCGGGTGTGCCCTGACAATACATGGCCGGTGTCAGAACGGCATCGGCTTCCGTGGCTGCGATCGCCGGATCGCTGCTGACCAGTACCGTCTCTGCCGGTGTTCTGACGAAGCGGGTGGACTGATGCTTGCCATGGGGGCCGTAGCAATCATGATTTCCCGGTATGGCGTAGAAGGCCATGCCATGTTCCTGCCGATAGGCAAGCAGCAGGCTGCGCAAGCGTCGGTTGGCCTCGGCCTGGCCATCATCGGTGTAGTCGCCCAGCAAGATCACATGCCGGATTCCGCGTTGCCGGATGTCTTCCAGCGCCGTGATCAGGGCAGACTTGCTTTCATTGAAGACCCGTGAGGAGCGGCGTGAATCGTGCCAGCTTCTCAGCGTAGCGGACCGTCCCGCCAGCGCGCGGCTCTTGAGACCGTAATCACTGTCCATATCGTGACAGTGGGCATCGGCGATGACAGCAATGGCCATCTGCTCGGAACTGTTCATGGGGATATCGGGCGGGGCAGGTCGGACAGGAGGCATGCCGGTATCGTGGCAGGGTTGCAGCATCGACGGTATTGCACGACATCGCAGTGTACGGCATTCCTTCGGTAGTATGGATACCGGGACCGGTGCCGTTCCACTGGTCTCTCCAATCCGCCGCTCAATCCCGCCAGTCAACCCCGTTTCTCAATCCCACTTTTCAACGCCGCCCTTCAGGAAACCCAGCCGCAAAGCCGCATGAAGAAGATTGCCTTTTATGCACCGCTGAAGCCAGCCGGGCACCCCGTGCCGTCCGGCGATCGATTGATGGCGCGACAACTGATCGGACTGCTTGAACAGGCAGCGTGTGAAGTGGACGTGGCCTCGGAACAGCGCGCTTTCCTGCGAGATGCGCATGACCAGGCAGCATTGCAGGCGCTGCAACAGTCGTGTGAGCGGGAAGTGCAGCGGTTGACGCGGCAGTGGCAGGAACACGGTGCGCCGGATGCCTGGTTCTGTTACCACCCCTATTACAAGTCGCCGGATCTCATCGGACCGGTTCTGTGCCAGGCCTTTGATGTGCCCTACGTCACGGCCGAGGCCAGTCTGTCGGCACGGCGCAACGAAGGTCTCTGGGCAGACATGCAGGAGCGGGTGCGGGAGGCCATCGAGCTGGCCGCGGTCAATCTGTGTTTCACCCGCAGAGACAGGCTGGGCCTGCAGGCGGCAGCCCCGAAGGCTCGACTGGCGGACCTGCAGCCCTTCATCGATACACAAGCATTCACCACAGAGCTCAACGGGCATGATCCGCATCATCTGGTTGCAGTTGCCATGATGCGCGGCGGTGACAAGCTGCACAGCTATCAGCATCTGGCCTCGGCACTGCAGAGCCTGCTGCATCTGCCGTGGCAGCTGTCCATTGTCGGCGACGGACCCCTGCAGGCCGATGTCCGCCAGCTGTTCAGCGCCATACCGGACACGCGCATTCACTGGCACGGTCAGTTGGAACCGGCCGCCATTGCGCAGCTGTTTGCCCGCTGCGGTCTGTATGTATGGCCCGGCTGCGGTGAGGCCTATGGACTGGCGTATCTGGAGGCTCAGGCGGCAGGTCTGCCGGTGGTTGCCTATCGGACTGCCGGTGTGCCGGAAGTGGTGTGCGATCGGCAGGGTGGCGTTCTGACGCCTCCGGCCGACGCTACGGCCTACGCAGCGGCGATCGGGAGGCTGCTGTCGGATACGGCCCTGCAACAGCGCATGGCCGTCGCGGCAACCGAGCGTGTGCAGCGTGAACACAGCACTCAGGCGGCTGTCAGAACCCTGCAGACCCTGTTGCAAGGTCATCTGTGGGATGACCATCAAGCGGACGCAAGATCATGAGCGATGCACGAACCGGAGTACCACGCCCTGTGAGTGAAGGATGCGATGCTGACAGAGAGGGTTCGGCTACGATCCGGCCTTCCGCTCCGGCTGTGAACGGTCTGGCAGAGGGACGAGTGAGTCGCGCGGCCTGCCAGGCGTTGAATGATGCCCTGCAATGGCGTCAGGACAGCGGCAGACCGGTACGCCTGTGGCTGCGCGATGATGATGCCGTGCAGCCCGGTGAGGCACTCGATCGCCTGTTGAACATGACGCAGGCGCAGGGTATTCCGCTGACCCTGGCCGTCATACCCGCCTTCTCCGGGGCAGCGCTGGCGCAGCGCCTGCAGCCCTTGCCAACGGTGGAGGTTGCGGTACATGGCTGGGCTCATATGAATCATGCCGCTGCCACCGAGAAGAAACAGGAACTGGGCAGGCAACGCCCCCTGGAGCAGACCTGCGCGGAATTGCAGCGTGGCCTGCAGCATCTGCAGCAATGGCACGGGGCGCAATGCCTGCCATTGCTGGTGCCGCCCTGGAACCGGATAGCGGCCTCACTGATACCCAGGCTGTCGTCGATCGGTTTTCGGGCGGTATCCACCTTCGCCGATATCCGTTTCGAGTCGATGCCGATGCTCAATACCCATGTGGATATCATCGACTGGAAAGGCAGTCGTGCAAAGCCTCAGGAAGAGCGCGACGGGCGCCGCGTCGCCGCTGATGAGGCCGCCGCACGCACGCAGGCTCGCAGCACCCGAGACGCGGATGAACTGTTTGCCGAACTGACGGCCCGCCTGCTTGCCGGTTGCGACATCACCGGGCTGTTGACCCACCATCTGGTGCATGAGCCGCCGGCCTGGCACTTTCTCGAACAGTTGTTCGAACTGACCTCGCGGCACCCCATCGTGCAGTGGACAGCTGCCAGTCATCTGCTCTCAGCCGAGTTCCCAGATCCAGGATTTCCAGGCCAGCAACAGGCCACCGTCCCTGGCCTGTGACTCGCGGCACCAGCGCTGAACCTCGTCAATGGCCGTGTCTTGCGGCAGGGAACCGGCAACCAGCCCGGCATCGGCCAGTGTCACGGGCCCCCCGCGTGCCATCAGCGTGAAGATCAGAGGGCCGGTGGTCCACCAGACGGGGGCGCCGGGCATCTCGGCGACCACCTCATCGAGCACGCTCAGCAGACGGCTGAATACCGGATGTCCGGGCGGGGACAGCAATACGGCATTGGACAACAGTACACCGCCCTTGCCGGTGTTTCTGGGAATGTCCTCGGCCAGTGCTGCCAGACCTGTCATCGGTGACAGATCATGGAAGCCGAGGTCGTTGCGGGCCGGGTACCAGTCACAGTCGAGATAGATGCCACCGCGCTGTTGCAGCAGAAAATAACGGGCTACATCCACTGCACCCGGCAGGTTGCCGAGTTCGACCAGATGCCGATACAACGGCAGCTGCTCAAGGCCGATGTGCTGCAGATCGTCTTCCCGCCACAGCCTGTAGTCATAACCCTGTTGCCGTGCATGCGCGCGCCAGGCCTCGGTTGCCAGCGGTGGTGCCTGATCGCCGATCCAGATCTGATGAATGCAGCGCGGTACGGCCTCGCTCTGTGCCTGGCAGAACCGGCGACGCTCGTCGCTGTCGAACTGCGTGTAGCGCTCCAGCGTGCCGGTTTCGGGGACCAGATGATACTGATAGCCGACACGACGCACGATATCGCGTTCAGCCTTGGCAAGCTTCAGCTGCGCCGATACCAGTGTGCGTGGCAGGCCCAGAGAGGTCATCTGTCCCAGTTCACGAATATCCGGATCGGACTGCAGTTGCGCCAGTGCTTCCCGGGCTGCCTGCAGTTCCCCGGCGACACGCAGGCTCGCTGCGGCTTTCAGAGCTTCCTTCAATTGACGCCTGCTTGACATGAGTTCTCGCTACACTGACTGAAGGTCGGAGCATACACGTGGGACAGCGCGCCGGCCCGAAGGTGCCCGCGGCGGACCGTGGCGCAGTCTTGCATCCCCTCGATGAAGCTATGGTCGAGTCCGAGTGTCGAAGGCGTACAAGAACGGCGCTCGGTGGTTTGTCATTCAATCTTGCCGGCTGCTCGCCGTTGAGTTGAGTGACAGCAACATTTATGAGCCGGATATGGGTTATCGTGATAGACATGTACCAATGCAGACAGTCCATGGTCAGTCCTGACCCCGTGGCAGGCGAGGCCGATCAGCGCAGGGTAACCGCAAGCCCGCATGAAGGCCATGGTGCATGGACATGACGACTGTGGCAGGATCTGTCTGTGCAGGCAGTAAGGTACCGTGGCCCGGCAAGCTGGCTCGGATCGGATGTTCCCTTTTGATGAAAGGCCAGTAACACTATGTCGGACCAGCCGAACACCGGCACGGATTTGCTGCGTATCGAAGATCTGCACGTGTCCATTCCACTGCTGGGCGGTAGTGTCGAGGCAGTCAAGGGGGCCAGTCTGCGCATCCTGCCCGGCAAGGTCACAGCTCTGGTGGGCGAATCGGGCTCCGGCAAATCGATCATCAGCCAGGTGATCATGGGACTCGAGCCCGAAATGGCGAACGTCACCGGCAAGGTCCTGTTCACTGACCCTCATTCACCGGCTACGCCCCGGGACATACTCGAACTGCCACGTGACGGGCGACGGATCCGTGCCCTGCGTGGCAATCGCATCAGCATGATCTTTCAGGAACCGATGACCTCGTTCTCGCCGCTGCACACGGTGGGCAACCAGATTTGCGAAGTGCTTCACATTCATACCAACCTGTCGCCGAAGGAGCAGCGTGAACGGTGCGAAGACATGCTGGGCCTGGTCGGCTTTTCCAATCCGGGCAAGGTCTTCGACATGTATTCCTTCGAGCTCTCCGGGGGCATGCGCCAGCGCACCATGATTGCCATGGCGCTGATCTGCGAACCGGCGCTGCTGATTGCCGACGAGCCAACCACCGCCCTGGATGTCACCATCCAGGCGCAGATCCTGAAGCTGCTGCGTGAATTGCAATCGCGATTGCATATGGCCATTCTGCTGATCACCCATGATCTGGGCGTGGTCGCCAACATGGCCGATGAAGTATCGGTCATCTATCGTGGGGAAATCATGGAAGCAGGACCGGTTGACGCGATCTTTCGCTCACCGGGTCATCCCTATCTCAAAGGTCTGATGTCCGCGATCCCCACCTTCGACATGCCGCGGGAGGTGCGTCTGCAGCCTCTGCGTGATATCGACACACACGTCGAGCATCTGCTGGACAAGCTGGCTGCACCTCCACGCGATGAGAGTGCGGCACCGGATGTCATTCTGTCGGTCAGGGATCTCAGCAAGACCTACTTCACCAAGAAGCAGGACTGGCAGGTGGGAGGTGAGAGCAAGGCGGTGCCGGCCGTCGACGGCGTCAGTTTCGATATTCGTCGTGGCGAGTGTCTGGGTCTGGTGGGCGAGAGCGGTTGCGGCAAGACCACACTCAGCAAGATCCTGATGCATGCCGTCTCACCCGATACCGGCAGTGTCATCTTCAATGATGGTGATGGTCCGGTGGATGTGCTGGCAGCCACCGGAGAGGAACTGCAGCGCTTGCGGGCGAAGATGCAGATGGTCTTTCAGGACCCCATATCCTCGCTGTCACCACGCATGACGATAGGCAATATTCTTCGGGAACCCTTCGAGATCCACAAGCGTGGCACCCGTGAACAACGCAATGTGGCCACCAGCTCACTGCTTGACGCGGTGGGGCTTGGCAAGAATGCCCTGCAGCGTTATCCACACAGTTTTTCCGGTGGCCAGCGACAGCGTATCGGCATTTCCCGATCACTGGCGGTAGCACCCAGTTTCATCATCTGCGATGAGCCGGTCTCGGCGCTGGACGTGTCGGTGCAGGCGCAGATTCTGAACCTGCTGAAGGATCTGCAGCAGGACATGGGACTGACCTATCTGTTCATCTCGCACAATCTGGCGGTCATCGATTACATGGCGGATCGGGTGGCCGTCATGTGGGCGGGCAAGATCGTCGAGATGGCTCCGCGGGAAATCATCATGCAGTCGCCGATTCATCCGTACACTCGTTCACTGATGAACGCCGTGCCGTTTCCCGATCTGGATCGACCACTGGATTTCGACAGTGTCGAGGAGACCGGTTCCATTTCGCAGCATGCCTGGCCGGCAGCCTTTCGAAACGATATCGGTGGCGAACCTCTGACCGCCGTCGATGTGGGTGAGGAGCATTACGTCCTGGCCAATGCGTCTGCAGACTTCAGGGAGCTGCAAGCATGATCACTCGGCGACGTCTTCTGGGTCTGCTGGCTACCGCGGCGCTGCCGACGCGTCTGCCGGCGGCAAGCGGTGAACAAGCGGTTTCGCTGGAATCCGAGCTGTTGGCCAGGCGGGTTGCAGCCGGCAAGTTGCCGGCATTGTCTGAGCGCCTGCCACGCAACCCGCGTGTCATCGATCTGGGCGCCATGGGGCGCGAGCCGGGTCAGCATGGTGGCAGTCTGCGCATGCTGATCGGCGGCCAGCGGGACATTCGCTATGTTCCCATCAACGGGTATTCAAGGCTGGTCGGCTACAACCTGCAACTGGACATGGTGCCGGATATTCTGGAGTCCTTCACGGTCGAGGACGGGCGGCGCTTCACCTTCCATCTGCGCGAAGGGCACAAATGGTCCGATGGCAGCGATTTCACGGCCGAGGATTTCAACTACTACTGGCACGATGTCATTCTCAACGAGGAGTATCTGCGGGGCGGCCCGCCTGTCAGTCTCAAGGTCAATGGCAATGTGGCCCGTTTCGAAGTGCTGGATCCGCTCACCGTGCGCTATACCTGGGACCTGCCCATGCCGCAGTTCCTGCCCAATCTGGCATCGCCGATACCGTTGACGCTGGCGCTGCCGTCCTCGTACATGCGCCAGTTCCATGCGCGATACCAGACACCGGAGAAGCTGGCGGCGCTGGTGGAGCAGTACCGGGTGGATGACTGGGTGGGTCTGCACCGCAAGATGTCGCGGCAGAATCGCCCGGAGAACCCGGATCTGCCGACACTGGAGCCCTGGCGTCCCAGAACCCGGCCGCCGGCCGAGCAGTTCGTGTTCGAACGCAACCCCTATTTTCATCGGGTCGATGAATTCGGTAGGCAACTTCCGTATATCGATCGCATGGTCCTGAATGTCAGTACGTCCGATATCATCGCCGCCAAGGCTGCGACCGGAGAAAGCGATCTGCAGGCCTCGGCCGTGGACCTGCCGGATTACACCCTGATCAAGGAGGCGGAACAACGCTTTCCCATCAAGGTATCGCTGTGGAAGCGTACCCGGGGATCCAGTGTCGTGCTGTTCCCCAATCTCAACTGCAAGGACCGCGGCTGGCGCAAGCTGTTCCAGGATGTGCGCATGCGCCGGGCCCTGTCGCTTGCCATCAACCGGCGTGAGATCAATCAGGTGATCTACTACGGGCTGGCGAATGAAAGTGCCAACACCGTGCTGCCCGAAAGCCCCTTGTACAAGCCTGAATATGCCAATGCCTGGGCCAGCCATGAACCCGAGCATGCGAATCGTCTGCTGGATATCCTCGGCATGGACAAGCGTCATGCCAATGGCATGCGGCTGTTGCCGGATGGGCGACTGGCCAATATCACGGTCGAGTCCTCCGGTGAAAGCACCCTGGAGACCGATGTGCTGGAGCTGATACGGGATCACTTCCGCGAGATCGGCATTGCATTGTTCGTACGCACCTCGCAGCGCGACATCTTCCGCAGCCGCATTCGCGGAGGGGAGGTCATGATGTCGGTCTGGCAGGGGCTGGACAACGGACTGCCGGCACCGGACATGTCGCCTGAAGAACTGGCACCCAGCAGTGATGATCAGCTGCAATGGCCGCTCTGGGGCCTGCACTACATGTCCGGCCACTCCCAGGGCAAACCGTCCGATCTCTTCCATGTACAGCTGCTGAGCAATCTGCGTGACGAATGGATGCTCTCCAGGCGCCAGGAGGATCGGCGCCGCATCTGGGAGCGCATGCTGGCGATCCACGCCGATCAGGTCTTCACCATCGGTACCATCAACGGCACCCTGCAGCCTGTGGTCCGCTCGGCACGTCTGCACAATCTGCCTGAGAAAGGACTCTTCGGGTTCCAGCCGACCAGTTACTTCGGTGCCTACATGCCCGATACCTTCTGGCTGGACAAGGAGATCTAGGCATGCTGCGCTACATACTCTGGCGGATCATCACCATGATCCCGACCCTGCTGCTGATCTCGGCGCTGGTGTTCACCATCATCGAGCTGCCGCCAGGGGATTACTTCGAGAGCTATGTCTCGGAGCTGCGTGCGATGGGGGAGGCAGCGGATCTGGCCGAGATCGAGTTGCTCAAGGAACGCTATGGTTTCGACGAACCGATGATCGTGCGCTACTTCCACTGGGTGGGAGGCATGCTGGTCGGTGACTTCGGTTACTCCTTCGAATATCGCCTGCCGGTCAGCGAGGTGGTGGGTGATCGTCTGTGGCTGACGATTCTCGTGTCGGTGGTGACCATCACCTTCACCTGGCTGATTGCCTTTCCCATCGGTCTGTATTCCGCCACTCATCAATACAGCTGGGGTGACTATGGTCTGACCTTCATGGGCATGATCGGGATCGCAGTGCCGAACTTCATTCTGGCACTGGTCATGATGTATCTGGCCAATATCTGGTTCGGTACCTCCATCGGTCATCTGATGGATCAGGCTTATCTGAACCAGCCGATGTCCTGGGACAAGTTTTTCTCCATTCTCGAACATCTGTGGATTCCGGTACTGATCATCGGCACCGCCGGAACCGCGGCCATGATCCGCCGACTGCGAGCCAATCTGCTGGACGAACTGAAGAAGCAGTATGTGGTGACAGCGCGCTCCAAGGGCTTGCACCCGGTCAAGGTGTTGACGAAATACCCTCTGCGCATGGCACTGAACTTCTTCATCTCGGATATCGGCTCGATTCTGCCAGCCGTCATTTCCGGTGCGGAAGTGACGGCCATCGTGCTGTCACTGGAGACCACGGGGCCGATGCTGATCAAGGCGCTGCAGAGTCAGGACATGTACCTGGCTGGCTCCTTTCTGATGTTTCTGGCCTTTCTGACGGTGGTGGGCGTGCTGGTGTCGGATATTGCACTGGCCCTGCTGGATCCACGCATCCGCTTCGGGGCGGGGCGCCACCGATGAAGCCGCCGAACACACCGCTGAGCAAGTCCCCCCTGACCGAACCGGGGGCCCCACTGGCGCATTATGTGTCCGATGCGCCCTATGATCCCAATGCCGTTGAACAGGACAGGGACCATGGTGGCCCGGCGGCACACGCTTCCCAGCTGAGACTGATGTGGTGGTATTTCCGCCAGCATCGTGTCGCCCTGTTTTCCGGCATCTTTCTGGTGCTGATCTATCTGTCCATCCTGATCAGTGAATTCCTGGCACCCTACAATCTGCATACGCGCAACACCGAGTTCATCTACGCACCGCCAGCCTCCGTGCATTTCTTCCGTGATGGCGAACTGGTCAGGCCCTACACCTACGGGCAGGTGATGGAGCTGGACATGACCACCCTGCGGCGCAACTACTCCGACAACAAGGACGATGTGCAGGAGCTGCAGTTCTTCTGTCATGGCGACTCGTATCGTTTCTGGAACCTGTTCGAAGCCGACCTGCATCTGATCTGCCCGCCCGAGGGAGGACAACTGTTTCTGCTGGGGACCGACCGCCTGGGTCGCGACGTGCTGTCGCGCACCATCTACGGGGCCAGGATCTCCCTGACCATCGGCATCTTCGGGGTCATGATGAGTTTCATCCTGGGTATCATCATCGGTGGCATCGCCGGTTATCGTGGCGGTGTGTTCGACATGCTGGTGCAGCGCATCACCGAGGTGCTGCAGTCGATTCCCAGCATTCCGCTGTGGATGGCGCTGGCGACCATCATCCCGCTGACCTGGAGCCCGATTCTGGTCTATGTCGGCATCACGGTGATACTGGGTCTGCTGGACTGGACTGGCCTGGCTCGGGCGGTACGCTCGAAGCTGCTGTCCTTGCGTGAAGAAGACTATGTGGTGGCCGCCCAGCTGCTGGGCGCCAGCAGCACCCGAATCATCGGACGGCACCTGATCCCCGGATTCATGTCACACCTGATAGCCAGTGCCACCTTGACCATTCCGGGAATGATTCTCGGTGAAACGGCTCTGAGCTTTCTGGGGATCGGACTGCGACCACCGATCACCAGTTGGGGGATTCTGTTGACCGAGGCGCGCAGCATCAACATCATCGCCCTGTATCCCTGGTTGCTTTTTCCGGTATTGCCCGTGATTCTGGTGATTCTTGCCTTCAATTTCCTCGGTGACGGGCTGCGTGATGCAGCCGACCCCTACAAGTGAGCCAGCGCAGGGACTCGTGATGAAAACATCTGAATCGCAGGATTCCGGCATCGGGTTCACCTGCCCGGGAGGTCTGACACGGTGAGTTTCCCTGAGGGTGCCCGCATACTCATGTACAGCCACGATACTTTCGGGCTGGGACACCTGCGTCGCTGTCGAACCATCGCCCATTCGCTGGTGGAGAATTTCAGTGGGCTGAGCGTTTTGATCATCTCCGGGTCGGCGATTGCCGGTGCCTTCGATTTCCGGGCACGCGTGGACTTCGTCAAGATTCCCAGCGTCATCAAGCTGCGCAATGGCGAGTACACCTCGATGGATCAGCATATCGATCTTGGCGATACCATCCGTATGCGCGAATCGATCATCCGCCATGCCGCGGAAACCTTCCAGCCGGACATCTTTCTGGTGGACAAGGAACCCATGGGACTGCAGGGCGAGGTCAGCGAGACTCTGGCCTATCTGAAGTCCCGCGATACGCAGTTGATACTCGGCATGCGCGACGTCATGGATGCGCCCCATCTGCTGGCGGCGGAATGGGAACGCAAGGGGCTGGTCAGCAAGATAGACGCCTTCTACGATCAGATCTGGGTGTATGGCCCGGAGAACTTCCACGATCCGATGGTCGGAATGGACATACCGCAGCGGATGCGCGATCGCATGCGCTTCGTCGGTTTCCTGAAACGTCAGGCACTGCATGCCGAGCTGTCGACCAACAAGCAGGAGGGTGACTACATTCTGGTCACCACCGGAGGCGGTGGTGATGGCGTGACCCTGATCCGGGATGTGCTGGCCGCCTACGAACAGGACGAGACCCTGAGTTACAAGACGCTGGTGGTGCTGGGCCCCTACATGCCGGGCAAGGAGCGGGATGAATTCGTCGAACGTGGCAACCGCCTGGACAATCTGGAGATCATCAATTTCGATTCACGCATGGAAGAGCTGATCTTCAGTGCCAAGGCCGTGGTGTCGATGGGTGGCTACAACACCTTCTGCGAGATCCTGTCCTTCGACAAGCCGGCACTGATCGTGCCGCGAACCGTACCACGTGAGGAGCAGCTGATTCGCACACAGCGCGCGGCCGAACTGGGCATGGTCGACATGCTGCTGCCCGAGGAATCCAATGATCCGATGAAGATGGCAGCGGCACTGCGGGCGCTGCCGGATCGGCTGCGTCCTTCGCAACGGACCTCCGCCATCAAGATGGACGGTCTGGGCAGTATTTCGCAGATTGTCGGGGACCTGCTGCAGAATCGTCACGCAAACAGGATCAGTCAGAAAAGCAAGGCATGAACAATCACAGTTCGTCGCGGCTGGTGGTGGTGCTCAAGGGCTACCCCCGCTTGTCGGAAACCTTCATCGCGCAGGAACTTCTCGGTCTGGAACAGGCCGGTATTGCCTTGCAGCTGGTATCCCTGCGGCACCCGACGGACCCTGAGCGGCACGCGGTGCACGATGAGATAACAGCGCCGGTCAACTACCTGCCGGAGTATCTGCATGATGAACCGGGTCGGGTGCTGCGCAGCCTGTGGCGGGCCATGCGACTGCCCGGATTCCGCACCACGCTACGGGACTTTCTTGGTGACCTGTTGCACGATCGCAGCCGCAATCGCGTCCGGCGCTTTGCTCAGGCACTGGTGCTGGCTGCGGAATGGCCGGCGGATGCCCATTGGGTGCACGCGCATTTCATCCACACCCCTGCGTCGGTGGCCGCCTATGCGGCTCGTCTGCTGGAGCTGCCGTGGAGCGTCTCGGCCCATGCCAAGGATATCTGGACATCGTCGGATCGGGAATTGTCCCGCAAGCTTGCCAGTGCACGCTGGGCGGTGACCTGTACCGCCGTCGGACATCGCCATCTGCAATCCCTGTCTCCACGTCCCGCCTCCGTGCATCTGAGTTACCACGGTATCGATCTGGATCGTTTTCCGGCAACGGTACGTCAGCCGGCCAGTCGGGATGGCTCGTCCCCGGACGATCCGGTGATCATCCTCAGCGTAGGGCGGGCAGTGGGCAAGAAGGGCTATGACACGCTGCTGCGGGCGCTGGCTGAGTTGCCGCAGACTCTGCACTGGCGTTTCGTGCATATCGGTGACGGTACCGAGCGCGCCAGCCTGCAGGCTCTGGCACGTGAGCTGGGCATTGAATCGCGTATCCGCTGGCTGGGGGCGATCGCGCAGAAGGAGGTCCTGCTCAACTACCAGTCCAGCGATCTGTTCGCACTGGCCTGCCGGGTGACGGATGACGGTGATCGGGATGGCCTGCCCAATGTGCTGGTGGAGGCGGCCAGTCAGGGCCTGCCCTGTGTGACTACCCGGGTGTCGGCGATTCCCGAACTGTTTGCCGATGACGAGAATGCGCTGCTGGTCGAGTCCGAGGATGTGCAGGCGTTGAGCGCCGCGCTGAACCGCGCACTGTCGAGTCCGCAGCTGCGGGATCGCCTCGGTTCGGCGGCGCAGCAGAAGGTCAGGAGTACGCTGGATTACCACGTCAGCATCAGGCAGCTGGTTGGCCTGTTCGAGGAACAGTGGCAGCCGCAGGCGTGAGCAGGCGGCCGCGGGCCTCGCGCATCCTGTTCCATGTCCAGCACCTGCTGGGTATCGGACATCTGATGCGAGCCGGCAGAATTGCCGAGGCGCTGGCAGGACGCGGCATGGACGTCACGCTGGTCAGTGGCGGGCTGCCGGTCAAGGGCTTCAGTCCGGTGGGCGTGCGTCGACTCGAGCTGCCGGCGATGGCCGTGGGCACGAAGAATTTCGGGGAGCTGGTCGATGCCGATGGCCAGGTGCTCGACGATGCCTACCGGCAGCGGCGATCGGCATTGCTGCTGCAGATGTTCCACGATATCGAACCGGATTGCGTGATTCTCGAAGCCTTCCCGTTCGGCAGGCGACAGCTGCGCTTCGAACTGCTGCCACTGATCGAGGCGATCGAGTCGCGTCAGAACAGGCCGGTTCTGCTGACATCCGTACGCGATATTCTGCAACGACGGACCAAGCCCGGGCGCGATGAAGAGACAGCGTCTTTGATCACACGGCATTTCGACGGCGTGCTGGTACATGGCGACCCGCAGTTCGCGACACTGGATGAGAGCTTCTCCTGCGCTGCAACCATCGCCGACAGGATCAGCTACACCGGACTGGTGTGCGCGCCGCTGGCAGAGCCATCCCCTCTGCAGGTCGATATCGTGGTATCTGCCGGTGGCGGAGCCGTTGGGGACCGACTTGTAAAAGCGGCGTTGCAGGCGGCCGGGGAACTGCCCTCGGAACTCAGCTGGTGCATCATCGGCGGGCCGAATCTGCAACAGGCTCACTATGCGTCCATGGCCCGTGAACTGCCGGACAACGTGCTGCTGGAACGTTTTCGTGCAGATTTTCCAGGTCTGTTGCGCAATGCCCGGGTCTCGGTGTCGCAGGCCGGCTACAATACGATGGGCGACATCCTGCAGGCAGGCTGTCGCGCCATTCTCGTTCCCTACAGTGTGGGTGGGGAAACCGAACAGGCTGACAGAGCGGCACGACTGCAGGAACTGGGTCTGGCCGAGGTGCTGGCCGAGGATCAGCTCTCGAGCGCCACGCTTGCGGCCCTGATCCGGCAGGTTCTGTCAGGCGACGATGCCGCTGCAGCTGCTCGCCCCGGACTTGATACCCGGGGAGCGGCGCAAACGGCAGAGATCGTGCAGAGTCTGATCACGACGGGGGCGCGGCAGGCCTAGGCTCGCGTACCGGTTCTTTCGCAGGCGGTCATCACACGTATTCATGGAACACAGCTTTACCCGCTATATCTGGACTCACACATCGCGCCAGCAGATCTGGATCCTGTGTGTCGTCATGGTATCCATGATCCCGTATTACCTGGCGTTCGATCTGCCGAAGATGATCATCAACGGGCCGATTCAGGGCAGTGGCTTCGAATCGGTCAACGACACGCAAACCTTCCTTGCCAATCCGTTCTTCGCCGGTCTGCAGCTGGATCGTGTGGATGCCTTGCTGGTGCTGAGTCTGGGCTTCCTGTCGCTGGTCATCATCAACGGTGTGTTCAAGTACTACATCAACACCTACAAGGGACTGCTCGGTGAGCGTCTGCTCAGGCGGGTGCGATTCGATCTGATCGATCGTGTTCTGCGTTTTCTGCCGGTCGAGTTCAAACGCATCAAGGGCGGTGAGATCTCCAGCATGATCAAGGATGAGGTCGAACCGCTGGGCGGATTCACGGCCGAGGCCTTCGTGCAGCCAGTCTTGCTGGGGGGGCAGGCGCTGACGGCACTGGCGTTCATCTTCGTTCAGCACTTCTGGCTTGGCGGTGTGGCGCTGTTCATGGCATCGATTCAGATGCTGGTCATCCCGCGCCTGCGCAGGCGACTGCTGGTACTGGGCAGGGAGCGGCAGATCAGGGCGCGGCAGCTGGCAGGTCGTGTCACGGAAATCGTCGAGGGTATCGACACCATTCACACCAACGATACCTCCAACTACGAACGGGCCGATGTGGCATCGCGTCTGGGCGTGTTGTTCAGGATTCGTTACGAGATCTACCAGCGCAAGTTCAAGGTCAAGTTTCTCAACAACTTTCTGGCCCAGCTGACACCGTTCCTGTTCTATCTGATCGGTGGCTATCTGGCGATCACCGGTCGCCTGGATGTCGGCCAGCTGGTGGCGGTGATCGCAGCCTACAAGGAACTGCCGGGCCCGCTCAAGGAACTGATCGACTGGGACATGGCCAGGCAGGACGTGCAGGTCAAGTACGAGCAGATCGTCGAACAGTTCGATGCCGAGCAGATGCTGCCGCCGGAGGTACAGGCGCTCGAGCGGGGTGGTGCGGCGACGATGACAACGCTGGACAAGCCATTGAGTGCGGTCAATCTGGTCATCGAGGACGAGGGGGGCGCCGTGACACTGGACAGTGTCTCGGTGAGCGTGGAGGGCGGTCAGCGTATTGCGGTCGTTGGCGATGCCTACAGTGGGGCAAATGTGCTGGCAGAGGCGTTCGGTGGCGTGGTGAAGCCGGCCCGTGGCAAGATCATGGCCGGCAAGGAGAATCTGTCCACCCTGCCCGAATCGGTCACGGGGCGCAGAATCACCTACATTTCGACGGATACCTACTATTTTGCCGGCACGCTGGAAGAAAACCTGTTGTACGGACTCAAGCATGGTCCGCTCGATGAAGTGGAATACAACGCCAGGGAATCCTTGCAGCGTCTCTGGGAACAACAGGAGGCCATGCGCACCGGTAACCCGGATTTCGACCTGAAGAGCAACTGGATCGACGTCGATCTGGTGAACGGGTACACCGAGAGCGGGGGCATGCTGGGGGCACTCAAACAGGTGCTGACCGTGACACGGCTGATCGATGATGTCTTCGACTTCGCGCTGCATACCACGCTCGATGCGCACTTGTGTGAGGATCTGACCGAGCAGGTGGTGGCTCTGCGCAAGCAGGTTCGTGACGAACTCGAATCGACCGAACTGACGGATCTGATCATTCCGTTCGACATCGACAGCTACAATTCGCAGGCAGAACTGCAGGACAATCTGGTGTTCGGCATTCTGGTAGAGGCACCCGACGATCAACGGTCGCAGGCTGGAACGGATTTCCTGCGCTACACGATGGCGCTGACGGGGCTTGATCGTCTGCTGTTCGACATGGGGATGTCCATTGCCGAATCCGCCCGCGAGCTGTTCGGTGGACTGGCCGAGGACCATCCCTTCTTCGATCGGCTGGACATCATGGAGCCTGCCGATATCCCGAAATACAGAGCCCTGTACCAGCGGACCCGGCACACGGAGTTTTCCCGCATCAGCGAGGAGGATCGCTATGCCTGGATCGAGCTGGCCTTCCAGTATTCGGAACCGCGTTACCGCTTCGGCCTGCTGGACGAGGCATTGATGGACAAGGTCATTGAAACCCGGAAAATGCTGCTCGACACGGCACCGGAGAGTCTCAAGGTGCTGATCGATGTCTATGACCCGGAGCAGTACCTGAAGCCTGCCAATCTGATCGACAATATCGTGTTCGGCAAGGTCGATCACCGTTTCAAGGATGCCGAGCGCCAGGTACGTGGCATCATCGAACGGCTGCTGCTGAGACAGCCGGCGCTGTACGAGCGCATATTCAGGCTCGGGCTCGCCTTCGATGTAGGGTCCGCCGGCCGCCGTCTGAGCACCGCCCAGCGGCAGAAGTTCAATTTTGCCAGAGCCTTGCTGCGGCGTTCGGATTATTACATCTTCAACCGTCCCATCACGGGTGTGGACCAGGCTCAGCAGGAGCAGATTCTTCGCAACACCTTGTATTATCTGTCAAGAATGACAGAGGGTGCCGGTATAGTCTGGGTGCTGGCGTCGCAAGCCAACGCGCGGTATTTTGATCGTTGCATCACATTCCGTGACAAGGGCATCGTGGAGGATCGAATGCTGGAGACTTTTGAGTTCTCGCCTGATAGTCTGCTCGAACAGATGCTTTGATCGGGCTGTCGAGACTGTCAGAATGGTAGACGGTGGATGTGCAATGACTCTGAACGACGAACTGACTGTTCTGCGCCGTATCCCGATGTTCTCTGCGATCCGGCCGGAGGCGCTCAGACTGCTGGCCTTTACATCCAGTCGCATGATCTACCAGTCGGGGCAGGATCTGTTCCAGCAGGGGGATAAGGCATCGAGCGCCTGCATCCTGCTATCCGGCGCGGTAACCATTCACCACGAGGTGGACGGTCAGCGGGAAACCATCGGTACCATCGCCGCGAATTCCATGATTGGCGAATTGGCCCTGTTCTGCGATCGGCCCAGGCAAGTCACGGTCACTGCCAGCATTACCGTGGAAGCTCTGCTGATATCCAAGGAGAGTTTCCAGAAACTCATGAGCAGTTGTCCGAATACACTGTCAAACATCCTCAGTGAACTGGGCGAGCAATTGAGCCGCGCCAGCTAGTTTCCGTTTCCTCCCGACACTCGGACAAGATCGTGACGACTGACTCCCCGCAGGACCCCTGGTTATTGCTCGATGAGGAACTCCATGCCTGGCAGCGAAGCGGCCGCTGCGCAACCTTGTGGTGGCGGGATGACGACGCCGTTGCCGCAGGACCCTTGCTCGATCGCCTGATGAGCCTGTGCCGCGATACGGGTCTGCTGCTTGCCGTGATCCCGGAGCCTCTGCAGGCCTCGCTGGTCGAGGCGCTGGCGGAAGACAAGCCCTTCGTCCGGGTGGCACAGCATGGATATGCCCACATCAATCATGCGCCTCGGGGCAGAGGCTTGGGTGCCTGGGAACTGGGCATGCACCGTGGCGAGCAGGCGGTGCTGGCGGATCTGGATGCGGGGCGTCGGATTCTGGAAACCGTATTCGGCGAGACCTTCCTGCCCGTGCTGGTGCCACCATGGAACCATGTCGCCCCTGAATTGCATGCAGCCCTGGCGGCGCGTGGCTATCGCGCCCTCTCTACCGAGGGTGCCAGAACGGCCCGCGAACTGGTGCCGGGACTGCTGAGTATCAACGGTCACTGCGACCCCATACGCTGGAAATCCGGTGCCCGGTTCGCCGGTGAGCAAAAGACACTGACAAGTCTGGTCGAGCACCTGCGGCAGCGCCGCCTGGCTGTGGTGGACAGTGATGAACCAACCGGATTCGTGACGCATCATCGCGATCTGGATGAAGCCGGCTGGGTATTCAGTGAAAGGCTGGCTACCACGATCAAGGCTCACCCGGGGGCAGTCTGGGTGATGCCGAGCGAATTGTTTGCGGAGAAGGCATGAGCACAGTCATTCGCGCAGCAGGACCGGCCGATGTCGACGCCATCTGCACGCTGCTGCACAGCAAGATGAATTCGAAGTTTCCGGTCGAGCGCTGGCGCCGGCTGATGAGCTATCCATGGCTGGAGGACAAGCCGGATTACGGTGTGGTGGTGGAGTCCGATGGACGGATTCTCGGTTATACCGGGCTTATCTACAGCGAGCGCATGATCGGTGATGAGCAACGAGGATTTCGCAAGGAGCGCTTTGCCAGCATGAGTTCCTGGTACCTGGACAAATCCTTGCGCGGCAGGGGGCTGGGCAAGGGCATGCTGCTGGCGACCAT
Organism: Granulosicoccus sp. 3-233; assembly: GCF_052681095.1. Classification (NCBI taxonomy): domain Bacteria; kingdom Pseudomonadati; phylum Pseudomonadota; class Gammaproteobacteria; order Chromatiales; family Granulosicoccaceae; genus Granulosicoccus; species Granulosicoccus sp. 3-233. Next base: position 148,136 of record NZ_JBQYLE010000001.1, read on the forward strand.
GGAAGATACTTCGCTGACCTATACCATCTTCACCAATTCCAGCAAGCCCATCGGTATCGTGAAAGCCCTGGGCTATCAGGTGCTGGATGACCGGCGGTATCACTGGCACAGATCGGGGGCGGCTTCCTCGGCACTGGTGTTGACACGGGATATCGACGGCATTCGTGAACGGGCCACGGCTGTTCAACGGCAGATACTGGATGACATGCAGATCATGCCGGTGACGCCGATCTTTCTGGAGATTGATGGTCGTGAGGCCCTGCTGTTCCTGTCCATCAAATCCAAGGGTGAGGACGTGCAGTGGTATGACCTGCTGTACACCAGCGATGCCGATCTGTTCACCGACTGCGCGCCGCTGCTGGCCAACAGTCTGCTGCCGGATACGCCATCGGTGCTGGCCGCAGACAGCCGCTTGATCAGGACGCCACCGGCAGATACGATTTGTGAGCTCCTGCCGGTCGAGCGGCATTTCCTGAGCCAGAGCGTAGAGCCACGGGATATCGACTTCCTGTACAGCGAATTGCAGTTGCTGGACCTGAAGCTCGACTAGAGCGTCCGTATTGCCTGGTCTCGGAAGTGACGGGAGGCAATGAGTGCATGCGGTAGAATGCGCTCGGATAGAGTTTTGGTATCTGAAAATCTGCGCAGACCGCTCCCGGTCTGACCCTTTCCGTTGGAGAAAATCTTGAGAAAATGTGTGAAGTTGCAGGTATCAGCCGTGATGGTGGGCTGTGCACTGGTGCTGGGAAGCTGTGGTTTTGATGGACGACCACTGATTACGGAAGATATCGTAACGACGGTGGATGACAACGCCGAGTTGTCAGTCCGGGTCAAGCAGGCGTTGAAGAGAGCGCCTCAAACGGCTGTCAGCAATATCATGGTGACCAGCGTCAGCGAGGACAGCGTCAAGTTGTCAGGCTACGTGACTGATGAAGCCACTGTCTATGAGGCCGAGCGCGTGGCCGGGCAGGTGCCAGGTGTCAGATTCGTGGTGAATTCACTGACTGTCTTTCGTTGAAGCTTGCTTCAGCTGGCTGAGCCTTCCTGAGCTGACTTACCGAATTGCAGGCAAAAAAAAGCCCTTCAAGAGAAGGGCTTTTTTACTTCTGCGTGGGTAATCTTAGAAAGATTTAGCCAGCATGACGCGATACTCGAGGAATTCTGCATCGGCGTCGTTGTCATCGTTGAACTGAGTGATACGTGAGCTCAGCTGAGTGCCGCCGCCCAGAGCGTAGCCCAGGTCGAGTCGAACAGCATTCTGGTCAGTAGCACCGTCGTCTTCCAGAGTAGAGACAGTCAGAGCAGCGCTGACGCCACCGAAACCGTAACCGATCTTGACAGAGGCTGATTCCAGATCACCAGTACCGGCTGTTTCAGCAACTTCCTGGCTCCAGAAGTGAGCTGCGATGGACGCACCAGCGAAGGCGAAGGATACGCCGACTGCACCGTTGACGAGGTCGTCTTCGCCACGTTGCTCACCACCCAGGCCGATGCTGAATCCGCCGATGCCGAATTTTGCGCCCAGGCCGAGTGCATCCTGGTTTCCTTCTGGTGAGAAGTTGGCAACCAGACCGACTGGACCGAATGTGCCGGTGTAGCTCATGCCGCCGCTGATTTCAGAACCGACGTCATAGATGTCGTTGGCAACCTGGCCATACTCGACAGCCAATGGGATTTCACCCATTCGGAAGTCACCGAATCCACCCTTGATACCGACGTAAACAGCATCAGCAGTACCAACGCTACCGATGTTCAGGTCGTCATCTTCGCCCGGGCCATTTTCAACGAAAACGCTGCCCTGGTTCGACAGGCGGTCCAGATCGACGCGCAAGCTACCGTAGCCAGTCAGGCCGCTGTCCATTTCGTGCTCGGAAGTGATACCGAACAGGACGTCGCCAGTGCCGATTTCCAGATCATCGTCGTCGATGTCAGTGCCTTGCAGAGCGATTTCAACAACACCGGACAGAGTGGTGTCAGCGGAAGCAATCATGGGAGCTGCAGCAATACCTGCGATTGCTACCGCGACAGCTGTCTTAGTGAATTTCATATGTTTTCTCCAATCAGATATTTGCTGTGAGCTAAGTACAACGAAATACGTTTAATGTTTCAGCGAAGCAACTTTAGTCAGCGTGTCTGAATAATGCAACAACAGTTTGCGTTTTTGCAAGGCAGTGACAGAAGCAGTGGCGCCGCTTGACTGTTAGTGTAGAACAGAAACAACACTTGACCAGCAAGAATGCGAAGAATAACCGAGAAATTTCATTGCGTGGTTTTTTTGCAACAATGATTGTTGCCACCGCGTCAGCAAGTCGTCAGCAAATGACGAATAATGCGATTTCAGCAAGGTTCCGGCTAATCAGTGCGGCTAAAACAGCAGGTCGACTTTCCGAATTGCAACGGATCGTCACGGGTCCTGGTCGGGCTTGTTCTACCGTCGTGAGCCGATCTCGTGAGCAAGTACTGCTGCCGAGACCGCAGGCAAGCAGCGGATCCGGCGACCACACGCAGGCAGGTCGAGTGATTCAGCCGGTTTGCAGAACGCGTGCAAAATCACCCGACACAGGGCTTCTGCAGAGTTCTCCGAGAATATCTCCGATCTGGCCAGCGCGCAGGATGAAGTCAGGCGAGTCACGATGAATCACGTTCCAGGGCATCGAGTCCGCGTCGGCATCACTCGGCGATTGAACAATGGTGAAGCCATGATGAGAGGCGAGGGTCTGGGCGCCCTCGGTACCATCATCGAGGTAGCCACTGAGGATCACGGCAATGCAATCCTGATCGAAAAGCTGCGCGCCGGAATTCAGGGAGTCGTTGATACTGGGGGTGGGCTTCTGGCCGGGTTCGATAGGGCCAAGACGAAAACGGTTGATGCCTTGCGAGTCGCGCATGACTTCGGTGGTCATGCCTGCTGGAGCGATATGAATGGTGCCGGCCAGGATTTTCGCCCCGTCTTCGGCATCAACGACCGGAAGAGCCGAGTGAGACTGCAGAATTCCCGGAAGCAGGGAAGGGGCGTTCGGCGAGATATGACGCACAATCAGAAACGCTGCGTCAATGGCAGGATGCAGCGACGACACGATTTCAATGATGGGGTCCAGTGAGCCCCAGGAACCACCGATCACCACGTATTTCATCGTCATGCAATCATCCGAGTACCGGCCAGCACATGCGTGGCCCCGTGGTGGTCGGTTTCATCGGGGGAGCAGGAAAACCCGCAGTCCCCGGGAAGAAGACCGTGAACGAATTCCCAGGCGGCCCGGCGCCCGAGTCCGTCTGCACTACAGGCCTGATGGTGTCGCGCAGTTCGCGACGGCCATCAGGCGTATTCTCGAACTCAGGTTGCGTTGGCTTCCTGGCGACGTTCCATGGCACGACGTCTGGCACTCTCGGAAGGTTCTTCATCCGATGCCGAATCTTCCGGCAAGGTGATGTTCAGCTCGAGCACGTCACAATTGTCCTGTGATTCCAGCTGTACCGATAATGCGTCATCACCGACTGCCACGTATTTCTTGATGACGTCCAGAATATCCTGCTTCAGCATGGGCAGGTAGTCAGGGCCATTGCGTCCGGTGCGTTCGTGAGCAATCAGAACCTGCAGGCGGTCTTTGGCCACCCTGGCCGACTGGTCCTCTTTGCCGGTCTTGAAAAAACTGAAGATTCCCATGTCAATCTACCCGAATAAGCGCGCGAGAAACCCTTTCTTCGGGGCTTCCATGAAGCGATGTGGCTTGGCCTCGCCGAGCAGCCGATCGATGGCATCGGAATAAGCCTGTCCGGCTTCGCTCTCGTCGTCGAGGATGACGGGCTTCCCTGCGTTCGAACAATCCAGCACAGACGGGGATTCAGGGATGATGCCGAGCAAGGGAATGGCCAGCAGATCAACGATGTCGTCGACGCTGAGCATTTGCCCGTCCTTGACTCGGGTTGGGTTGTAGCGTGTGATCAGCAGGTGCTCCTTGACCGGCTCCTCGTTCATCTTGGAACGCTTGGATTCGCTCTGCAGGATACCCAGGATGCGATCGGAGTCCCGGACGGAGGAGACTTCCGGGTTGGTGGTGACGATGGCTTCATCGGCAAAATACAGGGCCATCTTGGCGCCTTTCTCGATACCGGCCGGGGAGTCGCAGATGATGTAGTCGAAGTCACTCTTCTTGAGCTTGTGCATGACGCGCGCGATGCCTTCGATGGTCAGGGCATCCTTGTCGCGCGTTTGCGACGCAGGGAGAATGTAGAGATTCTCGATGCGCTTGTCCTTGATCAGGGTCTGATGGAGGCTGGCCTCCTGGTTGACCAGGTTCACGAGGTCATAGACGACGCGTCGCTCGCAGCCCATGACGAGGTCGAGATTACGCAGGCCGACATCGAAATCGATGACGACGGTCTTGAAACCACGTTTGGCCAGGCCCGTGGCTATGGATGCACTGGTTGTGGTCTTGCCGACCCCACCCTTGCCTGAAGTTACGACGATTGTCTTGGTCAAGCTCCAACTCCCAAAAATGTCTGCATTAGAGCGGCTCTATCGTGAGCCTGTCTTTATCGAGCCATATCTGCGCAGGTTTGCCGCGCAATTCTTCCGGAATGGTCTCGAGCATGCGATAGTTGCCCGCGACCGATACCAGTTCCGCTTCCAGCGATTGACAGAAAATTCGTGTCGATGCGTTCCCTGACACTCCGCACAAGGCCCTGCCTCTCAGCGGGCCATAGATATGGATATTGTTGTCTGCAATGATCTCGGCCCCCGGACCTACCTGACCCATGACGATCAGGTCAGTGTCTCTGGCATAAATCTGCTGTCCGGATCTGACCGGCTTGTCTATCAGCAGGGGAGCTTTGACCACATACTCTACCTCCCGCGATACGGACAAGTCCACATCCGGAACGGGGTTCTGAGTGTTACTTGGCGCTTCTTCGCCAGCGGAATCAGCGCTTTGTGAAGACTCTTGCGGGGCCAGGGCGCTACGGCGTGCACCGCTTTCGATCAGCGGTAGCGAGATCGACCTGGCCAGTTCGGAAGCGCGATCACCGATGCTGGCGACAATGGGGACCAGTTTGTGACGGCGAACGCACTCCAGCAGTGCCTTGCCGTCGATGCTCACCGCCTGTTCTTCAAGTACACTGAGGTCGATGACGACGGGCGTATCCTTGAAAAAACCGGGGGCCTGCAGCACCTTGTCAGCGAGCTTTTCATCAATGACTGCCATGTCATTGGTGTGGAGCTTGAGCGACATGAAGGTGTACATTCCACCTTTCAGTTCGACTCCGATAGTGCTCGACACAATTCAGCTCCGTGTTGTAAAGGCTGCAAGACACAGCAGATTGTTGAACTCGGAAATTTCCCTGCTGCCGCCTCTGCTGTATTGCCACGCAGCCGGCAAGGGGATCGAGTCTTTCCACAGGTCCGATTCTAAAGCAATTACGCACATGACATGACCATGTCGTCCAATTCGACGGGTAAAAAGACGGGTAGCGGAATGTCAGCCGATGGCAGCGTGGAGAACGGTGCAGCGGGGGCGAACGCTGACGCTCCCGCATTGCGCAAGATCATCCATGTCGACATGGATGCCTTCTACGCGTCGGTCGAACAGCGCGATGATCCGGCCTTGCGCGGGTTGCCGGTGATTGTCGGAGGGCGTCCCAATGGTCGTGGCGTGGTGGCTGCCTGCAGTTACGAGGCACGCGTGTTCGGGGTGCACTCGGCCATGCCCAGCGCCGAGGCCGGGCGGCGCTGCCCGGATGCCGTGTTCGTCAAGCCGCGTTTTCAGGCCTACAAGCAGGTATCGCAACAGATTCAGGCGATATTTCGCGAGTTCACCGAGGTGATCGAGCCTCTGTCTCTGGATGAAGCCTATCTGGACGTGACGAACAACACCCTGTTCGGTGGCTCTGCCTATCGCCTGGCGCGCGAGATCAAGGCCCTGATTCGGGAGAGGACCGGTCTGGTGGCCTCCGCAGGCGTCAGCTACAACAAGTTCCTGGCCAAGATTGCATCGGATTACCGCAAGCCGGATGGTCTGTTCTGCATTCTGCCGGAGCAGGGTGAGAGCTTTGTTGCCAGCCTCGAGGTTGGCCGCTTTCACGGTGTCGGCAAGGTCACCGAGGCTCGCATGCACGACCTCGGGATCCTGACCGGGGCCGATCTGCGGCAGTGGAGTGAAGAGGAACTGGCACGCGAATTCGGCAAGAGCAGCAGCTATTTCTACCGGGTGGCGCGCGGTATCGATCATCGGCCGGTCAGGGTCAGTCGTACCCGCAAGTCCATCGGTTCGGAGAGAACCTTTGCCGACAATCTGCATGACAGGGCAGGCATGCTGGAGATTCTCGGTGGGCTGTGCGAGGAATTGCACGTTCAGATGCAGGAGAGAGAGCTGGCAGGTCGGACCATCACGGTCAAGGTGCGGTTTGCCGATTTCTCCACCTATACACGTGCCCATTCCCTGTCACAGGGGGTGCTCGATGCGGCCTCTTCCTTGCGGGCTCTGCCATTCCTGCTGGATCGAGCCTTGAGTCTGCGACAGACCTCGGATCGCGGGGCGGCGCAGGCGCACGGACGTAACTCCGACAGCGGGTCCAGGCCTGCGCGGCATACGGGAGTGCGCTTGCTCGGGGTGGCTTTCAGTGGCCTGATTGCCGCTGGTGAGGAAAGGCCGGTACAGCTGGAGATGCAGTGGCCGGATGATTGAGTCGGTGGGCTGTCGGCGACACGCCTAGTGGCCAAGCACGACATCCGGAAAGGTGGTTGCCGCCATCGGTTCGCACAGGAAGTAGCCTTGTGCCCTGTCACAACCGAGCTGATCCACCATGTCGAACTGCTGCTGGTTCTCGATGCCTTCCGCGACAACCTCGGCACCGATACTGCGCGAGATGTCGACGATGGCCGCGACGATGTCCTGGCTGTGGGCATCGCTGGCGATATTGGCGACGAACGCGCGATCGATCTTGACTTCACTGATGGGATAATCGCGCAACTCCAGCAAGGAGGAATAGCCGACACCGAAATCGTCAATGGCAAGGTGGACACCCATCGAGGTGAGTTCCAGCAATTGCCGTTGCAGGCGCTGTGTGTCTCGGGCCAGAGCGGTTTCGGTGATCTCCAGACAGAGTCTGTCGGGGTCGAAGCCGGTCTGGCTCAGCAGTCGATCGATCTGCGGCACGATATGGCTGCCCTCGAACTGTTTGCGTGACAGATTCACCGACAGCATGGAGGGGGACATGCCGTAATGGGAAAGTCGTTGATAGTCGGCCACGGCACGGTTCAGCACCCATTCTCCGAGCCGATGGATGATGCCGGTCTCCTCGGCCACCGGAATGAAGTCGTCGGGAGGTACGCGACCGAATTCACTGCTGTGCCAGCGCAGCAGGGCTTCCATGCCGCAGGTCATCTTGCTGCGAATATCGATCTGCGGCTGATATTGCAAGGCGAGTTCATCGCGTTCGATGGCCTGCTGCAAGCCGATTTCCAGCTGATGGCGACGCTTTGCCTGCTGCTGTTGCGCCGAGTTGTAGACCACGATGGAATTGCCTTTCAGGTACTTGGCATGGGCGCAGGCACTGTCGGCGGACTTGAGCAGTGTCGACACGGTATTGCCATGCTCGGGGGCGTAGGCGATGCCGATGCTGGCTCTGACCGGGACGTTCATGGCGTTGACATTCAAGCCGCTGCGCAGGGTCTGCAGCAATTCGGCCAGCGTGGCTTCGATGGTTCCATGATCGTGATCGGCCTCCAGCAGAATCGCGAATTCATCACCTGCGGTACGGGCAATCAGGGCATCTGCCGGCATTGCCTGTTGCAGACAGCAGGCCGTCTGCCTGAGCAGTTCGTCGCCGGCGCAGCGGCCATAGGTATCATTGATCTGCCGAAAACTGCGCAGGTCGACGATGATCAGCGACAACTGGCTGCGTGTACGGCTGCAAAGCCTGCTCAGCTCGTGTACCAGGCGAGTCCGGTTGGCCAGACAGGTCAGTGGGTCCTCAAGGCGCTGGTTGATCAGATGGTTGGAGCCATACACGGAAATGCTCTTGCCGCCGTCACTGGTATTGCGCTCTCGGATCAGGAGTGAGCGTCGACCGTAACTGGGCAGTTCGAAGGTCAGGGTGGAGTCGAGACCGGGAGCGGAATCCAGGGCTCGCTGATGGGCGCGCGCCACCGCTTCGTTGTCGGGAGAAATCTGTGCATAGAGTTCGGTGGTGCCGATGTCGGGAAACTGTGCCGGTTCGATGCCCAGGGGCATCAGTCCGGAGAGCTTGCGGTTGACGGCCGTCAGCCGACCGTCGGCGTTGAACAGGGCAACGGCGTCGGGCAGGGCGTCCAGCGTGTTCTGGACCAGCTGTTGACGAGCCTGAGGGCTGCGGGCTCGGTATCGGCGGATGGCCTCTGCGGTCAGGATGAGCGTCAGCACGCAGGCACCGCTCAACCAGGGAGACTCGCGCAGCAGTTGGGGCATGGCATTGATGGCCCACGAGATCATGTCCGTGGAGACGCGAACGGCCGGGCCGATGATGCCCTCATCCGACCATGGCCACGCTGTCTTCCAATCTCCCGGCAATCCGTCAGCTTGGGTCAATGAACTCATCGGATGGTCGATCTGCCCTCACGCTCATAAGTGACACGAGTGTCTGTCCCATTCTGCGCGAGTGCTGCCTTGCCTCTTTACTGCGCGTAAATCCCTGTAACAGGAGCGGAAGGTTTCACCTTACAAGGGAGAAAACTTAGACCCGCGTCACGTAAAATAGCAGAAACGCGAGAGATCGACGAATTCGTCTGTCGTGTAGCGTGTTTGGTTACGGTTAGAAGCCGGGGGGCTATTCGCTGGATAGCGGGGCACTGCGGGGCGGATGTGGGCCGGTATCGGTGGCACAGCCCGGGAGACGACACCGGGGGCAGGCGGTACTCGGGCCGTGCGGCAACCGGCTCTGGTTGCCACACGGCGAACGGCGATCTAGCTGCGAGCAGTGACTTCGACGGCGTGGAAGCCGAACTGCGTCTTGATGGGGCCCTGTACTTCACCGACTTCGCCTTCGAAGCAGGCTGTTTCGAATTCGGGAACCATCTGGCCCTTGCCGAAAGTGCCCAGGTTGCCACCGTCACGCTTGGAAGGGCAGCTTGAGTGTTCTCTGGCGACTGCCGCGAAATCGGCGCCGCCCTTGATGTCGTCAATCAGGGTCTGGCACTTCTCTTCGCTGTCAACGAGGATATGGCGTGCTGTTGCTTGAGTCATTTTGAAGGTTTCCAGATGCCGAAGGCTTCTTGTGTGGGAGGAGGAGGAGGTGCCGCAGCCCGTTGTTTCTGGCTCTCGACATCATCCGATACGTGTTTCATGAACGCGGCCAGCTGATCCAGCACTTCATCCTTCTGTCCGGCCGGCATGTCCTGCTGACCCAGCAGAAAACCGACTACCGCGCACAGGTACTGAGAGGTGACACCCGGGTCGCCTGCAGCCGGATCGTGTTCCTGCAGCAGGTTCTGGATGTCACCGACAAGCTTGGCGGAAAGTTGTAGTTCACTCATGTCATCAGGTAAGCGGCAAAGCCATGGTTGGACTCGGGCTGGAACATGTCCGGCTCGGCGGAGTATCCGCTGTCATCATCCTTGCGGGTCGACATGGACAGCGAGGCTTTTCCGACTTTCGGATCGCTGGTCATACGCACCTGTTTGCAGACCGGACACTGGTGCCAGCAAGTGATCGCATGTTCACTGGATTCGCAGCGATCGAGGATCATCGGCGACTGGCAACTTCTGCATTTGATTGTTGACATGGGTATCTTCGCATTCGTCGGGAAAACGGGTCTTGAAAGCTGTTGCCAGCGTTCTCTGACTCGCGAAAAGAGGCGGCTATTGTACCTCAAGATCTAGCCGCACTTGGAATCTCCACAGTTCATGCAAGTCTGACAACCGTCACGCAGGACGACCGCCTTGTTGTTGCATTTGCTGCACAGCGTGGCATTGGCCATCCAGGGCTCCTCGGCAGAATCGTTGGCTGAATCGGCAGTGCTCTGCTGTTCTGCCCGCAATTCGGCTTTCTTCTCCTCGATCAGTCTTGCCTGAACTTCATCGGGCTCGTTGCTCTTGAGCATGCCGATATCGATCAGGTGATGTTCGATCACCTCACCTATCTCGGCGATGATGGACGGCATGTACTTGCCCTTGTTCCAGTAGCCACCACGCGGATCGAAGACCGAACGCAGCTCTTCCACCAGAAAGGTGATATCGCCACCCTTGCGGAAGACGGCAGACATGATCAATGTCAGGGCGACGATCCACTGGTAGTGTTCGAGGTTCTTCGAGTTGATGAACACTTCGAACGGACGCCGCATCTCGTGCTCGGTACCTTCATTGAGCACGATGTCGTTGATCGTGATGTACATGGCATGCGCCGACACGTGTTCGGGTGTCTTCAGCTTGTACGTCGAGCCGATCAGCTTCTGTGGGCGGGCAAGGGTTTCGTGCATCTGGATGACATCGGCCAGATGCCCATCCGTCTTTGATGCCTCGGCGGACTTTGTGTCCTGTACAGTTTTCTCACCGCTGTCGGCTGGCTTGGCAACCGCATAGCCGACGATTTTCTTGTTGATCTTCATTCAGGTCGATTCCTTTAGAACTTGCCGTAATAGCCTTCTTTCAAGGCATCGTACAGGTTGGCGGCGGTGTGCATTTCCCCGTCATATTCGATCTGCTCGTTGCCCTTGGCTGTCACGACAGAACCGTCTTCGAGGGTGAACTGGTATTCGGTATTCTCCAGATCGTTCTCCTTGACCAGCACGCCCTGGAAGTTCTCGGGGTTGAAACGGAAGGTGGTACATCCCTTCAGACCCTGATCGTAGGCGTACATGTAGATGTCCTTGAAATCGTCGAACGGGAAATCGGTGGGTACATTGGCGGTCTTGGAAATGGACGAATCGATCCAGCGCTGTGAGGCGGCCTGCACCGAGACGTGATCCTTCGGTGTGATGTCATCGGCCGACATGAAATAGTCGGGCAGTTGTGCCTCGGCCTCGTCGCTGTACGGCATGGCCTTGTCATTGACCAGTGCCTGATAGGCCAGCAACTCGAACGAGAAGACATCGACCTTCTCCTTGCTCTTGCGGCCTTCACGGATCACGTTGCGCGCATAGTGGTGGGCAAAACTGGGCTCGATGCCATTACTGGCATTGTTGGCCAGTGACAGGGAGATGGTGCCGGTGGGGGCTATGGAGCTGTGATGCGTGAAGCGTGCGCCGTGATCGGCCAGTGCCTCGACCAGTTGCGGATCAACCTCGGCAATGCGTTGCATGTAGCGGCTGTAGCGGGCATGCAGAATGCGCCCCGGCAGCTGGTCGCCCACTGCATAGCCATCATCCTTCATTTCGGGACGCTTGCGCAGCATCTCGCCAGTGACGGTAAAGAGCTCGTCCATGATCGGAGCCGGACCCTTTTCCCTGGACAGCTCCAGTGCCGTGCGCCAGCCGGTGACAGCCAGTTCTCGAGTCACCTTTTCGGTGAACGCCAGTGATTCCGGGCTGCCGTACTTCATGCCCATCAATGTCATGCAGGAGCCCAGCCCCAGATAGCCCATGCCGTGGCGACGCTTGCGCTGGATCTCGCGGCGTTGCTGTTCCAGTGGCAGGCCGTTGATCTCGACGACATTGTCGAGCATGCGGGTGAAGATCTCGACGGTACGATTGTAGCGTTCCCAGTCGAAGCGAGCCTTGTCGGTGAAGGGGTCGAGCACGAATCGCGTCAGGTTGATCGATCCGAGCAGGCAGGCACCGTAGGGTGGCAGGGGCTGCTCGCCGCAGGGGTTGGTGGCGCGGATGGATTCGTCGAACCAGTTGTTGTTCATCTCGTTGACCTTGTCGATCAGGATGAAACCGGGCTCGGCAAAATCGTAGGTGGAGGCCATGATGAGGTCCCACAGACGACGGGCCGGCATGGTCTTGTAGATACGGCAGGCCACCAGGCCTTCTTCGTTGGCGACCACATCCTCATGCGAGGGCCAGTCACGCCACACGATCTGATCGGGATCATCGAGCTGGATATCGCCATCGTCCAGTTCCTTCTGGCGGATGGGGAAGGCCAGCTGCCAGGGCTCGTCGGCCTTGACGGCCTGAATGAAATCCTCGGTGATCAGCAACGACAGATTGAACTGCCGCAGGCGAGCATCTTCGCGTTTGGCCTTGATGAATTCGAGTACGTCGGGGTGGCGTACATCGAAGGTGCCCATCTGTGCACCACGGCGACCACCGGCAGAGGACACGGTAAAGCACATCTTGTCGAAGATATCCATGAAGGACAGCGGACCGGAGGTGTAGGCACCGGCACCGGAGACATAGGCGCCGCGAGGTCGCAGTGTCGAGAAGTCGTAGCCGATGCCACACCCGGCCTTGAGTGTCAGACCCGCTTCATGCACCTTGCCGAGGATGTCGTCCATGGAGTCGACGATGGTGCCGCTGACCGTGCAATTGATGGTGGAGGTCGCCGGCTTGTGGGCCAGAGCGCCGGCGTTGGAAGTGATGCGGCCCGCCGGAATGGCTCCCTGCTCCAGCGCCCACAGGAACTCGCCGTACCAGTGCTTGCGGTTTTCCTCGGAGGTTTCGACATCGGCCAGCGCGCGTGCCACGCGCTTGAAGGTGTCGATGACGGTTTCGTCGACATTCTGGCCTTCCTTGGTCTTGAGACGGTATTTCTTGTCCCAGATATCCACGGAAGTTTCCTGCAGCGGCAAACGAGCCAGGGCCGGCTTTGCAGGGGTGTCTTTCATTGCCAGGACGTCAACTGTGCTCATGGGCGTTCGGAATCTCCTTGTCGGTGCCAGGCCCGTGCTTGTGCGGGGCTCAGGCAATGTAATCTGTAGTCACTCGGATTCCCTGTGTCACACAATATATAGTGTGCTGAAGCGTGTCCATACGCAACATGTAGTGCTTGTAATGCCCGCTGTCAATCTGTCGGCAGCACGTTGCCGGATACATCAGTGCGGGGGCGGCGCAGTGTATCGCCGCTGTGCAGCCCGGTCAACGTCGAAAACCACTATATCTGGGGTTGCCCGGGATTCACGCCACTACATCTTGTGGTTGAGCGGCGAATTTTGGGGACAAAGCGGTTGACAAGCTGTGGACAACTCCCGGGAACCCGCATGACACCGTCAAAATATGCAATATAGTTCAATTCATGCCAGTGATTCATGGGCATTGACGGAATACCGTCAGCTAACCTGCTGCTGACGGAATGCCAGCTGTTGCAGGTTACGCGCAGCTCGCGAAACCGTCGATTCACGGATCGATTGCGCCAATGAAATGGCGCTCAACGCTCTCGTCTGTTGGCTGCATCACAGTGCATGGAACAACGCAGGCGGAAGCGTGAAACGCCACACGAACTCTTGTCAAGACAGTGGCGGAGAGGCTTCCGGCAGATTATCTTTCCTGCCAACACCGGTACGACAACGGTATCCCCACAACGAGATCGGGCAACAGCCTGACACGGGAGCAGAACATGAGACATTCGAATCAGACTTCAGCCGGCCGAGCCACTCATCGCGCCTTCACTCGTATCGTCAAGGAGTCCCGCTGGGTCCACCGCTCGCAGCTGCAAATCGGCATGTACGTCAACGAACTGGATCGCCCCTGGACGGATACCAGTTTCATGTTCCAGGGCTTCGAGATCGACTCCCCGGAAACCCTGGAAAAGGTTCGCGAGTCCTGTGAGTACGCCTTCGTCCAGACAGAGAAGCTGGCCCGGGTGTCCTGGGTTGGTACCCGACGTCATGTGTCGGTGGTTCGCGATCACTGAGGGCGCTCAGGCCGACAGGGCAGGCGGGCTTGCAGCGGAAGATTCTCGATGCATAGGGCCAGTCCTGTCGCCCGCCGCATGATCAAGGGTGATTGGCGCTCGAATGCGCCAGATGCCCGAGCCTACAGTATCAGCGTCGCCAGCCCCAGAAAGGCCACCAGTCCGACCACGTCGGTGACCGTGGTCAGGGCAACACCACCGGCCAGCGCCGGGTCGATACCGAGCCGGCGCATCAGCATCGGCAGCATGGCCCCGGCATAGGCTGCCGTTACCAGGTTCACGACCAGTGCGGCACCGATGATCATGCCGATCTGCCGGTCGCCGAACCACAGCCACACCAGTCCGGCAATGATCAGTGCCCACAACACCCCGTTGAGCAGGCCGATGGCGACCTCGCGCGTCAGCAGGTCTCGCAGATTGCTCTTGTTGATCTGGTTGAGCGCCTGGCCGCGAATGACCAGGGTCAGCGTCTGGCTGCCGGCGATACCGCCCATGCTCGGCACCACACTCATCAACACCGCCAGGGTGACGATGCGCTCCAGGGTGCCTTCGAACTGGGCGATGACCCAGGAGGCCAGCAGTGCCGTCAGCAGGTTCACGCCCAGCCACAGCGCGCGCTTGCGGGTACTGCGAAAGATCGGCGCGAAGATATCGTCTTCCTGATTCAGACCTGCCATGCTCAGTACGGTCTGCTCGGCCTCTTCACGAATGACGTCAACCACGTCATCGATCGTGACACGACCGATGAGTCGGTTGTTGTCATCCACCACCGGTGCCGAGACCAGATCGAAATCCTCGAACACCCGGGCGACTTCACGCTGGGTGGTCAGTACGTGCAGGGGTTCGATCTTGCGCAGCGAGATATCGCTGACCAGGGTGTCACTGCTGTTGGTCAGCAACAGTCGCAGTGACAGCTCACCCAGGTAACGGCCATAGCGGTCGGTCACCCAGAGTCGGTCTGTCTGGCGCGGCATGGACCCACGACGCCGCAGATAGCGCAGCACCACATCCAGGGTCACATCACCGCGCACCGTGATCACGTCCAGGTTCATCAGGCCGCCGGCGCTGTCCTCCGGGTAGGCCAGTACCTGGTCGAGGCGCTCACGATCCTGACGGCCCATGCCGGCCAGCATCTCGGAGGTGAGCTGTTCGGGCAGCGACTGGACAAAGTCGGCCAGATCGTCAAGATCCAGCTGCTCGGTCGCCGCCACCAGCTCGTCCATGTCCATGTCGCGAACCAGGCTCTCGCGAACCTCATCGCCCACTTCCATGAGGATTTCACCTTCCAGCTCGGGATCGATGACATCCCACAGCAGGCGACGACGTACCGGTGGCAGTGATTCCAGGGCATCGGCGATCTCGGCCGGGTGCATGGCCAGCATGATCTTGCGAGCGGCCGAGACGGAGCCTTCGCTGATGTTTTCAGCCAGCGTGCTGGACTGCTGCTGCTGTTCGACTTCAGGTTCCATCAGTGGCTGTCCTGTCCGATCGGGTCCGGATGGTGTCTGGGGAGCAAGAATACGTCATGCTCAGTTGCTGGGGGCGGAGGCGTTTATCTTGTCGAGCTGGGCGAGCATCTCTTCGCTGCTGCGGGCTGCCAGCAGCGTGCTGACCTGTTTCTTCAGCGTTGCCCGCCGGCAGGTGATGAGATTCTTCTTGGTTTCCAGAATCAGGTTTGGTGGCATGCTGAATTCGGTCAGTCCCAATCCCAGCAACAGGCGCACATAGCGGGCATCTCCCGCCATTTCGCCGCACATGGCAACCGGAATGCCCGCCTTCTGACCCGCATCGATGGTGTTCTTGATCAGCGACAAGACCGCCGGGTGCATGGGATCGTACAGGTAGTCCACCTGGTCATCGATACGGTCGATGGCCAGCGTGTACTGGATCAGGTCATTGGTACCGATTGACAGGAAGTCCAGCTGGCGGGCAAATTGTTCGGCAGCTATGGCCGCTGCCGGTACCTCGATCATGCCGCCGACCAGCATGTTCTCGTCGAACTCGATGTTCTCGTCGCGCAGTGATTGCTTCACCTGACTGACCATTTCCAGGCACTGGGCAACCTCGGCCACATTCGTCAGCATGGGCAGCAGCATGTGGATGGGACCGCGCGCAGAGGCTCGCAGAATGGCGCGCAACTGCGGCAGGAACAACGAGGTGTCACTCAGGCACAGACGGATGCCTCGCAGACCCATGGCCGGATTGTGCGCCTGCGGCCGCGTCCGGCTGGCCATCTGCCCATCCACCTGCTTGTCTGCACCGAGGTCGGCGGTGCGGATGGTCAGAGTCTCGCCCTTGAGTGCGCGCAGCACCTTGGTGTAGACCTTGAAATGCTCCTGCTCGGTCGGCACCGTCTCAC
Source organism: Granulosicoccus sp. 3-233 (assembly GCF_052681095.1). Taxonomy (NCBI): domain Bacteria; kingdom Pseudomonadati; phylum Pseudomonadota; class Gammaproteobacteria; order Chromatiales; family Granulosicoccaceae; genus Granulosicoccus; species Granulosicoccus sp. 3-233. Next base: position 164,254 of record NZ_JBQYLE010000001.1, read on the forward strand.
GGTTCATGTACAGGAATTCGGTACGGTAGAGGCCGACGCCCTTGGCGCTGACCCGTTTCAGTGCCTTCAGATCCTCTTCGATCTCGATATTGGCCATCAGCTTGAGCTGGACGCCATCGGCCGTCACGGCTTCGGTATCGATGAGCTTGGCCAGCTCGCGCTGGCGCAGTCGGGTTTCCTTCTGCTGGCGCCTGAAGTCGCTCAGCATCTCCTCGGTGGGTTCGGCCAGTACCATGCCCAGGCGACCATCCAGGGTGATCACTTCACCCGGCTTGATATACCGGCGGATATTGCTGACACCAACGATGGCGGGAATGCCCAGACTTCGGGCCAGGATGGCGGTATGCGACAACTGGCCACCGGTCTCGGTGACGAATCCTGCCACGCCGTGGTGCTGCATGCTGACGGTATCGGCCGGTGTCAGGTCGTCGGCCACGATGATCTGGCCTTTCCATTGTTCGGAGGCGACCACATTCTCGGCGCCATCGTCCAGGGCGCGCAGCACCGAATCGATGACGTGATTGACATCGTCGATGCGAGTGGCCAGGTAGCTGTCATCCATCGAGCCGAATGCCTTGATCAGCTCCTCGCGCTGCTGTTGCAGGGCGGCCTCGGCGTTGATCATCTCGCCCTTGATGATTTCCACGGGGCGCTGTGACAGCACGGCGTCATCGAGCATCAGAATGTGGGTTTCGATGAACGAGCTGACATCGCTCGGCGCATCCTTGGGGATATTGTCGCGGGCCATGAGCAGTTGCGCCCGCGCGTCCTTGACAGCGCGCTTGAAGCGCCGCACTTCTGCCGGAATGCCTTTCTTCAGCAGCGTGCGAGAAGTGACATCGATCTGATTGCGTCGCAGCAGATAGGCGTTGCCGATGGCAATACCGCGGGAGACGCCAATGCCGCTGAACATCAGACTCATGGCTACTCCTCTTCGTCGAACCGGCGGTTGATCAGATCGACAACGGCGGCCAGTGCATCTTCCTCGTCTTCCCCGTCGGCGGACACGGTGACCTTCGAGCCCATGCTGGCAGCCAGCATCATGACGCCCATGATGCTCTTGCTGTTGACACGCTGGCCATCCTTCTCGATATCGATACTGGCAGCAAAGGATGACGAGAGCTTGACAAGCTTGGCTGCTGCGCGTGCGTGCAGGCCCAGTTTGTTGATGATTTCGAGTTCTTGCTGGATCATAGTTCTCGATGTCGTCTGGAGACGTTGTCGCGCGCCTCGGCGAAATGGTCGGCAAGTCGATCGATCAGATAGACCGACCGATGGCGACCGCCGGTACAACCTACCGAGACGGTCAGATAGGCGCGATTCTCTGCTTCGAACAGCGGCAGCCAGCGTTGCAGAAAATCCCGGATGTGCTCGAACATGGCTTCGACGTCCGGCTGGTCCTGCAGGAAGCGGATGATCGGTTTCTCGCGTCCGGTGAATCGTCGCAGTTCCGGCTCCCAGTGCGGATTGGGCAGGCAGCGTACGTCGAACATGAAGTCGGTGCTGGCCGGGGTGCCGTGCTTGAAGCCGAAAGACTGGAAGATCAGTGCAAGACCGACCTGGGTCTTGCCCAGCACATAGGTGCGGATGATGTCGCGCAGTTCATGCAGGTTCAGTGCAGAGGTATCCACGACCAGTTCGGCGTCGGCCTTGACCGGATCCAGCAGGCGCGCCTCTTCGTCGATGGCACTGATCAGCGGCAGGTCCTGACTGCTGAGTGGATGCTTGCGGCGGGTTTCGGAAAAGCGCGTCACCAGGCGGGTGCGGTCGGTGTCCAGAAACAGCACCTCGACCTGCATGTCCTTGCGGGCCCGCAGCTCGGTCAACAGTCTCAGCAGATTGTCTGCCGAGGCGCGTTCGCTGCGCATGTCGATGCCGATGGCCAGCTTGGCATACAGCTGCGAGCCGCTGGCCAGCAGTTTGTCGATGAATTCGGACAGCAGGTAGGAGGGCAGATTGTCGATGCAGTAGAAGCCTTCGTCTTCCAGGGTGTGCAGAGCCACACTCTTGCCGGATCCTGACAGACCAGTGACTATGGTCAGGCGTGTCATGGTTCAGTTCTCCGTATCGGTACTGACGTCGGTGCCCGACTTGGGGCGTGGGCTGGGACGGCGCTTGCTCTGATGGGCGGCGATTGCCAGCGCTCGTTCCTGTTTGCTGACCAGATCCCTGGAGGCGCTGTAACCGCCGGCGCGCAATATCTGGTCGCGTATCGCGGCTTCGACCAGCACGGCCATGTTGCGTCCGGGAGCTACCGGTATCGTGCGTTTGGGTACCTTGACGCCCAGGACGACGCGAGTGCCGGACGGCTCGCTGATGCGATCACCGGCAATGGCCGCCAGATCCTTGTTGAAATCCTCGCCACTGACCGGCTTCAGGTGCACGATACAGCGCAGGATCTTGCGCGAGCGCGTATGTGCATCCCCGTACATCAGGGCGATGTTGAGCACACCGAGACCGCGTACTTCCAGAAAATCCTGCAGCAGGGGCGGGCACTGGCATTCGAGCGTCCCGGGCGCTATGCGGGTGAACTCCGGGGCGTCGTCCGCCACCAGGATGTGACCTCGACTGATCAGCTCCAGAGCCAGTTCGCTCTTGCCGACACTGGCATCCCCGGTGATCAGTACCCCGGTACCATGCACATCCATCATCACCCCGTGAATGATCTCGCGTTCGGCCAGCAGTTGAGTCAGCAGAAAGCGCATGCGGCTGTGCAACTGGCTGTAGTCTGCCGCCGAGCTCAGCAGGGCGATGTTCTCGCGTTCAGCCAGTTCGATGATGCTTTCGGGCGCCTGCAGCGAGTTGGAGACCACGATCACGTCGCAGGTGTTGGGCAGGGAATACTCGAAACGGCTGGCGTCGAGCACCGAGGCCTCGCTGAACAGGCGGACTTCGGCAGCGCCCAGCAACTGGATACGGTTGGGGCTGTTGAAATTGAGTGGGCCGAGCAGGCGAGGGCGGTCTACCGGGCCGGCGTCACGCGTCAGCATGCGCGAATGGGCGGCATGTCCGGCGGTCCAGGTCAGATCCAGATCCTTGTTCAGTGCCTGTACCGCCTCGCCAACGGTCAGCTGCCGGTAAGACATCAGGTGGAGACGGGCTGCAGGGACGTCAGGTGTTCGTAGAGTGCGTCTGGATCGTCGAAACCGCGCAGCGTGTCACGCAGTTCGGCGTCACTGAAACGTCGCGCCATCTGCGCCAGGATCTGCAGGTGTTCATCATTGCAATGTTCGGGAACCAGCAGACCGAACACGAGATCGACGGGTTGACCATCGACCGATTCGTAGTCGACGCCTTTTTCCAGCGTCACGAAGGCCGCAATGGGCTCCTCGATACTGGCCAGACGGCTGTGGGGCAGGCCGACACCGTGTCCCAGTCCGGTACTGCCCAGTCGTTCGCGGCTGATCAGCGCGTCCAGTATCTGCATGTCGCTGAGGGTATCCGCCGACTCCGCGGCCTTGTCGCTCTGTTTGCGTGACTTCCTGACCTTGCGGGGGCTGCTCTTTTCCTCGCCGCCTTCGGCGTCGTCGTCATTGACATCGTCTGTGGCATTTCTTGCCCGGAGAGACTCGCCCAGCAGTTCGGCCAGCGTCTGCAATGTGCGTTTCTTGCTCTGAATGCTGCAATGACAGCGTATGCGCTCGGGATCGAGCAGATCGGATAAATCCATGGGTGTAGAAGATTTGGCCACACTTTCAATGCTCGAAGACCCTGCCGATGATGTCGGACAGAGTCTTCGAGGGCTGCGAAAGCGCTATTGTGCGCTCTCGCTGTCAGGATTAAAAGTGTCAGGCCACTATTCGGGAACAGGGTCGCCTGTGCGGCGGTGCGCCTTGAGCTTTTCCTTGTGCCGGATCAGTTGACGATCCAGTTTGTCTGTCAGCAGATCGATGGCCGCGTACATGTCGGGCTCGGTGGTGTCTGCATACAGCTGCGTACCGGAAACCTTGATGGTTGCCTCGGCCTTCTGGCGTGATTTTTCTTCCACGGTAAGAATCACGTGGACTCCGAAAACGTTGTCGGAGTGTCTCTGGAGGCGTTCCATCTTGTCAGTCACATAGTTTCGCATCGAAGCGGTAACGTCGACGTGGTGACCGGTTACGGTTAAGTTCATGGGCATCTCCTGATGTTCAACAAAAGGTTCAACGATGAAGAGCGAGGGTCCGCGAAGGACCTCGCGGCAAGTAGGGACACATTGCGCGTCCCATATCTGTTCTATGGTCGATGGGGGGCAGACCCAATAGCTGGCCACGCTCTGTTGCGAATGTTTCTTCGCAGAGGGCTTGAGGCCATGTCAGGGTGTGCTTTTTCTGCATAAATCGTTTCAGTTCAATCGCTTGCGTTAGTTCGATGGCGGAATGGCCATGGATTCACGATACTTGGCAACGGTGCGTCGCGCAACCTGTATTCCTTCCTCGACTAACGTACTGGCTATCTTGCTGTCGGAAAGTGGCTTCGTGCAATCCTCGGCGGCTATGAATTTCTTGATCATGGCGCGAATGGCCGTGGCCGAGCATTCACCGCCATTGGCTGTGGATACATGGCTGGAGAAGAAGTACTTGAACTCGAAAATGCCGCGCGGGGTATGGATGTACTTGTGCGTGGTGACTCGCGAGATGGTGGATTCGTGCAGGCTCAGTTGCTCGGCGATGTCGCGCAGCACCAGCGGCTTCATGGCTTCATCGCCATATTCCAGAAAGCTGCGCTGGCGTTCGACGATGGCCGTGGCGACGCGTAACAGGGTTTCGTTGCGGCTCTGCAGGCTCTTGATGAACCAGCGAGCCTCCTGCAGATGGTTGCGCATGAAGTTGTTGTCTTCGCTCTTGTCGGCACGTTTGACCATGCCGGCATACAGGGCATTGATGCCCAGCCGGGGAGCGATGTCGGGGTTCAGCTCGACGCGCCAGACGCCCTTGATCTTCTTCACGAACACATCCGGCACGATGTACTGGTCATGATCATTCACCAGCTGCCGACCCGGGCGCGGGTTCAGACTGCGGATCAGTGTGATGGCTTCCTGCAGCACGTCGTCGTTGATCTTGAACAGACGACGCAGACGGGCGAAATCGTGGGCGGCGAGCAGGTCGAGGTGATCCTTGACGATGCCCATGGCGAGGGTGCGCAGCTCGGATACGGGTAGCTGGCTGAGCTGGATGCCCATGCATTCGCTGGCGTCACGAGCCGCACAGCCGGGTGGGTCCAGGTGCTGAACCAGATGCAGTACGGTCTCGAATTCGTCGAGTACATACATTTGGTCGACATCGGTGATGTCGCGGTTCAGACCGTCGAGCAGGACCTCGACGTCATCGATCAGGTAACCGTTGTTGTCCACGGCATCGATGATGGTTTCGGCAATTTCCTGATCCCGTTCGGACAGCGGGGCGAAGCGTATCTGTTCGTTCAGATGATCCTGAATGCTGGCCACGCCGGCGTTGTGAAACTCGGTGAAATCGCGGGATTCACCATCGCTGCCGGACGTGCCACTGCTGGAAGGCACCGCGGAATCGTAGATATCATCCCAGGCGCTGTCCACCGGAAGGTCTTCTGGCAGAACATCATCGGAGCTCTGCATGTTCTCGCCCACCAGCTCGGTTTCACCGGCAGCCTGCTTCTGTTCGGCGGCCGCGGTTTCCGCCTCACGGTTGGCTTCGCGTGTCTCGCGTGATTCATTGGCGAGATCCGCTTCACGGGGTTCGGAGCCTTCGTCTTCCTGCATCTCCAGCATGGGATTGCTTTCCAGAGCCGTCTGGATTTCCGTCTGCAGTTCGAGCGTGGACAGTTGTAACAGTTTGATTGCCTGCTGCAATTGAGGAGTCATGGCCAGGGACTGGCCCATCTTTATTTGCAGTGACTGTTTCATCGAATACGCGTCCGGTAAAAGGTGTCTGTAGTGAAAAACTACCAGCTGGATAGCAATTAACGCAATTTTCCCGCCGGTTGCGATACCGGCAGGGAAAACTTAAATGACAAATTGGTAATGTTTCATTTTCAAGACGTATTCTGCTGTTATTACAGGTAGATAGCGGCGGCGCACCACCTCAACTGATGGAAAAGCGGCATGAGTCATGACAACCGGCTGCGGTGTTGTGAAGCCAATCGCGCTCAGATCTGGAAGTTGTCACCCAGATACACCGATCGCACTTCCCGGTTTGCCAGCACGGTGTCCGGCGTGCCTTCGGCGATCAGCTTGCCGTGGCTGAGAATGTACGCTCGATCGCAGATGCCCAGTGTTTCGCGCACATTGTGATCCGTGATCAGCACGCCGATATTGCGTTCCTTCAGGTGGGTGATGATGCGCTGGATGTCGAGAATGGAAATGGGATCAACACCGGCAAACGGTTCATCGAGCAGAATGAAACCGGGGTCGGCAGACAGGGCCCGGGCTATTTCGACGCGGCGTCGTTCACCACCGGAAAGGCTGATGCCGAGGCTGTCCCTGATATGCGATATCTGCAGTTCCTCGAGCAGGGCTTCGAGCCGGTCATGGCGGGTTTCACGGTTCAGCTCCGGACGGGTTTCCAGAATGGCCATGATGTTCTGCGAGACGGTCAGTTGCCGGAACACGGAGGCTTCCTGCGGCAGATAACCGACACCCTTGCGGGCCCGGGCATGCATCGGAAAACGCGTGATGTCCTCGCCATCGAGCATGATCTGTCCCTGGTCAGGTCTGACCAGGCCCACCACCATGTAGAAGCAGGTGGTCTTGCCCGCGCCGTTGGGGCCCAGCAGACCGACCACATCGCCACTGTTCACGGACAGGGAGACGCCCTCGAGAATGCGGCGTTTCTTGTAGGCCTTGTGCAGGTCTCTGGCTTCGAGGGTCCGGAGGGCGGGAGGCTTGTCGAGCGCGTCTTGCCGGGTCACTGATCAGCGCCTGTGGGTGGTTGGATCTGGATGCTCACACGGCCTTCACTGGGGCCGCCTTCGGCACTGACTTTCTGGGTTCTGGCATTGAAGGTGATGCGTTCACTGACCAGTTCCTGACGCGGTTGGCTCAGAGTGGCCGTGCCTTCGAGAATCAGCGTGCCTGCCAGCGCATCATAGGTAATCTTCTGCGCCTCGCCGCTCATCAGCTCACCAGCCTCGTTCTGTTGCTCGAAACGGATCGGCGAGCCGGTGCCGGTGATGGCACTCAATGCGTTGTTTTTCAGTTCTATGGCAATCCGGTCGGCGGCAATGCGCATGGTGCCCTGGCTGATCTCGACATTACCGGTGAGAATCTGTGTGCCGGCCTTCTCATCGAACTCGGACTTGTCGGCGCGCACATCGATGGGCTGTTCCAGGTCGGATTCGCGCGCAAGACTCGGTGTCGCCTGCCACAGCGTGCCCAACAGCAGGCACATGGCCACTGCCTGCTGCCAGTGCTTGCCCGACTGGCGGCGCTTGTCGGATTGATTGTCAGTGTTCACGGGCCCGGTACCTCGTAGCGTCCGATGACGTCGGAAAGCAGGGTGAGCTTACCCTGATCAATGGCGGATTTCAGGCCATTGGCCTGCAGTCGCCAGGTGGGAGCACTGATCTCGATTCTTGCCTCGGTGCTCACTTCATTGGATTCGGTGGCAACCGTCAGGGTGCTGGTACGAATCGTCAGCGGGTCTGCAGTCTCTGCCTGTCGTTTGACGATGACATTGCCTTGCAGGGTGAACAGGTCAGGATCGGTATCGAACAGGCCACTGTCCGATTCGATCTGCCACTGCGCGCCTTCCCGGTGCAATTCGACCCGTGGTGAGGTGATTTCGGAGCGATCATCATGGGGATAGTGCGCCAGGGTGTCGCCTCTTACCGTGTACTCGATCTGACCGTTGGCATCGTATTTACGCGACTGGAAATCGGCCATGTAGTAGTCCGATCGCGTCTCGCGCATGTCGATGGTCTCTTCCACGACGAAGATTTCCGGTTCCTCGACATGATCGACCACAACGACGACGATGATCAGCAAAGGCAGCAACAGCCAGTATCGGGACAGTAGACGTGCAAGCATCGGCTCAGACAACTCCTGCGGCCAGCAAGGCATGCATGGTCACGACACCCTGCAGTCGTCGCCCATCGACCACCGGCAACGAGGTGATACGCAGCCTCTGCATCAGCGCCACGGCGTCGACTGCCAGTGATGTGTCGCTGATGGTGGCCGGGTCGGCAGTCATGACCGTACCGATGCTCGCGCTGTGAATGTCCACGCCGCGCTCGAGTGCGCGTCGCAGATCACCATCGGTGAAGATGCCGCAAAGCCGATCGAGCTCGTCGAGAACGGTGACCATGCCCAGTCCTCTGGAGCTGATTTCCATCAGTGCCGTCATCAGTGTTTCGCCTTGCCGGATGCTTGGACTGACATCCCTGCCCACCATGACATCGCTGACCCGCAACAGCAGACGCCTGCCCAGACGCCCGCCCGGGTGTGAGCGGGCGAAGTCCTGTTCGGTAAAGCCTCGTTCTCCCAGCAGGGCGATGGCCAGCGCGTCGCCGAAGGCCAGGGCTGCGGTGGTGCTGGCCGTGGGGGCCAGCCCCAGAGGACAGGCTTCGCGTTCGACGCGGGTGTCCAGAACGACGGTCGAGGCCCTGGCCAGGGGGGACTCCGGTTCGCCGCAGAGGCTGATCAGGGGCACGCCCATCTGGCGAATGCCGGGAATCAGTGTCAGCAACTCGCTGGAGCTGCCGGAATAGGACAGCGCCACGAGCACATCGTCGTCACGCAGCATGCCCAGATCGCCATGGCTGGCCTCGGCGGCGTGCACGAAGAAGGCAGGGCTGCCGGTGCTGGCGAATGTGGCAGCCAGTTTGGCCCCGATATGTCCCGATTTTCCGATGCCGCAGACCACGATCCGTCCGCGACAGGCAATCAGCAACTCGCAGGCCTGCACGAAGCGATCATCGAGGCGTTCTTCGAGCCGCGCCACGGCCTGCGCCTCGATGCGGATGACCGAGCGGCCGAGATCGAGCAGGGATGCGGGGTCGGGGCGCCGGGGCGGCGCTGAGTCTTGCGCGGCCATCGTTCAGTCGGTCAGCGACCCGGCGTCGGTAGCCTCGTCAGCCTTGTCCAGCGCATCGAGGCGATCCAGTTCATCGAGTTCGTCCAGTTCGTCGGCGTTGTCCAGCGCATCGAGGCGATCCAGTTCATCGAGTTCGTCCAGTTCGTCGGCGTTGTCCAGCGCATCCAGTTGGTCCAGCTCGTCCAGTTCATCCAGATCGTCAAGGCCATCGTCGGCGGTGCCGATTCGCACCTCACGCTTGCCATCCCAGGTGGCCGTGCGATGTTGTTGCACCCAGAAATCACGCAACAACAGGTAGGGGTCCAGCGCGGCCGTGTCAAGCAGATTGCCGGCCGACAGCAGGCGAGCCCGCAGGGCAACGACTTCCAGTGCCGTCAGACTGTAGCTGGTGGCGTTGTCATCGACGACATGACGCTGTATGTCGGTGGTGTAGAACTCGGAGACCAGGCCGGCGCTGGAGCGGGCGTTGTTGGGGCCAAGCAGCGGCAGCATCACGAACGGGCCTTCACCCAGGCCCCAGACGCCAAAGGTCTGTCCGAACGATTCATTGTGCTTCACCATGCCCGCCGGGGTGGCAAAATCCATGATGCCCAGTACACCGGCGGTGGAGTTGTACAGAAACCGGCCGGTATCGCTGCCGGCCTGACGGAACTTGCCCTGCAGCAGGTCATTGGCGATGACCGTGATGTCGTCAAGGTTACTGAAGAAGTTGCCGATACCCACTTCAACCGGGTCAGGCACTACATATCTGTAGCCTCTGGCCACCGGCTTGAGTATGGCGTTGTCCAGGGTCGTGTTGAAGCGATAGATCTTGCGGTTGATGTCTTCGTAGGGGTCGTACACCGGTCCGGTTGGCGGATTGCTGGCGCAAGCGGAGAGGGTCAGCATGGCCAGCAGGGTCACAAGAGGGCGGATGATTGTCGGCATTGCTGAAGTGTCAGAGTATCAAGAGATGGGAAGGGCGTGACCACGGTATTGTAGCCGACGCTGAGATTTCGATCGAAAAGCGGCGCGTTCAGTGTTTCGAGAACTAACCGTTTGACCAATCTTGCAATTCAAGAAGCAGACCTGAGTATGTCAAGCAAACTGTTACAATCTGACCGATCCGATTTCCGATGAGTTCCCCCGAAAAGATGTCAGATGATGGAACCACGCTGGTCCAGATCCGCGACTTGCACTTTTCCAGAGGTAGCAAGCCGATCTTCCGGGGACTGGATATCGACATTCCGCGCGGCAAGGTAACGACCATCATCGGTCCCAGTGGCACCGGCAAGACAACCCTGCTGAAGATGATCGGCGGCCAGCTGAAGCCTTCGCAGGGCAGCATTCACGTCGATGGGCAGCACGTGGGCAAGCTGCGGCGCGCCGAATTGTACGAGTTGCGCAAACGGCTGGGCATGCTGTTCCAGTCAGGTGCTCTGCTGACCGATCTGAGCGTATTCGAAAATGTGGCCTACCCGCTACGCGAACATACCGATCTGCCCGAGTCGCTGATCTCTCACCTGGTGCTGATGCGGCTGCATGCCGTGGGTCTGCGCGGTGCGCGGGATCTGTCACCCTCGGAACTGTCAGGAGGAATGGCGAGGCGTGCTGCGCTGGCCAGAGCTCTGGTGTTCGACCCCATGATGATCATGTATGACGAACCCTTTACCGGGCAGGACCCCATTTCCATGGGGGTCTTGCTGGAACTGATAAAGACCGTCAACGAAGCCTTGGGACTGACCAGTCTGATGGTATCGCACGATCTGAAGGAGGCGCTGTCCATCTCGGACTATGCCGTCATCATTTCCGAAGGGGTTGTGGTCGAGGCCGGCTCGCCGGAGCAGCTGGAGTCGTCCGAATCCGACTGGGTACAGCAGTTCCTGCAAGGTCAGCCGGATGGCCCGGTGCCGTTTCAGGTGGCCGCACCCGATTATGAGACCGATCTGATGGGCAAGCCCGGTGCCGGCTCGCAAGCCGAGGTGTCCCGATGATCGATTTCCTGCAACGCTTCGGGCGCACCTGGATCAACATGGTGGAGCGCCTCGGGCGCGCCACGCTGTTCCTGCTCAACATGCTGGGAGCACTGGGCTCTCTGTTCACGCGACCCTCTCTGCTGGTCAGGCAGCTTCATGCCTCCGGTGTCATGACGCTGTCCATCGTGCTGGTCTCGGGACTGTTCGTCGGCATGGTGCTGGCACTGCAGGCCTACAACACACTGATCGACTTCGGTCAGGAAAATCGTGTCGGCACCCTGGTGGCGCTGACGCTGGTTCGAGAGCTGGGTCCCGTGGTCACGGGCTTGCTGTTTGCCGGTCGGGCAGGATCGGCGATGACCGCCGAAATCGGTCTGATGAAAGCCACCGAACAGCTGTCCGGTCTCGAAATGATGGCGGTGGACCCCTACAAGCGGGTGTTTGCGCCACGATTTCTGGCGGGTTTTCTGGCCTTGCCCATGCTGGCGGCCATGTTCAGCGCTGTCGGAGTCATCGGTGGTCACCTGATTGGCGTCGAGGTGCTCGGTGTGGATGCGAGCGCCTACTGGTCCCAGATGCAGAATGCCACCAGTTTCTACAGCGACGTCGGCAACGGACTGGTCAAGGGGCTGGTGTTCGGATTTGTCGTTTCCTGGATTGCCATCTTCGAAGGGGCGGATTGCATCCCCACGTCCGAAGGTGTGAGCAGTGCCACCACCCGCACGGTGGTGTATTCGTCCCTGGCCATACTGGGTCTGGACTTCCTGCTCACAGCGGTCATGTTCTAGTCAAATATCAAGAGATCTCCAATGAATTCACGTGCAATCGAAGTGCTGGTAGGAGTGTTCATGCTCCTGTTTTTCGGTGCCATGTTCATACTGGCCATGAAGGTGAGTAACCTGACCAGCCTGACCAGCAGTGAGGGTTACACCCTGGTGGCGAAGTTCGAGAACGTGGGCGGGCTCAAGCCCCGGGCCTCCGTGGCCGCCAGTGGCGTAAAGGTGGGCGAGGTGGAAGCGATCAGCTACGACCCTGAAACCTTTGAGGCCAGTGTGACTCTGAGCATCGACGAGACCTTCAGCGATACCTTTCCGACTGATACCACAGCCAGCATCTACACCGCAGGTCTGCTGGGTGAGCAGTACATCGGATTGGATCCGGGAGCCGAGATAGACATGTTGCAGGATTCCGACGAGATTACACTCACGCAATCCGCAATCGTGCTGGAAAGGCTCATTGGTCAGGTACTGTTCAGTCGTTCAGGAGGAAGCTAGGCCCCGTGGTCCTGTTACCCGGGTGTCATCATTCTTCCAGGTACTCGACCGGCCGGCATTCGCACTACACAGACAAGGGAAGACGCAAGGCATGATCAAAAGAATCAGGATTTTTCTGGCAGCAATTGCACTGACAGTTGCCGGTGGCATCACCCAGGCTCAGGCTGCCGATCACCCGGCCCAGAAAATGGTTGTCAATGCCATTACTGCGATGCTGGATGTGCTCAAGAACGACGGCGACAGGATGAAGGCCGATCCCGACTACCTGCAAGCCAAGGTGGACGAGCTGATCGTGCCTCATCTGGATTTCGATACCATGACGAAGCTGGCTGTCGGCAAGTTCTGGCGGCGGGCGGATGCCGCACAGCAGACCGAACTGGTCAAGGAATTCAAGACACTGTTGCTCAACACCTATACCGGTGCGCTGACCGAATACAGTGGAGAAACCATCACTTTCGAGCCCTTCCGCCCGGAAGAGAGGGAAGATCGGGCCGTGGTACGCTCTACCTTCAGCCAGTCTGGCGGTAGCGATGTGCCGGTGATCTACAAGTTGCGGGAAAAGAACGGCTGGACCATCTACGATATCGAAGTCAATGCCATCAGCCTGGTGACCAGCTACCGGACGGCCTTTACCAACGAGATCGACAAGGGCGGCATCGATGGACTGCTGGCCACGCTCAAGGAGCGAAATGCCAGCTCATGAGTGACTCGTTTGCAATCGAGCAGACCGGCGAACGCTGTCTGATCACCGGTGTGCTCGATTTCACCACCGCCTCACAGGCGCTGGACAATCTGGGAGAGCTCGTTGCATCCAATGCGCAGCTGCAACTGGATTTTTCGCAGGTGGGCCGGTGCAACAGCGCTGCCCTGGCGCTGCTGATAGAACTCAGGGCGATTGCCCGCCAGCAGGGTCATCAGGTGAGTTTCACCGATGTGCCCGACGGCATTCGTCAACTGGCAAAGGTGTGTCAGGTAGACGATTTTATCTGAGATCGCTGTAAGCGATCCCGCTCGGCCTGCCCATCGGGGCAGGTCACACTGACATCAAGTCAGTTCGACTTCCTGCCGATATGCGGTTGCGGCCACTCGTTTCATCGATTGTCCGTCTGTCACCGGCAAGCGCAGGAAATTCGCATGATCCCTACCCGTGTTAGACGTACCGCCCTTGCGGTCTTTCTGGGCGTGGTCAGTAGCCTGTCACCACTTCAGGCACGGTTCGACCCGGAAATCGATGCTGCTGCCCGCCGTTACGTCGACGATCATGTCCGCCACTGGCTGACTGAGCGGATCATCATCGAGTCTGTTCTCGCTCAGAATCTGCGGCACGCCGATCTGGACCAGCAACGCGTGGATGCGCTGGACAAGTTGTGGAGCAAGCAGTCAGCGCGAGGCGGTCCGCTGATAGATGAAGTCCTTGGCAACTCCCTGTCGATGCATCTGCGGCGGATAGAGCGGCGGACCAATGGGCTGGTGACCGAGATACTCGTGATGGACAAGCTGGGACTGAATGTCGGGCTGAGTAACCTGACATCGGACTACTGGCAGGGCGATGAGGACAAGTGGCGCAAGACCTTTCTGGTCGGACCCGAGGCGATCTTCATTGATGAGGTGGATCTGGATGAATCGTCACAGCGCTACCAGACCCAGGTCAGCCTGCCTGTGGTCGATCCGGCCACAGGAAACGTGATCGGTGCCGTTACCGTAGGTATCGATGCCGAAGGTCTGTTGTTGTTGCAGGGCAGCTAGCGATGCAAGTCCCTGACGACCATGGGGCACTATCCGATCGGGGCAGTAATGAGTAATGCAGACACCATGAATATGGACATGACAGAGCCTGCCGATGCCGAGGCGCCTGAACAGATCTCCCTGCGCAGGGCTCGCAGCTCGGTCAGTCGCTTTCTGCTGATCACCACGGCTGTGTGCAGCATTCTGGGCTTTGCACTGGTTCTGGGGTTTTCCGCACGCAGCAATCACGCTCACAGTCTGCAGAGCGCGATGGCCAGTCATGACACCATCAGCCGCTTGCTGAGCGGGCAGATTGCAGGGGCACTGCGCTGGGACAAGGTTGCGGTCCTGGAGAATCTGCTGGCATCGTTGTCCACAGCCTCTGACAGGGAGGTCCTGATGCGTGTCCGCGTGCTGGATTCCCTGGGCGGCACCTGGTACGACTCCCTGTCCGGTGACGGGCAGGTTTCCGACCTTGCCAATGAACGAAGCGTAGCGGCGACGGGCAGCCCCGGGGCGGTTCCGCTGTCTGCAGAGTTCGAGAGGCATGCCCTGGCCTCGAACACGATGGAGAACGAGCTGGACAACAGCTTCTACCAGGTGGCAGTGCCGGTCACGATGGGCAGGAACCATGATCGCGTTGGCACCCTGATGCTGGTCTGGGATTTCAGGGGGATTGCCGCCGATATTCAAGCCGTGCTGATCAAGCAGTCGCTGCTCGCAGCGTTCACCCTGATGGTGTTGCTGCTGGTACTGTGGCGTGTCAATGCCGCCAGTGTGGTGAAGCCCTTGCGCATCATCACCGGGCAGATGCTCAGGCTTGCCGCGGGGGATACCTCGGTCAACATCGCCGGTCTGGCCCGACGGGACGAAATCGGCTCGATCGCCTCGGCCGTGAACATCTTCAGGAGAGACGCGCTGGCTGCCGCACAATTGCAGGAAGGGCAGCGCCTTGCAGAAAGGGAAGCTGCGGTGCAGAAAGAGCGGCTTCGCCAGGCCGAGCTCGAGGCACAGGCCGAGAAGCTCAGGCAGCTGGAAGCGGACAACCAGCGTGCCGAGGAAGAAGGCCGGCAGGCAAGCCAGTTGCGAGGTCGCATCGAGCATCTGCTGGCAGCGGTCGATCGCGCGGCACAGGGCGACTTCACCGGGGAGATCGACATCGGTCCCGTCGATGATGATCTGGCGCGTATCGCCAGGGCGATCAAGCACCTGTTCGATGACCTGAACTCCAGCTTTCTCGATATCAATCGCAATGTCCATGAGCTCAGTTGCGCCTCCGGCATGCTGACGTCCCTGAGTGAGTCGATCATGGCGAATGCCGGTGAGAACGCCATGCAGGTCAGCAGTGCCAGTGAAGTCACGCTGCAAGTCAGCTCTTCGATGGAGTCGGTCGCGTCGGCGACCGAGCAGGTCAGTGCGTCCATTCGGCAGATCGCGGCGCACGCCAGCGATGCGGCCACCGTGGCGTCCCGGGCGGTGCAGCTGGCAGAAAACACCGACGGCAGCATGCGCCAGCTGGCTGATTCATCAGCCGGAATCGGCAGTGTGATCAAGGTCATCACCTCGATTGCCGAACAGACGAATCTGCTGGCACTCAATGCCACGATCGAAGCTGCCCGCGCCGGCGAGGCCGGCAAGGGGTTTGCCGTGGTGGCCACCGAGGTCAAGGAGCTGGCCAAGGAGACGGCCAAGGCCACGGAGGAAATCGAGCAGCGCATCGCCTCGATTCAGGCTGATGCCGGTCAGGCTGTCGAAGCGATTGGCGGCATCAGTGTGATAGTCAGGCAGATCAGCGAAACCCAAGGCGACATTGCGACCTCGGTAGAGGAGCAGACGTCGGCCACGCGCGAGATCAGTCACAAGATCCAGGAGGCCACGTTGGGGAATGTGGAGATCAGCGATGTGATCGTCAATGTGTCGGATCAGTCCAGAGCCGATCAGACGTCGGCCATGGAAATCAACTCGGCGGCTCAGCAGTTGCGCGCTCTGGCGGTATCTCTGGAGGATACGCTGGCACGCTTTCAGTCGCAGGAAGGGATGGAGTCCCTGCGCCAGCAGGTTTGAGCCCCGAGTGCTGCGCGAACCTTGTCTTGCCACCATCAAAGGTCATGATTGATCAGTATCGGTACACCCTTTGTCCCGACTCCGGGTCAATCCGGCAACGTGGGCCTGATATAATTTCGGGTCTGTAGTCTGCCGACGGTGTCTTCCGGGGCAGGCTGTCGAACAGCCCTGTCTTCGTGCAGGCAAGTTTCCTCCCTGCACCGGCAAGATTGATGGACAAATTACTGATAGAAAGCAGCCCGCCATTATCGGGCGAAGTGCGTATTTCCGGCGCCAAGAATGCGGTGCTGCCGATACTGGCGGCTACTCTGCTGGGCAGCAGTACCTCCAGCCTGAGCAATGTGCCACATCTGAACGACGTCACCACCACCATGTCGTTGCTGGCACGCATGGGCTGTCAGATCACCATGGGTGACAACATGCGGGTCGATGTCGACCCGACTTCCATCAACGACTACACGGCAGCCTACGAGCTGGTGCGCACCATGCGAGCGTCCATTCTGGTGCTCGGACCGCTGGTGGCGCGCTATGGTCAGGCGGAAGTGTCACTGCCGGGTGGTTGTGCCATCGGGGCTCGACCGGTCAATCTGCATATCGAGGGTCTGCGGGCGCTGGGCGCCGAGATCTCGATCGATGGCGGCTACATTCGTGCGCGTGCCGGTCGACTGCAAGGCGCACGGATCGCATTCGACATGGTCACGGTCACCGGTACCGAAAATCTGCTGATGGCGGCAACGCTGGCGCGTGGCACCACGGTGCTGGAAAACGCAGCCCGCGAACCGGAGGTGGTCGATCTGGCCAACTACCTCATTGCCATGGGGGCGAAGATCAGTGGGGCCGGTACCAGCACCATCACCATCGAAGGGGTTGACGAGTTGCAGGGCTGCGAATACAGCGTGGTGCCCGATCGCATCGAAACCGGCACCTTTCTGGTAGGGGCTGCCGTCACCCGTGGCAAGATTCGCGTACGCAATACCGTGCCCGGCATCCTGACCGCAGTACTGGACAAGCTGAGCGAATGCGGCGCCGACATCACGACCGGTGAAGACTGGATCGAACTGGACATGCATGGTCAGCGGCCACGCTCCGTGAGCATCACCACCGCGCCCTATCCGGATTTTCCGACTGACATGCAGGCGCAGTTCTGTGTCCTGAATGCGCTGGCCGAAGGCACGGCAAGGATCACCGAAACCGTGTTCGAGAATCGCTTCATGCACATCAACGAGCTGCAGCGCATGGGCGCGGACATGACCATCGATGGCAACTCGGTGACCATTCGCGGCGTGGAACGCCTCACCGGTGCACCGGTCATGGCCACCGACCTGCGGGCCTCAGCCAGTCTCATCCTGGCGGCGCTGATGGCCGATGGAGAGACCACCGTGCGCCGCGTCTATCATATCGATCGCGGATACGAGCGCATCGAAGAGAAATTTCACCAGCTGGGTGCCGAAATCCGGCGAGTACCAGACAAATGACACTAGATACTGGCAGACGCCTGCGAATTGCCCTGTCAAAGGGGCGCATATTCGATGAAACCCTGCCGCTGTTCGAGGCGGCCGGCATCCGCCCGTCGGAAGATCCGGAAAAGTCGCGCAAGCTGATATTGCCCAGCAGTGAGCCGGATGTCGAATTCCTGATCGTGCGTGCCAGCGATGTGCCCACCTATGTCCAGCATGGCGGTGCGGATCTGGGGGTGGTCGGCAAGGATGTGTTGATGGAGCACGGTGCCGAAGGTGTGCTGGAGCCTCTCGATCTGCGGATTGCCCGCTGCAAGCTCATGGTGGCCGGCTTTCCCGACACCGATCTGGATTCCAGCCGGCGTTTCCGGGTAGCCACCAAGTTCACCGAATGTGCTCGCCGGCATTTTGCCAGCAAGGGCCGTCAGGTGGAGATCATCAAGCTGTACGGTTCCATGGAGCTGGCGCCGCTGGTTGGTCTGAGCGAACTGATCGTGGATGTCGTGGACACCGGTTCGACCCTGCGCGCCAATGGCCTGGTGCCACTGGAGCATATCAGCGACATCAGTTCCCGACTGATCGTCAACCGGGCGTCCATGAAAATACGCCATGCCCGTATCAGTGAGATAATCGAACGCATATCCAGTGCGGTAGAGCCGGTCACAGGCTAGTCCATTCATTGCCCTTGCCACATCTGGGGTGGCAAGGCTGTATCCAATTCAGGTGGTAATCCCCTCATGAGTACAAATACCGACGATCTTCGCATTACCGGCATGCGCCAGCTGCGCGCACCGCAGGAGTTGTTGCAACTGGTGCCGGTCAGCGATGTGGCTGCCGATACGGTCACCCGCTGCCGCAACGATGTGCACGACATTCTGGAAGGGCGTGACGATCGCATGGTCGTGGTGGTTGGCCCCTGTTCCATTCACGATCCGGATGCCGCGCTGGAATATGCGGAAAAGCTCTCTGCCGTGAAGAAATCGCTCAGCGAGGACCTGTGCATCGTCATGCGAGTGTATTTCGAGAAGCCCCGAACCACCGTTGGCTGGAAAGGCCTGATCAATGACCCCACCATGGACAACACCTTCCAGATCAATGAAGGTCTGGAAATCGCCCGCCGCCTGCTGTCCGATATCAACGACAAGGGCCTGCCGGCCGGCGTCGAATACCTGGATCTGATCAGCCCGCAGTACATCGCGGACTTCGTCGGCTGGGGTGCGATCGGCGCACGCACCACGGAAAGCCAGGGGCATCGCGAACTGGCGTCCGGTCTGTCCTGTCCTGTCGGGTTCAAGAACGGCACGGCTGGCAGTGTGCAGATTGCCGTGGATGCCATTGGCGCTGCCCGTGGTGCACACAATTTCCTGTCCGTCACCAAGGAAGGCAATTCGGCGATCGTGCAGACTTCCGGCAACAACGACTGCCATCTGATTCTGCGTGGTGGCAAGTCGCACACCAACTACGATGCGGCCAGTGTCGATGATGCCAGTGCGCTGCTGGCCAAGGCCGGTCTGCCGGAGCGCGTCATGATCGACTGCAGTCATGCCAACTCGCGCAAGATGCACCGGCGCCAGCGCTATGTCTGTCGGGATATCTGCGCTCAGGTCAGCGATGGCGATCAGCGCATCATGGGTGTGATGATCGAAAGCAATCTGGTGGAAGGCAGTCAGAACCCCAGCAGCAAACCGCTGGTCCGTGGCCAGAGCGTGACCGATGCCTGCCTGTCCTGGGATGACACCCAGCCGTTGCTGGAGCAACTGGCCGAAGCGGTGCGAGCTCGCCGCCAGGGCTGATCAGGATCAGCCGGTCAGTGCCGTGAGCGCTGACCGGTTCTGTTAAGCCCTCCACAGTCCCGGCGGGCGGGATGCTCGAAAGAGCCGCAGCCCGGTCCTGCACTGTCAAGAAAGATTCTGGCAAGCCGATTTGCCCTGTATCACTCGACACACCGAGCATTACAGGGGTTAGTCATGGCGCGTTCTTCTGACGCACGGTTTCCGATGTCGCTGATTCGCGACAAGAACTTCCAGATGCGTCAGATTCGCAGAGTGTTGCTGTTGACGGTGTTCTTCATCGTCCAGTCGACGCTGCTGCTGGGGATCTTCTACCATACCTTTCTCGGCAATCTGGTGGCCGGAAATGCGCCCTTGCTGTTCGCTTCCGAGGACATGGGCCTGTTGTCGGAGTCGGTTCCCGATCTGGGTAGCGTGCTGGGCAAATGGGTTCTGATCATGTTGCTGATCAATGGCCTGGTCACCGGCGCCATTGCGGTCTACATCATGCGCAGGCTTGGCAATCCGATACTGGCCATTCGCCGCGCGCTGAACGAGATTGGTGATGGCAACCTGAATGTCCGCCTGCGCAGCAACGATTCCCGCGAATTCAGTGAACTGAGCGAAGCGCTCAATCGGGCGCTGGAGCAGGTGCAGGGCAAGATCAGCGAGGCGCGCGCACTGACCCGGGTGCTGGATACACTGGAGAATCAGCCGGTTCCCGAGGATGTGCAGTTGCGCAAGGCGATGCGTGAGTGTCGGGATGTTCTGAGCTATTTCGATGAGGCGAATGCCGCCGGCAACGACGACTCCATGGGGCGTGAGCAAGCCGGACAGCAGCCGCGCTAGAGAGTCTGCAGCGTGAGCATATTCGATACATTGCGCCAAATTGCGCAGGGCTGCGCCGGCTGGCGCGCCCGGGGGCTGCTGTGGCTCGTCGTGTGCCCATTGGCCCTGCCGGTGCAGGCGGCCGAACCAATGTCGGTCATGGAGATGGCGGCACAAAGTGCCTATTCGAGAGCCCTGCAGCAGATCGAACAGGAGCAATACCCGGCAGCACTGGCCGGTTTGCGTCAGCTGCAACGGCGCTTCCCGGGTTTCGAGCAGATGGCCGCCGTGCAGACGCGAATCGCTGTCCTGCAGGAATCGGCCGATGCCGGACAATCACTGCCGGTGTTCCTGCGCGCCCTGACACTGCGTGAATCCGGCGACATCGTGGCCGCACTGCAGGCTCTGAACGTGATCGCCTCGGCCGATCCGGCCGGGACACTGACCGATGATGCCCTGTATGTCACGGCCTATCTGCAGATCATGGATCGCTACGATTTTCAGGCAGCGCGCATCGCCCTGCAGACACTCGAGGCGCGCTTTCCCGAGTCGGCCTATTCGGACTCGGCCCATTATCTGGATGCCATCGCCCTGGAGCAACTGGGGGAGACACAGCTGGCGCGTGATCGATTGCTGGAGCTGCGTGCCAGACACACGGCGCTGGATCTGCCTCTGGACTTTCGCTGGCCGCGAGGCAGTGTTCTGTCGCGTTACTGGTTCGATCGAGCGGACCGACGTCTGGCCATTGTCGAGCAGCGTCTGGCCAGTGCCAGTCGAGTGGATGTGCGGCAGGAACAGGATGATGGCAAGCTGCGAATCGCCGTCAGTGTCGAGGGGATGGACTTGCAGTTGCTGCTGTTGCCCAGTCCCTTGACACGCGAGACACAATGGCTCGACAGCCATCTGACCAGTGATCTGCCGCCGTCCATCGGAGTCTTCGATGGCACTGTCGAGGGCGTTGAAGGCAGCTGGGTTCGGGTGGTGCTGGAGCAGGACTCCATCAGCGGGGTCGTCAACATGGGCGGGCGCCAGTATCGGCTGCAGCCAGGCAATCTGATCGGTACGCTCGACTATTACCAGCCAAGGTCGCGCAAGCGCGAACCCGAACCGGGGCTGCATTCCGATCTGGCAGAATCACTGCAGGGGCTGGATGCCCTGCATGCGCCTCCGGCCCAGGGGCTGGCGAATCTGGGCAGCAGATCCCGCAGCATCCAGACTGACATGCGTGCCGTACCCGTATCGATCGTGGTGGATAGCCAGTACGACCGCTACTACGGTGGACGGGGCATGTCGAATGCGCTCAACAACCTCAATGTGGCCGATGGGGTCTATCGCGAACTGGGTCTGGCACTGTCGCTTGACGAAGCCATGACACTGACTGCGGAGGCGGATCCGCTGGATCTGGGGGCGGTGACCCTCGAGAGCATATTGCGCTCCTTTCGTGACTACCGACTGCAGTACAAGACGCTGTTCGAGGACAGTGCGCTGACCTATCTGTTCACCGGCAACCCGAAGACCGATGTGACGCTGGGATTGGCCTGGATCGGTACCGCCTGCCGGCTGGACGGCTATGATGTGGGGGTGACCACTCCCAGTACATTCGGCGATGTGCTGCTGAGCCATGAGCTGGGTCATTCGCTGGGTGCGCTGCACGATACGGACACGGCGTGCGATGACAATGCCCGGTCTCTGATGTGGCCCAACATCTCGGAACGGACCGATGCCGAGTTCTCCAGCTGCAGTCGCAGCGATGTGCTGCAGTCACGTACGCGCAATTGCCTGTTGAACAGTGTTGATCTGCAGCTGGCAGCAAGCTCGGCGGGCAGCAGTCTGTTGTTCGAAATCCGCAATCCCGACACTGGTCTGACGCTGGACGCGCAACTGATCATCGAGACCAGTGCGCCGGATCAGTTGCTGTGGCCTGCCGGTTGTCAGGTGCAGACACCAACGAGTGCCATGTGCCACATCAGCGGGCTTCTTCCCCAGGAGTCGCGGAGCCTGAGTCTTGCCGTCAGTGATGATTTCCACGGCAGCGATGCACCCGTGACGGGGCAGTTGCTGCCGCTGGGTGTGCTGGAGCTGCAGGACGCCGACAATACGGCCACCGTGTCGCCGGCAGGTGGTGTCAGCCAGGCGCATCTGAACGTGTCGAACCCGGCCGTCGATCTGGCCTCGGTCCCGGAGGGCGCCGAGGTGTCAGCGAACAACCCCGGGCAGGGGGCTGCCAATGCCGGCGGTGGCAGCCTCACTGTCTGGCTGTTGCTGTGTCTGTTCGGATGGCGGGTTCAACGTGGCTTGATGACCGCGCTCGGATCCTCGGGTCGGATGCCGAGCTCCAGCGTCAGTTCCCGGGTCTCGAATTCGGTTGTCTGAGCGGGGTCCATGGTGCTGCTGATGAACTCACCTCGCAGGATCGTCAGCGAGACCGGTGTGCCTGGCGGCTCTATCGATATGGCAAGCAGCAATTGAGTGGCGTTGAATACCGGCTGCCCGTTGATGGCGGTAACGATATCCATGTCCTGCAGTCCGCCACGACTGGCCGGGCTGTCTGGCAGTACCTGCTTGATCATGGCGCCCGGACCGATATCACGGGCCAGTTTCGGGAACAGGCTCAGCTCTTCGACAGCGACGCCCAGCCAGCCGCGTGCGACCGACCCGTGTTCGATGATTTGCGGTACCACCTGGGCGAGCAGGTCGGCCGGAATCGAGAAGCCGATACCGACCGCTCCGGTATCTCCCCTGAATACCGCCGTATTGACACCGACCAGCTGACCATAGGGGTTGATCAGTGCGCCGCCGGAATTGCCCGGGTTGATGGCGGCATCGATCTGTACGAAGTGTTGCCAGACGCTGCCGCCAGCCACGCGGCGGTGAGTGGCGCTGACGATACCCTGTGTAACGGTCTGACCCACGCCGAAAGGATTGCCGATGGCAAGCACCACATCGCCGACCCGCAGGGGCGGGGCATCATCCAGAGGCACATAGGGCAGATTGCTGGCAGCGACGCGTACCACAGCCAAGTCGGTTTCGCGATCGCTGCCAATCAGCAGCGCCGGATAATTGCGTCCATCACTGAGCACGACGCTGATCCGATCGTGCCCCTCGACCAGGTGAAGATTGGTCAGCACCACGCCGTCGGCATTGACAATGACCCCCGATCCCTGACTGATGGGATTGCGAGTACCTGTCGTCGCATCGTCGCTGGAGGACGTGGCATACAGGCTCACCACCGAGGGGGCCACCTTCATGATGCCGTCGTGATAGCTGACCACACCCGTGCTGGGCATGCCGTTGTAGGGGGTTGCAGCGTTGCCGGGAATACTGGAGTCGTCGGTCGCCACGGCATTGCCGCTCGTCGGGCCGGAGCCGGGAATGCTGTCCCCGACCTTGCTCACCTCGTCGGGGTACTGCCCGGATTCGGTGACAACGACCGGCAGATCGATATCCGGCCAGGGTCTGCCAGTGGTCCACCACCAGCCGATGACGACGCCAAGGACGGCGCAGAGCAGAAAGAACTGAGCCTTGCCCCTCAACGGAGATCACTCCGGTCGGGCAGGCGGTTTACTGGCAGATTGTTTGCTTTCACGGACGGTATGTTAGCGGCAAAGAGGCCGCCTTGCTGCGTCTGGAAGCAGCTGTTGCCGAGGGCTTTGTCTTCCCGGACTCAACTTGGTACGCTCAGCGCTCGTATACCGCCAGCACAATCATATCCTTGTGATAAAATCAGGGGTTGTCAGTGGCCCGCAAAATGCTCCTTGCCAGGGTTGTTGTTGCGCGGACCGCGAAAAAGTTCACTTTCAGCTGCATGCTGCCCGGGCGTTGCAGACTGCCACGAATTCGATTTACCTGGAGATATCGCATGAGTGCGAATGACCGGAAGAGCTCTGCCACGCACGTGACGGCGGATGGCTCTTCTACTAGTAATCCGGCCGCTGTGGACTCGTCTGTCGCCGAGCATGTGGCTGATCCGAAGCGTCGGCGCCTGTTGGTGCAATGTGCGTCTGCCGTTGGTGGACTGGGTGCCGTTGCTCTGGCCGTACCGCTGATTGGGTCAATGTCGCCGAGTGCCAGAGCCAAGGCGGCGGGTGCGCCGGTTCAGGCTGACATCAGCAAGCTGGTTCCGGGGCAACTGGTGACGGTAGAGTGGCGCGGCAAGCCGGTCTGGATTGTCAGCCGCACCGAAGAAACGCTGAAGCATCTGGAAGCGGACACCGAAAGACTGTCGGATCCGGCCTCGGAGGTCGAACAGCAGCCTGCCTATGCACAGAACGCCGCGCGTTCCATCCGCCCGGAAACCCTGGTCGTCATCGGTATCTGCACACATCTGGGCTGCTCGCCCAGCTATCGCCCCGAGATCGCACCAGCCGATCTGGGCGCCGACTGGGACGGCGGTTTCTTCTGTCCCTGTCATGGTTCCAAGTTCGACATGGCGGGTCGTGTCTACAAGGGTGTACCGGCGCCAACCAATCTTGAAATTCCTCCGTACAGGTTTGTCGATGACAACACGATCATCGTGGGTGAAGATTCAGGAGTAGCGGCATGAGTGCGAACCTCGACAAGCAGGGCGGCGGTGTACTGGGCTGGATCGATGAGCGATTTCCGCTCACCAAGATGCTCGAAGAGCACATCACCAAGTACTACGCCCCGAAGAATTTCAATTTCTGGTACTACTTCGGTTCTCTGGCGCTGCTGGTGCTGATCATCCAGATCGTGACCGGTATCTTCCTGACCATGAACTACAAGCCGGATGGCAATCTGGCATTCACCTCGGTCGAATACATCATGCGTGATGTCAACTTCGGCTGGCTGATCCGCTACATGCACTCCACCGGCGCGTCCATGTTCTTCGTGGTGATCTACCTGCACATGTTCCGGGCCTTGCTGTACGGCTCCTACAAGAAACCGCGGGAACTGCTGTGGGTGTTCGGCATGCTGATCTATGTCGCTCTGATGGCCGAGGCCTTCATGGGCTATCTGCTGCCATGGGGACAGATGAGTTACTGGGGCGCACAGGTCATCATTTCCCTGTTCGGCGCCATTCCCTTTGGCATCGGTGATGCACTGACCATCTGGCTCAAGGGTGATTACATCGTGTCCGATGCCACGCTGAACCGCTTCTTCGCCCTGCACGTCATCGCCGTGCCCCTGGTGCTGGTCTTCCTGGTGGCCGCGCATATCATGGCACTGCACGAAGTGGGCTCGAACAATCCCGACGGTGTCGAGATCAAGAAGAACAAGAACGCAGAAGGCATTCCGAAAGACGGCATTCCTTTCCACCCGTATTACACCGTCAAGGATTTTCTGGGTGCCGTGGTCTTTCTGATCGTGTTCTTTGCCATCGTGTTCTTTGCCCCGGAGATGGGCGGCTACTTCCTCGAACACGCCAACTTCGTACCGGCAGACCCATTGAAGACCCCTGAGCACATCGCACCGGTCTGGTACTTCACGCCGTTCTACGCCATCCTGCGGGCCGTACCCGACAAGCTCGGTGGTGTCATTGCCATGGGCGGCGCCATCTTCGTGCTGTTCCTGTTGCCCTGGATCGATCGCAACCCGGTCAAGTCGATTCGCTACCGCTCCACGACCTACAAGGTCCTGCTGTTCACCTTTGCCACTGCGTTCGTCATTCTCGGTTACATGGGCATGCAGACGCCTACACCGGTAGGTACCCTGATTGCTCGTATCTGTGCCTTGATCTACTTTGGTTATTTCATCGCCCTGTTCTTCATCAGTCGAAACGAGAAGAACAAGCCGGTACCTGAGAGGGTTACATCGTGATCGGACACAACGGTTCGCAGCAACAGACAAGGCGGCAGGCGCAGTTGGAAGCCGCTCGTTTACAGACGAAAAGAGGACGTGTGAAGGTGCTCAGCAGAACAGATTTGCAAACCGGCAAATACCAGCGTCTGCTGGTTCTGACCACGGCTGCGGTTCTGGCTGCCGGTTCGCTGCTGTATGTGGGCCAGTCACGGGCGGCATCGGTGGGGGTGCAACTCGAATCACCCCGGATCGACCAGAGCAATGACAAGTCTCTGCAGCGCGGTGCCCAGGCATTCGTGAACTACTGCATGGGCTGCCACACGGCTGACTACCAGCGTTACAGCCGGTTTGCGCAGGATGCCGGACTGTCCGAAGAAGACGTCATGGAGAATCTGATCTTCACTACCGATGAGGCCGGTGAGCGCACGAAGGTGGGTTCCTTGATGGTCAACAACATGACCAGCGAATACGGCAAGCAGGCGTTCGGTGTTGCACCGCCGAACCTGGCGCTGACTGCTCGTTCTCGTGGCGTGGACTGGATCTACACCTACCTGAAGTCGTACTACGTGGACCCGGGAATTGCCACCACTGGCGTCAACAACCTGGTGTATCCGGGTACTGCCATGCCTCATGTGCTGTGGGACCTGCAAGGTCTGCAGACACCTGTCTATGGCGAAGAAGTCCATGGTGCACGGCCCATCACCGGGCTTGAGCTTGCTCAGGAAGGCTCCATGTCACCGGATGAGTATGATGATCTGATTGCCGATATCACGAACTTCATGGCCTACATGAGTGACCCGATCAAGGAAACTCGCCACCGTGTTGGCATGTACGTCATGTTGTTCCTGTTCCTGTTGCTCGGCATAGCCTACATTCTCAAGAAAGAGTACTGGAAAGACGTCGTATAGCCATTGCGGTAAGGCGTTGACAGCGATGGCAATGCTGCACTGGCATTGTGATCCGATACGCATGGGCCATCGCTGGATGGCCCATCGTGTTCACGAAGAGGATTTCCATTGACTGCGAGCGCTAACCGACATTCCGCCATGGTGTTGTATTCGGATGCATCGAGTATTCACAGTCATCGGGTCAGGCTGGTTCTGGCGGAAAAGGATCTCGTTACCGATGTACGACATCTCGATCCCGGCAAGCCCGATGAGGAATTTTCCCGATTGAATCCATCGGGCCATCTGCCGACACTCATCGATCGTGAGCTGCTGCTGTACGATGCCCGGGTCATCATCGACTACCTGGACGAGCGTTATCCGCATCCGCCGATGATGCCGGTCGATCCGGTTTCCCGGGCCAGAACCCGTCTTGCCTTGTACCGCATTGGCGTAGACTGGTACTCTTTACGGCCGGATGCCGTTCGGCAGGACAAAAATCCAGACGAGGCGGCAGCCATGCTGGCAGAGTCTCTGGTGGCTGCCAGCGACGTGTTCGCTGCCATGCCGTATTTTTTCAGTGAAGAATATTCGATACTGGATGCAACGCTGGCGCCGCTGTTGTGGCGTCTTCCGGCTTATGGCATCGTATTGCCTGAAGCAGCTGCACCGGTCATGCAGTATGCCAGGCGCATGTTTGCGCGCCCGGGTTTTCAGGCCAGTTTGAGCGTTGTAGAACGCGAAATGGAGCACTCATGACGTCCAGCCGACCGTACCTTATCCGCGCTCTGTACGAGTGGATTGTGGATAACGGATTCACACCCTACATGCTGGTGGATACTTCCCTGGAGATGGTGGAAGTGCCCCGCGCCTTTGTCGAGAATGGTCGCATCATTCTCAACATCAGTCCCGAAGCCACCCACAGTCTTGTGCTCGGCAATGAGGCGGTGACCTTCAACGCCCGCTTCAGTGGCACTGCCATGGATGTCCATGTGCCTGTAGTCAGTGTATTGGCCATCTACGCGCGCGAAAACGGACAGGGCATGATGTTTGGAGAACAGGATGATACAACGCCACCAGACCCGAATCCCGACGGTCCCGGCAAGCCGGACATTGACACGGCGCCCAAGCCACCGGCGGAGGCCAAAAGGCCGAGTCTGAAGATCGTCAAGTAGGATCGGAATCTGGCGAAACGCTGGAGAGGAACTATTCTGCCTCTGAGAAGAAAGTCTCAAAACCGTGCGTGTTACATGGTATTCATGTTCACAGGTGATATGATTTTTCGTTAGTTCGGCAGACAGGGTTGGCAATGATCTCATTGCGGTTCTGATGTGCCGGGGCACAACTTGCGACCATCAGGATGATTCTCATGCAAGCCAGTCTGCACGATTACGTTGAGGCCTTGCTCAAGGCAGATTCCTTCGAGACGGCCTTTGATATCTATCAACAGGAAGTCGTTCGCCTGGGTTTTGATGGCGTTCTGTACAGCATCATTCCGCAGGCCATCATCCAGACCGAATTCCAGATCAATCCGGTCTATATCGTATCCAGTGGCTATGAGTCGGCGTTCCTGGATCACTACCAGCAAGCACAATTCTTCAAGTACGACCCACTCATCGTGGCCTTGCAGGAAGGGACTCGGCAGACGCTCGACTGGGACGGTGAGATAGCCAGCGACTATATCCTGCGTAATGCTGTCAGTCGCGAGATCATGGAAGTGGCCCGCAGTTACGGTCTCAGACACGGTCTGACCATTCCTCTGATGTCGGATGAGCGCGGTGTGGCTGCGGCGTCCATCGTCAGTCGCGAAAGCAGTGGGTTCGAAGCGCTCAAGCAGGCTGCCTTGCCGGCACTCGAGACTCGGACCACTTTGTTTCACAACCGGGTAATGACCACACCGGATTTTTCCAGCACCTTCTCGAAACCGCTTCTCGATACATTCAACACCAAGCAGTTGGGGTATGTGCTGGGTCTGGCTTCCGGTTTGTCGACAGAGGATATCGCCTATTCCCTGGGCACCTCGGTGGGTTATCTGGAGCAATCCATGCTCAAGCTGCGGCGCAAGTTGTCGGGTGTCAGCGAGTTCGATTCTGCCTCGGTGAATCGCAACCAGATCATGTACACCGCCGGTTTGCTGCATCTGTTGCGCGATGACGTCCTGAAGCGGGTTCCACCTTTGCGCGAGCGGCCGGGCAAGTCGAAAAAGTCTGGCAAGACGACGAAGTCAAGGAAAGCCGCCTCCAGCTTCTGAGTGTCACGCGGTGCTGCTCGGCCAAGCTGGATGGCAGGATCATTCTTCTACGGCATTGATGACCCAGAGCACCTGATGAGAATGCCAGCACTGCTGCAAGGGCGTGTTTTCATCGGCAGGGGATAGTGCCAGTACGTCTATTCGGGCTGGCGTCATGTCGTCGGCATGTTGCTGCAACCAGGCATTGGCGGTTCGCCGCAGCTTTCTCTGCTTGCGAAAATCGACGCTCTCCAGAGCGCCACCGAATTGCTGCCGGGATCGGAATCGCACTTCCACGAACACGACGGTACGTTCGTCCGGATGCTGCATGATCAGGTCGATTTCGCCGACCCGCCGATGATAATTCGCCTCGATGAATCGATAGCCATGGTGTTGCAGCCATGAGCGTGCCAGATTCTCGGCAATGTTTCCCTGATCCCGTGTCTGCATTGCAAGGCCTCCCTGCCTTGTAAGTCCGCTTGAACGGATGGGGCGTCCAGCCCCGTCAGTCCTGTCTGTTGTCCCGGCTGTGTCTGCGGCTTCCTGCCAGCGATGGCAGGTCTCGATCAGTTCCTGATGCTGCCAGCCCGAATGGATGGCAGTGGCGGTGCGTCGACGCTCTCCACCGGTGTGCTGATGCCGTCCATGTACTGGGCCCAGTCCAGATAACGCCGGATATGGCCTTCCGGGCTGAGTTCCAGTGCCCCTGTGTAGCCCTGCAGGCGCTCACCGCGCGTCAGGCTGTCAAGGTTCGAAACCAGTGTCCAGGCGTCCGCGCCCAATGCATAGAGTTTGGCATAGGCTCCATCGGCAGACGGGAAGTTCTGCTGAATGCTCTGGTACAAGGGGTCCTGTTGCATGGATTCTCTCAGAACCCAGGGGGCATCCGGATAGAAGATGGAGTTCAGATCCTGATTGTTCTTCTGGTCATCACTCAGGGAGGCTACGCGAGAGGTGCCCAGCCGGGTGATGTCGCGGGCGTGGAAAAAGTCCAGCTGCGGTCGCACGGAACGAGCCTGTTCGGAGGTGATCGCAAGAAAGACGACATCGACATCGTTGCGGATGGAGGGCTCGAAGAACAGTTTTTCTCCTATGGTGCTGCTGAGCTGGCGGAAGCGGTTGTCACTCTTGTCGATGGACAGTGCCTCCCTGATCTGTGTCGAGTAGTCGTAGCTGTCGTCCGGCAGCACGGCGACATGCACGACGTCGCCGCCATACAGGAACATGGCATCCTGAAAGGCGCGGGTTTCACGATCGCCGCGTGAGTCACCGGTCTGCAGCACGATGGCATTTTTCAGGCCCAGGCCGATGGCTCGAGAGGCCGCTGCCCGGGCCTCGTCTTCCGGTGCCAGTCCGAACTGGATGATGTTGCTGGTGTTCCCGCGCAGACCCGAGGATTCCACGGTATTGAGTGTGATGGTCGGAACCGGCACTTCGCGTTGCGACACGATGGCCGCCACTGCCTCCTTGCGTAGTGGTCCGATAACAGCATCAGCGCCGTCCTTGATCGCATTGTCGTAGGCGGTGCGAACATAACCGGTGTTGTCACCGACATCGTAGAAACGCAGTATCGGAGTCGGCCTGGATTGGCCGGACTGCTCGTAGGCGGCGACGATGCCATCGCGAATGGCAGCGGCGACCGTCGCGGTATTGCTGCCTGACAGAGGCAGCAATACCGCCACCTGCGAGACCGGCTGGCCATCGGTCTGCATGTCGAAGCCGTTGGGTATGAACAGGGCGTTCACGAATTCGGGGTTGGCGGGATGAACGGGGAAACGTTCCTGCCACAGCTCGACGCCGTCGCGTTGTTTTCCGGTATCGGCGCCGGCGGAGGCATGCATCAGGGCCAGTTCGATCCAGCCCTGATAGACATCGCCCCGCACGTTGGTGGTCATGCTGCGCAATGTGTCCTGCGGCTGAGCGGTGAGAAGCTGCCAGATCTGCTCATGACCTCGCTGGATGATGTCTGGATTGTCTATCTGGTTTTCCAGCTCGATTCTGGCTATCAATTCGTTGTCCGGATCGTCCAGCAGGTTGTAGGCCTGGGCGCGTGTTTCGTACAGGCGAGCCCGCTGGAAGGGGCTATCCATGAACTCAGGGTCCGGCAATGCTGCCAGCGCCGCTTCGGCTTCGCCATTGAAGACGTGATTCTTGGCAACGAGTATGTCGCGCCGCTGCATCAGTTCGGCCGTCGCCAGATCGGTCGGTACCTGGGCCAGTCGCAACGCGCCTTCGGTGCCCAGATTGCGATCGAACAGGATTTCGGCCGCCAGCAGCAGGTAGTCCTGCTGTTGCTCGGCATTGCGGCTACGGGCGGCCCGTTTGCTGTAGATGTCGGCGGCGGCAACCGGTTGTCCCAGTTGCAGCTGCCGCCGTGCGGCAGGGTCTGTTATTCTCGCATTCATCGGGCTGTCAGCCAGCGGTGCTCCGGCAGGGGTGACGCAGCCGGTCAGAATGCCGGCCAGAGCGCTGGTCAACAACAGCACCAGCGTCAGTCGGACACGGCTTCGCACAGGGTGTCGCAGGCTTGTCAGGTCAATCATGTCGTCGGAGAGTACTCTTTACATTGTGGCAACGCCCATCGGGCATCGTGACGATATGTCGGCCCGCGCGATCCGGATCTTGCAGCAGGTGGATCGGATTTACGCGGAAGATACTCGGCATAGTTTACCCCTGCTGCGCCATCATGGCATCGAAACCCGCGTCTGGACGCTGCATGAACATAATGAAGAGGCTCGATCTGCCACGGTCATCGAGCATCTGACAGCCGGGGCGTCCGCGGCACTGATCACCGATGCCGGTACGCCGTTGATCAGTGATCCGGGTTTCAAGCTGGTCAGAGCCTGTCAGGCGGCAGGTATTCGGGTATCGCCGATACCGGGCGCCTGTGCCGTGACCGCCGCACTCAGCGTCTCCGGCCTGCCTACCGACCGCTTTCAGTTTGTCGGTTTCCCGCCTGCTCGCAGTGCTGCCCGGCAGAGCTGGTTGCAGGCATTGCAAGCGGTGCCGCATACGCTGGTCATCTATGAGTCCCCGCACCGCATCGTGGACAGTTTGCGTGACATGGTCGCCCAGTTCGGCGAGCAGCGGCTGGCGACTCTTGGGCGGGAGCTGACCAAGCGCTTCGAGACGCTGATTCACGGCAGTTTGTCGCAGGTACTGGAACGTGTCGAGCACGATGCCAACCAGCAGCGCGGCGAATTCGTTCTGGTCGTCGCCGGGCAGACTGAGGATGGTGCTGCGCAAGGCTCTCAGGCCCTGGCTGTTGATCTGGACAAGACGTTGTCAGTGCTGTTGCCACATCTGCCGGTAAAGACTGCGGCCAAGTGTGCTGCAGAGTTGTGTGCCATTACCAAGAAACAAGCCTACGATCGCGCCCTCAAGCTGCAGGGACGGTGATACCATCCGCGCTGGAGTTGGCCAGGTCATCGCTGTCAGACGTCTGCGCAAGCAGGTCGGATGATGGAGGAAAGTCCGGGCTCCACAGGACAAGGCGCCAGGTAATCCCTGGGGGGCGTGAGCCTACGGAAAGTGCAGCAGAGAGCAAACCGCCTAAGTAACGAGACTGCCGCAAGGCATGCTGGTTACCGGTAAGGGTGAAAGGGTGCGGTAAGAGCGCACCGCGTCGGTGGCAACATTCGACGGCATGGTAAACCCCGTCTGGAGCAAGACCAAATAGGGGAACGTTGGCGTGGTCCGCGCTGTTCCCGGGTAGGTCGCTTGAGCGTCATGGTGACATGACGTCTAGATGAATGATGATCCTCGACAGAACCCGGCTTATGGCCAACTCCTTTTTCTGACGAATCATGCCTCATTGGCTGCGCTTGCTGGCAGTCGCCTGCAGCGCCCCTAGGCCGCGTGCTGCTGTTCGCCGGCCTGCACCTCCGGCTGGTCGGGATCTGTCTCCGCCGTCGCGCCCTCGCTGTCACTTTGGTCGACATCCTCCCCGGCAGCCTCGCTGGATGCCGGCAGTTGCTGGCTCAGTTCGGTCAGTTGCTGGTCCAGCTCCTGGAACTCTCTGGGGATGACGTACAGGTAGTGGACCAGCTTCTCCACCAGTTTCATCAGGGCTTCAGCGGTCTCCGGCGAGGCCGGGTCGGAGTTGGCGAGCAGCCGATCCAGAGGCTCTCCCTTTCTCAGTGATGCTGCCAGCTTCATCAGTGGTTCGTCCAGCCCCACGGCAGGCAGTGAGTCCTGCACGGTCTTGAACAGGCTGGAGTGGCTGTTGCCCTTGGGCAGAAAGCTGGTGAATATCGAGTCCAGGGTCGACTTGACCATGACCCGGGTGGCCGTGTGATTCCCGGATTGGAAGACATCCTGAGTCGAGGCGCAGTACTGCAGGGCATTGTCCGGCAGCAACTCGCTGATGGCAGACAGGTTCAGGCGAGATTCCGAGGTCGGCAGCATGTACAGGGAGGCGGGTTCATCCTCCACATTGCCATCGGTCAGGGAGCTCATGTGAGTCATCCAGAAATGCGTGACCAGATTGCAGGAGGGACATTCCGACGAAAATGCCAGTGTGTCGCGCTGCGCATCGAAGTGTCGGCGCCGGGTGGCGAATGCAACGTTCATGTGACATCCCGGGCAGGTCGTGTTGATCGAGACCGGGTGGGACACCTTGTTATTGCTCGTCGTGATCCATCGCTTGACGTTCTCTAATTCTATTTCCTTCACAGTCCATTCTCGCCAGTTTTCTTGGTTCCGTATCCGTCAGTACGGCGGTATGGCTGATTCCTGAATCGAAATGAAACAGGGTTTTGTTCGGGTGATTTGTGACGCGATTCCGATTTTGGAAACGTGTCAGGTGACGCTGAACCGGCTCTCTGGTCCTTGCCGTTTCGTGGATAGCGTTGGTCGTCAAGGGCAGGTTTTTCGGCTCTGCAGCGTGCGATCAACGGGAGTTTGGAGCTGTGCTCGTGGCGGCAGACAGGCAATTGCAAACTTTCTGCAACGTTCGTCTAGGGGTGCGAGTAAATGTGGACCAATTCTCCCTTCTTCTCACCTCAATTCTGTGAAACACTTGTAAGTCATTGATATTGCTATATGCCTTTCGCGTAACATAAATATACCGCTTTGCAAGTAAAAACATGGACTTAGCGCCTGTTTTTCATTGACCGTGCAGTGCAGGGGTCGTATAGTGGGGCCCAGTGCCATTTGGTGGTGAAAAGTGGGTTTTTTGGCAACACAACATGCGATTTCGGGGCATAACAAAATTGAGTGTTGACGCCAAGGGACGCCTCGCAATGCCCAAGAACCACCGGGACAATCTGGAAAAGAACGCCATCAGTGATCTGGTCGTCACGGTGGACAACCGCTCCGCAGCCTGTCTCCTGATTTACCCGATGGCCATATACGAGGAAATCGAGCGCAAGCTCATGGAACTGCCGAATCATTCGGCGGAAGCGCGAAAAGTCCAGAGACTGTTCATCGGTTATGCAACCGAGCTGGAACTGGATGCCACGGGGCGGATGTTGCTCCCGGCCGAGCTCAGGGAATACGCGGGAATAGGTCGCAAGGCTTTCCTGATTGGTCAGGGCAACAAATTCGAGTTGTGGGATGAGCAGGCTTGGGAGCACGAGTGTGAAAAATGGAAGCAGGAAGAATCTGATCCGAATTCCGCCGACGCGCCGGCTGAACTGCTGAATATCTCCTTCTGATGGTTGCCAGCGACAACAAGGCAGTGGCAAGTCACGTCCCCGTGCTGATGCACGAGGCCGTCGATTTTCTGGCGCCGATCGCACAAGGCAAGTATGTGGACGCCACTTATGGGCGTGGTGGTCACAGTGGGTACCTGCTGTCACGGCTCGGAGAAGCCGGTCAGTTGCTGGCTCTGGATCGGGATCCGGAAGCCGTTGCAGATGCGCATGAGCGGTTTGCCGGCGAGTCGAGGTTCTCGATCTGTCAGGCCAACTTCGCTGACATGCGGGACGTGCTGCAGAAGCAGGGTTGGTTGGGGGAAGTGGACGGGTTGCTGATGGACCTGGGTGTGTCATCGCCGCAGCTGGATGTGGCAGAGCGTGGTTTCGGCTTTTCACGCGACGGGGAACTTGACATGCGCATGGATCCGACAAGTGGAGTGTCAGCCGCGCAGTGGCTGGCAGGCGTAGACGAGGGTGAGCTGGTGCAGGTGCTGAGAGAGTACGGAGAAGAGCGATACGCACGGCGCATAGCCGGTGCGATCATTGCCGCGCGTGCTGTCGAGCCCATTCTTCGCACGGGGCAGCTGGCGGAGATCGTGAAGGCTGCTCATCCGCGCTGGGAAAGGCATCATCATCCGGCGACGCGCAGTTTTCAGGCGATCCGCATTCGTATCAATGGCGAGCTGGATGCCGTATCGCAGGCCTTGAGCACGGCTGTTGACGTACTCAGGATCGGTGGTCGTCTGGCGGTCATCAGTTTCCACTCGCTGGAAGATCGGCTGGTCAAGCGGGCTCTGCGCAGCCCGGTACCGGATGCACGCATACCGCGGCATCTGCCACAACCGGCGGTTGATACGCACCCCTGGAAGCTGGTCGGCAAGGCCA
This sequence comes from Granulosicoccus sp. 3-233, assembly GCF_052681095.1. Lineage (NCBI taxonomy): Bacteria > Pseudomonadati > Pseudomonadota > Gammaproteobacteria > Chromatiales > Granulosicoccaceae > Granulosicoccus > Granulosicoccus sp. 3-233. Next base: position 199,711 of record NZ_JBQYLE010000001.1, read on the forward strand.
TCAAGGCCGGCAAGGATGAACTGGCAGACAACCCGCGGGCGCGCAGCGCAGTCCTGCGGGTGGCGGAGCGTGTGGCATGAACCGAATGGCACTGACACTGGTATTGCTCACGGCGCTGTGCTTCTGCTCGGCCATGATGGTGCTGTATTCGAAATATCTGAGTACGCGCGCCTACATGCAGGTCAGCCAGAGCCAGAAGATCATCGACGCTCTCGACGTGCAATGGAGTCAGCTGCAGATCGAGGAGAGCACCTTTTCGGAACACGGGCGAGTTGAACGAGCCGCTCGCGATCGACTGGACATGACCTATCCGGCTCTGGACGGTACGGTCATGATCGTGCGCTGACCATGAGCAGACAATACACAGACATACAGGAATCACCCGCCTCGGACTGGTCAAGACGTCGAGGTCTGGTGCTGTTCGGTTTCGCCTGTCTGGCACTGGCGCTGATTGGCCGCGCGGTGCAGGTGCAGATCATCAATGACAAGTTCTATCGCAACGAAGGTCAGCAGCGGCAGATCCGTACGGTGGCCATTCCCGCCAGTCGCGGTGATCTGCTGGACCGACACGGTGATCCACTGGCCATCAGTGCGCCGATTCCGTCGCTGTTCGGCAATCCGGCCGAGTTGTCTGCGCAACCGGCAAAGCTTCGTCAGGCCGCCTCGCTGCTGGGTGAGAATCCCGACAAGCTGGAGCAGCGCATGGCCAGGGCTGCCAGCCAGGGTCGGGTGTTTGCCTACATCAAGCGACAGGTTGCTCCCGAACTGGTCGACCGGGTGATGGCGCTGGATCTGAAGAGTCTCGGCGTTCAATCCGAGTACCGTCGCTACTATCCCAGCGCCGGAGCTGCATCCCATGTCGTGGGTTTTACCGGCATCGATGAAACCGGACGTGAAGGTCTGGAGCTGGCCTACGACAGCTGGCTTTCCGGCAAACCCGGACTGCGCCGAATCCTGAAGGATCGCAAGGGGCGTGAAATCGCCGGCATGAATGTCATCGATCCGGCTGTTCCCGGCAAGGATCTGCGACTGAGCATCGATCGGCAGTTGCAGTACTTTGCCAACCGCGCACTGCAGGAAGCGGTCAGTGAAAATGCAGCCGAATCGGGTTCCATCGTGATCATGGATGTGAAGACCGGTGAAGTCATGGCCATGGTGAACTATCCCACCTACAACCCCAACGACGTGGCAGATCGTGTTGGCGGGCGTCAGCGCAACCGCTCACTGACCGATGTGTTCGAACCGGGTTCGACCATGAAGCCTTTCACCATTGCTGCGGCGCTGGATTCCGGGAAGTTCAAGCCCGAGGATATCGTCTACACCTCACCGGGCTACTACAGCATCGGCAAGTACGTCATCAGTGACGATGGCAAGGATCACGGCTGGCTGGACCTGACCGGTATCGTCACCAAGTCCAGCAATGTGGGTATCAGCAAGGTGGCTCGCCAGCTGGAAGCCGAGCAGATGTGGTCGGTGTTCGACTCCTTCGGTTTCGGCCGACCGCCCGGTAGCGAGTTTCCGGGCGAGGTCGATGGCTACTTCAATCCGCCGGCCGTGTGGCACCACATCGAGCAGGCCAGTGTGTCGTATGGCTATGGCATCTCGGTGTCAGCCTTGCAGTTGGTCCATGCCTATGCAGCACTGGCCAATGACGGTGTGATGATGCCTGTGTCCTTCCTGGCTCAGGATTCGGACACTGTGCCGGCCGGCCATTCAGTCATCGATGAAGATATCGCCCACGATGTGAAGCGCATGCTGGAATCGGTTGTCATCGAAGGCTCCGGCAAGCAGGCCAGGATTCCCGGCTATCGTGTGGCCGGCAAGACTGGTACGTCACACAGATCACAATCCGGCGGCTATGCCGAAGACCGCTATGTGTCGGTTTTCGCAGGCTTTGCGCCGGCGACGAATCCTCAGCTTGCCGCCGTGGTGGTTGTGCATGATCCGAAGAATGGCAAACATTTCGGGGGCGCCGTGGCCGCGCCGGTATTCGCGGAAGTCATGTCGCACGGCTTGCGTCTTGAAGGGGTCGAGCCGGATGATATCGACGGCTCGCGCGACCAGGTATCCGTTCAGTTCATTCCTCAGCAGATCGACAATGGTGGTCGCTCCTGATGATGGCCACTTCCCCGATATGGACGCTGGATTCACTGTTGACCGACTACACCTGCGAGAGCTTGCCGAAATTGCAACTGCAGGGTCTCAGTCAGGACAGCCGTCTTGTCCAGTCCGGTGATCTGTATCTGGCCCTGGCCGGAGGCACCACCCATGGCATGTGTTTCGCCGAAGCGGCCGTTGCCGCCGGTGCCGTTGCTGTGCTGTGTTCCCGGGATGTCATGTCAGCGCATGCCTCCACAGTCGATAGTCTGCGTGCAGAGCAGGTGCCGCTGGTCGCCATCGAGGACCTGGACAGCCATTACGTGCGTCTGGCGTCGCGCTTCTACAGACAGCCGGATCGTGCCCTGAAGCTCATCGCCGTCACGGGCACCGATGGCAAGACGTCGGTGTGCCGCTTCATTGCGCAGGCTCTCACGGCCATCGATCAGCCTTGCGGATATATCGGCACTCTGGGGTGGGGGCTGGGAGAGCAACTGCAGTCGACCGAACTGACGACACCTGACGCAGTGAGTCTGCATCGCATGCTGGCTGTCATGAGGGATCAGGGGGCCCGGGCGGTTGCCCTGGAAGCCTCATCTCACGGCCTGGCCGAGGGGCGCCTCGATGGGCTGGCGCTGGATGTGGCCGTGCTGACCAACTTCGGGCGTGATCATCTGGATTATCACCAGAGCCTCGAGGCTTATCGAGCGGCCAAGGCACGTCTGTTCAGTTGGCCCGGGCTGGAGGCGATGGTGGTCAATGGTCGTGACTCATTGGGCCGGGAATTGCTGACGCAGGGCGAAGGACTCGCACAGTTCGCATTTCATGGCGACGCCTCGACGGAAGTTTCCGAGTCTGCCGGCAGAGCCTGCATCATCCGCGCAACGAACATCCGGGCCAGCGACAGTGGTCTGCATTTCTCACTGGCCGAAGGCGATGCTGTCGGTGATGTCGATACCTCCTTGCTGGGGCGCTTCAATGTCGACAATCTGCTGGCCTGCTACGGCTGTCTGCGTGCCTGCGGTGTCGCTGCCAATCAGGCGCGTCACGCACTGGCCTCCGTGACTCCGGTTTGCGGCCGCATGGAGCGTCTCGGCCACGATAATCAGCCGACGGTTGTCATCGATTTCTCGCACACGCCGCAGGCGCTTGCCGTGGCCATCGATGCGGTCAGAGTGCACTGCCGCGGCAGCTTGTGGGTTGTCTTCGGCTGCGGTGGCGATCGCGATCCCGGCAAGCGGGCGCCGATGGCCGCCGCCGCCGAAGCGGCCGATCATGTCGTGCTGACCGATGACAATCCTCGAACCGAGCGTTCCGAAGACATCATCGCCGATGCCCTGCAGGGCTTTCGCCAGCCGGAGGCCGTACAGGTGATCGCCGACAGGGCACAGGCCATAGCCTACGCCATCGCGCATGCCGCGAGTGACGACCTGGTACTGATCGCCGGCAAGGGCCACGAGGATTACCAGATCATCGGTACCACCCGTCATTCATTCAGTGATCGTGTTGAAGCGCTGGCCGCGCTGGAGCAGGCATCGTGAGTTTCCGTCTGGAAATCAAGGAGTGCCTGGCACCTCTGCAGGCAAGACTGGTAGCGCCAGCCAGCGGCACTGCTGTTGCCGATGACTTCAGCGGCGTCAGCATCGACACGCGCACGCTGAAGCCCGGCGACCTGTATGTGGCCATTCAGGGTGATCGTTTCAATGGTCATGAGTTTGTCGAGGCGGCGGTGGAGGCCGGAGCGGTTGCCGTTCTGGTGCACGAAGACCTCGACACCACGGTGCCACAGCTGCGCGTTGCCGATACTCGCGACGCGCTTGGTCGACTGGCGCGCTATTGGGTGCGCGGCTTCGAAACACCGCTGATTGCCGTTACCGGCAGCAACGGCAAGACCACGGTCAAGGAAATCATTGCCACCATTCTGCGACAGCTGGGTCCGGTGCTGGCCACGCGAGGCAACCTGAACAACGATATCGGCGTACCACTGACGCTGCTCGAGATGCGTGCAGAGCACGACTATGCGGTCATCGAAATGGGGGCCAATCATGCCGGCGAGATCGCTCATCTCGTGCGTATTGCCGAACCCGATGTGGCGCTGATCACCAAGATCGGTGAAGCCCATCTGGAAGGCTTTGGCAGCGTGGAGGGGATTGCTGCGGCGAAGTCGGAGATCTTCGGTGGGCTCAAACCCGAAGGCTATGCCATCATCAATGCCGATGATGCCTTTGCCGATGTGATGCGTCAGGCTGCCTCGCATTGCCATGTGCGCGAATTCGGCCTTGCACGGAGCGCTGATGTTCAGGCGGTAGCCGAACCCGGACTGGCGATCAGGACGATGGGGCAGATCCTCAAGCCGAATTTCCAGCTCAGTGGTGACCATAATCGGCTCAATGCGCTGGCCGCCGTTGCTGCGGTACAGTGCCTTGACGTGCAGCCCGAGAACATTCTGCGAGGACTCGAAAACGTTCGCCCGGTTCCCGGCAGGCTGGAGAAGAAGCCGGGACTGCGTGGGGCCAAACTGATCGATGACAGCTACAACGCCAACCCTGACTCAGCCCGTCAGGCCGTGGATGTGCTGGCGCGCTATGACGGCACCCGCTACCTGGTGATGGGCGACATGGCCGAGCTGGGCGCGAACGCTGAAGCCTTGCACACCCAGCTCGGTGCCTATGCCCGGGAAAGTGGTATCGACGGCCTGTGGGCCACCGGTCCCCTGTCGTCGGCTACCTGGAAGGCCTTCGCCGGCGACGAGGCGCCTGCAGGCGGACATTTCGCTGACCAGGAGGCCTTGATCAGCGATCTGAGCGAGCGCCTGGGGGCGGACACGACGGTACTGGTCAAGGGGTCTCGCAGTGCTCGCATGGAGCGCGTCATCAAGGCTCTGATGCCGACCGCTGCTGGCGCGCGGGTCAGCGGTGTGGCCGAGGAGCCATCCTCATGATGCTGCTGATCGGACAATGGCTGACGGAGCTGGATCCCGGCTTTGGTGTGCTGCAGTACATCACGCTGCGGGCCATCTTTGCGGCATTGACGGCACTGGTCATCTGTCTGCTGGTGGGACCAGGACTGATTCGCTGGCTGACCGCCGCGAAGATCGGGCAGTCGGTACGCAACGATGGGCCACAGTCGCACCTGGTCAAGGCGGGAACACCCACCATGGGTGGTGCCATGATCATCCTGGCCGTGTCCCTGAGCACCCTGTTGTGGTCGGACCTGAGCGTGCGTCAGGTCTGGATCATCCTGTTCGTCACCATCGGCTTCGGTGCCATCGGCTGGGTTGATGACTACCGCAAGGTGGTGTTGTCCAACTCTGTCGGTCTGACGGCGCGCGAAAAACTGGTCTGGCAGACACTGGTCGCCGGTGCTGCCGTCGTCGTGCTGTATGTCACCGCCGGCGAGCGTGCCGAGCTGGAACTGATCGTGCCGTTCTTCAAGGATGCTGCCGTCTATCTGGGCTGGATGTTCATTCCATTCACCTTCCTGGTCATCGTGGGCAGCAGCAATGCCGTGAACCTGACCGACGGTCTGGATGGGCTGGCGATCCTGCCGTCCGTGATGGTTGCCGCCGGTCTCGGCCTGATTGCCTACCTGGCCGGACATGCCATCTTTGCCGGCTACCTCGGCATACCCAATATCAAGGGAGCGGGCGAGCTGACCGTCTTCTGCAGTGCCATGGTTGGGGCCGGTCTTGGATTTCTGTGGTTCAACACCTATCCGGCCCAGGTCTTCATGGGAGATGTCGGAGCACTGAGCATCGGTGCATCCCTGGGGGCTGTGGCCATCATGGTGCGACAGGAGCTGGTGCTGTTCATCATGGGCGGAATATTCGTGCTGGAAGCGGTCTCGGTCATCCTGCAAGTTGCCTCCTTCAAGCTCAGAGGCAAGCGCATCTTCCGCATGGCACCGATTCACCATCATTTCGAGCTCCAGGGCTGGCCCGAGCCACGCATCATCGTGCGCTTCTGGATCATTACCGTCATTCTTGTACTGGTGGGTCTGTCCACCCTGAAGATACGCTGATGGATCCGCGCGAACTACAAGACAAGCGCGTGCTGATCGTCGGCTATGGCGTGACCGGCGCATCGGTTGCCCGCTTCCTCAGTGCTCGGGGAATCGGCTTCGATGTGGCCGATGAGTGCGGGGAAGAGGTGGCACAGACTCTGGCCGTCAGCCTCGGTTGTGAGGTGCATACCACCTTCGATCTGTCCCTGTTCAGTACCTATGAGCTTCTGGTTCTCAGCCCCGGGGTGCCTCGCGCGAATCCGGCGGTGTCCGCAGCGCTGGCGGCAGGCATCGATGTCATTGGTGATATCGAGCTGTTTGCCGGTGCGGTCGAAGTGCCGGTCATTGCCGTGACAGGGTCCAATGGCAAGAGCAGTGTGGTGTCCTGGATTGCTCATGTACTGCAGAGTGCCGGCATCAATGCAATGGCCTGCGGCAATATCGGGCAGCCCGCTCTGGACAGTCTCAATGAGCAACCGGATGTCATCATTCTGGAACTGTCGAGCTATCAGCTGGAGTCCACCCGGTCGCTGAAGCCTCTGGCAGCCGCTGTACTCAACATCAGTGATGATCACATGGATCGCTATACGGACATCGATCACTACGCGGCTGTCAAGCGCACGATCTACCAGGGGGCCGATCATTGCGTGGCCAATCTGGATGACCAGCGAACCTGGCCTGACGCTTCCGAGATGTCCTGTGATTACTTCACGCTGGACATGGGCGGCGCGAACAGCGATACCGCCCGCTGGCATCGCACCCTCAGGAACGAGACCATCTGGCTGTGCGATGATCATTACGCCTTGCTGCCGCAGTCGGAATTGTCCGTGCCCGGCGATCACAATGCCGCCAATGCACTGGCCGTGCTGGCACTGATCGAACCGCTGGCCATTCCCTTTACCGCCCTGAGCAGTGGCCTGACGGGATTTGCCGGGCTGCCACATCGCACCCAGTTTGTCGGGGAAGACGAGGGTATCCGCTGGTACAACGACTCCAAGGGGACCAATGTGGATGCCTGCATCAAGGCCATTCGCGCGATGCCCGGACCGGTGATACTGATTGCCGGCGGTATCTCGAAAGATGCGGATTTCACGCCATTGCGGGCTGTCATCGAAGAGCATGTCAGAGCACTGGTGCTGATCGGTCGCGACCGCGATCGCATCGCCCATCAACTCGAAGGGACGACCACCATTCTCGACGCCGACAGTATGCTGGAGGCGGTCAAGCTGTGCCGGCAGCAGGCACAGGCGGGTGATGCCGTCCTGTTGTCGCCGGCCTGCTCCAGTTTCGACATGTTCCGCAACTTCGAGGATCGAGGCGTGCAGTTTGCCGCCGCAGTCGAAGAGGTGCTGGCGGCATGAGCGCACTGATTTCCAATGTTGCGACAGGTCGTACCCTGACTGGTGGGCCCATGAGACAGGCTCCGTCACAAGGCAGTGGTTTCCGGCTGGCCGATCATGCATTGCTGATCGCGATCCTGACGCTGGCCATGTTCGGTGCCCTGATGATCGCCTCGGCTTCCATGTCCATCGCCGAAAAGACCTATGGCACACCGTTCTATTTCGTGATGCGCCAGCTGTTCTTTCTCGCCGCAGGCTGCATGGCTGCCCTGATCACCTTCCGTCTGCCACTGTCGGTATGGGAAAGGTATGGTCCGCACATGATCATCGTATCGCTGTTCTTTCTGGTGCTGGTACTGGTGCCCGGTATCGGCAAATCGGTCAACGGTGCCAGGCGCTGGATCGATCTGGGCCTGTTCACTGTTCAGGTGTCCGAAACGGTCAAGCTGTTCGTGATTGTCTATCTGGCCGGCTACCTCGTGCGTCGCGGCTATCTGGTGCAGACCACCTTCGGTGGCTTCTTCAGGCCCTTGCTGCTGATCTGCCTGGCAGGCGGGCTGCTGCTGTGGGAACCGGATTTCGGGGCTGCCGTGGTCATCGTGGCGACCTCCATCATCATGATTCTGGTGGCCGGTGTGCGCTTCAGCCAGTTTCTGGCCATCGTGGCCGTGCTGGGTGTGGTGGGCTCCGCACTCATCCTGAGCACCCCCTATCGCATGGCTCGCCTCATGAGCTTCACCGAGCCCTTTGCCCCCGACATGGTCTACGGCAATGGCTACCAGTTGAGCCAGGCCCTGATAGCCATCGGTACCGGCGGTCTGACCGGCGTCGGCTTCGGCAACAGCATACAGAAGCTCGACTACCTGCCGGAACCCCACACCGATTTCCTGTTTGCAGTGCTGAGCGAAGAGCTCGGGCTGATCGGTGCCGTGGCCTTGATACTGCTCTACAGCTTCATCGTCTGGCGCAGTTTCCGTCTGGCAAGGATTGCCGATCGGCAGGGCAACCGTTTTGCCGGATTCCTCGCCATGGGGATCGGTTCCTGGATAGGACTGCAGTCGTTCATCAACATCGGAGTGAATCTGGGCCTGTTGCCCACCAAGGGCATCACCTTGCCATTGATGAGCTACGGCGGCAGTAGTGCCGTGGTATTCGTCATTACCTTCAGCCTGCTGCTGCGTGTCGAGAAGGAACTGCGCGATGAGGCGAATCTGAGCTTGCGCGCCCGTCAGAAACTTCCCGGCGGAGGTGGCTCATGAACCGTCCGGTTCTGGTGGCGGCAGGTGGTACCGGTGGGCATGTCATCCCGGCGCTGGCCGTGGCCGAAGTGCTGCGGCAACGCGATGTTCCGGTCATCTGGCTGGGCACCCGCGAAGGGCTTGAAGCCCGTCTGGTGCCTGCTGCCGGCATCGATATTCGCTGGATTTCCGTGGCGGGGCTGCGCGGCAAGAATCTGCTGCAGACCTTGATCGGGCCGCTGAAACTGCTGCGCTCCTGTGCGCAGAGTCTGCGACTGGTCCATTCTCTCAAGCCGCGTGCGGTTCTGGGCATGGGCGGCTTCGTCTCCGGCCCGGTTGGTATCGCCGCGCTGTTGATGAGGACCCCTCTGGTGCTGCACGAACAGAACGCGGTCGCCGGCATGACCAATCGCTGGCTCAGCGGGCGGGCTCGACGGGTTTTCGCAGCCTTTCCCGGTGCTTTCGACGAGCGACAGGCCTTGCAGGTCGTCGGCAATCCGGTGCGGGCAGATATCGCCCGGCTGGCTGACATGCCACATCACACCGAAAGTGACAGCAGCCGCCCATTGCGGATTCTGGTGGTGGGTGGCAGCCGCGGTGCCCGGGCACTCAACGAGACCGTCCCGGCGGCCATTGCAAGCCTGGCCACGCCGGTGAAGGTCGTCCATCAGTCCGGTGTGATCGATGGCGATCTGGTGCGGGACGGCTATCAGGCAGTGACGGCTGGCAACAGTGCAGCCCACATCGAGGTGACCGAGTTCATCGATGACATGGCGGCAGCCTATCGTGATGCGGACATCGTGATCTGTCGCAGTGGGGCCATGACGGTAACCGAACTGGGGGCGCTGGGCATGCCCAGCATTCTGGTGCCCTTTCCGCATGCCGTGGATGATCACCAGACCCGCAATGCCGAGCATCTGGCGAGTCATGGTGCAGCGGTGCTGATGCCACAGACATCACTCACGGCAGACACACTGGCAAGCGAGCTGACTCAGCTGGCCGCCGATCGCTCACGTCTGCAGGCAATGAGTGATGCGGCACGACGCTGTTTCGTACCCAAGGCCGCCGAAGTGGTCGCCGATGCGCTACTGGAGGTGGCAGGCTGATGGTCGTTGATATCGCGCCAATCGTGAAAAGTCAGATGCGTCGCGTTCGTGCCATGCACTTCATCGGTATCGGCGGCGTGGGCATGGGCGGTATTGCCGAAGTCATGCACCACCTGGGGTTTCGCGTCAGCGGGTCGGACCTGGGTAGCAATGCGCTGACGCAGCGATTGCGGGGTCTGGGGGTGCAGGTCATGCAGGGGCATGCCGCAGAGCATGTCGAGGATGCCGATGTCGTGGTCATTTCTACGGCCGTACCGGAAGACAACCCGGAGCTGCTCAGGGCGCGCGAAATGCGCATTCCCGTGGTTCGCCGCGCAGAGATGCTGGCGGAACTGATGCGGTTCCAGCAGGGTATTGCCGTGGCCGGCACCCATGGCAAGACCACCACCACCAGCCTGGTAGCCAGCCTGCTGACCGAAGGTGGCATGGATCCTACCTATGTCATCGGTGGGCGACTCAACAGCTCATCCACCAATGCCTATCTGGGCCAGTCCGAATGGCTGGTGGCCGAAGCTGACGAAAGTGACGCTTCCTTCCTGTATCTGCAGCCGGTAATGTCCATCGTGACGAATATCGACGCCGATCATCTGACGACCTATGGCGGTGACTTCGAGAAGCTCAAGCAGACCTTCGTCGACTTCCTGATGCATCTGCCGTTCTACGGCCTGGCCATACTCTGCATCGATGATGAGCACATCCGGGATGTACTGCCGCGCATCGGTCGGCCGGTACGCACCTATGGTTTCGATGAGTCAGCCGATGTGCGGGCGACCAATGTGCGGCAGGAAGGCTTGCGCATGTACTTCGATGTACGCATCGATGATGGTGGCGACGTCAGTAGCGAGATTCGCGACATCGCATTGAACATGCCGGGCAGGCACAATGTACTGAATGCCCTGGCTGCCATCACCGTGGCGCTCGAACTCGGTGTGCCGGTGAAGTCGAGCAAGCGTGCGCTGTCTCGTTTTGCGGGCGTAGGGCGACGCGCCCAGTCACACGGTCAGTTGCATTTTGCCGGAGGCACTGCCGAGCTGCTGGATGACTACGGTCATCATCCGACAGAAGTGGCAGCCACACTCAAGGCCATTCGGGGTGGCTGGCCGGATCGGCGCATGGTGGTGATCTTCCAGCCGCACCGTTTCACCCGCACCCGCGATCTGTTCGAGGACTTTGCCGAAGCCCTGTCGCTGACCGATGTTCTGCTGCTCAGCGAAGTCTATGCGGCGGGTGAGGAACATATCAATGGTGCCGATGGCCGAGCTCTGGCACGAGCCATTCGCAACCGCGGTGCGGTCGAGCCGATCTTCATCGAGAACATCAATGATGCCCCGGTCGCTCTGGAGCGAATCATCCGTGACGGTGACATTGTCCTGACCCTGGGAGCCGGCAATGTCGGTGCGCTTGCGCAGACTCTGCCCGAGTATTTCGCTGTCGATGCCGGTGCCGGCCAGGAGGGAACAACTCGTGGTTGAGCACATCCTGCAGAAACTGACCATCAGGCCAGAGCAGTTCGGCAAGGTTGCCGTGGTCATGGGCGGTTGGTCGGCGGAGCGCGAAGTCTCCCTGATGAGTGGTCAGCAAGTGTTCGATTCGCTGACATCAGCCGGCGTCGATGCCCATGCCGTGGATGCCGGCAGGGACATAGCTGCCGTATTGAATGACGGTCGCTTCGATCGCGCCTTCCTGATCCTGCATGGCAGAGGCGGAGAAGACGGCATCGTCCAGGGGTCGCTGGAGCTGGCCGGCATTCCCTATACCGGCAGCGGTGTTCTGGCTTCCGCCCTGTGCATGGACAAGTGGCGTGCCAAGGGGCTGGTTTCGCTGAAAGGGGTGGTGACACCGGCGGCGCAGGAAGTCTTTTCACTCGAGCAAGCCGAGCAGGCGGCCAGCGTCATCGGCTATCCGCTCGTGGTCAAACCGACCAATGAGGGTTCCAGCATCGGCGTCAGCATGGTGAACAAGGCTGAGCAGCTGGCCGAGGCATTCAAGGCGGCGCGGCGCTATGGCCCCGTTCTCATCGAACAGCGCATGACCGGTATCGAAGTCACTGCCGGCATCATCGGTGGTGTGGCATTGCCGCTGGTCAGCATGAAGGGCGCCGATGAGTTCTACGACTACAAGGCGAAATACCTGGCTGACGACACGGTGTATGAATGCCCGGTCGATCTGCCGGCAGACGTGGTAGCGGCCATTCAGGAGATGGCGCTTACCGCTTTTTCCGCACTGGATTGTCGCGGTTGGGGACGAGTCGATTTCATGCTCGATGCCGAAGGGCAGCCGAACTTCATCGAATGCAACACGGCCCCCGGAATGACCAGTCATTCACTGGTACCGATTGCCGCTCGTGAAGCCGGTCTGGACTTTCCCTCGCTGTGTCTGCATATCCTCGCGGACACACTGAGCACCGAGGAGTTGGCTGCATGAGTGCGCCGGTAGCACAATTGCTGGGCAATGGCCCCGTGCTGCCGAAGGCGCAGCTGCGCCAGTCTCCCCGAATGCGCTGGACAATCAGTGCGCTGGGTCTTGCGATCCTGCTTGGGGTCGGAGTTGGCGTTGTAGGCTTGGCGCAGGATCCAAAGCAATTTCCTGTCAGTAATGTCGATATACTGGGCACCGTGGATTACGTTGATCGAGACAAGTTGAAGGACGCCGTGGGTCAGTACATCGACAAGGGCTTCTATGGGCTGGACATCGACGATGTTCGACACTCGGTGGAGCAACTGCCCTGGGTTGCGCACGCCCGGGTAAGACGCGTCTGGCCGGGTCGCATCGAAGTGCATGTGGAAGAGCATGAGCCCGGTGCGCGCTGGAACGATGATCAGCTGCTCAGCAAGCGTCTTGAATTGTTTGCACCTCCACAACTGCAACTGGACAACCCGCGATACCATCAATGGCGTGAAGTGTTCGAGGACCTGCCACAGATTCGCGGTGTCGATGGCAGGCACAGTGAGCTGCTGGATGCCTATCGCAGCTATGAAGCCAGTCTGGCAGCGTTCGGTCTGTCATTGAGGGAGCTGGAAGAGGACGAGCGCGGATCCAGGACCCTGGTACTGTCCAACCACGTCACTGTGCGTCTTGGCTATGAAGAGCAGGCGCTCAGGATGCAGCGTTTCGTGGACGTTTACGAAAGAATGAAGGCGAAGATCGAACGGCAGACGGATGTGTCATCGGCAACCTTCGACATGCGTTACAGCAATGGTTTTGCCCTTGGAGGCATCGTCGCGGACCTGCGCAGCGATGTGAACGGAAAGCCGACTCGCCCGTCACAAGGGGCTTTGCAATGAGCAAGATATCGTAATGGATCCAACAGCAGACAAGCAGATGATCGTCGGCCTGGACATAGGCACGTCGAAGATAGTCGCACTGGTCGCCGAGATAGACGATGACGGCAATGTCGAACTCATTGCCCTCGGGTCTCACCCGTCGCAGGGAATGAAGAAGGGCGTCGTCATCAACATCGAAAGCACCGTCAATGCGATCAGCAAGGCCGTCGAGGAAGCCGAGCGCATGGCAGGGGTCAAGATCCAGTCCGTCTTCGCGGGGATTGCCGGCTCGCACATCAAGAGCCTCAATTCCCACGGCATCGTGGCCATCAAGAACTCCGAGGTGCAGCAGGACGATGTCGAGCGTGTCGTGGACGCGGCCAAGGCGGTAGCCATTCCGGCTGACCAGCGAGTACTGCATGTCCTGCCCCAGGAGTTCATCATCGACAACCAGGACGGTATCCATCAACCCGTCGGCATGTCAGGTGTTCGACTGGAAGCCAAGGTGCATCTGGTGACCGGTTCGATCAGCGCCTCGCAGAACATCGCCAAGTGCATCCAGCGCTGCGATCTGGAAGTCGAGGACATCATTCTCGAGCAACTGGCCTCCAGCCATGCCGTACTCACGGATGATGAGCGCGATCTGGGCGTGCTGCTGGTCGACATGGGTGGTGGCACGACCGATATCGCCATTTTCACCGAAGGCGCCATCCGTCACACCGCAGTCATTCCGGTGGCAGGTGATCAGGTGACCAATGACATCGCAGTGGCGTTTCGTACACCCACGCAGTTCGCCGAGGAAATCAAGGTCAAGTACGCCTGTGCACTGCGCCAGCTGGCCAGTCCGGACGACATGATCGAGGTGCCGGGTGTTGGCGATCGCAATGCGCGCCGCCTGGCCCGACAGACGCTGGCCGAAGTGGTCGAGCCGCGTTACGAAGAGCTGCTGGGTCTGGTTCAGAGCGAACTGAGACGCAGCGGATTTGAAGATGCCTGTGCCGCCGGAGTGGTTCTGACCGGTGGTACGTCGAAGATGGAAGGCGTTGTGGAACTGGCTGAGGAGATTTTCCACATGCCAGTGAGGTTGGGAGTGCCGCAGCATGTCGAAGGTCTGACCGATATCACTCGGAACCCGATTCATGCCACAGGCGTGGGTTTGCTGCTCTACGGGCAGCGCAGCCGCAAGGCGCCACGCAGCAAACCGGTTGAACCTGCCACTGCTAAAGAAGGCTTGATCAAGCAGTTGCTGGGTTGGATTCGGCGAAATTTCTAGAGGCAGTTTCTTGCAGTTCGAAGTTCAGTAGTTCATTTGCAGACCCCGGGAGCGAAACGGAACGCAAGATTCCGATCGCGATAGAGAACGTACGACTCATATAACTAAGATTAGGAGAATTAAAGATGTTTGAACTTGTTGACTCAATCAATGACTCCCCCGTAATCAAGCTCGTCGGTGTCGGTGGAGGCGGCAGCAACGCGGTTCAGCACATGGTGCAGTCCGGTATTGAAGGTGTGGACTTCATCTGCGCCAATACCGATGCACAGGCACTCAAGGGCATGCATGCACAGACTGTCCTGCATATCGGTCAGAGCATCACCAAGGGCCTGGGCGCCGGCGCCAACCCCGAGATCGGACGTCAGGCCGCGATGGAAGATCGTGATCGCATCCAGGACCTGATCGAAGGGACCGACATGCTGTTCATCACCGCTGGCATGGGCGGCGGAACCGGCACCGGAGCCATTCCCGTGGTTGCGCAGATTGCTCGCGAAATGGGCGTACTGACAGTAGCTGTTGTCACCAAGCCGTTTCCCTTCGAAGGCAACAAGCGCATGCGTACGGCGGAAGCCGGTATCGAAGAGCTGCGAGGCCACGTCGATTCTCTGATTACCATTCCCAACGAAAAGCTGTTGTCCGTTCTGGGCAAGAACATCAGCCTGCTGGACGCCTTCCGTGCTGCCAATGACGTTCTGCGAGGCGCGGTGCAGGGTATTGCCGAACTGATCACCAACCCCGGCCTGATCAACGTCGATTTTGCCGACGTGCGTACGGTCATGAGCGAAATGGGTCTGGCGATGATGGGCTCCGGCGTCGGCCGTGGCGATGAGCGTGCGACTGAAGCGGCCGAGATGGCCATCTCCAGCCCGCTGCTCGAAGACATCGATCTGGCAGGTGCTCGCGGCATCCTGGTCAACATCACTTGCGGTCTGGACATGGCCATCGGTGAGTTCGAGGAAGTGGGCAATGTGGTTCGCTCCTTCGCTGCCGATGATGCAACCGTGGTTGTGGGTACTGCCATTGACGAGTCGCTCGAAGGCGAGCTGCGAGTCACGGTTGTGGCCACCGGACTGGGTCATCAGGCTCAGGCACAACAGTTACGCTCTGTGCAACAGCCTCGTGCTGCAGCTGGTGGTGCAGCGGCAGCCTACTCACAAGGTGGGAATGCCAACCATCAGGGTAGCGCTGCCCAGGCGGCCTATGCCGGATATGACAAACCAACCGTGATTCGCAAGAATCCTCGCGGCGCTCAGGGAACAGGTCCTGCGAACGGCGGTCATGACGTGGAATACCTTGATATTCCGGCATTTTTGCGTCGTCAGGCAGATTAGTACAGCATTACACCTGGTCAAGGTTTGAGCAGGCAGTCGTATTATCCAGTAACATTCCCGAGGTTCTGGGGAGTACCCCACAAGGGTACTTCCCGGAGTGGATTAAACTTGACTCCACAGCGGACGCTACCAAGCCGGGCTCCTGATTCCTGGAAGCCGGCGTAGCGGTTGTACCGGTAAACTGTTTGTCATTGTCCTGATGTATCCATTGGCCCTGAAAAACTGGCCAGAGGTGCTATATACAAGATAGGCAAGCTTTCCCGGTTGCAGCAGGATTACATCGTGATACGACAAAGAACGTTAAAGAATTCGATTCGTGCAACTGGCGTAGGCCTGCACACGGGCAAGAAAATCTACCTGACTCTGAGTCCGGCCCCCATCAATGCAGGCATTGTATTTCGTCGTACCGATCTGAGCCCGGCTGCTGTCATTCGCAACGACGCCCTGGGCGTCAAGAGCACCGAACTCGCCACCTCCTTGTACAACAGTGACGGCATTCGTGTGTCCACCATCGAACACCTGATGGCGGCCTTGGCCGGTCTGGGAGTTGACAATTGCCATGTCGATGTCAGTGCCGACGAGATTCCCATCATGGATGGCAGTGCAGCTCCATTCGTGTTTCTGGTGCAATCAGCCGGTATTCTCGAGCAGGGCGCGCCCAAGCGTTTCATTCGCATCAAGAAGCCTGTTGAAGTTCGAGTGGATGACAAGTGGGCACGCTTCGAGCCCTTCAATGGTTTCAAGGTGAAGTTCACCATCGATTTCGATCATCCGGTGTTCGAGAGTGACAGCCGTACTGCCGAGGTGGACTTCTCCACCACGTCATTCGTGAAGGAAATCAGTCGTGCTCGTACCTTCGGTTTCATGCGCGATATCGAGGAACTGCGCAAGCGTGATCTGGTACTCGGGGGCAGCATGGACAATGCTATCGTCATCGACGATTATCGCGTGCTCAATGAAGACGGCCTGCGCTACAAGAACGAATTCGTTCGTCACAAGATTCTCGACGCCATTGGCGACCTGTATCTGCTGGGACGCAGCATCATCGGCTCCTTCGATGGTTACAAGTCGGGTCATGCATTGAACAACCTGCTGGTGCGAGAGCTCCTGAATCAGCCGCAGAGCTGGGAAGAAGTCGTGTTCGAAGGCAAGAACACCGAAGTGTCGCCCATCTCCTACGTACAGCCGTCTGAAGCTGTCGGCTAGTCAAGATAGCGTTTCAGGACAGAACTTCCGGGCGTTCCGTCAGGGTTCTTCCCTGAGTCTGGCAGCCAGTTTCAGCAATTCCTGGCGCAGGCTGTCATCCGCCGGACGCACCACCGAGTGTGTTGTCCGAGCATCGGGCTGCGCCGTATTGCCGCCATCCTTCACCGTGTCGTCACTCTCCGCATTGTCTCCCGCGGTCGACGGTTGATCGCCAGCGTCGGGAAGGGGCGGAGGATCAGCAATGCCTGCCTCTTCGTTGTGCGCCCGAGCCGTGCTCTCAGCCAGCGCCAGCAGGGCAAGAGCTGCCTTGTTGGAACTGCGATCCATGGCTGGCGGCGTGGCGCAGCTGACCGGCGTTTCAGCCGGGGCGACGTGAAAGCTGAGTGTGACCACGTCCATTCTGGCCTCACGCAGCGCGCCAACAATCTGGCGCTCACTGAATCGCAGTTTTGCGATCCAGCTCGCATTATCCACGGTGATGCGCAGTCGTCCAGCTTCCAGCCTGCAGAAATTGATATGGGCCATGGAGGTGGATGGCACAATCCGTGAAATCACCTGTTTCATCTGACTGTCCTGCTGCATGGCAGCACGCGTCGTCTTGTTGATCAGGTTGTGCAATGATTTCATGAAAACATTCTCTGAGCGCAGAAGAATCAGGCTTCTGCCGATGGCATTGCGTCTGAGGCTGGCCAGGTTCGCGCTGTGGAGATTAAAACACGGCTCGAGCATTGCTCCAACTCTGATGCTGCTGTGTCTGGTCGCCGGCAGTGGCGCGTTGGGATACGCCCTGGCGATGCAGCAGCCGTGGTCGGTCAGCGACGTGCATGCGGAAAGTGACCTGCCGCAGCTGGCCGCTGCCGAAACCGGAGAGGCCATGGCTGCAGCGCGGTCTCAATCGTTGCTGGCCGCCGAGCTGGGCAGACTGCAGGCGGAAATCGTCAATCTGCGAGTGCTCTTCCTGCGGCTTGCCGATGTTGCGCAGCTGGAGGATGGCGAGTTCGATCTGGACATGGACTTCAAGCCGCTGCAGCAGGAATCGAGTGACGAGTTCGAACCGGCAGAAGCATCGGAGTTCTTCATCGACGAGGACTCCCGCCAGAACGAGTCCGAAACTTCCGGATTCCGGCGCGATTCGCTGCGACCGCTTGCCGGACACAGGCAATCGAGCTCGGCGATATCGTCGCTGGAAGCTTCATTGCCGCTTGTAAAACGGAACCTCGTCCATATTTCCGAACAGGCTGCCAGGTTGGAAAGCGTGTATCGCGAGCGACGCCTGGCGCATGATTTCAGGGTATCCGGTTTACCAGTGGTCGAAGCGCATGTCAGCTCGCGCTACGGCTATCGTGTCAATCCGTTCACGGGACGACGTCAGCTGCATCAGGGGCTGGACCTGGGGGGCAAGCCAGGTAGTCGCATCATGGCACTGGCGGACGGTATCGTGACGTATTCGGGCAAGAACGGAGGTTATGGCAATCTGGTGGAACTGGAGCATCCGGGCGGGTATCGGACACGCTATGCGCATAACCACGCCAATCTGGTGCCATTGGGTGCGCGCGTGAGCAAGGGCCAGACCATCGCCACCATGGGCTCTACCGGGCGTTCCACCGGAACGCATCTGCACGTCGAAGTCAGGCGCAACGGTCGGTCGCTTGACCCACAGCTTTACATTCGATGAAGCTGACGAGCAGCACAGGTTAAATGTAATAATAAGAGTTCATGCCACGGGAGGCATGGCACGTATTAGAGCACCCACAGCCATTGCGGTGCGCAACTGCAGCCTAGCGCTGCCATCTAAGGTCGGTATTCATGTTAGCTAATCTGGTCAAGAAACTCGTCGGCAGCAGTAATGATCGCACCGTCAAACGTCTGAGCAAGAACGTGGCGGCAATCAACGATCTGGAGCCTGGCCTGCAGTCTCTGTCCGATGAAGAGCTGGCCGCCAAGACCGTCGAGTTCCGTGAGCGCCTCGAAAAGGGGGAGACTCTCGACCAACTGCTGCCGGAGGCCTTTGCCGTCACCCGAGAGGCGGGAAAGCGGGCACTGGGCATGCGTCATTTCGATGTTCAGCTCATCGGCGGCATGGTCCTGAACAACAACAAGATTGCCGAGATGCGCACCGGTGAGGGCAAGACCCTGGTCGCGACCACTGCCGTCTATCTCAATGCACTGAGCGGCAAAGGGGTTCATGTCATTACCGTCAACGATTACCTGGCCCAACGTGACTCGGAGTGGATGGCAAAACTGTACGGCTTTCTGGGGTTGTCGACTGGTGTCATCGTCGGCGGACTGTCAACTGACGATCGTCGAGCGGCCTATGCCTGCGACATCACCTACGGTACCAACAACGAATTCGGCTTCGATTACCTGCGTGACAACATGGCTCACACGCCAGAGCAGCGGGTACAGCGCGGCCTGAACTTCGCCATCATCGATGAAGTGGATTCCATCCTGATCGATGAGGCGCGTACACCGCTGATCATCTCCGGCCCGGCAGATGGCGATAGTGAGCTCTATGGCAAGCTCAATGCCGTGGTCCCCAAGCTGAACAGGGCTGCCGATGAAGAAAGCGAAGGCGATTATTCGGTGGATGAAAAGGGCAAGCAGGTCCACCTGACCGAATCCGGCATGGAAAGAATCGAAGAGATTCTGATCGAAGAAGGCATTCTGCAGGAAGACGCCAGTCTCTACGACCCATCGAACATTGCGGTACTGCACCACCTGAATGCCGCCTTGCGGGCACATGCCATCTACCAGAAGGATATCGACTACATCGTCAACAACGACCACATCGTGATCGTGGACGAATTCACGGGTCGCACCATGCCTGGAAGACGCTGGTCGGAAGGCTTGCACCAGGCCATCGAAGCGAAGGAAGGCGTCACCATTCAGCGTGAAAATCAGACGCTGGCATCCATCACCTTCCAGAACTACTTCCGTCTGTACAACAAGCTGGCCGGTATGACCGGAACGGCAGACACCGAAGCCTTCGAATTCCAGTCCATCTATGGTCTGGAAGTGGTCGTCATCCCTACCCATCGTCCCATGGTGCGAGACGACAAGGCCGATCTGGTGTTCCTGACGCAGCGGGAGAAATACGATGCCATCATCGAGGATATCGAGGACTGCGCCAAACGTGAGCAACCGGTGCTGGTCGGTACGACTTCCATCGAGACCTCTGAATACCTGTCCGGTCTGTTGAAGCAGAAAGGCATCAAGCACGAAGTGCTCAACGCCAAGCAGCATGAGCGCGAAGCCAATATCATTGAAAACGCCGGCCGGCCCGGTGCGGTCACCATTGCCACCAACATGGCGGGTCGTGGTACCGATATCGTGCTCGGTGGCAGTCTCGAGGCGGAACTGGCAGCGATGCTGACGGCCGCCGAAGGTGACAAGGATGCCGTGGCCGTCAAGAGTGGATGGCAGGAACGGCATGATGCAGTCCTGAAGTCCGGTGGACTGCATATCATCGGTACCGAGCGACACGAATCCCGCCGCATCGACAATCAGCTTCGTGGTCGTTCCGGCCGTCAGGGGGATCCGGGTTCCACACGCTTTTACCTGTCGCTGGAAGACAGCCTGATGCGTATCTTTGCCAGCGAACGGGTCAGCAATCTGATGCAGAAGCTGGGCATGGAGGAAGGCGAGGCCATCGAGCATCCCTGGGTGACCAAGGCCATCGAGAATGCACAGCGCAAGGTGGAAGGTCACAACTTCGACATGCGCAAGAACCTGCTCGAATATGATGACGTCGCCAACGATCAGCGCAAGGTGGTTTACGAGCAGCGCAACGAGCTCATGGAAACCGAGAACATGCGGGATCTGGTGGATGAGCTTCGAGAGGAGATCATTCCCGAACTGGTCACGCGTTATGTGCCACCGGGATCGCTGGCGGAAGCGTGGAATCTGGATGGTCTGCGTGATGAACTCAAGACCATGACCAATCAGGATATCGATGTGCAAGCCTGGCTGGATGCCGAGCCGAACCTGCCCGAGGAAGACATCACCACTCGCATCATGAGCACGCTGGTGGAAGACTATGACCAGAAGGAAGCCACTGCGGGTGCGGAGGGGCTGCGCAACTTCGAACGCTACGTTGCCCTGCAGGCGCTCGATGACAGCTGGAAGGAGCATCTGGCGGGTATGGACTACCTGCGGCAGAGCGTTGGTCTGCGGGGTTATGCGCAGAAGAACCCGAAGCAGGAATACAAGCGTGAGGCCTTCGAACTGTTTACCACCATGCTGGGCGAGTACAAGAGCCAGGTGGTCTCGGTTCTGAGCAAGGTGCAGGTGCGTAGTGCCGAGCAGGTGGAAGAGGCGCAGGCTCAGGCCGCTGCTCGCCAGGCCCCTTCGCAGTCGACGCAGGTCAGCTATGAGCACCGGGAAGTATCCAGCGCCCTGGCAGGCGATGCGGACGCAGTGGGTGATGCCGCCGTGGCATCGGCAGCCGCCGCCAGAGAGGCCGCTGCCGAATCCGCCGGTGGCGAGGTTGCGGCTCCCAGTCAGCCGGTCAGACGGGACATGCCCAAGGTCGGCCGCAACGAGCCCTGTCCCTGTGGTTCAGGCAAGAAGTACAAGAATTGCCACGGGAAGTTGGGCTGAGCCATGCCTGTCAATCTGAATCTGGCCCCGGCTACTCCGGTTCGGGGCGTCACGTTGGCCACACTGGTGGCCGGTCTCAAATCCAACGGCAGTGCCGATATGGTGGTGGCCAGTCTGACGGAAACTGCCGTCACGGCTGCGGTGTTCACGCAGAGCGCCTTCTGCGCCGCGCCGGTGTCGGTGGCTCGTGAGCAATTGCAAGCCTGCGATGGACGGGTGCGGGCACTGTTGATCAACTCCGGAAATGCCAATGCCGGCACCGGGCAGCCCGGGATCGACATGGCCAATGGGCACTGCCAGGCCTTGGCTGCAGCCCTGGGTGTGGATTCCGGCTCGGTATTGCCATTCTCGACGGGTGTCATCGGTCAGTTGCTGCCCGATGACATCATGCGGTCCGGTATCGCACGAGCAGCCACCATGCTTGAAGGTGCAGAAGAGCTGGCCTTGCCCCAATGGGAGAACGCCGCCCGCGGCATCATGACAACCGACACCCAGCCCAAGCTGACCTCACAGAGTGTCACCATCAATGGGCAGGACGTGACGATTACCGGGATGGCCAAGGGCGCCGGCATGATCCAGCCGAACATGGCAACCATGCTGAGTTATGTCTTCACCGATGCCACCATCGGTCAGGACGACCTGAATCGGGCATTGCGGGAATCGGTTGATGTGTCCTTCAATTCGATAACGGTGGACAGTGATACATCCACCAACGATGCCTGTGTGCTGGTGGCCACCGGTGTCGGCGAGGCATTGCATGCCGATCATCCGCAATGGGCCGAGTTCATGTCCGCCCTGACCCGAGTCTGCAGTGATCTGGCACAGGCCATCATCCGGGATGCCGAAGGTGCTACCAAGTTCATCACGGTCAAGGTGACCGGCGGACGCGATACTGCGGAGTGCAAGCTGGTCGGTTACGCCATTGCCAATTCACCATTGGTCAAGACGGCCATGTTCGCCAGCGATGCCAACGTCGGGCGACTGCTGGCGGCCATCGGCAAGGCCGGTGTCGACTCTCTGGATGCCTCGAAAGTGACCGTGTCACTCGGTGATGTCGTGGCTTTCGAGAATGCGGGTATCGCCGCAGGTTATACGGAAGAGAGAGGGGCGGCTGTCATGGCTCGTGAGGAGATCGACGTCACGGTCGACCTGGCTCGAGGGTCTGCGCAGGCGACCATCTACACCAGCGACCTGTCTCACGACTATGTCAGCATCAATGCCGATTATCGCTCGTGAGGCTGATCGGCCTGCCTCTGTCAGATTCCTGCACATCCGCCTGAGTCTCGGTCAATGAAGGTTATCGACGTCGTTGCCGGCGTCATTTTCAACGACTCCGGTGACCAGGTGTTGCTGGCCTTGCGCAAACCCGAACAGCATCAGGGCAATCGCTGGGAATTTCCCGGGGGCAAGCTGGAACCCGGTGAGACTCTGCAGGCCGGTTTGGTGCGGGAACTGGTCGAGGAGATCGCCATCACGGCGACGCGCTGTACGGAACGTGTGGTGATCGAGCACAGCTACCCCGACAAGCAGGTGCGACTGCATTTCTGGGACGTGTTGGCCTTCGAGGGTACTCCGCAAGGGATGGAAGGACAGCGCCTGGAATGGGTGCCACTGCGGGGCCTGGCTGATCTGGAATTTCCGGAAGCCAATCAGGTGATCGTGGATCAGTTGCTGGCCGAGGTGTAGATCGGCGGGTCGGGCTTATAGGCGGTTGGTACTGGTCGGTGTGGGGCGTTGTGCGTTATGCGTGGGACGTTTCGCGTAGGGCGTGGGCCGTTGCAGGATCGTCCCTTGCAGTCGACGCCAGCGCTGCCTCTCAGTCTGGGTGCAGATCCGCAGCGATGTATTTCTCATGCAGCGCAGACACCTGCTTGCGGGTGTCATCGATACTGCCAGCATTGTTGATGACATCGTCGGCAATGGACAACCTGTCCTCGCGTGTTGCCTGCGAAGCCAGAATGGCACGCGCCTCCTTCTCGGAAGAGCCGTCACGTGCCAGCAGTCGGGCCATCTGCACCGACTCCGGGACATCCACCACAACGATGCGATCGAAACGGTCCTGTTGACCGGTTTCAAGCAGCAATGGCACTGCAAAGATGATGTAGGGATGCGCCTCCTGTGACAACGCAGTCACGCGTTGATCAGACAGTTGGCGGATCAATGGGTGCAGCGTGTCGTCAAGGAACTTCCGTTCGGATTCGTCGGCAAACACGAGACTACGGAGCACAGCGCGGTTCAGTTCACCACCGGAAGTCAGGATGTCCGGGCCGAAATGCGCCGCCAGAGCCTGCAATCCTCGGCTACCTGGCTCAACCACCTCTCGAGCCAGCAAGTCAGCGTCGATGACCGGAATACCCAACTGCTCGAAGGTACTGGATACCAGGGATTTGCCACTGGCGATGCCGCCAGTCAATCCGACAAGTTGCATGGGAAAGTGGCTTCATCAGCTTGCGAGCACTCATGGTAGCGCTGTTTGACCTGATTTGGGAGTTTGCTGATCAGCGAATCTGAGTCCGCTTGTGGCGATAACGATCAGGATACGCATCTGCTTCGCATTGCGGGTAGCGAAGTCGGATGGCAGCGGGCGGCAGTGGGCGGCAGTGGGCGATCAGATGGCGATCTGATGGCGATCTGATGGCGATCTGATGGCGATCAGATGGCGATATTGCGTTGCCGTGTTGACGAATGCTGATGACTGATTATATTTACAGTTTTTGTGTGTGAATCACATCTTGATGCCGATACCTGACCGTAAACTATCGACATGCCCAGTCAGACAAGGAGTCACGATGAATAGTCGATATCACGCCAGGCAAGGTGAGGGCGGTTTGTCAGAGACGCGTAATCCCGGATGGTCATGGCTCTGGAATGACAATGCCATTGCTGAAGAGTCCTCGGAATACGATTCGAGTGTTGGCGTGATGGGAGGAGGGCCGAGAGGGTGGTCTGGGTCGGTACCGGAGGCGCAGGGTGAGGCGCAGGGTGAGGTGCAGGGTGAGGCCCGTAAAGCCCGCAAGGCGCAAGTAGAACAGGCATTCAGCGAACCAGCCAGCCAACCGGAAGCTCATCCCCCCAGGGCAACGCCTTTCGACAAAGAGCTGGAAGGACGAGTGACGCAGGCAGAGGCCATCCGTCTGGCCATGGCGTTGATAGAAGGAGCTCGTCAGGCATCATCGGACAGAGCGGAGAAAGTGGAGCAGCTGCGTGAGCGCATTCGGCAGATCAGTGGTCAGCCGTCCGAACCGCAGGATGATTCCGACACGGACATCGGCAAGCGACTGAGGTCGCTTTCCCGTACCAATGACAGGAACCTCGCCGAGCAACTGAAATTGCAAGTCCGGTTTGATGAGGCGGAACGCTACAAGGAAGATGGTTGTCGCAGCATGATTGTCTGGATGGATGTCCATCTGGGAATTGCCAAGACCAATGCATCGGAACAACTGCGAGTTGGGCGAGCCCTGCAGGACCTGCCGATTCTCGAATCCCTGTTCACTCTGGGGCAGATTTCCTTTTCGCAGCTGCGTGAAGTGACGCGTGTGGCCACACCACAAACCGATGCGGAATTTGCGCTGGCAACGCTCGCATTGTCCGTGTCGGAAACCCGCGAATACTGTCTTCGTTTTCGCCATGATATCGATCGTGATGAGGACGCGCGGCTTGCCATGCAGCACGGACAGGATGTCAGCGATTCCCATGCCGCAATGCGAGCCTACGATCGTCGTTCATTGAGAATCAGTGAGCCTGATGTGCATACCACGCGTATTGTCATCGAGCTGCCTCGCGAGCTGGGAGAGGAATTTCGACGTTCACTCGAGCATTGCGAAGACTGGATCAGAGAGGGCGGGGAAGATGCGAGTCCGAACGATGCCTCGGATATTGCGCACCAGAAAACCGATTTACCGGGCAGTATGCAGAAGACGTCGGCCGAGATGCCGACCAGAACAACGGCAACGCAACTCCGGGCCGATGCCGCCTTGCTGATGAGCCGCCGTTCGTTGGCACATGCGGGAGAAGCTGTAGCAATGGCTGATCGGTACCGCGTTCATGTCAATGTTGACCTTGATCAGTTGCTCGACGGATGCGTGGAAGACGCCGCATCTCAACGGACAGATGATCATCGCGCCAATGCTGTTGTCGAGCGTCCCTGGTTGCACGGTGCCGGCCCCGTATCACGCGCCACTACCCAGCGTTTGGCTGAAATTGCCGGATTCACGCTTGTTGTCAGAGACGAGACAGGAGAAGCCTTTGCCACGGCCAGCAAGGCTCCACCCTTTACTCGGCGTCAGTTGAAAGAACTTCGTGCACGAGATCGACGTTGCCAGATGCCGGGTTGCGGATCTACCCGTCATGTCGAAGGGCATCACATCGTTCATCGGGAAAATGGCGGCCGTTCTACCATGGAAAACGCTGTTCATGTCTGCGGTGCCTGTCATCGTCTACTGCATGAAGGCGGTTTTCGATTGGAACGTATAGGGCCGAATGGTGCGGATCTGGGTGGTCATGCTCATGCGACAAATGCGGACGCTGCTTCCCGACAGCGCGCTCAGGCCAAGGTATCCAGGATCAGACGATACCGCCTGTATGGTCCGGATGGAACCGAGTACGATAGCGTGAACGCTGCGCGGGCCAGAATGTATTCGCACGTCGGGCTCGACGGAATGCACGGTCCAGCTCCGGATCACGTACAACAATTCCACTCAAATGCAGAGACACGGGAGGTCAGTCGGAGCGATCGGGAATCCTGCAACGATGTTGGCTGGGCCAGTGCCGCCATGAAAACCGGGACGGAGAGTCAGATACGAGGCGAGCAGGTGCCGATTGTTTAGACGACTGAACGTTGGATGGTATGTCGGCAGGAGAATACACAAACTGTTCAGACGAACGAGCGTTGAAGTGATTTCAGCCTGAAGGTTCGAGCGAATGCGGATATCTGTTTAGACGACTGAACAGGAGACGACCGCGCAGAAACGGATCGACGCTGATTCATCAGGCAGCACACCAAGGACAGTCAAGCAAGCAGACCGTAATACCACTGGCTCAATGACTCTCCCCAGAGCATGGCTATCCAGCCTGCGGCTGCCAGATAGGGGCCGAAGGGAATGGGTATGTTCTTGTCTCTACCGGTTATCGCTATCAAGGCCAGGCCCACCACTGCGCCAACCAGAGAGGAGAGCAGTATGACGACCGGCAATGCCTGCCAGCCGAGAAGCGCACCTATTGCGGCCAGAAGCTTGAAATCGCCGTAGCCCATGCCTTCCTTGCCAGTGACGATGCGAAACAGTTGATAGACAAGCCAGAGCACCATGTAACCGGCGGCTGCGCCAATGACCGAGGACTGCAGGTCAGTAAAGACCGGCAGCAGAGCCGCGAGCAAGCCTATCCACATGAGCGGCAGCGTCAGCGAATCGGGCAGCAGTTGATGATCGATATCGATCATGGTCATGGATACAAAAAACCAGGTCACGACAATGCCCAACACCGCTTGCGGCGTTGGTCCGAACTGCCATGCTACGACCAGTGATAGCAGCATGGTCGTGAATTCGACGATGGGGTAACGAATTGAAATGGGATTGCGGCAGTTACCGCATCTGCCAGCGAGCAGCAGATAGCTGATGACCGGTATATTCTGCCAGGCCTTGATCTCCGAACCGCAGGCCGGGCAGCGCGAACGCGGGACAGCGAGGTTGAATGGCTCGGACTCGGCAGCGCTTGTAATCGCGGACCCGGAATCATCTGCAGATATAGCAGACGCTTCGGCTTCCGCCGTCGCGTATTCTGCCATGTTTTCGCGCCAGGCACGCTCCATCATGATGGGCAAACGGTGAATGACCACATTCAGGAAACTGCCAACCATGAGGCTGACGAGTGCTACAACGCCGTAGAAGACAAAGGCATTGTATTGGAACAGTTCGAAGATCGACATGAGTGGATTATGGATGGATTGAGGCCGTCACGCAAAGCGTATGCCTTGCGTAACGGGATTACCCGCTACCGGTTCAGTGCAAGGTGACACTGATCAGAACGCATCACCCATCTTGAATATCGGCAGGTACATGCCGACCACCAACCCACCGATGACCACACCGAGAAAGGCCATGATCATCGGTTCCATCAGAGATGTCATGGCATCCACCGCGTTATCCACTTCTTCCTCGTAATAGTCGGCGACCTTGCCCAGCATGTCGTCGATGGAGCCTGATTCTTCACCGATCGATACCATCTGAACAACCATGTTCGAGAACAAGCCGGAGCTTTCGATCGAGGCTGTCAGTCGCTGCCCGGTTGCAGCTTCGTCCTTCATCTTGTGAATGGCTTTTTCGAACACCGAATTACCAGCTACACCTGCCACCGATTCCATGGCTTCCACCAGGGGCACACCGGCCTTTGACATTGTCGCCAGTGTTCGAGCGAAACGGGCGGTTGCGGCCTTGACGACAATGTCACCGAAGACCGGTGCCTTCAGAGCGAGTTTGTCGAGGGCTTCTGCAAAGGGTTTCGAGCGCTTTTTTGCCTGGATGAATACCCAGACGGTCAATCCGACACCTCCGAAAAGAACATACCACCAGCTCTGCATGAATTCGGATGCGCTGACGATCATCTTGGTAAACGCCGGTAGGTCGCCACCCATGCCAACAAACAGGGACTCGAATTGAGGTACAACGAATACCAGCAGAATGGCGGTTACGATGAAAGCAACGATGAGTACGGCCACCGGGTAGAACAGTGCTTTCTTGATCTTCTTCTTCAGCGACTCCGATTTTTCCTTGTAAGTGGCAATTTCGCCAAGCAGGGTTTCCAGGGTTCCGGACTGTTCACCAGCTTCCGTCAGACTGCAGAACAGCTCGTCGAATTGTTCCGGGTACTTGCGCAGAGCGTTGGTCAGGTTGCTGCCCGATTCGACTTCCGCCTTGATGCCGTTGACCATGTCCCGCATGGACTTGTTTTCCATACCATTGGCAACAATCTCGAATGATTGCACCATGGGCACACCGGCACCCATCATGGTAGTCAATTGTCGAGCGAAGAGTGCAATATCGCCTGCTTCGATCTTCTGCTTGCCGCCAAATTCCTTGCGCTTCTTTTTTATCTTCGAGGGAATGATGCCTTGCCGGCGCAGCTTGGCCTTGACCAGGTCAGCGCTGGGGCTGGAAATCATGCCTTTCTGCTTGTGGCCGGAAGCGTTCTTTCCTTCCCATTCGAACATGATGGGGGCCTTCACGGATGACTTTGCCATGCTCTAGTCCTTGGTCACTCGGTTCGCTTCCTCAAGGCTCATGACACCCTGGGCGACCTTCATCAACGCAGACTCTCGAAGATCGGGAATCCGTTCTTTTCTGGCTTGAGCTGCGATCTCGATGGCATTGCCTCCCGCCATGATGATCTTGCCGATATCCTCACTGATTTTCATGACCTGGTAGATGCCGACACGGCCCTTGTATCCCTTGTTGCACTTCTTGCAGCCAACAGCCTTGTAGAGTTGCAATCCGTCCAGCTGCTCCTCCTTGAAGCCTTCTTCCAGCAGCAGATCGCGAGGCAATTCATCTTCAGGCTGCTTGCAGGCCTCGCAAAGTCGCCTGCCCAGTCGCTGAGCAATGATCAGTGATACTGCGGTTGCAATATTGAATGGAGGCACGCCCATGTTGATCAGTCGTGACAGCGTCTGCGGGGCATCGTTGGTATGCAGGGTGGACAGCACAAGGTGACCCGTCTGTGCCGCCTTGACCGCGATGCTGGCCGTTTCCAGATCACGAATCTCACCCACCATGATCACATCCGGATCCTGCCGCAGGAAGGACTTCAATGCTTCGGCAAACGTCAGACCCGCCTTGGCATTGACGTTGACCTGATTGATACCGGCCAGATTGATTTCGGCGGGATCCTCGGCGGTTGATATGTTGGTGCCCGGTTCGTTCAGTATGTTCAGCCCGGTATACAGTGACACGGTCTTGCCACTACCGGTCGGGCCCGTAACCAGTATCATTCCGTACGGATTGGCCAGTGCCTCCATGTACAGTTTCTTCTGTTCTGGCTCGTAACCCAGTGCATCGATTCCCAGCTGAGCGCTGCTCGGGTCAAGAATACGCAGAACCGTTTTCTCGCCGAACAGGGTAGGGCAGGTGTTGACACGAAAATCGATCGCCTTGGTCTTGGAGATCTTGAGCTTGATCCGTCCATCCTGAGGCACGCGCCTTTCGGAAATGTCCATGCGCGACATGACCTTTATGCGCGCAGTCAGTCGGCCGGCCATTGCCAAAGGAGGATGCACGACTTCTTCCAGAACACCGTCGACACGAAACCGAATACGAAAGATCTTCTCATAGGGTTCGATGTGAATATCCGATGCACCGCGTTTGATGGCATCGAGCAGGACCTTGTTGACGAAGCGCACCACAGGTGTCTCGTCAACGCCTGACACATCGGCCTCCAGATCGGCATCATCGGCAGTGTCGACCTCGAGATCGAAGCTGTCGTCCAGGCCTTCGTCGAGCGTCGAATTCTGATCCAGCACTCGGGAGCGCAGGTCCGCCAGTGCGGCTTCATCGACAATGATCGCCTCGACACTCAGTCCGGAGGCAAACTTGTATTTTTCCAGAGGTTCATTGTTGGTAGGGTCGGAAATCGCAATGAAGAGACGTGAGCCTCGCTTCGCAATCGGCACCGCATTCTGGCTGGATATCAGCTCTTCCTTGATGTATTCGGTGGGGATGCTCTCAGGAGACAGTGCCTGCAGATCAAACAATGGAAGACCAAAATCGCCCGCGATGTAATGCGCGATGGCACGCGAATCCACTTCACCGTGTTCGATAAGTGTTGTCAGGAAAGCCTTCTTGCCTTCCTTGCTCTTCGCGAGAGCATCCAGAGCGGATTCCTCGCTCGCCAATCCCTGGCTGACAAGTTGCCTGGCGATGCCGTTCAACGTGTTGTTGGGTGTCATTAAGCTTTCCTGAGTATTGCTTCGTCGCCGCCCATGCAGGGAGGATGCTTAACAGTGAATCGGCAAATCTTGACGCTGCTTTAGCGTTTAAGCGATTCGGAGCAGGGACGGCAATCGCCAGTCTGAGAAAGGGTCACAGTGGAACTGGCGGCTTGCGCGTACAGATCGCGTTCGAGAGACGAGCGAGTTGCGTATTGACGCGTGACGCTGCCCTGTTAACCCCTCTGGTACTGTACTGCAAAGGTCGAATCCGAGGTCCTGCGAGTAGAGCGGCAATGGTCAGTTGTGTTTGCAGAGCTTCAGTACATCACAAGATCCCTCTGATCTCCAAGAGACAATTTCATCGGTCTTGGACGGAATGAGAACGTAGTCGACACCGTCAAGTTCATCAGTGGTCACTACCGAGATGACCCCATCCTTGGTGATGATGGACGAAATGTATTTGCCCAAGCCTGTCGTTACGTCGTCGGGTATTCCGGGGTAGCTGCCATTGGCATTGTCACCGGAGCAGCCGGTGAGGAAATTGGTTTCCTGGGCACAGAGGTTTACAGCGCTTTTCCGATCGGCAGTGAAGCTTATTACTTCCGAGAATTTCGCGCGTTTTGTGTAGTTTCCATACTGCGGTATGGCGATTCCAGCCAGCACGCCAATAATGGCAATGACAACCATTAACTCGATGAGCGTAAATCCGGTTTGGCCTGTTTTCATGGCTTGCGACAAAATGGTCTGAAATCAGAAACAGCCCGGTCGAACTGCCCCGGGCTGTGCATCGGCTCCTCCTGATGAGGGTCCGTAGACTAGATTATGGTTTGCAGAGGTTTGCATCCACACATGAGCCACTGACCAGCCAACCCATAGGTTCTCCGCCAGCAGGTTTTGTAGCCATGTCATCAGTGCCAACTGGCGTCAGTATGTAGGTAGTGCCGTCAACTTCTGCTGTTCCAGTAGCTGTAATGGTTCCATCTACTGTTGCCAGAGTCGCGATAACACCCTGTGCTGCTGCGATATCAGCAGGTACACCTGTACCAGCAACGCCGCCATCGCACAGGTCGATGTCATTCTGTTCCTGATAGCACAACGTAACTGCAGTCTTGGCAGAGGCAGTAGCCGTGATCACTTCAGAAAACTTCGCGCGCTTCGTGTACTGACCGTACTGAGGCACAGCGACCGCAGCCAGAATGCCGATGATCGCGATAACGATCATGAGTTCGATCAGTGTAAAACCTTTTTGTGTCTTAACCATTTTAGGGTCTATCTCCAGAGATTTGATATTGATAGGCTGGTGTCAAGCCGAACCTACGAACGATGTATCGTCCTTGAGGACAAATGGTTAAGTGCAGGGGCTGTGCCATTTGCCATGAATGTGGCAGCTCGATAATAAATATCGAAGAAACAGTCACTTGCAAGTAACATGAACTGTGTCAGGGTTGAACTGTTTGGCACAATGGAGTGACATTCCTGTCAACAGATGACAGTAACCGTGTTACATCCATGACAAAGCCGGGACAGGGCGGCCGCTCGAACAGTCGCTGGCAAGCTGTCGTAAACGAATACCTTGTGCTGCTGCTCGTTTTTCAGGTACCGGTGCCGGTGTCGTCGGTGTCGATACCGTACTGCTGTATTCGGTAGCGTAGCTGGCGGTAGGTCATTCCCAACTCTCGTGCTGCCGCCTTGCGGTTCCAGCGAGTGCTTTCCAGCATCTCCAGTATTGCCTTTCGCTCGTCATGTTCGCCGCGGCCACCGCTGACATGTGCCGCGTTCAACGCCGACCCGGTCTTTCCGTGCCGGTGACCGGCCACCTGAATGCCAAGGTCCGGGGCATCGATGACACCATCATCGCTCAAGGCCACCGAGCGTTCGAGGATATTCTCCAGCTCCCGGACATTGCCCGGAAATGCATAGGCTGCGAGCAGGTTTTCGGCATCAGGCGTGAGACGAGCCGGTGACCCTGGAATGCTGGATTTCGCTATCGAGTGGAGAATGTGGTGTGCAATGGATACGACATCATCCGGTCGTTTTCTCAAGCTGGGTGATTCGATGCAGATGACGTTCAGTCTGTAATACAAGTCGTGTCGAAAATTTCCCTGTTCCACTTCCAGGGCCAGGTCCTTGTGGCTGGCACTGAGAATGCGTGCATCCACGTTGATTTCCTCGGAGCTTCCCACGGGGCGAACGCTGCGTTCCTGTATGGCGCGCAGCAGTTTCACCTGCATGTGCAATGGCAGCTCGGCGACTTCATCGAGAAACAGGGTGCCTCCTTCGGCGCGCTTGAACAGACCATCGTGGTCCGAGTGGGCGCCGGTGAAGCTCCCCTTGCGATGCCCGAATAATTCGCTTTCCATCAGTTCGGAAGGAATGGCGCCGCAGTTGATGGCGATGAACGGGGAGTCTGCTCGAGGTCCGTTTTCATGGACCAGACGGGCAATCAGTTCCTTTCCGGTTCCCGATTCTCCGGTTATCCAGACAGGAGCATTGGTCTTGGCAACTTTTCCGATCAGTCGGCGCAGGGCCTGCATGGGTTCGGACTGACCGATGAGGCGTTCGCGACCGATCTGCTGACTGGTCTCTGCATTTTCTGCAGGTCTAGCGGCAGGCAGCTCGGGCTTGTCCGAGGTTGCCGCCGGGCTTCCTGTTTCCTGCTCACTGTCTGCTGACTGATTGGGCTGAGTGATTTCCTGCTTGTGGTCGGTCGTTTGCCGTGGAAGAGCGGATACTGAAGCACTGGCATTTGCGGTAGTCTCGGCAACCTTCAGGGCCTGTGTCACCAGACTTCTCAATAATCGGATGTCCACCGGTTTCGACACAAAATCAAAGGCACCGTTCTTCATGGCCTCGACGGCGGCTGTCATGTTGCCATGCGCCGTGATGACAGCCACCGGCAAGTCGGGCTGAATCTCGTGGATCCGAGTCACGAATTCGACGCCATTGCCATCGGGCAGCTTCATGTCGGTCAAACAGACATCGAAGCGGTAGGAATGCAGCAGATTCTCGGCCTCTTCCAGATTGCCTGCGGTATGCGTGTCCAGACCGATGCGGTCGAGAGACAGGGCAATCAGTTCCCGTATATCGGCCTCATCATCGATGATCAATGCGGTGTGGGTCATGATCAGGCTGCCATGTCCTGTGCTGCGGAAAGTGTGATTCGAAAGTGTGCGCCAGTGTCTCCCGGAACGCATTCGATACTGGCCTTGTTGATCTCGCAAAGCTCGCGGATGATGAATAAGCCCAGTCCGGTTCCGGCATGGTGGGTGGAATAGAAGGGCTCGAACAGGTTTTCCTTGTCCATGTCGGAGATGCCGCAGCCGTTGTCCATCACATCGATCAGAGTCGTGCCTCGATCGGACTGCCAGCAGCTGATCCTGATGGTGATGCTCCGGGAGTCATTGTGCAGTTGGGCGTTGGTGCACAGATTCCACAGCACCTGATCCAGGTGTCCGGGGTCCACCAGAGCACGGCACGGCTCGGTCACCACCGTCAGCTGCTCGCTGCTCAGTTCGTTCTCGGCAATGAAGCGCTGCGCGAAATCCTGAACCTGCTCGTCCACACTCACTTCACTGCTGCGGACCTGTTGCCGGTTTGACAACTGCAGCACGTCTTCGATGATGCGGTTGATGCGCAGTGTATGCCGTTTGGCGATCTGCAACAGGTCCGCATCATTGGCCGCCAGTTGCGGTGATTCTTCGATCAGCTGAACGGCATGCGAGATGGCACCCAGTGGATTGCGGATCTCGTGGGCAATGCTGGCGGACATGCGTCCCAGAGAGGCCAGTTTCAGTTGCTGAAACTGTTGCAGGATGTGCGTGTGGTCGTCCAGCTTGATCAGGACTCCTCCACGTGAGAGTGGTATGAACTTGGGCAATAGCGATTGGCCGGTACTGGCAATGTCGAATGGGCGGGTTTCACGGGTGGGTGAGCGTTCAGAGGCCTGCAGGCTTTCCATCAGCTCGACACACAACTGTCGAAGATGCACGGGCATGGGTGTGAACTCTGCGGCAAGCAGGCTGCGCGCCGTGTCGTTGATCAGTTGCACCTGACCGGATGGGTCTATGACCACGACTCCGGAATCCAGTTCTCGAATGATTTCCTCATTGAGTTGAGAGATCTCTTCGACATCCAGAACGACTCTCGAATGCGAGGACCTGACCAACTGGCGATTCATGGCCTTTCTGACAGGTACCGTCATGACCCAGGCGATGGCGAACAGCAGGGAGCCCAGCACTGCGGTGGCCTCGAAATTGGCGGCCTGTTTCCCGATCAGCACATTGGACAGCAATTCCTCGACGATGACCACGATGCTGCCAATGGCGGCAAACAGCAGAGCGTGACGTGCGGTGGATACCTGGCTGAACAGGGCCAGATTGATCAACAGCAAGGGGCCCAGGCCACTCTGTATGCCGCCGCTGGCGTACATCAGTACACAAACCAGCAGGATATCCATGTAGTTCTGCAGGTAGAACTGGGTTTCGACTGCCGGTCGTCGGAGGCGAATCAACAGGGCAAAGCTCAGCGTCGTGACCAGATAGCCCAGATGCGCTACCTCGAACAGCGGACCGTTGCGAGTACCAAGGGTGAGTTGATCCTCTGACAGGTAATACACACTGCCGGATGCCAGCAGCAGCAGAAAGCG
The DNA here is from genome assembly GCF_052681095.1 of Granulosicoccus sp. 3-233. NCBI lineage: Bacteria > Pseudomonadati > Pseudomonadota > Gammaproteobacteria > Chromatiales > Granulosicoccaceae > Granulosicoccus > Granulosicoccus sp. 3-233. Next base: position 234,728 of record NZ_JBQYLE010000001.1, read on the forward strand.
ATACTGGTTGAAGAGGTTGAGTACTTGCCAGTCGGGCACGTGTACCGTTGACTTGGCGGAGGAATAGCCTTCCGCCGTTGTACGGGCACTCACGATGAGGGGATATGTTCAATCATTCTGGAAGCGTCAAACGCAAGTTCCAGACCACTCGGTTTTGCCAGCCACGGCCTCGTGAGTGTGTTTGCGGGCCTGTTCGTCAGAAACGCCGGTTTGGCGACGGGGTATTACGGTAAGTCAGCGAATATCGGAAGGTGCCATTGCCAGCGGAGTTGCTTGCCCAGCACCAGTGGATCAACCCTTATCCAGAGCAGGATGTTCAGGTGCGGTGGCAGCCAGCACCCTGAGCGTATCCTGCTGCAGATCGGTCTGACCCATGGCCTCGTAAGCGGCGGCCATCAGTGCCAGTGAATTGGGTATGTGGCGGGAACCGTCATAGTGCTCCAGCAGATAGCTGATGCGGTTGACGACGGCGACCATGGCACCGCGCTGGTAATAGAACTGCGCGGTGTTCAGTTCGTGTCGGGCCATTTCGTCTTTCAGATAGGCCATGCGGGCCAGGGAATCCTCGGCATAGCGGCTTTCGGGGAAGCGCCTGACCAGGGTATCGAAATCGGCAAAGGCCGCGCGCAACCATTGCTGATTGACCTTCGACATGTCTCTGGGAAAGATGCGTTCCATGGTGGAGCCGCCTCTGGAGAAGTGGCTGACACCTTTGATGTAATAGGCGTAATCGATGTTCTCGTTACGCGGGTAGAGCTTGATGAAGCGATCGGCGGCATTGATCGCATTGTCGAATTCATCCTGTTTCAGGTAGGCGTAGGCGATGTCCAGCTGAGCCTGTTGTGTGTAGCTGCCGAAGGGGTAGCGGGCGCCTAGAACCTCGAAGGTGCCGATGGCTGTCAGAAAATCGCCCTGATTCAGTGAGCGCTTGGCCATTCGATAAAGCTCTTCGGCACTGCCTGCCTGGGCGAGCGGGGCTGATTGGCTGGCACAGCCGCTCAGAATCGAGCCCGAAAGGCACAATCCGAGTACGGCGAGAGCGGCGAAGCGTGAGAACTTGAGTATCATCGGTAAAGTATAGCGTAGCTGCGACCGGGCGGATTTGCAGTTTGTGTACCTTCACGCTGCCAAGGTTCCCCGGTCGACAGCGAATGACAGCGCCTGTGTGCGCTCTGCTCCAGGAGAATTCACATTACCGGTCAGACTGACAAACCTTCCCCATCCTCCAGCACCGAGGAATCCGACACGATCCGGGTCAGTTCGGAGTGGGCCGGCAAGCGGCTGGATGCCGTGGCTGCCATGGTATTCGACACCTATTCACGCAGCCGGCTGCAGAGCTGGATTGCCGATGGTTACCTGACGGTGGATGGCGAGCAACGGCGAACGCGTGACAAGGTACTCGGTGGCGAGCTGCTGAGTCTGCAATTGCCGCCTGATCTGCTGGCGGACATGCTCTCCGAGGCGGATGGCGACGGCATGTCCAGCTTCGTGCCCGAACCGATGGATCTGGATATCGTTCACGAGGATGAACACATACTGGTCATCAACAAGCCTGCCGGGCTGGTCATGCATCCGGCCCCCGGCAATCGCCGTGGTACCTTGCTCAATGGGCTGCTGCACTACAGCGCCGCTCAGGCCGGCGTGCCGCGTGCGGGCATCGTGCATCGACTCGACAAGGAAACCTCCGGTCTGTGTGTCGTGGCGCGCACCCTGGAGGCCCATACGCATCTGGTGAGGCAGCTGCAGGCCCGCGAGATGGGGCGCACCTACACCGCAGTAGTGGTGGGTGCGGTACCCATCAACGGGACAATCGATGCGCCAATCGGTCGTCACCCGCGAGATCGCAAGCGCATGGCGGTGACCGACGGCGGCAAACCCGCGGTTACCCATTTCGAATGTGTGGAGCGCTATCTGGGCTGTGCCCGCGTCATGGTCAAGCTCGAAACCGGACGTACTCATCAGATAAGGGTTCACATGACCCATATCGGCCATGCGCTGATCGGCGACCCGGCCTACGGCAGGCGTCTGGCCGTCCTGCCGCGACAGGTGGCCGAAGTGCCGGCCGTGGCAGGCTTCAAGCGCCAGGCCCTGCATGCTACCCGTCTGACGCTGATCAATCCGGGTAACGAGGAAGAAATGAGCTTTGATGCCCCGATGCCGCAGGACATGCTGCATTTATGTGCCGAATTGCGCGATATCGCCGATGCAGCGCTACGCGCAGAGAGTGACAGAAACAATGGTTGATTCCGGGTTCGAAGGCAGGACGGAGGAAGGTGAGGCTGATATGAGGCACGATCTGGCCTCCGGTCGCGGCTTTGGCGTGATAACCGGGCTGACTCCGCAGTGGCAGGTGTCTTCCCGGGTTACGGCGTTCGCGACGACCCGGCTGGGCGGTGTCAGCCAGGCACCGTATGATTCGCTGAATCTGGGCCTGCATGTCGGAGACGAACTGCCGGCCGTAGAGGAGAATCGTCGGCGTGTGGTGGAATCCTTTGCGCTTCCCGGAGAACCGTGCTGGCTGCATCAGACGCACAGCGAGAAGGTTCTGGCCATCGGTTCCGAGAAGGAGCCTGTTTCCACCAGTGCGCCATCGACGGAACAGGCATTCTGTGCAGACGGCTCCTGGACCGATCAGCCGAACGTGGTGCTGGCGGTGCTGACCGCCGACTGCCTGCCGGTCGTGATCAGCGATGCACAGGGAAGTCAGCTGGCCGTGGTGCATGCCGGCTGGCGCGGCCTGGCGGCGGGTATTCTGGAAAATGCCCTGGCAAGGTTCAGCCCCGCTGTCGAACTGCATGCCTGGCTCGGACCGGCCATCGGTCCCGATGCCTTCGAGATCGGGGAGGAGGTGCGTCAGGCCTTCATTGATCGCAAGGCGGCCCACGGTGAGTCATTCCTGCCAGGTCGGACAGACCCTGCCGCAGCCTCGGGTGTCAGATTCTGGGCGGATATCTACGCGCTGGCACGCACCGAGTTGCAGGCCTGTCGCTCCGTGGTGGTGACCGGCGGCGACTATTGCACCGTCAGTCAGCCGCAGTGGTTTCATTCGCATCGACGCGATGGACTGCGCAGTGGACGACTGGCCACGATGGCCTGGATGGACGCATCGCGGAGCTGAGACTGTTTGATCTTTCTCATGATAACCCTACAAAAGATGTTGAATTGAATCACGGCAGCACCACCTTAAGGCCATCTGAATGAAACGATTGCCATGAGGTAAATCTGATGAGAATGGACAAACTGACCAGCAAGTTTCAGCTGGCATTGCAAGACGCACAGTCATTGGCTCTGGGTCGCGATCATCAATTCATCGAGCCGGCCCATCTGATGGTGGCCATGCTTGATCAGGATGGAAGTGGCGTCAGTCCATTGCTTGCACAATCCGGCGTCAACGTGAACGGTCTGCGCGTCGGTCTGGATCAGGCGCTTGATCGTCTGGCCAAGGTGGAAGGGGGCAGCGGGCAGCTGCATGTGTCCAATGAACTGGGACGACTGCTCAATCTGACAGACAAGGCGGCACAGAAGCGGGGAGATCAGTACATCTCTTCCGAAGTCTTCGTGCTGGCGGCGCTGGAAGACAAGAAGAACTCACTGGCCGAGGTCATGCTTGGCCACGGTGCAAACCTGAGCGCGATCCAGAAAACCATAGAAGACGTGCAGGGCGGGCCGGTCAACGATCCGAATGCCGAGGACAATCGCAAGGCGCTGGAGAAGTACACCATCGACCTGACCGAGCGTGCCGAGCAAGGCAAGATTGACCCCGTGATCGGTCGTGATGATGAGATCCGTCGTGCCATCCAGGTGCTGCAGCGTCGTACCAAGAACAACCCGGTCATCATTGGTGAACCGGGTGTGGGCAAGACTGCTCTGGTGGAAGGTCTGGCGCAGCGCATCGTCGATGGTCAGGTACCGGATGGCATTCGCAACAAGCGTGTGCTGTCGCTGGACATGGGCGCTCTCATTGCCGGTGCCAAGTTCCGTGGTGAATTCGAAGAACGCCTGAAGGCGGTATTGAGTGATCTGGCCAAGCAGGAAGGTCAGGTGATCCTGTTCATCGACGAGATCCACACCATGGTGGGTGCCGGCAAGGCCGAGGGCTCGATGGATGCCGGGAACATGCTCAAGCCTGCGCTGGCCCGCGGCGAACTGCATTGCATCGGCGCGACCACACTGGATGAGTATCGTCAGTACATCGAAAAGGATGCAGCGCTGGAGCGACGCTTCCAGAAAATCATCGTCGATGAGCCATCGGTGGAAGACACCATCGCCATTCTGCGTGGCCTGAAGGAGCGCTACGAAGTGCATCATGGGGTGGATATCACCGATCCTGCCATCGTGGCCGCAGCCACGCTGTCGCATCGCTATATCAGTGATCGCCAGCTGCCGGACAAGGCCATCGATCTGATTGACGAGGCAGCTTCGCATATCCGCATGGAAATCGATTCCAAGCCGGAAGAGCTGGATCGACTCGAACGCCGCATCATCCAGATGAAGATCGAGCGTGAGGCACTGGTCAAGGAGACCGATGATGCATCAGTACAGCGTCTGGCGACTCTGGACGAGGATGTCGATGCACTGGAGAAGGAATTTGCCGATCTGGAAGAGATCTGGAATTCCGAGAAAGCAACCGTACAGAATGCCGCAGGCATCAAGGAAGAGCTGGAGCGTGTGCGGCTGGAGCTGGAAACCGCAAGGCGCGCTGGCGATCTGGCACGCATGTCGGAATTGCAGTATGGGCAGATACCGGCTCTCGAGAAATCGTTGGCAGAGGCCATCGAGAGTACCGACGATCAGGAAATGACCCTGCTGCGAACCAATGTCACGGCCGACGAGATTGCCGAGGTGGTAGCCAAGTGGACCGGTATCCCGGTCAGCAAGATGATGGAAGGCGAGAAGGACAAGCTGCTGCGTATGGAAGCCGAGCTGGGCAAGCGCGTGGTGGGTCAGCTGGAAGCGGTGGAAGCGGTATCCGATGCCATCCGGCGCTCACGGGCGGGCTTGTCGGATCCGGGTCGTCCCATCGGTTCCTTCCTGTTTCTCGGACCAACCGGTGTGGGCAAGACGGAACTGACCAAGGCGCTGGCCGACTTCATGTTCGATGCCGATGACGCCATGGTGCGTATCGACATGTCGGAGTTCATGGAGAAACATTCCGTGGCGCGATTGATCGGTGCGCCTCCCGGGTATGTCGGCTATGAAGAGGGTGGCTATCTGACCGAAGCCGTACGTCGCAAGCCGTATTCGGTCATCCTGCTCGACGAAGTGGAGAAAGCGCACGGTGACGTGTTCAATATCCTGTTGCAGGTGCTTGATGATGGTCGCCTGACCGATGGTCAGGGGCGGACGGTGGATTTTCGCAATACGGTCATCGTCATGACGTCCAACCTGGGCAGTCAGATCATCCAGGAGCTGGCGGGCGGCGACAATTATGCCGAGATGAAGGCAGCCGTGATGGAAATCGTCGGACAGCATTTCCGTCCCGAGTTCATCAACCGGGTGGATGAGACCGTGGTCTTCAAACCGTTGTCCAGTGAGAACATCCGCATGATTGCCGGGTTCCAGGTACAGCACCTGGCGCGTCGCCTGGCAGATCGTCAGCTGGAGCTGGTGATCACCGATGCTGCGCTGGACATGATCGGTGCGGCGGGATTCGATCCGGTTTACGGGGCAAGGCCATTGCGTCGCGAGATCCAGCAACGGGTGGAAAACCCGCTGGCACAGTCCATTCTCTCGGGAGATTTCATGCCGGGCGATACGGTGTTCATCGATGCAGAGGGCGGTGAGCTGGTCTTCAGCAACCGTGAGGCCAAACCCAATGTGGCTGTCGTGCACTGATCGACAACGCTGGCAGGACTGAATGAGCAGACGCCCCGGAAGGCAACTTCCGGGCTGTCTGCGTTTTGGTCCGTAGCATCTTTCCCTGTGCTCGGGGACGTATCTGTCATTTTTACCGGAATTCAAGGTATTTTCCGGTCGCTGCATCTTTTCTGCCCTCTCGTACGTTGCTGTTGGTATCCGGCCTGAAAAGGCCTTCAATGGAGAGTGCGATCATGATGTGCAGCAAACGCAGTTCAATATCGGCCGGCAGTACCAGTCCGGCGCCACAGCTCGGGACTGATGAGGGCAACCGATTTCCGCGGCGGCGCCTGGTGGTGGCCATGGCTCTGGCGGCGATGACACTCGGTGCCTGCAGTGACGACGATGATTCGAATGACATGGGCGGGTCGGATCCCGTCATCCCCGAGGGGCGCTTCGCCGTCGCCATGAATGACGGGCAGGGTCCGGGCAGTGTGTCGATTCTCGCACCGGATATTGCCACTGAGCGAAGCACCCTTGCCACTGGAGCCAATCAGGGGCTGACGATCGGCGCTGACGGCACCTTGTACCAGAACTCCGATGCAGAAGGCAGCGTGGGCATGCGTGCCTTCAATCGTGCCGTCGACCGTACGGACATGGATGAATTCGGAGCGCTTGATCGGCTTGTCGGCAACAGCCCCGGCAAGGGATTGGCAACACTGTCAGGCATGGGGCTGCTGGCCTCCTGTGATGTCAGTGATCAGGCCGCTGACCTGAAGTTGTATTCCACATCGGCCGGCGAGCAGGCGTCGCCCGTGGCACAGGTGGATCTGCCAGCCAGCTGCTGGGACAGTACCTACGATGCGCAGGCCGATCGTCTCTATCTGGCCATGACGGACGGCACGCTGGGAATCGTCGATGCAGTCGCCGAGCTGGGATTGCTGATGCCGGCGGAGGGAGATTCACAGGTCAGTCTCGGGGCAGATATCATTGATCGGATGGTCAGCGTGGTCGATGCCGACGGCATGCAACGCTCTGTCAATTTTCATGGTGTCGCGGTTGAAGACGGTATGGTGCTCGTCTCGGATGTGGGTAGTGCCGATTCAGCGACCGATGGTGCGCTGTATGTCTTTGCAGACGATGGTGAGCTGAACGGAGAGCAGAGCGTCGATGCCATCGAAGGGCCGGCGACCCTGCTGGGCAACCCGGTGGATGTATTGCTGGTTGAGGGTTCGGCCATCGTTGCCGAGAAGTCCAATGACGCCATTCTGGTGTTCAATGACGTGGCGACACGGGCGGGGGATGTCGCGCCTGATTACATGCGTGCGTTTACCAAACCGGAATCTCTGGTGCAGTTTGGCGACGATGACGGGGTCGTGGATGCATCGGATCTGACCGCGGACAGTGCTGTCTCGAGGTTGCTGGTAAGCCAGAATCCGACCGTCATGCAGCAAGGTGGCGAGGCTGTGGACAATTCATCGGTTGGCAGTATTCGGGTACTGGATCTGCCGCTTGACGCTGCACAAGGCGAACAGTCTGTCATGGCGGGCATGGTGTCCGGAGATCCCGGTCAGGAAATGTTTCGTACGCTGGAGAGCATCCAGCTTGATGCTGCCGGAAACGGCTATGCCGTATTCGATACCACTGACGGCTCTTCGGTCTCCGATCGCGGTTTACTGGTCATCGACAGGCTTGACAGCCGTGAGGGGACAGCCGTGGATACCATGACAAGAGATCGCCTGCTGGGCGGTGCAAGCGCCGGGCTGACCAGCCCCAAGGGCGTCGAGATTGCCGGTGAACAGGGAGCCTTGATCGTCTCGGATATCGGCAACGATTCGGTTGCCGCCAGTCTGGTGGTGTTGTCTACATCAGCTGGCAGCAACGCCATGCCGCTGTTCACGGTCATGGATACAGGCAGTGCCGCAATCTGGGATACCGATTATGATCCGCAAAACGACCGACTGTACGCGGCCGGTACCGCTGGTGATGTGCTGGTTTATGATGACTTCTTCGCCATGGGAGCCAGTGCCGTACCGACACGCAGCATTCGAGCAGCCGCTGCAGGTGCTGTCAGCAACATCCACGGTATCGTGCACGATCTCGATAGCGATACACTGATCGTGACCGATGTCGGCGATGCTGCCAGTGCCAGCGATGGTGCACTGTATGTCATCGATGATGCGTCCACCGCTTCCGGTGAGATCACCCCCAGGGCGATGATTGCCGGCGCGGCAACGGCACTGGGAAATCCGGTCGACCTGGCGTTTGATGGTGCGCATGCCTACATTGCAGAGAAGTCCAATGATCAGGTGCTGATCTATCGCGATGTGCTGTCTCTGGAGGGCGAGATGGATGTAGCGGCTGACGAGTCAGTGGCTGTGCTGAAGCCCGAGTCGGTTGTTCTGGCACGCTAGAGGGTTGATTGCGTCAGTTCTCGAACAGCCGGGCAGGGTCCTGCAGACTCTGCCTGGCGTTTGTTCACCATGGGTTGATTGATGGGAGGAAGGAAAATGGCATCGTTCGATATTCGTGGATCCGGCTGTCCTGCACAAGGCAGTACGGAAAATCGGAAGAGCTTCGTATCACGCTGTGTGGGAAGTGCTCTCGCTGTCGGAGCCATGCTGATAACGGTCCCGTTGATGCCTGCCATCGCTGCAGATACCGGCGAAGAGCGGCGTGATCAGGCTGGAGAAATTGTTCGTGAATCGGTGACACCCGAGCAGGATCTGCTGGGAAAGATGCAGGACATCGGTACTGTGAGAGTTGTCGTGCATGCGCTGGAGCCTGCAGATCATCTTGCCGGTCAGCTGAGTTCCCTGCTGCAGGCGCTGGGTGTTTCGCAGGTGGAGCGGCGTCTGGTCGATGCCGTGCCCGATCGCAACCAGGTGCGTTACTACCATTCGGCCGATCGTCAGGCCGGACAGGCGGTGGGTGATGCACTGGGGCTGGTATTCGATGATGTGGCGGTACGCGATTTTGCCGACTACCAGCCCGTGCCGTCAGAAGGCCTGATCGAGATCTGGTTGCGCTAGGCAATCGTCCATCGGCCGTCGTGGCCGATGGTTATCGTCAAAGTCATCCGATGATCTGAACGCGTTGCAGGAACCAGTAGAGACCGATTGCGCCGATGATCAGGGACGCCGGCAGGGTGATTCGCTGTCGGTACCAGGGGCGCTTGCCGAAGCGCCAGCCCACCAGAGCAAAGCACAACAGTACAACGCTGAGCTGACCCAGCTCGACCCCGATATTGAAGGCCAGCAAGGAGCTGGCAAAGTGACCGCTTGACAGTCCGATGTCGCTCAGGACACCGGCAAAACCCAGACCGTGCAGCAGGCCGAAGGCGAAAACCATGACAAGACGAGTCGAGGACAGGCGGGCCTGGCCGGATCGACCGGCGAACAGGTTCTCGGCGCAGACCGCGGTGATGGACAGGGCAATCAGGGGTTCGACGATACTGGCTGGCAAGGTGATGATCCCGGTAATGCCCAGTGCCAGCGTCACCGTGTGGGCAATGGTGAACATGCTCACTTGCCAGACGATCGGCCTGAGTTTCGGTGCCAGCAGAAACAGCCCGATGACGAACAGGATGTGATCCAGTCCCTTCGGAATGATGTGCTCGAATCCGATGACGATGTAATCCAGAAAGCCGCTGCCGCCAGTCTGAGACACTCCTGCCTCGATGGATATCGGGTCGCTGCGTTCGCCGGGCTGCAAGTACTGGCTGAATGCGCTCGCATCGGGCACATCCGTGACCGCATCGGCCCGCAGGATGATCGGTCCGTAACGCGCATCCCACTGCCAATCGATGGTCTCCATGGATTCTTCCAGGGGCGCTTGCAGAATCAGCACGGAATCGCGTGGCAGGCGCACGTCTCCCACCGGCGGAATGGTTACGGAAGCCATGTCCAGTGGCAGTGTCGATTCCGGGTCCGTGGATGAAGACAGATTTATCGACTGCAACAGCGTGGGCAGGTATTGTCGGGTTTCTCGTTCCAGAGCTGCCGGAGGCATGTCACGCAATTGCTGGTAGCGCTCGGCCTGCGGTGCATCGTCCGAATCATCATGCTCGGGTCCGATCTCGCTGATCAGCGCTTCCAGGTTGGCGCGAATGGCAATCTGTACCGTCGCATCCGACTGACTGATATCGGCAACAGCGGGACGCAATTCGTGGGCTTGCAGACTGGCGATACTGGAGAGCAGCACTGCCAATAGCAGCAGCCGACCAGTCAGGGACGGTTTGAAAGTCATGCGTGGGGGATTCAGTTTTTTCGGAAGAACAGGGAAGCCCAGTGGGACTCCCAGTGGGCAGAGGTGTCAGCGGGTTCCACGAGCTTGACACTGTTGAACAGATAGTCGCCCGTGGCGCTCAGGGTGAATTCGACGTGGCCTTCGTCGTTTGTATCGGCCACGGTACGTGTGACGCTCTGATCGGAGCTGCGATACAGCATCTCGACCTGACGCCCCGCTTGCACCCGCCCTTCGAACCACAATTGCAGGCGTACGCTGTCTGCTTGCATCGGATTACGCTCGGCAATCAGTTCCAGCCGCTGGTCCTGGGGGGCCAAGGCTGGTGCTGTTCGGGTCGGGGTTGCGTTGTCAGTCGAGTCGGATGCCTGGCCTGTTGGATCGGAAACATCGATCAAGGCCTTGCAGTATCGATAGTAGTGCTCGACGATGTTCTCCCGGGGCAGCCCCCTGGCCTGATGACGAGCCACGATGCCTTGCAGCCCGTGGTAGTTCAGAAATGTCTCGAAGTCTTCGAAGTCGGCATAGCGCAGTTCACGCTGCGTGGTCTCCAGCAGCAGCAGGTTAAGTCCCGGCTCTTTCAGCGACATCTGGAACGCCGGATAATCGCCAAGGCGGCCCGTCAGTGCCTGTCTGTTGCTGTCTGAAATCAGGCCGGCGCGGGAGAGACCAGCGGGATCGAAGGGTAGCGGTGCCCCCACGAACTCCTCGCCATTGCGCACGTCTGCCTGCAACTGCTCGCCGGCAGACCAGCGCTGGCCCACCGGTTCCAGCCAGTACTCATGCGCCATCGCCGGCAGCGTGTGGAAGAAAAGCCACAGCGCCGCGACTGCGGCACCGAGGATTGATGTCTGCCGGTCTGATCGCATCAGAGGCGCGTACCTGAAATGGTTCGAATGGCACCGCTGAACAGAACTGGCCCGGTAGGCCCGGCTTCCGGTGAGCCGCCGCTGGGTTCCAGACTGACGGCGAACTGCTGGGCCTCGGCGGTACCGAGTGGCAGAGTCAACAGCAGTGATTCGCCTTCGTTGGTCGGTAACAGACCGACCGAGCTGACGCCGCCGTCATCGGGTTTGACCATCCACAGTTCGAACGAGCGATCTGCCTCCAGTGGTGGTGGTGCCAGGGCGACTACCTGCAACTGATTGCTGCCATCCCGGGTTGAGAGAATCCACAGGGATTCCTGTGAGTCATCCTGCACGATACTGATCATGTTCAGCTCGGGGCCCGGTGCAACTGTCTCATCGTGTGTCGTGCTCTGCAGCAGCAGGGCTGCCATGGCAATCGAGGCTGCCGTGGCAAGTCCTGCGATGGTTTTCCACAAAGTATTGCTGCGACGTGAAGGTCGTCGGCGCCAGGACACGACGTTGTCGGACGTATCCTGGCGAACAGCATCGGTAGTGAGCTGTTCTGTCAGTTCTTCCTGTTCGGTATCTCCGGGGGCGTGTTTCTCGGTCCCGATTCGGCTCATGATCAGGGGAAGCAGATGAGGCGGTGGGGTGACCGGAGCCACCCGGGAGTCCAGAGCGGCAAGCTGATGCTGCCACCATCGCACTCTGGCTCTGGTCTCTTCATCGGCCGCCAGAATCTTCTCGAATACATCCCTTTCGGTGCCTCGCAGAGAGCCGAGTACATACTCGCCTGCCTGTGCTTCCCACCATTGCTCGTCAGGCGTGGCCATCAAGACACTCCTTCAATGAAACAAGACTGCGGCGAATCCAGCTCTTGACCGTGCCGATGGGTCGTTGCAGACGTTCACTCAATTCCTCCTGGGAAAACCCCTCGCAATAGGCACGAACCACACACTCACGTGCCGGTTCGGAGAGTCGCTCCAGGCACAAGTCCAGAAGCTGGGATGACTCGTGCTGTTGATCGAATGCCTGCGCCCGATCCGGCATGACTTCCAGGTGGGCCTTGTCCAGATTCAGTTCGACGTCTTCGCGGCTGCTACGCTTGCGCAGCACATCGATGGCATGATTGCGTGCGATGCTGACCAGCCAGGTGCGCGGTGCACTCTTGTCATTACGGTACCGATCGGCATTGTTCCAGACCTTGATATAGGTATCCTGCAGGGCTTCTTCGGCCAGCGCCTCGGTTTTCAGAATGCGAAGCAGTACCCCGTACAGCTGGCTGGACGTCGCCTTGTAGAGTTGTTCGAATGCACTCTCGATGCCGTCGGCGCAGGCGCTGATCAGGCCGTCCAGACGTTGATCAGCCGCATCGATACCGGCGGTGCGTGGTGATCGGGGCTCGTCGACTGTAGAGGTGCCGTGGGTCATAGTGATATCTACGCAGTGATGTCATGAAAAGAGGCAGCCCTGTACAGATTGTTTCAGACTGAATGGCATGATCCCTCCCGGGCCTGCGTGCGCGGAGCACGATTGTAATTTGTACATGCTGCTCTTCTGTAGATCAAGTGAGCTGCGCAGTTCTCAGGTTAACAGGCATGGGTAATGATTACACCGCTCCCTGCCGCGGCTCGGGAGAGGGGCGAGACGTGCAGGTGATTCTCGTCACAAAGAAGAATAACCGGCGTCTGTCTTCAGGAGCATGAGAAAAAAAGTTTCCAATGCTGCATCTTTTTGACGGGCTCCCTGCGTATCTGTCAGTGAGGGCGGAGTTGTATCGAGCGGTTCGAGACGACTTGTTCAATGCCGTTCACGACATTCAGCGGCAAAGATGCCGGTACGGTTTCTACCGCCTGTCCCACTGCAACAGGAGTTTGACAATGAAAGCTCGATCCGGATTATCCCGTGTTCTGACACTGACTGCCGCTGTCGGCACGGTGCTGGCAGGCCATGCCGTGGCCTCGTCACACGCAGAAGCCCCCTTCATCAAATCACGTCCGAAGGTGGACGCGACCGACTTCTACATGTTCTCCAGCTATGAGCCGGGGCGCGAAGACTTTGTGACATTGATCGCGAATTACCAGCCTCTACAGGATGTCTATGGCGGGCCCAACTATTTTTCAATGAATCCGGATGCCATTTACGAGATTCATGTGGACAATGATGGGGATGCTCAGGAAGACATCACATTCCTGTTCGATTTCGACAACGGTCTGGCGAATGGCGATCAGGGTTTTGCACTGCAGATCGGCAATGACACCGTGCCGGTATCGCTGAAGAACATCGGCCAGCTGGGCGCTCGAGACAACCAGTCGGTCCTCAATGTCAACGAGACCTATTTCGTTGGCATGGTCGAAGGCGATCGGCGGTCGGCATCACCTGCTTGGGCAGTGCGTCCCGATTCCGGCTTGCGGCTGTTTTCCAAACCCTACGACAACGTGGGTAACAAGACGTTTCCGGAAGGTTATGACAACTATGTACGCAGTCTGAGCAACACTGGCGAAGTGTACTATGACGTGCAGTTCGAGCAGTGTCCGGCCGGTGCGCAGGACGCTCGCGTGTTCGTCGGTCAGCGCAAGGAGAGCTTCTCTGTTGCTTTGGCAGAAATCTTCGATCTGGTGAATTTCGTGCCGCTGGTCTCGGCATTGCCGGACGATCCCGCGCGTAACGATCTGGCCAACAAGAATATTACTACTCTGGCTTTGGAGATCCACAAGGATTGCCTGACCGGTAGTGGCAATGGTGTCATCGGCGGCTGGACAACGGCCAGCGTTCGCAGCACCCAGACAATCAGCCTTGACCCGACTTACCGTCGGCCCATCGAGTACAGTGGCGAGTATCGTCAGCTCTCCAGGCTGAGCAATCCTCTGGTCAACGAAGTGGTTATCGGTTTGCCGGACAAGGACCGGTTCAATGTCAGTGAGCCCATGGATGATGCGCAGTTTGCCACCTATGTGACCTCACCCACACTGCCGGCGATTCTGGATATCCTGTTTCGCGATGCGGTGGGTGCCAGCTCGAACATCGCTCCGTCCAATCTGCCCAGAACCGATCTGGTCACGGCGTTTCTGACCGGCTTTCCGGATGTGAACCAGTTGTCCACTGTCACACCCTCGGAGATGATCAGGCTCAATACGGCAATACCGCCCACGGCAAAGGATGCGCAGGTCAACCTCGGTGTGGCCGGTGGTGATCTGGCGGGCTTTCCCAATGGTCGTCGACCGGGGGATGATGTCACCGACATCGCACTGCGCGTGATGATGGGCGCTCTGTGTCATCCCATCGCCGTGGATCTGGACAGCAGTGGTACCGCTGGCGACAGTGGTGACAATCTTGGCTTGTGCATGCCGGAGGATGCACCGGTGGGTAATGCTGCCTTCACCGATGGTGCGCCGCAGAATGCCGGTCAGTTCGACAATGCCTTTCCTTACCTGACAACGCCGGTAACAGGCTCCTGACGGCTGCCGTCTTGCCCGGATGGGCCTGCAGGAGGCAGGCACCATCCGGATCTTCTTTCTCATGAGTCGCGTTAGGCGCCTTTCGGTTTCAACAGGATGGACATGATGCTTACAACCAGACGTACCGCGATACTGCTGTCACTGACAACATTGGCTGCCTGCTCCAGTGGTGGTGATTCCAACGACTCGGCGGCTCCGGGTGACAATGGTGGGCCGCCGACGGTTTCCGATGTGGTCATGGCGCCAGCAGGGGATATCACGCACTACGGAGCCGTCACGGTCGCTGATGATGCCGGCCAGGCGTCCGATCTGGTCGGCAGTTTCCATCGCTTGTCCAGTGGCGTCTCGGAAGACTTCATGAGAACCATGCTCTCCGGTGATACAGCGATGTGTCAGGTGCAGGATGACGGCGTGATCGATTTCGAGGAGATCAGCGCAGCCTTTGTTCCCACAGTCCCGGGAATCGGCAAGAGTGGTGTCAGTGCCGGTTCGGCCATTGTGTTGACAAGCCCGGATGGCACCTATGCCACTCTGGAGGAGCAACCAGCGGCAGGTTTCCTGTTCTACGATCTGCCTGATATGACCATGCTGATGGCTGGCTCGGTGCCAGCGGGTCTGCAGGTCGATGTGCCGGGCAGCAGCGAGATTCCGGCGTTCGCCGGTGCCGCAGTGCCCGACATCACGACACTGGAGAATGCCGAGTTCGGTGGTGGCGATGGCATCTCCGGCTCGACAACGTTCACCTGGGATGCCTCGGACGATCCGGGTGCAATGATCCGCATATTCTCCAGTACGGCCGGTGGATTCTTTCTGGAGGACGGGGTTACCGTGACCTGTGTCACCCCGGATACCGGCTCGTTCAGCTTTCCAGCTGACGTACGCGCCGAACTGGGCAACGATTTTGCCGGTAGCGCGCCGCTGATGTCACGGATTGTGGTCAATCCCGTTCAGGTGGACAGTACCTTTCTTTACGTCATCCGTGAGAGCTTTCGCTAGCGCCACTGCTGGCCATCTGCACGACGATGGCCGTGACATTGTCGGTTCCGCCACGGCGCAAGGCCAGTCTGACCAGTTCATCGAGTGCCTGTCGGGGCGATGGCAGGGCCAGATTTGCTTCGACTTCTGCAGGTTTGACATCCTTGAACAGGCCATCGCTGCACAGCAGAAAACGGTCACCG
This sequence comes from Granulosicoccus sp. 3-233, assembly GCF_052681095.1. Taxonomy (NCBI): domain Bacteria; kingdom Pseudomonadati; phylum Pseudomonadota; class Gammaproteobacteria; order Chromatiales; family Granulosicoccaceae; genus Granulosicoccus; species Granulosicoccus sp. 3-233. The sequence goes on from NZ_JBQYLE010000001.1 coordinate 250,253, forward strand.
GCTTGCACATCCAGCTGGCGTACCTGAATATCGATATCGTCGGCAACTCCGATGGCACGAGTGATGACATTCGATGAGGGGTGATTTTCCGCTTCATCGGCCGTCAGTTCTCCCAGCCGGTGCAGTTCCTGCACCAGGCTGTGATCATCGGTCAACTGCAGGAACTTGCCCTGTCGGTATCGATAGATCCGGCTGTCGCCGGCCCACAGTACATAGGCGTTGTCGCCGTTGATGTGCAAGGCCGCAACGGTGCTGCCCATGACTTGCCCCTGGGCAGCATTGCGGCAGACATCGTTGGCATGGTTCAGCCGTTCGAGCAGGTCATCGACGCTTTCCAGTGCATTATCCTTCGACTTGAAGGTGTGCATGGCCTCGATGATGGCCTGACTGGCGCGATCTCCGCGACTATGGCCCCCCATGCCATCGGCCACCACCCACAGGGCTTCTTCCTGTGCGTCCAGAAAGGCGTCCTCGTTGATCTTGCGCACATGACCCAGTTCACTCAGCGCACAGGAGTACCAGCGGGGTTCCATGGACGGAGACGATGTGCCACTCTGGCGGCCGGCGGTTTCGCTGACGGGTCCGGCCGAGGGTTTACCTGCTGCGCTTGGTGGGCGGGAAGTACGGCTTCGCGATGATCGATCGCCGTCACCAGCGTCGCGCGTGGCGGACGTCAGGGTGTCCCTGGAGCGGGTTCGGCCGGCAGGCGCGGCCGGAGGGTGCAGGTCTGGGAAGCGAATGGGCATCTGAATGTTACAACCTTTAACAGGCGATCAGTATAGCGCTCACGGCGGCCATGACCATGTGTGCCCAATACCACTAATGAAGGGGAATTATTACCGTGGTGCTTTGTTAGACTACGCACCTCTCATTTACCCGCTGTGAAACGTCTCATGAAGGTCCGCACCCGATTTGCACCAAGTCCGACTGGTTACCTGCATATTGGTGGCGCCCGGACCGCGCTGTTCAGCTATCTGTTCGCCCGCAAACACGGTGGCGACTTCATTCTGCGCATCGAGGATACCGATCGGGAGCGTTCATCCGAGGAATCGGTGCAGGCCATTCTCGACGGCATGAGCTGGCTGGGACTGGAGCACGATGAGGGGCCGTTCTACCAGACTCAGCGATTCGATCGCTATCGGGAAGTGATCCGGCAGTTGATGGACAGTGGCCATGCCTATCATTGCTATTGCACGCCGGAAGAGCTGGATGCCATGCGTGAAGAGGCAACCGCCAGAAAGGAAAAGCCGCGCTACAACGGATTCTGGCGTGACCGGACAGAAACGCCCCCCGAGGGTGTCAAGCCAGTGGTGCGATTTCGCAACCCGCTCGATGGCAAGGTCACGATCGATGATGCGGTGAAAGGGCAGATCGTCATCGATAACCGCGAGCTGGATGATCTGGTCATCATGCGATCCGACGGTACACCCACCTACAATCTGACGGTCGTGGTCGACGACATGGACATGGAAATCACCCATGTCATTCGTGGTGATGATCATGTGAACAACACACCTCGGCAGATCAACATACTCGAAGCGCTGGGTGCGGCCCGGCCGGTGTATGCACACCTGCCGATGATTCTGGGTGAAGACGGCAAGCGCATGTCCAAACGCCACGGAGCGGTCAGCGTCATGCAGTACCAGGCCGACGGTTACCTGCCGGAAGCGTTGCTGAACTATCTGGTGCGCCTGGGATGGTCTCATCAGGATCAGGAACTGTTCACCGCTGACGAAATGCGCGATCTGTTCAGCCTCGAAGCGGTCAACCGATCCGGCTCGGTATTCGACGTCAAGAAGCTGGACTGGGTCAATCAGCAGTATCTGCAGAAGGCCGATGCCGACTATCTGGGAGCAGCCCTGCAGCCCTACATGGCATCGCTGAATATCGATACCGCGGCCGGAGCGCCACTGTCAGCCGTGGCCGATCTGCTGCGTGACCGTGCCAGTACCCTGGTACAGATGGCCGAGTCGGCGCGCTACTTCTACGAAGCGCCAGCGAGTTACGATGAAAAGGCGAAAGCCAAACAGTTCAAGCCGGCAGCGGCCGATGTGCTGCAGGACGCGGCCAGTCGCTTCGCCGCGCTGGAGAGTTGGGACGCCGGGAGCATCCAGGCAGCCATGGAAGCCGCTGTCGAGGCCCTGGGAATCGGCTTTGGCAAGCTGGGCCAGCCTTTGCGCCTTGCAGTAACCGGCGGCACTCAGTCACCGTCCATGAATGACACGCTGGCGCTGATAGCCAGAGATGATGTATTGGCGCGACTGGAGCAGGCCATCGCTGTGTGTCGCGAGCAGTCAGCCTGAGTCCAGCCACGCCGTTGGTCGCTAGATCAGGCCGACCAGTTTTCTGCCTTCCTCGGTCTTGATGGAGAAGTCGCTGCCTGACCACTCGGCAGCAGCGTTGGTACACAGCCAGGCGATGGCCCGGGCCGGCCATTCCGGCGGGATGTGATCGCTGAAGTCCATCTGACTCACCGGGTTGATGCCGGAGGCCTTGATGGCACGCTGCATGTCCGTGGCCACGGTGCCGGGGCTCAGGCCGATGCAACGGATGCCGTGTTCCGCGTATTCCTTGTGTATGCAACGCGTCAGGGCCAGGACGCCCGCCTTGGTTGCGCAGTAGTGACTCCAGCCTTCGATGGCGTTGACGGCAGCACCGGAGCTGATGTTGATGATGACGCCGCTACCGCGCTGTTCCATGCCCGGCAATACGCATCGCACACCGTGATACACCCCCTTGAGATTGACGTCGACGACCTGGTCCCAGCCATCCGGGTCGGATTCGCCGAGTCGCGCAATGGGGTCGATGATGCCGGCATTGTTGACCAGGACATCGACGGCGCCGAAGGCCTCGACAGCGCTGGACACTGCCGTCTCCACCGAGGCGTAGCTGGCCACATCGCATTCCACGGCCAGCGCCTGCGCACCGGATTGGCGAATGTCCTCGGCGATGGATTCACAGTCCTTCCGGGTGCGGGCGGCCAGTACCACCTGCATGCCCAGTCCGGCCATGTGCCGGGCGGCGGCAGCACCGATGCCACGGCTGGCACCGGTGATCAGTGCTGTCTTGCCTTGCAGTTCTTTCATGGGATTCAGTCTGTCAGTTGTTCGCGACCATGGGGTTCATCAAAGTCTATCGCAGGACCGAGCGGAACGATGCGATGCGGGTTGATTGTCTCGTGACTCTCCAGGTAGTGGCGCTTGGCATGGGTGAAGTTGCAGGTGTCGCGGATGCCCGGCCATTGATACAGATCGCGCGTGTAGGCCCACAGATGCGGGTAGTCCACCAGCCGCCGCAGATTGCATTTGAAGTGTCCGTTGTAGACCAGATCGAAACGCAACAGGGTGGGCAGGAGTCGCCAGTCGGCTTCGAGTGGCGCATCACCACAGAGGAAGCGTTGCCGGGACAGTCGGCATTCCAGCCAGTCGAGCGTGTCGAACAGCGGTACCACAGCCTCGTCGTAGGCTGCCTGCGAGGTGGCGAAGCCGCTGCGATAGACACCGTTGTTCAGCGTCTCGTAGATACGCGCATTGAGTGCATCGATCTCTTCCCGGTGTGCTTCAGGATAGTAGTCTCCCTCATCGGCACCCAGTTCATCGAAAGCGCTGTTGAGCATGCGGATGATTTCCGAGGACTCGTTCGAGACGATGGTCTGTTGCTGCTTGTCCCAGATCAGTGGCACGGTGACACGCCCCGTGAATTGCGGATCGGCCTGCTGATAGATTTCGTACAGGTACTCCTTGTTCATCAGGCGATCAGCGACGATGTTCTGCTCATCAGGCTTGAAGCTCCAGCCGCGATCACCCATGAACCAGTGTACGAAGGAGACATCGATCATCGACTCCAGACCCTTCAGCGCCCGATAGATGAGCACCCGGTGAGCCCAGGGGCAGGCGTAGCTGGCATACAGATGATATCGCCCGGCCTCGGCCCGAAAGCCACTGTCACCGGAAGGGCCGGCTTCGCCATCTGCGGTAATCCAGTGCCTGAATACCGCCTCACTGCGTTCGAAGCGACCGCCGGTACTGTCGGTGTCGTACCACTTGTCCTGCCATTGTCCGTCAACCAGTAAACCCATGTTCTTGTCTGCCATGCGGTGATTGGGTGCATTGTGGCAGAATCCGGCCATGCCTACTCTTGCATCCCTGTCTCTGGCGGAGCCTCTGTTGTGGCTTCTGTGTCTGGCCTCCCTGTTGGTGGGCATGTCGAAAGGCGGCCTGCCGGGGATCGGCATGCTGGCTGTACCGATACTGTCACTGCTGATATCGCCCGTGCTGGCAGCGGTGCTGCTGCTGCCGATCTACATCCTGTCGGATGTGGTCGGTGTCTGGCTCTATCGTCGCGAGTACAGCGCGGACAATCTGAAGATACTGATACCGGCCGGAATTGCCGGTGTCCTGGTCGGCTGGGCAACAGCTGCTCATGTGTCTGATCAGGTGGTCTCTTTCCTCATCGGTGTGCTGGGCGTGTCGTTCTGTCTGTCTCGCTGGATGCGACGTGCAGACACGATCGTGGCCCGGCCGGTGGAGTTGCCACGCGGACTGTTCTGGGGAACCCTGTCGGGTTTCACCAGTTTCGTGTCGCATGCCGGAGCGCCGCCTTATCAGATATTCATGCTGCCGCAACAACTGCCAAAGATGGTATTTGCCGGCACCACCACCATTCTGTTTGCCTGCATCAATCTGGCCAAGGTGGTTCCGTATTCAGCGCTACATCCCTACTCGGGGTCGACCCTGTGGTTGTCCGCTGCGCTGGTGCCGATCGCGGCCATCGGGACGGTCGCCGGCAAGTCCTTCGTGCAGCGACTGTCGGAGAAGTGGTTCTTTCTGGGCGTGCAGATCGTGCTGTTTCTGGTGTCGCTGAAGCTGGTATCCGACGGACTGTTGATCTGGCTGAGCTGACGCGCAGAGCTTCAAGGCGTCGCTCAGCTTACCGCCAGACGGATCAGGCCGCTCATCGCAACCGTCATCAGCAGGGCGAGGCAGAAACGCTTGTAGAACTGTTCCAGGGAAGGCCTGAACAACAGGGTACCCAACAGAACACCGAGTATCACAACCGGTGCGAACACCAGAGAGCGCTGCAGCACCAGCATGTTCAGCATGCCGGAGAGATACAACCACACACCGGTTGCCATCATGGCCAGGGCCAGATACATGACCAGTGAGGCGCGCATGCGGGCGGCCGGTGCCTGCTGGGCGAGCACATAGAGCGCCACGACCATACCGCCGACGCTGGCAAGTCCCGAGGCGATACCGGCTGTCAGGCCGGCGCCATACAAGCCCTTGCGCGTTGCCAGAATGGCCGGCGGACTACGCAGTAGCTGCAGCAGGGCCAGCACCAGAATCAGTACCAGAGCGATGGTGCGGGAGATGTCTGGCGAGACGGCCTTGGTCGCCATCAGGCCGATGGGAGTGCCGACGACCGTACCGATGACCAACCCCCATACCACCTTGCGATCGGCCATGCGAAACCCACCCCGAAACATCATGAAGCTGGCCACGGTTTCCATCATGAAACACACCGGAATCAGTGTCACCGGCGGAATGATCAGGGCCAGTCCGGCCATGATCAGGGCCGACATGCCGAAGCCGGCAAAGCCTCTGACCATCCCGGCCAGCAGCACGACCAGCAGGCTGATGACCACTTCGGAGCCGGACAGTGACAGGAAATTCTGCAGGTTGGACAGCATGATTTGAAGACTTGGTGCAATATGGTCGGGATAACATTGCATCTGCATTCAGCAAATACAGCGGGAGTCTCGACATGAAGAAGATCTGGTCAGTGTATCTGTCTGGCGAAATCCATACCGATTGGCGCGAGCGTATCATGCAGGCGTCGGAAGCGGCAGGACTGCCGCTGAGCTTTCATTCGCCGGTGACCAACCATGAAGCCAGCGATGCTGCAGGCGATGTTCTGGGGCAGGCCGAGGCCGGTTTCTGGCGCGATCACCAGTCGTCCAAGGTGAACAGCATCCGCACGCGCACCCAGATACAGCAATGCGATGTGGCGGTGATTCGCTTCGGCAGTCAATACAAGCAGTGGAACGCCGCCTTCGATGCCGGCTACTGTGCGGCTCTGGGGAAACCGTACATCACACTGCACGATGCCGACATCATACATCCTCTGAAGGAGGTGGACGCTGCGGCCATGGGCTGGGCGCAGACGCCAGAGCAGGTGGTCGAGGTCTTGCGGTATGTCTCGGGTACACCCGATGCCGCCGGTTGCCAGGCAGCGGGCTGATCCGGTCTGCAGACTCATGGGATCATGTTCTCGGCATGATCGTCACTCTTCACGGAACAACGACAGACAGGGAACATGGAAGCTATCGACGCACGACTGGAATTTGCCCGCCGCATAGTGGCAAACGCTGCGCAGGCAGCACTCGAGCTGTTTCAGGATCGCGATAATCTGGATATCGAGATCAAGGGGCTACAGGACTGGGTGTCCAACGCCGACAAGTCGGTGGAAACGCTGATACGTGCGGCGCTCGGTGAGCACTGGCCGGATGACTCCATCGTGGGTGAAGAGCATGGAGATGTCACGGGCAGCTCGGGTTTCACCTGGGTCATCGATCCGATCGATGGCACCACCAATTTCGTCAATGGCACACCCGGTTGGTGTGTCGTGCTGGCCTGCGTGCGCGATGGACAGACCGTGTGCTCGGTCATCTGCGATCCGGTCAGTCGGGAAACCTACAGCGCCCTGCGTGGTCAGGGAGCCTGGCTCAATGGCAAGCGGCTGAAGGTTCATTCGGCCAGCGGGCTGAATGCCGGCACGCTGGGTGTGGGGCACAGCACCCGGGTGCCTGCAAAACTGACACTGGACCTGCTGGCCGGTCTGCTGGAACGTCAGGGTCTGTTCCGGCGTGGAGGTTCCGGAGCACTGGATCTGGCCTATGTCGCGGCCGGTCGTCTCATCGGCTATGTCGAGCCGCACATGAATGCCTGGGATTGTCTGGCGTCCATGCTGTTCATCGAGGAGGCCGGTGGCCGGATCGAGCCCTTCGACATGCAGCACATGCTGGACAAGGGCGGCAGGGTCGTGACGGCCTGTCCGGGCGTTTATGATGAAGTGCTGGCCCTGAGTGTGGCCAGTTATGGTCCTCTACCCAAGGAGAATGTCTCGTGAGTAAACTGCAGTGTTTTCAGTTCCCCTACGGTCATGACAACTATGGCGTGCTGGTTCACGATGCCGATAGCGGGCAGACGGCCTGCATCGACGCGGGAGACGCGCAGGCGGCTCTCGATGCCCTGACGCAGAATGGCTGGACACTGAGTCATCTGCTGATCACTCATCATCATGGTGATCATACGGCAGGACTGGCGGCGATCAAGTCCGCCACTGGCTGTCGGGTTTACGGCCCCGAGCCACTGTCGTCGCCGATTGCCGGAATTGACGAATCTGTCGGTGACGGTAGCGAATTCGACTTCGCCGGACGCCGTGTGCGGGCTATCCATACGCCGGGTCATACCACCGACATGATCAATTTCCACTTCCCGGAGGATGCCCTGGTGTTTACCGGTGATACGCTGTTCTCCATGGGGTGTGGCCGCCTGTTCGAAGGTGACGCGGCGATGATGCTGAACAGTATCAACAAGCTCAAGGTGCTGCCGCCGGAGACCCTCGTGTACTGTGCCCACGAGTACACCGCCACCAATGCACGGTTTGCGCTGGATGTCAATCCGGATAACCAGGCCCTGCAGGAACGCGCCCGGGAAGTGAGCCGCCTGCGTGACCGGCAGGAGGCAACCGTGCCCACTACCCTGCAGATGGAACTCGAGACCAACCCTTTCCTGCGTACCGATGATGCAGCTCTGCGCCAGTCACTGGGCCTGGTGGATGCCGATGAAGTGGCGGTTTTTGCCGAGTTGCGTGAACGGCGCAATGGTTATTAGCCTCGATCCGATGCCCTTGACCACTGCGCCGGACTGCGAAGGTATCAGTCGGGTGTGATGCCTCTGCCGAATTCGGCAGGGGTGACCCCCATCAGGCGACGGAACATGGCGATGAAGGCCGACGAACTGCCATAGCCCAGGTCCAGAGCAATCGATTCGACTTTCTCGCCTGCGTTCAGACGAGGCAGGGAATTCACCACGCGCAGACGTTGACGCCATTCGGCAAAGGAGATGCCCAGATCACGCTGGCAGCGGCGAAGCAGTGTGCGTTCAGTGCTGTGGGTCGCCTGTGCCAGTTCAGCCAGTGTGCGGTTGTCACCCGGGTTGTCTTGCAGAATCCGCAGCACCACGGAGAGTGCGGGATCATCCGAACCGGGCAGATAGCTGCCTTCGCAGGGCGCGGCTTCCAGCTCATCAACCAGTACCCGCAGCAGCCGCTGGTGGGTCTCGTCATGGCTGCGCTGCGCGGCTTCATTGAGTTGCAGCTTCAGCAACAGTTCACGCATCAGCGGACTGACGGTCAGGGCGCAGGCCTTGCCGGGCATCGCTGGACAGAGCGCGGCATCCAGATAGAGGGAGCCATGCAGGGCCGCCTTGCGGTTGAGTCCGGTATGTTCGGTATCGGGTGGTAGCCACACCCCGTGATCGGGCGGCGCCAGGAAATGCTGGCCTGCCAGCTTGAGTTCCATGACACCGTGAAACGAATAGACGAATTCGCCCCATGAATGCTGGTGGTTCGGGTAGGTCGCATCCGCCGGCACGGCAGCAGAGCGGAAGTGGATGGGAGTGGGTAGGGCATCTCCGAAGGGGGCTACCTGAATCTGTGGTCGATGACGGCCAGCCATGGTGGGGCATCCTGTTCGGTGAGCTGCGACGACGACGGTGCAGGCTGTCGGGGCAGACGTGTCGATTGTCGTAAACGCGCTATATCAATATTACTCGCCACTCTACACTTTTCCTGTACCCGCCATCCAGCGTCAGGAGAATCGATATGTCCAGCCACAAGATACTTGATCAACGAGCCATGGGCATCATGATCGTCGTCTGCATGATCTGGGGAATGCAGCAGGTCGGACTCAAGGCTTCTGCGGACGACGTGTCACCGACCCTGCAGATTGCCTTGCGCTCGGGGATCGCTGCCGGCCTGGTATCGATGCTGATTCTGTGGCGTGGTACCCGATTGTCGTTGCGCGATGGTCGCTGGAAACCCGGCATTGCTGTGGGTCTGCTGTTTTCGCTGGAATACGTGCTGGTGGCCGAAGGCCTGCGACACACCAGTGCCTCTCACATGGCCGTGTTTCTGTACTCGGCTCCCATCTTTGCGGCTCTCGGTCTGCACCGCAGGCTGCCGGAGGAACGCCTGCAGCGACTGCAGTGGGTGGGCGTCGCGCTGGCCTTCTGCGGCATCGTGGTGGCCTTTCTGGGCGGTGGTACATCGACAGCGGCTGCCGCTAACATGTTGTGGGGAGATTTTCTGGGGCTGCTGGCCGGTGCTGCCTGGGGAGCGACGACCGTGACCATTCGCACCAGCACGCTGGCTGCGGCACCGGCCACGCATACGTTGCTGTATCAGCTGCTGGTGGCCTGTGTGGTATTGCTGAGCACGGCCCTGTTTCTTGGTCAGATGCAGTTCGACTTCACACCGTTGGCGTTGGGAAACCTTGCCTTTCAGTCGCTGATCGTCTCGTTTGCCAGTTTTCTGACCTGGTTCTGGCTGCTGCGCCGCTACCTGGCATCGCAACTGGGTGTGTTCACCTTCCTGACACCCTTGTTCGGGGTGGTGTTCGGCATCTGGCTGCTGAACGAGTCCGTGGATGCGTATTTCCTCGCAGGCGCCGTGCTGGTGCTGTTGGGTATCACCCTGGTCAATGGTCACACAGGGGTGCGCCGGCTGTTGCAGGCCGGTCGTCGGTCCCGGGTGCTGCAGAGCGCAACCGTGTTACCCCTTGCAGGCGGCGAGAGTCGTGTCTGCGAGCCGGTCGTGGCCTGCACTTCGTCTTCGTCGAACTGTCATTGATGTGGATTCGGGCACAAGTGTCACTCTGTCTGACGCAATTTCGATGGTATTCGCTCATCAAAGTGGGTAGGTTTAGGGTATGGCTGCTACAGCGCTCACTGCCGCGGCCTGATGAACCACCAAGGAGAGAACATCATGCACACAGTCGGGCAGATTCTGACAAAGGCCAGGGGCGGTCTGGTCACCATTGAACCGGAAGCCACCGTGCTGGACGCACTTCGTGTCATGGCGGAGCGCAACATCGGCGCCATACTGATCACACAGGGCAGCAATCTGCTGGGAATCTTCACCGAGCGACACTATGCACGCAATGTGATACTGGAAGGGCGACAGTCGGTGGATACCCCGGTGCGGGATGTCATGTCCACCGAGATGTTTCCGGTTGAACCGAATCAGTCGGTGGACGATTGCATGTCTCTGATGACCGAACATCGTGTACGGCATCTGCCGGTCATGGGTCAGGGACAACTCATCGGCATCGTATCCATCGGCGACCTGGTCAAGGCGACCATCGCCGCACAGGAGCAGACCATCGATGAGCTGACGCGTTACATCGGCAGCTGAGCCACGATTGAAGGGTTCTGTGGCTCGATGCTGGCTGGCTCGGAGAACCTACAGTCTGTAGATGCCCACGACATAGGTAATGGCGAAGCCCAGCAGACCGATCAATGCATAAGGTCGCAGGCGGTTCAGCAAGGCTGGCTGATGCGCTGCAGGCAGAACCAGCAGGGCGCTGAGCAGGGTCATGAGCAGACCCGAGCCCAGCGCCATCAGTCCCCAGAACTCGGTCGGGTGACGCAGGCCATACCAGAGCACATTCCACAAGCCGGCCGCCCCGGTGACCACGCCAATGATGCGCAGAACGGTGGGCGGAGTCACCCGGTTGAGACTCAGCCCCGGAATCCGGTTGCTGAATGCCAGGGTGATGATCATGCAGACCGCTACCACGGTGCCCATCGGTATGAACATGCCTTCAGTTACCTGCTGCGCGAATCAGCGCGTCGTGGGTGCGTGCGCCCATCTCGCGAAGCGCGCTCGCCCCGAAGTGAACACAAGAGCTTTCGCCACAAGGATAGCCGTTGGCGGGGACAAGATCATCATTGAGTACGACCTCGCTGTGTGGCACCAGGCTTGCAATGTTTCGATGTACGGCATTCACCGTCAGCTTGCCCGGCGTGAACTTCGACAGATCACCACGTTCATCACTGCCTTGTGACATCGTGCCCAGCACGAAGGGGATATTGGCCTGCGGGCCACGTGCGGACTCGCCGCGTGCATCCGCTACGATACGGGTTCGCAACTCGGCGATCAGATTGCCGAGATTCTCCTCGTAGAAGGGAGCACATTCCTCCCTGGCATCGGTTTCTCCCTGATGCCAGAGAATGCCGCGCAGAATACCGCCACTGGCCTCCAGCGTTGCATTGATTCGTGCCAGTGCCCGGTCGAACAGCAGGGTATTGCCCAGCTCCGGCTGGTCCGTGGGCTGCGCGTTCCAGTGGGCGGCAGGTGATTCCGTGTTGCAGAATCCCGATCCGGCCCAGGCGGCAGGGACCAGGATGATGTTGCGCGAGGTATCTGGCAGGGCCGTCTTTGCAAAGCTCAGGTACATGCCGATACGCGTACCTTCCTTGGACAGAGTGTCGGGGTCCACCGATTCATGCAGTGGGTCCAGAGCCGTGACGAAAGCGGGGGTGTGAAAATCCGCGGTGATATCCGTGTAACTGGCACTGTCCGGATAGAGCTTGCTGTCGTTGCTGCGCACATTGGCCTGACGGATACGCAGATTCGGTTCGTCCAGACCGCCGGCAGCCGATTGCCTGGCCCCCTCTTCACTGAAGCCCACGGCATTGCTCTGACCGATGATCAGATAGACATCATCGCGGGCAACGGGTCTGACGGACACCGTGACACTGGCACTGACGCTGTGCTGCCCATCACTGGCGGTGATCGTGAAGCGTCGCTGCTGGGCGCTGATGGGTAGCGTATCGACGGCGAGCTTCAGGGTCAGGGCGCTTTGTGTCTCACCCATGGGCAGGGTCTCCGGTGCGAAGGCTGTCGAGATTCCCGCCTCGTCTGCGGCACTGGCAGCGCTGACACTCAGATCGATGGCCTGCTCGAAGCCTGGGTCACGGTTGAGAGTGAGCGGTACGCTGACACCCGTGTCGCTGCCTTCGACCAGTTCATGGGCAGCCGGGGCGATACTCAGTGAGAAGGGCGCTGCCGTGGGCGGTTCATCGCCCGAGACAATCAGCCGGATGCTCTGGCTGGTGCGCAGGTCGGTGTCCTGCAGATCGAAGGCGGTGATGGTGATGTCGTGGCTGCCGATGTCATCGACCGTGGGTCGCCACTTCAGGGAGCGACTGCCATTGCGGTTGTCGACAAACTGCACACCTTCCGGCGGGCTGCTGATCAGGATGCCCGCCGCACCACCATCGATATCGACCGGGCGCAGTACCAGCTCCCAATCCTCGCCAACGCTCAGGTACTGATCGTCCAGATCGCTGAAGAAGGGCGGTTGATTGGCATCGCCAAGCAGGTTCAGCGGGGCTGATTTTGCCGAGAAGTTGCCGAAGGAGTCGAAGGCCACGACGTTGTAGGAAAAGGCGGTACCGGCAGCAACGGTATCGCTGTAGCTGTTGCTGAAGACCGAGGTACGGTATTCATTGTTGCGGTAGATGTTGTATCCGGCCACCTTGACGCTGCTGGTGGACGGGGTCCAGCTCAACTGCACCTGCGTCTGACCGTTCGCGGTCGTGGTGTCGCCCGTGAGGCCTGTCGGCACGGAAGGCGGTGTGCCGGGGTTGGTTTCCTCACTGCCCTGGGGCAGTGTCAGTGACTCGGAGGCGGTGGAGAAATTGCCATCGAAATCGAAGGCCACAACCGAGAAGCGGTTGCTGCTGCCGGCCTCGACTTGACCGGTGTAGGTGGTACCGAATCGTGTTCCGATGTACTGGCGGTTGCGATAGATGTTGTAACCGGCCACGGCCTGGTCATCGGTGGAGGCCTGCCAGGTGACGGTCACGTTGTCGCCGGAATCGCCGGCACTGACCTCACCATTCAGCCCTGTGGGGGCACTCGGTGGCAGGGTGGTATCGACCGGACCGGGATCAGGCAGGATGATGCGTTCGGAACGAGGGGAGAAATTGGTACGGATGTCGATGGCGACCACATACCAGGAGTGCGACTCGCCGGCAGCGTTATTGCCCGTGTACTGCGGACTGCGTACGGTGGTCAGATACTGGTTGTCCCGGTAGACGTTGTAGCCCAGCACGGCTTCGTCATCCGTGGAAGGCTGCCAGCTCAAGGATACGCTGCTGTCGTCAACGCTACCGGTCAGCCCGGTGGGAATGGACGGCGGAATGGTCAGGTCATCGGGTACCAGGGATTCCGGCAGGGTCAGAGCCTCGGAGGCGGCGGAGAAGCGGCGAGGCTCGGCATCGAAGGCCACCACCTTGAAGGAGTACAGGGTATCGGGCAGCACCACGGTGGAGAAGCGATTGGTGCGGACCGTGTTGCTGTAGGCGTTGTTGATGTAGATGTTGTAGCCCTCGACACCGTCATCGTCGTCGGGGACATCCCAGCTCAGGGAGGCGGTGCCGTCCGTGATACTGCCTTGCAGGTTGGCAGGGGCTGCGGGAGTATTGCCGGCAGCCTGGACCACGGCAACGGCACTGAACAGCAGGGCGAGAGCCACGCCGGTGCGCAGCAGCAGGGGAGTGAGGAATCGGTGCATGGTGACTGTCAAGGGCTCCCGGACAAGGGGGACGGGGATGAGTGGCGGTAGTGTGGCTGCTTGTGATGGCGTGTCAATCTGCTCGTGATGATTTCTCTGCATCGTCATGCGATTTTTTTTGCGCATGATGCTTGACGACCCTCGAAAGAAGCCGTAAACTTTGCGCTTCCGTTGAGGGGCTATAGCTCAGCTGGGAGAGCGCTTGCATGGCATGCAAGAGGTCCGCGGTTCGATCCCGCGTAGCTCCACCACATTTTTTCTTTCCAGCACATTCCGAACATTTTCAGGCCTTGGCCTGATCCAGCATCGGTCGTATGCCTCAAGGCTCCCGATGATGTTCGTTGACACCTTTGCTGTAAAGCCTTCCGGCGTTATTCATCGAATCTGCTCTCCCTGAGGGGTGACCCGGGCCGGTTGAGTGACGGCTGGCCAGTCTTTCCTGGCCACCCCGACGCGCTTTACATCATCACCGGATACCCACTACCATGATCGCGTGGAACTGTCTTCACAGGCAGGTGCGGTGCTCGAACGGATGTTTGTCTTGGAAGCCCCGGAAATATGTTGCAAATGGTGCCCATGCCTTCTGGATTTACCCGTGTGCTCGCCTTGCTGGCTCTCACGTGTGTTTCCGTTGTCTGCTGGGCGCAGCAGGAACCGCTGACAGAATCTGAACCGCCGTCGATACGCGTTTCAGCCTCCAGAATTCCGCCGGTGATGACGCCCGCCGGCGATGGTTACCTTGACCGGATTCTGGTCACCCTGTTCGCGCGGAGTGGTATCGCGTTCGAACTGGTGATATCGCCACCACCTCGGGGCGTTGCGGACGCCGATTCGGGGGTGATTGATGCGGTCGTCGCGCCGTTTCCCGACATGAGGGAAGATTTTCCCGATCTGCTGCCATTGCCCGAATCGCTGTTGCCGACGAATATTGCAGGACTCTACACGCGAGAGGAAATCTCCATCAGATCGGTTGAGGATTTCTTCGATTATCGCCTGGGTTTTCTGCAAGGGTGGAGCAAGCCGGAGGAATTGTTCAGGGATCATCCTCATGTGACCCGGCTGCGCACGCCTCGATTGTTGATGCAGATGCTGGCCAATGATCGTGTGGATGTGGTGTACTTCCCGTCCGCACCGGGCCGCTATATCGCCAGTGAAATCGGTTTGCAGGGCCTGAAGGTGTCGGAATTTCATCTGGATCGACATCTGTATCTGCACTTCAACAAACGTCATGCGGAGCTGGTATTGCGTCTGCAGGAAGAGCTGGTGGCGATGAAGGAGGATGGCACGATGGCCACGATACTGCGCGGCTACGAAACCGAGCACCAGTTGCCGCCTGCACGAGCACAATGATTTGAGCATCCGATCCACTCTGAACCGGAGTCTGCTGCTGCCGATACTGTCGTTGGTAGCGATAGCGGTGGTTGTCGTGGGGGTCGCCACTTATCTTGCGGGAAACGCCCAGCTGGAACGGCGCATTCAGACATTGTCCGAGAGCAGTGCCGTCCTCTTCGAGGATCTGCTCTGGCAGATGGACTACGACACGCTCCAGGTTCTGCTCGACGAGTACGTCCTGTTGGGAGCCATCACGTCAGCGCATATCGATGCGGGGCTCCCGGAAGAAATCTGGGCAGGCAGCGAGCAGACGGGGCCGGATGGCTATCTGGTCTCGCGCGAGTTGCTGCACCGCTCAGGCGATTCGGTTCGACAGATTGGCCGGTTGACACTGGAAACGAGTCGCGATGGTGTCTGGGATCTGGTGAAATTCAGCGTCGCGGTAACCCTGCTTGTGGCTATCCTGGCGGCATTGGCGACGACATTCATCATTCAGCACCTTCTGAACAGGGGGCTGGTAGAACCTGTGCTGGCCATCGCCAATGGTCTGGACAGCTGGTTTGGGGACTGGCGGGATTTCCGGATTGATCTGGGCCGAGGAGAGAGTCCCGGGAAGCACCAACAGGATGAGCTGGACCGTCTGGTGGATGCGATTCACGGCATGCGCGATCAGATTCTGACGGCCGATCGTGTCATCGAGTCGAAAGAGGGTCGCTTGCTCAGTGCGGCGCGGATTGCCGGTATCGGCTATGCCACGTTCGAGCTCGAGACCGAGAATATTGTCGAATGCGATGAGATATTCGCCAGTATCGTTGGCCAGACGGTGGATGACATGCTGCGCTTCAATATCAGGCAGGATATCGTGGGCAAACGTGTTCATCCTGATGATATCGAACAGGCAGAGGCTATCCGTCAGCAACTTCGACAAGGCCTCGCTGCCGAAGGTGTGTTCAGAGTCGCCACAGCTGCCGGTGAGTACCGATATGTCAGGCAATTGTTCAGTATTTCTCCCAACGGGGAGGGGCAGGCAACGCGAATCCTGACCGTGGCTCAGGATGTGACCGAGCTGCATCACTTGCAGGCCACACTGATCCAGGCGCAGAAAGTCAAGGCAATCGGCAATCTGACGGGCGGGGTGGCACATGACTTCAACAATATCCTGGCAGTGATATCCGGTAATCTGGAACTGCTGGAAGACATCGTGGATGACCCGCTGGCTATCGATTATCTGCACACCTCGCAACACGCTGTAAATCTGGGTGCCGAGTTGACCCAGCAACTGCTGGCGTTCGCCCGCAAGCAACCACTGCGTCCCGAGGTGCTGGATATTGCAAGAATGATTCGAAAATCTCTGCCGCTCTTGCGCACCTCGGTGGGTGAAAGCGTGGATCTGGACTTCGTGACAGATGGCGGGCTATGGCGTGCCGAGGTCGATCCGACGCAGCTGGAAGCAGCAATCCTCAATCTGATCATCAATGCACGTGATGCCATGCCAGACGGGGGCAAGCTGACCATCGAGGCTGGAAATGCAAGACTGGACAGGCATTACGCTGATCTGCATGAAGAGGTTGAGCCGGGACAATATGTCTGCATTGCCATCAGTGATACCGGTGTTGGCATGAGTGAGGCCACGATCAGCCAGGCACTGGAGCCCTTCTTCACGACCAAGGATGTTGGCAGGGGGACCGGCCTTGGGTTGCCGATGGCTTTCGGGTTTGCAAAGCAGTCTGGCGGGCATCTGAAGATCTATTCCGAGCCTGGTCGCGGCACAACGGTAAAGCTTTATCTACCACGCATGAACGGGTCTCAGGAGGCAGCGCGTTCAACACTGGTGGGACGCTCGGCTGCGAGCCTGGAGGGTTTGCAGGTGTTCCTGGTGGAAGACAGCACAGAGCTTCGCGAGACCTTCACGACGCAGTTGCAGCAGATGGGGGCCGTCGTACATGGTGCGCCGGATGGCGACACGGTGTTCGCGATGGCGCTTGGAATACCTTGTATCGACCTCATTCTCTGCGATGTCATTCTGCCCAATGGCATGAAGGGGCCGGATGTCGTGTCAGGCTTGCAGGAGATCTACCCAGAGGCTGCAGTAGTCTACATGTCGGGTTATACCGAAAATGCCATCATTCATCAGGGGAGGCTGGATGAGGGCGTCATCATGCTGCAGAAGCCGTTTTCACGTCGAGATCTGCTGACGGCCTTCACCAGTGCCATGGCAGAGTGTAGTGCTGATGGCTGAGTACTGATGCGCAACTTGCGACGGTCTCGCCGATAAGCTGCGTTGCGCGACAGGCGATGAGGCGGTGTGGAGCCAATTCACCGGGTCGAATATTCGAACGATATACTGCTGCGTAGCACTGTAACGGTCAGCTTTACTATCATGCCTGATAACATACGTCTCCATGTACTGATCTCTGCCGTGGCGGGCAGGCAGCACTCGATCAGAAACTTGCAGTGGACAGGTGAGGCTCGTGATTCATGATCAGGCATTGCACATGGCTGGGCGGGTGTCTTCGCGTTTGCGCGATGGCCCTGCTGGTGTGTCTTTCCACCGAGTCAGTCTCGCAGGAAGGTGCAGCAGTCGATTCCTCACAGCCTGCCTTGAGAATAGCCATCGCGCGTAGTCCACCTCCAGGCAGGGAGCCTTACAGCGGTTATCTGGATCCAGTACTGAGAGAGTTGTTTGCGCGTGCCGGAATTCACCACGAACTGGTGACAATACCGGCAGCACGGGTATTCGGTGAGGCGGATTCGGGCAATCTGGATGCCGCGATATCGCCTGTTCGAAGCGCGGGTGCCGAATTTCCCCGCTTGCTGTCCATGAGCGAATCGATCCTGCCGGTCGAGCTGGCGGGCCTGTATACCCGGAACGACATTCGGCTTTCATCGGTTGAGGATTTCTTCGATTATCGACTGGCTCATATCAGAGGCTGGAAGCCCGCAGAGAAGTATTTCAGTGAACATCAGCGCGTGGAACTGGCGCGCAATCCAGGTGTGCTGATGAGCATGTTGTTGCATGACAGGGTTGATGTGGTCTTCTATGCAACCTATCCGGGCAGGTATCTCGCCAATGAGATCGGGCTGATGAACCTGAAAGTGTCAGAATTTCATGTGTCGATCGATGTGTATCTGCACCTGAACAAGCGACATGCCCGCCTGCTGCCGATCATCGAGGCAAGTCTTCTGGACATGAAAGCCGATGGCAGCCTGGATTCGATACTGGCCGAGCACGGTATCAGGCGATAGCGTTGAATCCGGGGAAACCACGCTGACATGACCATTCGCTCGACACTCAACAAGAGCCTGATACTGCCGATCTTTTCCCTGGTTCTGGTCGCGGTTGCGCTCGTTGCCATATTCACCCATGAAACAGGTAATGCTCAGCTGGAGCGGCGGATAAACGATCTTGCCGAAGGCAGTGCGGTTCTGTTCGAGGAATTGTTGTGGCAAACCGACCATGAAACCATCGAGGTACTGCTTGACCGGTATGTGAGTCTTGGCGCAGTGACCGCCGCGCAGATTACGGCAAGCAGTCCGAGATTCGATCTTCAGGTGGGTGAGCGGACTGCAGATGATGATTCTGTCTATCGCCATTCCCGCACCTTGTTGCACAGGGAGGCTGATTCGATTCAGCAATTGGGTACGCTCACGCTGGAGATGAGCCGCGAGGGTGTCTGGCAGACCGTCCGTGTGCACGTACTGCAGGCCCTTGTCGTAGCGACACTGGCGGTTATTGCAACCACCATCATCATCCAGCACTTGTTGTATACCCGCTTGATCGATCCGGTGCTGAGGATCTGCAAGGGTCTGGACAAGTGGGAAGGTGACTGGCACGACTTCAGGATCGATCTGGGACGAGGCAAGTCGTCCGATGCGGGTGAAGAGAACGAGCTGGACCGTCTGGTGAGTTCGATTCATGGCATGCGGGACCATATTCTGGAAGCCGACAGCATCATCGAATCCAAGGAGAAACGCCTGCTCAGTGCCGCGCGCATCGCCGGTATCGGCTACGCCTCTTTCGAGTTCGACTCCGGCCAGATCATCGAATGTGACGAGAACTTCGCGGGCATTTTCGATCTGACGGTCGACGAGATGCTGCAACTTTCCATCAGGGACGACATTCTTCGCAAGCGCCTGCATGCGGAAGATGTCGAACAGGGGGTGGAGATTCGAAGGCAGCTGCAGCAGGGCAATGCGACCGAAGGTGTTTTCAGGATTTCCAGTGACGCGGGCGAGTATCGGTACATCAGACAGCTGTTCGAAGTATCTCCCGTCGAAGAGGGGCCGTCCTTCGTGGTGCGTACTGTTGCTCAGGATGTCACGGAGCTCAGCCGCTTGCAGGCCACGTTGGTGCATGCGCAGAAGGTGAAGGCCATTGGCAATCTGACCGGCGGGGTTGCTCATGATTTCAACAATATTCTGGCAGTCATTGCCGGAAATCTGGAATTGCTCGATGAGCTCATGGACGATGCGTCTGCCCGGCAGTATGTCGCCACATCTCAACACGCCGTGGAGCTCGGTGCCGAGTTGACCCACCAACTGCTGGCGTTTGCCCGAAAACAGCCGCTACGTCCCGAAATCCTGGATCTGTCGCGGATGCTGCGTGATTCGCTGTCACTGCTGCGTACCTCGGTAGGGGAGAGCGTGGATCTGGAGGTGATCGCTGACGGTGGGTTGTGGTTGACAGAGGTGGACAAGACCCAGCTGGAAGCGGCCGTACTCAATCTGGTGATCAACGCGCGTGATGCCATGCCCGATGGCGGGAAGCTCACCATCGAGGTCGGAAATGCAAGGTTGGATAGAGACTATGCGGAGCGACATGAGGAAGTTCAACCGGGGCAGTACGTGTGTATCGCCATCACGGACACGGGCTGCGGCATGAGTGCGTCGATGATCTCTCAGGCACTGGAACCATTCTTTTCCACCAAGGACGTTGGCAAGGGCACGGGACTCGGTTTGCCGATGGCGTTCGGTTTTGTCAAGCAATCAGCCGGGCATCTGAAGATCTATTCGGAAGTCGATCGTGGTACCACGGTGAAACTCTATCTGCCACGCATCCATGCTCGGCAGGAAGTGGTTCGTGCCAGTTATGCAGGACCGTCAACCGCGCGGTTCAATGGCCTGCAGGTATTTCTGGTGGAGGACAATGAAGATCTGCGCAAGACCATCACGATGCAGCTGGAGCAGATGGGCGCCATCGTGCACAGTGCATCGGAGGGCCATGAGGTGCTCGACATGGCACGAGGTATTGCGCTCATCGATCTGATTCTGTGCGATGTCATCCTTCCCCATGGCATGAAGGGTCCGGAGGTGGTGTCAGGCTTGCAGAAATTCTATCCGGCGGCGACAGTCATCTACATGTCGGGTTACACCGAGAACGCCATCATTCATCAGGGCAGGCTGGATGAGGGTGTCATCATGTTGCAGAAACCCTTTTCACGGCAGGATCTGATAGCGGCATTTGCCAGTGCATCAGAGTCCGCTGATCCGGAGGCGGATACCTGATGGTTCGACAAGGCCGCCTGTCGTGAAGACTCGATCACCGCTCTCAGGCTATCGCTCCCATGAACCATGAACGAAATTCCTTCAGCGGATTCTCGTTGGCGTGATCGTTGGCAATCAGTAGCTCCAGGTGTGCACCCAGCTCAGTCTGGTTGTATCCCGAGCCCTTGATGTTTTCTGCCAGTTGTTCGAATGGAGAAGGGTCCAGGCTGTCGGTATACAGTCTGGCATCCTGGATGCGACCTTTTGTCACATTGAGAAAGACTTCAACCCCACCCCAGTTGAAACGCTCATCCAGCAAATGGGTGAATTCCGGGGTCTTGCCGAAATTCCATTCCCAGCTGCTGTAGCGTCCGAAGGTCTCATCCAGTCCCGGCAGATCGCAATGATCGTACGGTGACAGGTACTCGACATCCACGTCGACGTTGAAATGATCGAGGTAGGATTCAATCAAGGCGCCGCTGACAAGATCGTGGTTGATGCCCTGGCGGATCTGATCCAGGTTGGTCACTCTTGACCTGACCGAGGAGATGCCTTTTGCAGCCAGTTTCTTCGGGCTGGGGGTCAGATAACCGGCGAGCCGATTCAGGTCGGCGTGCAGCAGCAGGGTGCCATGATGAAATCCCCTGTCCTGCGTTTCCCGATAGGCCGATCCCGAGAATTTTCTCGGCAAATCACCTTCCTGCACAACCAGATCGTTCCGGCCGTTGGCCACCGCAGTGATGTCCAGATGTTTCAGGGCTTCCAGAACAATGTGCGTCGATTCCGTCTTGTCATATTCAGGCTTTCCGGCCATGAAGGTGAAATTGGTATTGCCCATGTCCTGAAATACAGCTCCGCCCCCGGTTCGTCTGCGGGCGAGCCTGACATTGTCTTCCTCCATCCGGGTTACATTGCATTCCCGCCAGGGGTTCTGCGCACGGCCGATGACAACGGTATCGCCATTGCGCCAGATGAACAGCACCCGTTGACGCGGGTCCATTTTCTCGAAGATGACTTCCTCGACAGCGAGGTTGAACCAGGGGTTGTTCGATGTCGAAACGAGGATTCGTGTCTTGTTCATGCCAGTGTCCATCAATCTGCTGAGGCTATTGTAATCAAACGAGAATGATTATCAATAACATTCGATTCGTGATGGGTTACTGTTGAGCGTGAGCGGCAACTGGGCCGCCGTTTGCAAGGGGCAGGGCAGAAACGAAACAGGCTACGCCCGCCCTCCGTCACGAGACGAGGAGGGTGGACGCAGCCTGCGTGGTCTGGTCAGACCGGCATCCGGTGCATCGCTCCGGATGCCGCTGCCTTCAGTGACGTGGCATGAACGTGACTGTGGATTGAGCCGTGTTCAAGGCTTCAAGAGGGGGGGCGAATTTTGTCAGGCTGATGCCATCGACCGCCACCTTGTACTCGTCGATGCTGGGCGTGCGGCCCAGAATGGCGGCGAGTACCACCACGGGTGTGGAAGCCAGCAGAGATTCACCCTTCTTGCGTTCGGAATCTTCCACGACTCGACCCTGGAACAGTCGAGTGGAGGTGGCCAGTACCGTATCGCCCTTGGCTGCCTTTTCCTGGTTGCCCATGCACAGATTGCAGCCGGGGCGCTCGAGATACATCATGTTCTCGTATTCGGTCCGGGCAGACTGCTTCGGGGCGTTGTCATCGAATTCGAAACCGGAATACTTCTGCAAAACATCCCAGTCACCTTCGGACTTCAGTTCATCGATGATGTTGTAGGTCGGGGCGGCAACAATGAGGGGGGCCTTGAACTCGATGGGGCCGTTCTTCTCTTCCCAGTTCCTGAGTACCCTGGAAATGATCTTGAGATCACCCTTGTGCACCATGCATGATCCGACGAAGCCGAGGTCAACGGCCTTGTCTCCCTCGTAGTGGGAAAGTGCACGGATGACATCATGCGTGTAGCGCTTGGAGATGTCCTCATTGTTCACGTCCGGGTCGGCAATCATGGGTTCAACGATCTGATCCAGATCGACCACCAGTTCGGCAAAGTAGCTGGCATTGTCGTCCGGTCGCAAGGCCGGTTTGTCACCGGATCGAATCTCGGCGATTCTCCGGTCAGCCCGGTCAACCAGTCCCTGCAGAACCTGGCCATCGTTGTCCATGCCTTTCTTGATCATGATCTGGATACGGCTCTTGGCAATCTCCAGAGACTCGATCAGCGTGTCGTCCTGTGAGATGCAGATGGAGGCCTTGGCTTTCATTTCTGCCGTCCAGTCGGTAAACGTGAAGGCCTGGTCGGCCAGCAGTGTACCGATATGCACCTCGATGACTCTGCCCTGGAAGACGTTGTCACCGAATGTCTTCAACATCTGCAACTGGGTGGCATGCACGACGTCGCGGAAATCCATGTAATCCTTCAGATTCCCCTTGAAGGTGACCTTGACGGATTCGGGGATGGGCATGGTGGCTTCACCGGTTGCCAGCGCCAGCGCCACGGTACCGGAGTCCGCACCAAAGGCTACGCCCTTGGACATGCGAGTGTGGGAATCACCACCGATGATGATGGCCCACTCATCCACGGTGATGTCGTTC
This sequence comes from Granulosicoccus sp. 3-233, assembly GCF_052681095.1. Lineage (NCBI taxonomy): Bacteria > Pseudomonadati > Pseudomonadota > Gammaproteobacteria > Chromatiales > Granulosicoccaceae > Granulosicoccus > Granulosicoccus sp. 3-233. Next base: position 273,279 of record NZ_JBQYLE010000001.1, read on the forward strand.
AGTACCTTGTGGATGACGTCTGTCATGGCGTGATAGGCGCCTTTGGGGTCTCGTGCCGTGATCAGCCCGAAGCCGTTCATGAAGCTCATGAGTTTGGGAATATTGGCCTGTGCCTTCTTGTCCCAGACCGAAGCCGTGTGACAGCCGGACTGGTAGGCACCGTCCACCGTCGGAGAAATGACGGTTGCGGCCATCGATTCCAGCTCCTGGGCGGTCATCAGACCGGTGGTGTCCTGGGAACCGACGATGTTGACCTTGACGCGCGCATCGGAGCCGGCGTGCAGGACGACACCGTCCTTGACGCCCAACGCGTTGTTGTTGAAGATCTTTTCCACGGCAGTCAGGCCCTGACCGTCAACCGTCACTTCTCTGGAGGGAGCAAAGACCGGCACGGGCTCTGTGCCGAGCGTTTCTGCGGCAAAGCTCTGCAGCTTCTTGCCGAAGACGATGGCGTAGGATCCGCCGGCCTTGATGAACTCCATCTTCTGTGGTGTCAGTGCCGAGGCGATATCGACCAGCTCCTTGCCATCGGCATCGTAGAGTTTCTGTGTTTTCGTGTTGATGGTGAGCACCTTGCCCGTGTCAACCGAGTACACCTGCTCGAGAACCGGATCGCCGTTGTCATCCAGAACCGGCTTGCCATCGGCGTCGAGCTTCTTGACCCAGTTCTTCAGGTCAAGGCCGATTCCGCCGGTAACACCGACCGTGGTCAGAAAGATGGGTGAAATGCCGTTGGTGCCAGCGACAATCGGGGCGTAATTGACAAACGGGACATAGGGGCTGGCAGGCTTGCCGGTCCACAGCGCTACATTGTTGACGCCTGACATCCTCGAAGAGCCAACGCCCATCGTGCCTTTTTCGGCAATCAGCATCACACGCTTGCCAGGATGCGCCTTCTGCAGGGCCTGGATCTCGGTTTGAGCCGTTTCCGAGATCATGCACTTGCCGTGCAGCTCGCGGTCCGAGCGGGAATGCGCCTGATTGCCGGGGGAGAGCAGATCGGTGGAGATATCGCCTTCTGCGGCGATATAGGTCACCACGTCGATTTCTTCGTCGACCTCGGGCAGTTTGGTGAAGAATTCTGCGGCGGCGTAGCTTTCCAGAAGCTCCTTGGCGATCGCATTGCCCTGTTTGAAGGCAGTTGCCAGGCGCTCGGTATCGGCTTCGTACAGGAAGAACTGGGTCTTCAGGACTTCCATGGCCTGTTTGGCGATGGTTGCATCATCACCCAGGGCCAGATCCAGCAGTACCTCGACAGAGGGACCGCCTTTCATGTGTGACAGCAGTTCAAAGGCGAATTCCGTTGAAATTTCCTCGACGACGGCTTCGCCCAGAATGATTTCCTTGATGAACGCTGCCTTCACCGCTGCGGCGCTGGTGGTGCCCGGCAAGGTGTTGTAGATGAAGAAGTTCAGGGAGTCGGATCGGTGCTCATGCGTCGGATCCTTGATCTGAGCCACTATCTCGGCCAGCAATTCGCCACTATCGATAGGCTTGGGATGCAACCCTTGACCTTTTCGATCGTCAATTTCGTTTATGTATTCGAGATAAAGGCTCATGAACTTGTCTTCGAGGGATACGAGGAGGGGAGATTATACTTCTGAACGGCCATTCCCGGCTGGAACCGTCTCGGATCACCATTTTTCGCGCCAGATTCCCGTTTTTCGTGGTGCTGTGGCTTTGCCCTCTCTTCAGGATTCGACACGGGGCACGGTTTCAGACACAAATCGCCAGCGGCGCGGCCTAAAAGGCCGGTGCCAGCCGTGATGAACCGTGTCTCCGATCAGGGGCAGGTGGTGGTTGAGGCCTGTGTCGATAACGGAATAACCTGATAACAAATAGTTCTAAACCTTCGCCTTGCGCGCCCTGTAGGATGCCCTCAACTTGGGCGATAAGGTAACGGTGAGTGCCCCGATACAGGGCGGAAACACGAGTTTCGGCATGGGTATCGAGGTTCGGGCGACTGTCCGGCAATGTATCCTTCAGGTGTGTAGCCAATCACGGACGAGGGACATGAGGTGAGCAGCGCAGATAGCCTTCACGGGCAGATGCTTCAATCATCTCCTTGCCAATTCGTTCGGAAGTACACGTTACCCAATCACAGAACAAACATCAGGAAAATCACATGTCTCTTCGTATCAACGACACAGTCCCGAATTTCACAGCCGAGACCGACCAGGGAACGATTACCTTCCACGACTGGATCGGTGACAGCTGGGCAATCCTGTTCAGTCATCCCAAGGATTTCACGCCGGTTTGCACCACCGAATTCAGTGCTGTCGCACAGTTGGCCGATGAGTGGGCCAAGCGCAACACCAAGGTTCTTGGTGTATCCGTGGACGGCGTTGAAGATCACAAGAAGTGGAAGAACGACATCGAGTCCTATGGTGGTGCCAAGGCGGGCTTCCCGATCATCGCCGATGAAGGCCTGGAGGTCTCCAAGCAGTTCGACATGTTGCCGGCAGAAGCCTATCTGCCAGACGGTCGAACGCCGGCTGACAGCGCGACGGTTCGTTCGGTTTTCATCATCGGTCCCGACAAGCAGTTGAAGCTGTCCATGACCTACCCGATGACAGTCGGCCGCAACTTCGCCGAGATACTGCGCGCCCTGGATGGCCTGCAGATGTCAACCAAGGGTGTTGCCACGCCTGCCAACTGGGAAGTCGGTCAGGACGTGATCATTCCGCCAGCTGTCAGCAATGAAGATGCAACAGCGAAGTTCGGCGAATTCGAAACCGTATTCCCTTACCTGCGCAAGACCAAAGCGCCAAGCTGATCGACAGACGCGGGGCGGTGGCTGTCAAGGCCGCCGCCCTTGCCTGAATCGAATACACCTGAGATACGTAGCACGCAAGCCATGCTGGACAAAGTCGAAAACACGCCGGAGCTGGAATCTCTTCCACTGTCGGACAATGAGCGCCTGAAGAGGGAGAGCAATTTCCTGCGTGGCACCATTGCCGAAGACCTGCAGGATCCCATCACGGGAGGCTTCACGGCGGACAACTTTCAGCTGATTCGTTTTCACGGCATGTATCAGCAGGATGATCGCGATATCCGCGCAGAGCGTAGCCAACAGAAGCTCGAGCCACTGCACAATGTCATGCTGCGAGCCAGATTGCCCGGCGGCATCATCAAGCCGGAGCAATGGCTGGTCATCGATCAGTTCGCGGCAGAGAAGACACTGTACGGTTCCATCCGCCTGACGACTCGCCAGACTTTCCAGTTCCACGGTGTGCTCAAACCGAACATCAAGACCATGCACCAGGTGCTGAACGCGACCGGTATCGACTCCATCGCGACAGCTGGTGATGTCAATCGAAATGTGCTGTGCAGCACCAATCCGGTCGAATCCGAGCTGCATCAGGAAGCCTACGAGTGGGCGAAGAAGATCAGCGAACATCTGCTGCCCAGAACGAAGGCCTATATGGAGATCTGGCTCGATGGCAAGAAGGAGAAGACCACCGAGGAGCCGATTCTGGGGTCTACCTACCTGCCGCGCAAATTCAAGACTACCGTGACAGTGCCACCCAACAACGAGGTGGATGTGCATGCCAACGATCTGAACTTCGTTGCCATTGCCGAAGATGGCAAACTGGTCGGCTTCAATGTGCTGGTCGGCGGCGGACTGGCGATGACGCATGGTGAAACAGCCACCTATCCGCGAAAGGCCGATGACTTCGGTTTCATACCGCTGGAGCATACGCTCGCGGTAGCCGAGCATGTCGTGAGCGTGCAACGCGACTGGGGCAATCGCTCCAACCGCAAGAACGCCAAGACCAAGTACACGCTGGATCGCGTGGGCACTGATGTGTTCAAGGCCGAGGTAGAGCGTCGTGCCGGCGTGAAATTCGAGGACAGCCGCCCGTATGAGTTCACCTCGCGTGGCGATCGTTTCGGCTGGGTCGAAGGTATCGATGGCAAGCAGCACCTGACGCTTTTCGTCATGAATGGCCGCATTCTGGATTACCCGGATCGTCCGCTGAAAACTGGCCTGCGCAAGATTGCCGAGATACACAAGGGCGATTTTCGCATCACGGCCAATCAGAACCTGATCATCGCCGGTGTGCCTGCAGAGCAGAAGGACGAGATCGAGAAAATTGCCCGAGCGCATGGTCTGCTGGATGATGGCACCTCGGCCCAGAAGCTCAATTCCATGGCCTGTGTGGCCTTGCCAACCTGCCCGCTGGCCATGGCTGAATCCGAACGCTATCTGCCAAGCCTGGTAGAAAAGGTGGAAGTTCTGCTGGAAAAGCACGGTCTGGTTGATGACCACATCATCCTGCGCGTGGTCGGTTGCCCGAACGGCTGTGGCCGCGCCATGCTGGCGGAAGCCGGTCTGGTCGGCAAGGGCCCGGGCAAGTACAACCTGTATCTGGGAGGCAATCGTGTGGGCACACGCATTCCCAAACTCTACCGCGAGAACATCGGTGAAGAGGTCATCCTGAGCGAGCTGGATTCCCTGATCGGTCGCTGGGCAACAGAGCGTCACGACGATGAAGGCTTTGGTGATTTCGTCATTCGCCAGGGCGTGGTGAAGGAAGTCAAGGTGTCTGTCACCGACTTTCACGCCTGAGCCTTTCAGATACACAAGAACACGTTTCAGTATTCAACAAACAGAACCCGACTGGTAACTCCCGATGATCCTGTCTGACATTCCCCAAGGGCTTAGTCCATTGACACCCAACCAGATCAATCAGGTCAAGGACCTCATGGGTGGTCTGACGCCTGTGCAACAGGCCTGGATCAGTGGCTATATGGCGGCGGCTGCCAATGCCGCTACGCCGATTGCCCTGCAGGAGACGGTGGCGGTCGATGCCTCTCCGCTGACCATTCTCTACGGTTCCCAGACAGGTAATGCCAAGGGAATCGCTGCGGACATGGCTGCCAAGGCCGAGGCTCGCGGGCTGGATGTCAAGTTGGTCAACATGGCGGACTACAAGCCGACACAGTTGAAGAACGAGAAGTTTCTGACCATTGTCGTCTCCACCTATGGTGAGGGCGAACCACCGGAACAGGCCGAGAAGCTGTACAAGTTTCTGGGTTCGAAGAAGGCGCCGAAGCTCGAAGGTGTGCAGGTAGCCGTGATCGGCCTGGGTGACAGCAGCTATGAGTTTTTCTGCAAGACCGCTTCCGATTTCGAAGAGCGCCTGAGTGCTCTGGGCGCCTCCGTGATCACCGAGCGTGCGTTGCTGGATGTGGATTACGATGACGCGGCGGCTGCCTGGGTGGATGGCGCGGTTGATCTCTTCGAGCCCGCGTTGAAGGCGGTCAACGGTGCGGCCAGTCCGGCGATGACCGGTCTGGCGGGGTTTGGTGACGCGGCTCAGCCCGTGACGTCCATTTTCAACAAGAAGAATCCGTTTGTCGCAGAAATCGGTGAAGTACAGAAAATCACCGGTCGGGATTCACTCAAGGATGTTCGACACGTCGAGATCTCGCTGGAAGGTTCCGGCTTGCAGTATCGAGCGGGTGATTCTCTCGGTGTGTATTTCCTCAATGACAGTCTGGCTGTTGATGAAGTGCTGGCACTGCTGAAGATTTCAGCCGACGAGGCTGTGCGAGTAGGTGATGAAGACAAGCCGGTTCGCCAGGCGCTGATAGAGGATTTCGAGCTGACGCAGTCCTACCCGGGGTTTGTCGAGAAATTCGCTGCGGCCACTGGCAATGCAGGCCTGGTGGAGATCGCCGGTGACAAGGCGGCGCTGCGGGAGTATCTGGAGGACAGGCAGATCTATGACGTCATCCGGCAGAACCCCGGCGACATCACGGCCCAGGCACTGATCGATAGCCTGCGCAAGCAACAGCCGCGTCTGTACTCCATTGCTTCCAGCCAGAAAGAGGTTGAAGAGGAAGTGCATCTGACGGTGGCGGTAGTTGAATTCGACACACACGACAACGCGCACCTGGGTGGCTGCTCCGGTTTTCTCGGACGCCGCGTCGAGGAAGGTGACAAGGTACGCGTGTACATCGAGCACAATGACAGCTTCCGACTGCCGGAGAATCCCGAGGCGCCGGTGATCATGATCGGACCGGGCACCGGTATCGCACCATTCCGCTCCTTTCTGCAGGATCGCGAGGCCGATGGTGTCGAAGGCAACAGCTGGTTGTTCTTCGGCAATCCGCATTTCACCCAGGATTTCCTGTACCAGGTGGAACTGCAGTCCTATCTGAAGTCCGGTCTGCTGAGCAAGTTGAGCGTTGCCTTCAGTCGCGATCAGGCCGAGAAGGTCTATGTACAGGACCGCATCGTCGAGAACGGTGCCGAGTTGTACGAATGGCTGCAGAAGGGTGCGCATCTGTACATCTGCGGTGATGGCAACCACATGGCCAAGGACGTGCATCAGGCCCTGTTGTCTGTGGTGCAGACTCACGGTGGCCAGTCGGCAGAAGACGCCGAGGCCTATCTGGAAGCACTGCGGGATGACAAGCGCTATCAGAAGGATGTGTATTGAGATCTGACTGGCGGTTTGCCGCCTATCGGCCTTCGCAGCGCGATGGTATAATTGCCCTGTTCGAAGGCAGATTCGGCGATGCCGAAGGAGCGAAGGTGATTCGCGCTGTTGCGGGCAGCCCTGACGCACTGGCTGGCCACCGCGCCGCTCAGGCCATCATGGCGACACGAATGGCCAGCAGAATCAGCACGATCCCCGAGAGGCGATCGATCAGCACGGCCTTCGAGCGGATGCGTTCAACCACCAGGGAGTGGGACAGCACCAGGGTAATGAAGGTGTACCACAGTCCATCCACCAGAAATGGCGTGGCCACGATCACCATCTGATTGCCGAGATCATTGCCCAGCGCCACGAACTGGCTGAACAGGGCGATGAAGAACAGGGCGATCTTGGGGCTCAAGATGGAGATCAGAAAGCCTTCGCGAGCCGATTGCGACACGGCCGTGTGCTCGCCGGCTTCCAGCTTGGCGGCAATGCCACCCTTCGAGCGCAGTGCGTTGAAGCCCAGATAAGCCAGGTAGGCGGCTCCTGCCAGACTGATGTACCTGAACAGCAGGGGGCTTTGCTGCAACAGCACCGCCAGCCCGATCAAGGTGATGAAGGCATAGATGCCGATGCCGAAGGCATGCGCCCAGGCGGTTGCCAAGCCGTTGCTGCGCCCACCCGCCAGGGCGTGTCTGGCAACGATGGCCAAACTGGGGCCGGGGGACATGGCCCCCAGCAGGCAGACGGTGAACAGTGACAGCCAGATGGTGAATGTCATGGGGGCAAGCCTTCCGATTGCGTAGATCGATTATCGGCTGATTTCGTCAGCCGGGAAGGCAATGTACCGCAAGAAAGGCCCTCAGGTGGTGACTTGACGGCTGGCAGGTACCCGTTGCTGTGTCGCAGGCTGAACAGGCTGTCGGATGCAGGCAACGCCGCAGGATTCCAGTTGCAAGGAGCCCATGTCCACCTGCGCACCGGGAAAGAGTGCACTCAGGTCTTGTGTGTCACGCCCGTAGTTGAACAGATAGCGCCGGTTGCCATTGTCTCGAACACGAATGTCCGGCGGCAGGTCAAGCCATGGCAGGCCTGCCAGCTCCAGTGCCTGCCGCGTGACGCGATCGAGCGCCGCGTTCTCATAGCGGCCGGCAAGGTAGATGGTCCTGCCTGATCGCAGAGCGGTGGCCTGGCCGTTTTCCAGTGTTTCCATCACCTCGACCTTGTCACCCGCCACCACCGTTTCCAGCCAACCGGCAAGCGTGCCGCCTTCTGCAAGGTTGAACGGCGCGAAGGCAGGGCGCGTTTCAACCCGGCGGATGCGGATATCGATCAGCTGCCGAAGTGCACCCGGTGGCAGACCTTCGGAGATTCCGAGGTTCTCGGATTTGGCGCCTGTCCACGGCCCTGCCAGTACCACGGCTTCACTGGCTGCCAGATTTTCGGCAAATTCGGGCGTGATATGAGTCAACATCGGCATTACCACCAGCTTTCGCCCGGCAATGGCGTTCTCGGTTGGCGGGACGATATCCACGCTGATGCCGGCTCGCCGCAGTGCTGCATAGGCTTGCAACACGCTGTCGAAATGCGATGCATCTGCGGCAGTGGGCTGGATCTCCATCATCCACTGACTGTCGTAGTCGAAGATCAAGGCCACCTCGGCGCGACTGGATCCCGGCTCCGGCAGCAGTTGCTGCAGTTCCTCGTTTATCTCACAGCACAGCCGGTAACCATCATTCGCTTCCCCGTCGGGCAACAGCAGGCCCTCGTGCATCTGCTCCTGCGCAAAGGATGGCTGACGCCAGCGGAAGAAGCTGACCACCTCTGCGCCGGCTGCGAAAGCTTCCCAGACCCACAGTCTTCCGGCACCGGGCAGGGGGGCCGGGTTGTATGCTCCCCAATTCAGTGGGCCAGGGGGTTGTTGCTCCATGACCCACCAGCGACCCTTGTCCTGACCATTGCGAAGCTCACCACAAGAGCGGTACAGGTCGTGGTGAAAGGGGTCGAAATCCGGATGACCGATTCCCATATAGCGCTTCATCAAGGCCTCATCGCCAATTTCCCGATCCAGAAAACCCAGTGGATAGGCATCCCATGCGGCGATATCGAGTTCCTGACTGACCGCGTAATGATCGAACTCGAAGAACTTGCCCATGAAATTGTGACTGATCGGGCGGCCGGGTGAGTGCTGGCGAATGATATCGGTCTGCAACTTGTTGAAGCTGGCCACCTGCTCGGATGCATAGCGGCGAAAATCCAGCTGGTGTGACGGATTGGTCTGGGTGACGGCAGCGGCAGGAAATTCGATCTGTTCGAAACTGTCGTAGATCATCGACCAGAAGACATTGCCCCAGGCCCGGTTCAGATTGCCGATCTCCTGATAGCGATCCGCAAGCCATCGGCGAAAGCCTGAGAGAGCCGCATCGGAGTAGCTCAGCGTGGTGCGATGACAGCCGTATTCGTTGTCTGTCTGCCAGGCCGCAACGGCCGGGTGATCCCCATAGCGACGTGCCATGGCGTCGGTTATTCGAGCGCATTCGCGTCGGTAGCCTTCGTGGCTGAAGCAATAGTGTCGGCGCGAGCCGAAACCGCGCACCTGTCCCTGGGCATCCACCGGCAGCATGTCGGGCATCTGGTCAACCAGCCACTTGGGTGGTGTCGCCGTTGGCGTACACAGGACGACTTTCAGTTGCATGGCTGCAAGCTCGTCGATTGCCCGGTCCAGCCAGCCCCAGTCATGCACGCCGGGCCGCGGTTCCAGCAGAGACCAGGCGAACTCGGCAATGCGAACATACTCGATGCCGGCGGCAGCCATCATCTGTGCATCGATGGGCCAGCGCGACTCAGGCCAGTGCTCGGGGTAGTAGCAGACGCCAAGGGTCTGCCGTGCCTCTCGTTCGAAAGTCATGATTGCTCGGTCTTTTGTCTGTGTGAAGTGGAGTTGCTCAGCGCAGTCGTGTGCCATCGGCCGCAAACAGGATTGCCTTGTCGGGCGGCACGCCGACGACGACCTGATCGCCTGCGCGATCGGTGTGTACGCCCTGTCGCGCGACAATCAATGGTTCCTTCGTGGTGGTGCCGCTATAGAGATAGCTGGTCGCCCCCAGATACTCGACCACGTCGATCGTGGTGGTGAAAGTGCCAGGGCCGGGTGACCCCACCTGGGCATGTTCGGGTCGCAGTCCGAGCGATACCGGCGTGCCACTGGGCAGCGGTTGCGACAGTGCAACCTCGACCAGGGCATCGCCTTGCCCCGATAGCACGACCGCCTGCCGTCCATCGACATGGCCTCGTGCCTCACCGGTCAGGAAATTCATTCGGGGTGAGCCGATGAAACCGGCCACGAACCGATTGTCCGGGTCCGTGTAGAGCGCCAGAGGGGTGCCGACCTGCTCGATATGGCCGGCACGCAGAACGACGATCCGATCAGCCAGGGTCATGGCCTCGGTCTGGTCGTGGGTGACATAGATCATGGTTGCACCCAGCTCGTGGTGCAGGCGGGCGATTTCCACCCGCATCTGCACACGCAGCTCGGCATCCAGGTTCGACAAGGGTTCGTCAAACAGGAAGACCTGTGGCTTACGCACAATGGAGCGGCCGATGGCGACCCGTTGTCGCTGTCCGCCGGATAGCTGTTTGGGGAGACGAGCCAACAGGGAATCAAGTTGCAGTACGCTCGCCGCGCCCCTGACGCGCTCCGAGGTGTCGGCTGCCTTGTTGCCATTCATGCGCAAGCCGAATGAGAGGTTTTCGGTCACGTCCATGTGCGGGTAGAGTGCATAGGATTGAAAGACCATGGAGATCCCCCGATCTCCGGGCTCGACATCGGTGACGAGGCGATCGCCAATCCTCAGGGAGCCATGGCTGATCGATTCCAGTCCGGCGATCATCCGCAGCAAGGTGGATTTACCGCAGCCGGACGGGCCGACAAAGACCACGAATTCGCCGTCCTGAACGTCCAGATCAGCACCGTGAATGACCTTTATGGCGCCAAAGGACTTGCTGACACCTTCCAGAGAAACTGAACCCATGTCGAACTCCTACTTCACGGCGCCAGCGGTAATGCCGGCCATGAAGAAACGTTGCATGAAAATGAAAACCACCAGCATGGGAGCGGTCAGCAAGACCGAGCCAACCATGACACCACCCCAGCTGACATCGAGCAGCCCGAACAGCGATCCAAGCGCCACGGGCGCTGTCATCATCGATCGATCATTGGAAATCAGCAGCGGCCAGAGATAGTTGTTCCACGAATGCAGAAAGAGAATGATCGACAATGCGGCGAGCATGGGCCGCGCCAGTGGCAGCGCGACATGCCGGAAGATCTGCCATTCGCTGACGCCATCGATACGTGCCGCGTCGAACAGATCGGCGGGCATCATCGTGAAGGCCTGTCGCATGAACAGCACGCCCAGCGAATTGAACAACGGCGGCACGATCAGCGCTATCCAGGTGTTCGAGAGTCCGAAGTCCCGCGCCACCATGATGAACTGCGGGATGACCACCACGAAGTAGGGTAGTGTCATCGTTCCCAGAATGATCGATACGACAAGCCCGCGCCCATGAAAGCGGTAACGTGCCAGTGCCCAGCCAGCCATGGAGGTCAGCACCACTGAGGCGGCCGTGTAGATCACGGCTACCACCACGGACACCACGATCGTGCGCACGAAATCCAGCTCTGCCTGCAATTCATGGAAGTTCTCGATGAATCTGTCGCCGGGCCACAGCTGAACTTCGGCACTGAATATGGCGCTGTCCTCCATGGAAGCAAAGACGACCATCATCCAGATGGGCAACAGCCACAACAGAGCCAACGGCACGATGACCGCATGCAGGGCCAGGCTGCGCAGCAGTACTGTTCTTGATCTTGACTTCATGAACGTTCTCTCCCCAGCCACAGGTTCAGTATGGAAATCGATACAGCCAGTGCGGCAATCGTGTAGGCGATGGCCGAGGCATAGCCGAAGTTCAGATTCAGGAAGGCCTGCTTGTAGAGATACAGACCCAGGGTCTCGGTTGCCCCGCCGGGCCCCCCGAGATTGGTTATCAGATAGGGTTCGGCAAACAGCTGCATGGAGCCAATGACCGACAGCACCAGACAGAAGACAATGACCGGTTTGAGCAGGGGGAGCGTGATATACAGAAACTGCTGGTGAGGACTTACCCGATCCAGGGTTGCAGCTTCATAGACATCCTGAGGAATGGATTGCAAGCCTGAGAGGATGATGATGGCGTTGTAGCCGACCCAGCGCCATGTCACGGCAATGATGATCAGTGACATGGCCGCAGTGGGGTTGGAAAACCAGCTGACGGCGTCCAGTCCGATACCCTCCAGCGTCTTGTTCACGATCCCGAATTCATCGTTGAACATCAGCCGGAACACAGCCGCATAGGCGGCCTCTCCGATCACCACGGGCGCGAAAAAGGCAAAGCGGATCAGGCCACGTGCCCGCAGCAGCGTCGAATTGAGCAGTACCGCCAGCAAGGTGGCCAGTGTCAGCATGACCGGCACCTGAATGGCGAGAATCTTCAGCGTGTTCCACAATGCGTTGTAGAAAGCCGGATCCTGCGTGAGTCGCCCCCAGGTCATGCCGGGGTTGAAGCTCCAGGGCTGACGCCGCGTCGATAGAAACGACAGGTAGAAGGAGTGGATAATGGGCCAGAGCCAGAAGATGGCGAATATCAGCAGATAAGGACTCAAAAACCCATAGGCAGTTTGCGTGCGCTGGCGCATTGGATGGGGTCCTGTCAGGAAGGCTGTTGAAGTGGCGGGGACTCGGCCCCGCCGTCAGATTCGCGGCTGGTCGGAATCACTCGGCGATGGGCAGACCGGTGGCAAAGCTGATCTGCTTTGCCGCGTCGTCCATGGCAGCCTGCGCGCTGTCAAAGCCACCGGCCAGATAGGCCGTCTGGTTCGCGATGACGACCTGATCGGCATCGCTGAAGTATTCCGTCCCATTGATCGGCGCGATCTTTTCCAGTCGCCCCAGAACCAGCTCCCAGATCTTCTGGCCACCCCAGAACTCGCTCGGTTCGGACACATAGGGATCATCCAGCGCCGAGACCAGCGAGGGCACCAGGCCCTGTTCGCGCAGCATGGTGATCTGGCCTTCGTTGGAGCCCAGTGCATAACTCAGGTAGGCGAAGGCGGCTTCCTTGACGCGGCTGTTGTTGTTGATTGCCAGCAACGAACCACCGAAATTGGCGGCCCGCGAGCCGCCTGCCGTAACGCTGGGCATGGCCATGATGCCCCACTTGCCGTGTTGGTCTTCCGGTGCGTTGTTGCGCACTGGCCCCTCGAACCAGGCTCCGCTCATCTGGGTTGCCACGACACCGGCGCCGTTGTTCTGCAGCTTTCCGTTGAAATCGGCGGCCGTCATCAGCTTCTGGTCGTTGAGTGACTTGACCACTTCCAGTGCGGCGACACAGCCGGGCTGCGACACGGTAATGGATTCACCGTCCGACGAGAAATAGCCGCAACCCTGCTCCTCACCGATCATGCGCACGAATTCGGCACCACCGTTGAGGTTGTCATTGATCATGGTCACGCCGGGGTTGGCTGCCTGCACTGCCTTGCCGGCTTCCTGAAAATCGTCCCAGGTCTCTATGCTGGCCACATCCACGCCCGCCTTTTCATAGAAGTCCCGGCGATAGAACATCACCACGGGGCCGGAGTCCCAGGGCATGCCCACGACGCGATCTCCCTGACGCAGGGCAAACATCTTGAATTCCGGGAAAGCGGCTTGCTGGTCCGCATCAAAGCCCAGCGGTACCAGATCGGCTGCACAATCCGGAAACTGTGCAGTGATCAATTCCATCTCGGTGTTCTGGAACTGGAACAGATCCGGCAGCCCGGTACCGCCGGCTGCGCAGGCTGCCAGGACCCGGCTCTTGACATCGGAATAGCCCAGCTTGTCCACCGTCACCTTGATGTCCGGATGCAGGGCGTTGAACCCTTCCAGAGTCGCCTCCAGTGCGGGTGCGGCGCTCCCCCAGGACCAGACCTTGACCTCGGTTTCTGCCCGGGCGATACCGGTTGAGGCAAGCAGCACCAATGATGCACAAACTGTTATATGTCGCATGTCTTTCTCTCCTGATCAGCCTTGAGACTTTGGAACGTTTGTCATGACTGTTAGTATTGCAGCATCAGGAGAATCGTCTTGCCCATGGGACAGCCAACTTCATCCGATAGTAAGATTTCGGAAAAAAACATCTGGAATCCGCGTGACAGCACGGTAGAAGCCCTGCCCAATGACATCGTTCTGGGGCGTGGCGAGCCCGGTGTCATGCCGATTTCGCACTGGCACGCGCAGATAGAAATCAACTACGTGGAGACCGGTGCGACAAGCTACGAGATGTGTGGGCGCGAGTTCCGGATCGGCCCTGGCGACATTGCGCTGTTCTGGGGTGGCTTGCCGCATCGTCTTGCCGATTTCGAGGAAGGCACCCGAATGGAGGCCATCCACCTGCCGCTCGTGCAGTTCTTCCGGCTGCGCCTGTCCGACGAGATTCGCGAAAAGCTCATGCACGGAGCAGCATTGATTGCTACCGAGCGTGCCGAGGAGGATCGCTGCGCATTTGCACGCATGTGCCGCTATTTCCGTTCGGACGATGCCGAGCGCAAGCGCCACGCCACCGAAGAGCTGTTGTTGCGCATAGAACGCATTGCGCTGGAGTCTTATGAATTGGTCGATCTGGGCACTGAACGGGATACCGCACTGGAAACGCCTGATCAGAAGAGCTTCGACAAGATCCGGCAGATACTGGGCTTCATCGCCGAGCACTTCCGGGAAAACATCGACGCCAACACCATCGCCGACAACGCCAGCCTGCATCCCAAATATCTGATGAGCCTGTTCAGGAAATCCACCGGGGTCACGCTGAACCAGTATGTGCAGCTACTGCGTTTGTCCTATGCACAGGCACTGCTGCTGGAAGACGAAGGAAGCATCCTGACTGTTGCCATGGAAAGTGGGTTTGGCTCGCTGTCGCACTTCAACCGCAGTTTCCGCAAACACACCGGCATGAAGCCGACGGAATACAGGCTTGGTATGCGTTGAGGCTTCAGGGCATCGCGACTCAAGGTACATCAGTGGCCAGAATGCGCCAGTAATTGCCTTCCTTCCTGTCGATATGGGCGGCAAGGATTTTCAAGGCACCCGTCAGATCCCTGTTGCCTACCGCTGCGCACAAGCTCTGATGTTCCCGATAGGATTTGGCCATGTGGTCGGGGTGCTGACCCAGGCGATGTCGCAAGGCGGCCATACGGGGTGCGATGGTCTGATAGGCATCGGTGATGAAGGGGTTGTTCGCCGAACGGACAATACGCTGGTGAAAATCTGCGTCCAGATCCAGATAGAGGGCGTCGTCAACGGCCTCTCGAGCAAAGCTCATTTCTGCGAGGCAGGTCGTGAGGCTGTGGTGCAATTGCTCGGGATTCTCCGCAATGCCCGCTTCCAGAGCGTAGGCCTCCATGCAGATTCTTGCATCGCAGAGCTTGGCCAGATCGCTCTTCTCGATGGAGAAGACAAAACTGCCGCGTTGCGGTTCGACCGTCAATAGCCTTTCGGTTTCCAACCGATTGATGGCTTCACGCACCGGGGTGCGGCTGACATCCAGCGCCTTGGCAATCTTGCCTTCCGAGAGCTTTTCGCCAAACGCCAGCTTTCCGGTAATCACCCAGCGACGAATTTCATCCGTCACGTGATCGGTCAGGGATTTGGGACGCTTCTGGCTGGAAACGAGAACATTCATGAAGTAGTCTGTGATGAGAGGTAGGAACTGGCATACAGTATACGGTATACTTGTTTTGCGAACCTGATGCTCGTGAGGCGCAGCGACCTCCATGAAGGTCGTGCGGTGAGGCAGGATTTTTCGAATAACCCGGCACGGAGAAAGAACATGCCCGTTGAGCAGGACAAGACCGAGAACGGCAAGAACGATCGCGTTCCCTATCAATTGCCATTCCCCCCCAATGCTGCGCAGGAAATTGTCGTGCCCGACGGTATTCCCACCGATGAGCGGGTCTGGGTGCCTCAAGCCGAGAACGTCTCGTTCCGACCGCTGTGCCTGAATGTCTCGCAGGGGTACTGGATGAATCTGCTGCGCGTACGCAAATCCGGTGTGCTGTCGCGTCATCGTCATCCTCAGCCGGTTCATGGCTGGGTGTTGAAGGGGCGCTGGCATTATCTGGAGCATGACTGGGTAGCCGAGGAGGGAGGGTATGTCTACGAGCCTCCTGGTGAGACGCATACGCTGGTGGTGCCAGACGATGTGACGGAGATGATCACCTTCTTTCAGGTCAACGGTGTCATGTTGTACGTGGATCCCTGGGGCAAGACCATGGGATTCGAGGATGTCTTCACCAAGATAGAGATATGCCGCAATCACTACGAGGAGGTCGGTCTCGGGGGCGATTTCGTCGATCAGTTCATTCGATGAGTAGGTCGAGCAAGGCATGAAGGCACTGGTTTATACCGCTCCCCGACAGATCGCTATACGTGACATTGCATCGCCCACCGCGGCCGAGGGTCAGGCGATGCTCAGCCTGCGCTATTGCGGCGTTTGTGGCACGGATATCGGCATCTGGTCGGGCACGCATCCACGGGCAGCGGCGCCACTGGTCCTGGGGCATGAATTCATCGGCCAGGTTGACGGGACGTCGACGCGCTTCGCCACGGGTACTCGTGTCGTCGCCTACCCGCTGTTTTCCTGTGGAAGCTGTCACCCTTGCCGAACCGGCAGTCCGCATATCTGTACGCAACTGCGCCTGATCGGTATCGATGGTGATGGCGGCATGGCAGAGCAGTTGGCGGTTGACGAGAACCTGCTGTTTGCAGTGCCGGACAATCTGGATGACAAGACGGCGACTCTGATCGAGCCTCTGGCAGTCGCCGTGCGTGCCGTCGAGCAGTCCGCATTGCGGGTAGGTGATAGCGTGCTGGTGCTCGGCGCCGGTCCTATCGGCTTGCTCACGGCAACGGTTGCCCGCCATGCCGGCGCGGCGCAGGTCTGTGTGTCGGATATCAATCCGGCGCGCCTGCAGTTGGCGGAAGCCCTGGGGTTCATCCCGCTGGACGCAAGTGAGGAGAATGTGGCAGAGCGGGTCAGCCGGGATACCGCCGGTGATGGGGTTGATGTGACCTTCGAATGTGCAGGGGTGGCCCCTGCTGTCGTGGATGCTCTGGCGGCGACCCGGCCAGGCGGCACGATCTGCCTGGCGTCGTTGCACAAGGGCATGAGCCCGCTGCCGTTACTGGATGTGGCCTTCAAGGAGCTGCGGATAGTCGGCTCTCGTGTTTACACCCGGGAGCAGTTCCGCCGCAGTATTCCTCTGGCGTCCGAACTTGCCGGGCAACTGGCATTGCTGATTACTCGCACCGTCCCACTGAGTGGCGCCCATACGGTGTTCGACGACATGGTTGCCCCTGTTGCCTGCGACATCAAGACCCTGATCGATTGCACGAATTGAGGGGTATTTCGGAGTTGTATCAACAAATCACTTCTTGTGAATCGTGAGGAAAATTCCCTATGAAAAAGGTTGTTGTGATTGGCGGAACCCGCGGCATCGGTGAAGGTGTCTCCGCGGCATTGGCTGACAAGGGCTGGTCTGTCATTGCCACCGGTGTGGATGACGCCGAGGTGGAGGCGTATCGTCGTGACCATGCCGACGGCACAGGCTCTGCACAGACACTGGATGTACGCGACAACGCGGCCGTGACCGAATTCTTCAAGGGGCTGGAAAGCCTTGATGCCCTGGTCAATTGCGCCGGTATACTGGCTCGTGAAGCGGAATACGAGATCGAGACGTTCGAACGCGTGATCGATATCAATCTGACGGGGACGATGCGCTGCTGTCTGGCCGCACAAGCCCTGCTGGCACGCAATGGTGGCGCGATCGTCAACACGGCGTCCATGCTCAGTTATTTCGGCGGACCTCTGGTGCCCGCCTATTCGGCGTCAAAGGGTGGGGTGGCGCAGCTCACGAAATCGCTGGCGGGAAGATGGGCCGATGATGGTATCCGCGTGAACGCGGTCGCTCCGGGCTGGATCGAAACCGAAATGACCGGTGCCCTGCGCGCCGATCCGGAGCGCAATGCCCCGATACTCGGACGAACACCGATGCGCCGCTGGGGTCAGACAGCCGAAGTGGGTGCGCTGGTTGCCTGGCTGGTGTCGGCGGAGGCCAGCTTCATCACCGGTGCGGTGTATCCGGTTGATGGGGGGTATTCGGCGATGTAGGAAGGCGGTTTCGAATCTTGCAGGTATTTCTACCAGAACTGCTAACGACTTTGTAATAGGCTTGTTTTCCCCGTTCAAGCTGGTGGAACCCACATGAGACGAATCTCCGCACTCCTGACTGTTGTATTGTCATTGCCGCTTCTCGCACAAGCCGATTACAAGCAGATCACGGTACTGGGTGATCGTTTCTGCGGCCTGTCCGACTCGGGCAGTGTCAGCTGTACATCCGCCAGCGATCCTACCAATCCGACACTGCAGCCACCTGAGGCGATCTTCACCGAGATCGGTCTCGGCTTTCGACATGCCTGTGGCATCACGGACAGCGGCGATGTGCAATGCTGGGGCCTGGATACCCATGAAGATCAGATCTACCCGCCCGGATTCGACGCACCTGTGGTGAAGCTCAGTGTCGGTTCTTACCACAGCTGTGCGGTTGACAGCGAAGGCACGGCGAAGTGCTGGGGCCAGAATGTGCACGGTCAGGCGGATGTGCCTGCCGATATCGATGAGTTCGCGGATGTGTCGACCATCAGTTACTACAGTAGCTGTGGCATCAAGGGAACCGAGGACTTGTTCTGCTGGGGCTATTTCCACAGCACACTGGTGCCCTATGCGGCACGCACCGACTCCCCATTCACGCAGTTCGAAAGCAGTGACAGTATCGATTGCGCTGTGCGCGAAGATGGCACGGCCGATTGCTGGTCGGCCAATGTCGGTAATCTGGTAGTCGCGCAATTTCGCAATGGTCCGTATCGCAAGGTGATACCCATGCAGCAAAGGGATGACAACGTTGCCTGTGCACTGACTGATGCGGGCGAGCTGGACTGTGTCGGGCGACTCTATGTCGGTCGTGATCGGAATCCGGCACCACTGGCGGTGACGCGCCTGCCCCAGACCTATGCGGACGTTCACGCCGATGGCAGTCGTCTGTACGGCTATACGACTGCCGGTCGTCTGGAGCTCGTCCTGGGCAGCCAGGACGAGACACGACAAGTCCTGCTCGATACGATCAACGGTGAATTGTCGATGCCTGTTCTGACGTTGTCGGCTGCGAACTTCTATGGCAGTGCCACCGGCACGGAGCTGTTCTTCGATGTCAGCGGTGTCAGCATCCATGATTACCGCCGCAATTACGATACGCAGGTGTTCCGGGATGAGGTGCTGCTGGACACCACCGACAACATGGGCTCTTACATGGACAGAACGGCCACCGCCGTTGAATCTCCGGTGTACACACTGCGTGCAGTTCATGCCTTTGGCCAAACCGGTGACTTCTCCAACGCGCTGCGCCCGGGAAACACGTCCGACGCGCCGGATGGTCCGGGATCCTATCTGCCCGTTGACGAGCGCTCAGCATCACCGGAGGGACTCCGCGCCGAGGTGTACTGGTATGACGTCGAACTTTTCTGGGATCGCAATACCAGCGGAGAGGTGCGTTCATACGAGATCCGCAAGAACGGCGAGTTCATCGATACCACCAGCGGTACGTCCTGGTACGACGCATCGACAGCCGATGGTGACCTGGTTCAGTACGAGGTCATTGCGATGGGGGCCGATGGTGCCTTGTTGGGGCTGGATTCGGTCCGTGTGCAGATTGGCGACCCGGTGTGTCGCTGAATCATTCACTACCTACCGG
Source organism: Granulosicoccus sp. 3-233 (assembly GCF_052681095.1). Taxonomy (NCBI): domain Bacteria; kingdom Pseudomonadati; phylum Pseudomonadota; class Gammaproteobacteria; order Chromatiales; family Granulosicoccaceae; genus Granulosicoccus; species Granulosicoccus sp. 3-233. Next base: position 292,590 of record NZ_JBQYLE010000001.1, read on the forward strand.
TCGACCCCCCTCGAAGGGATCGATTTTGAAACGGTATCGTGATCCATCCACGCTTATCCACAAAATGTGTGGATAAGTGTGTGGATGACGCTTGAATAGAGCGCTGCATCCCGCAGAAAGTAACGGCTGTGTCAAATTGCACATTTTTTGATCAACAAAAATAGTGTTATAAAACAAAGACTTGGAAATGTGAAAGGGAATTCGTCAATGACATGACTCTCTGGTTGGCGCATGAGAGGGTGATGTGCATAAAACACTTCGAGGAATGCCAGCAAGTCAAGTATCCGGGGGCCTGATCCGCTCACTTTTCTTGCTCGACAGGTTAGTTGCTCACTTGTTGGCACGGTAGTTTGCTGGAGACGGGCCTCTGACGGCAGCTTGGCAACGACAGGTGCATCAGTGGGTTCGAGTTGTCGACAAGGGACTGTTCTTTGTCAGCCTGACCCCTGTCACAGGGTCGATGAGGCATGGTGTACCGATAGCGGCTGAGGCTTTCGTCGGCTGCCGTGCTGGCGCTCACGCTGAAAAACTGACAAGATGCAATATATGTTTGCAGCCGCTGTGAGTCAGCCAGCATCGGGAGTGCGCCTTGGCAGTTTCCTCTTCGGATTTCCCCATGCAGCGCACGGCTCGCTGGGCCATTGGACTGATCTGTGTTGCTCACTTCTTCAGTCATTTCTACATGCTGCTGCTACCGCCTTTGCTGCCGGTGATAGCCGATGCCATGCAGACGAGCTACACCCAGCTGGGGTTCGGCATCACCATGTTCAGCCTAATGACAGGGCTGGCCCAGGCGCCGATGGGGATTCTGGTAGATCGCCTGGGGGCCGGCTGGGTACTTATCGCCGGACTGACTTTGGAGGGACTGGCTTTCTCCCTGTTGGGGGTATGGCCGGTGTATGGGGCCTTCGTTCTTTTCATGGCTGTTGCCGGGCTGGGAAACGCGGTGTACCACCCGGCCGATTACGCCATCCTGAACGAGGTAGCGCGTCCCGAGAGGATGGGACGCGCATTTTCCTATCACACGGCTTCAGGTCATCTGGGTGAGGCTTTGGCGCCATTGACCGTGCTGCTGCTGGCTTCAGTGTTTGGTTGGCAACAGGCGCTGTTCATCTGCGGCCTGCTTGGCGTTGGTGTGGCAGCAGCCTTGTACTTGCGACGTGACTGGCTGAGTTCTGGAAACGCAGGAGTGGCAACGATGCGAGAGTCGGCTCCGGCAGAACGCGAAGTGACGGAATCGGCGACAGGTACACCTGTCGCAAACCCGGCTGACGCTGTGATGACCCGTCGTCAATTGCTGCTGTCCCGTCCGATCCTGATGTCGGTGGCCTTTTTCATCGGCCTGACGCTGATCGGTCGAGGGGTGACGGGCTTTGGCGTCACGGCCTTGCATGAACAGCAGGGATTCAGTCTGACCCTGGCGGGAACGCTGATATCCGCCTGGCTGTTTGCTTCACCACTGGGTGTGCTGGTGGGTGGGCGCATCGCCGATGGACAGGGCGATTTGCAGAAGACCATCGTGGCCTGTCTGCTCGGCATCGGGGCAGGGATTGCACTTCTGGCCTGGACGACACCGGGAATCCTGCTCAGCGGCATCCTGTTTGCCCTGTGCGGATTCGCCAGTGGAGCCATCGCTCCTTCACGCGACATGCTGATACGTTCGCTCACACCGGCAGGGCAGGCTGGCACGGTGTTCGGCTTCGTCTCGACCGGCTTCAATCTGGGCGGCATCATTGCACCGCTGCTGTTCGGGTTTCTTCTGGATCAGGGTGCCGCCAATGGTGTTTTCTGGTTGGTGGCACTGGCCAGCGTGCTGACGGTGTTCACGGTTATCGGGGTGTCCGGCAAGCCGGCGCGGCAAACCTCTGGAGCAGCTTGATGAATGCAGGCCGATGTCCGCCAGTCGACTACAAGCGTTATTCGTCTCCAGGTACGCCATAGGACGGTGCCGCCGTCGGATCCAGTGCGCGAGTGACATAGTCATCGGCCTGCGGCTTGTACACTTCCCAAGCAGTTGCGATGGCGGCTATCGGGCAGTCCTCGGTCCAGTCACAGCGCAGTTCGGCGTAAGGCCAATCCTGTTCGGCGACGATCAACAGCCCGGCGGAATGGATCGGTCCTGCCTCGCCACCGGCCGCCAGGCCTGCCTGCATGGCCTGAACGAGACGATCACCCAGTGAGCCACTGGCGCTTTCGAATCCCCGGGTGATGGCTGAAGGGATGGACTCGTTGGCCAGAAGATTGCCGCCCGAGGCACACTCATTGCCGCTTGCCGAGCTCCAGATGCCCAGGGCATTTTGTCCCGAATGCTGTGCCGTTGCACCTGATGAGTCGATGACCAGTAGCTGGCGATGATCGGGATACGCTTCATCGGCCATGGCTCTGTTCAGGGCATCGGTGGCCGACAAGCCTGCGGCCAGATGCGACAACACGAGAGGTCCGAGAGCCGGATTGGTGACATTCTGTGTGGCCACCGCGCCGACACCGGCTCGGGCAAAGGCGCAACGAGCGGCAACCGCCGGTGACGATGAGGCGATGGCCATGCCGAACTGGCCGCTGTTCGCGCAACGTCCAACAATCGAGAAAGTCATGACAGGCCTCAGTCGGGAATCACGAAGGTGGCGTCGATCTCGACCAGCCATTCCGGCCGTGCCAGCGCCGAGACACAGAGACCGGTGGATACCGGATGTATATTTCTGATGTATTCACCCATGGTCCGGTAGATTGCTTCCCGGTGGCGCACGTCGGTGATATAGACAACCACCTTGCACAGATGATCCATTTCGCCACCGGCTTCGCCAATCAGTTGCTGGATGTTCTGCATGACCTTGTGGGTCTGTTCGACGGGATCGTGACTGTCGATATTGACGGCGGTATCCAGATCCTGCGGACACTGGCCGCGCAGGAAGACGGTTGCCCCGCGAGCGACCACCGCCTGGCACAGATCGTTGTCCAGCTTCTGCTCCGGATAGGTGTCAGAGGTATTGAACTTGCGGATTCGTGTATGCGTCATCTCATTGTCCTTTTGTCGGCGTGCCCAGTCGTTCGGCGCGGCCCTGATACGTCAGATAGCCTTCCTGTTTGCGGATATGGTCGACCACGAAGCTGGCATCGTGCCAGACACCCCAGATGAAGGATGAACCTCGTCGGGATTGCCAGGGCAGTCCCAGAAAATACACGCCTGGTTCCGTCGAGACACCGCGTTTGTGTCGGGGACGGCCGTCATCATCCAGTGCGTCCACCTGCAGCCAGCCATAGTCTACGCTGAAGCCGGTCGCCCAGATGATCGTCGTGATGCCTTCGGCGCGCAGGTCGAGGCTGTGCAGGGGCTCGGTCATGCAGGTGGGGTCAGGCCCCAGCACTCGTGCCTCCGGATCCTCCGGCAGGTCCAGTCCATTGCGCTCGACGTAGGCATCAGCCAGGTCCAGCAGGGCCAGATAGTTCGCGTCGCCCTGACGAATATTGTCCGCCAGATTGTCGGCGAAGTGCAGTACCCCATCATCATGGCGTTCGGTCAGACCCAGCAGGGTCATGCCCTGATGGGCAAGGTCGCGAAAGTCGATGGTATAGCCGCCATCTGCGCCGCTGACTGCAATGGTGGTGTGGCTTGACTGCTCCGAGGCCTCGGCATCCCACAGGTTCAGAACACCGAGCCACCAACAGAAATCACGCTCGCGATAGCGACGTGGCGGGCGGTCATGGGAGCCGACCGAGAGCAGGGTTCTGCGTCCCGATTGCAGGATCTCAGTGGCGATCTGCACACCCGAGGAACCAGCGCCAACCACCAGTACATTGCCTTCGGGCAAATCCTGCGGGTTGCGGTATTGCGTTGAATGCATCTGCGTCAGTCCATCGCGGGTCGGCACGATGGCTGGAACCAGCGGATGTTGAAATGCACCGGTGGCACAGATGACATAGCGCGCCTGCACCTCTCCCGCCGAGGTTTGCGCGACGAATCCTGCACTGTTCGGCTTGCGACGAACCGCCGTCACCGTCACGCCTTCGCGGATTGGCGCGTCGATTCTGCTGGCGTATTCGACAAAGTAATCGGCGACTTGCTCCTTCGGCACGAAGGCATCGGCGGCAATGCCCGAGAACTCAAGGCCCGGGAAACGATCATGCCAGGCAGGACCGTTGGCCACCAGGGAGTCCCAGCGTTCCGATCGCCATCGTTCGGCAATCCGCGCGCGCTCCAGTACCCGATGGCGGATGCCTGCCTTGCTCAGGTGTTCACTGGCGGCTATACCGGCTTGTCCGGCGCCGATCACCAGCACATCGGTGTGTTCTACTGGCATGGCAGCATCCGTGTGGAGCACTTGCGTGTCATTGCGCCCATCTCAGAGCTTTCCCTGAACGTCGGCAATGCTCTCGCGCAGTATGTCGGCGGTCTGGTCGATCTGCGCTTCGCTCATGATCAGGGTGGGGGACAGAATCAGGATGTTGCCCAGTGGCCGTGCAATGAGACCACGTTTCTGCGCCGCCTGAGCGACTTTCTGACCGATCATTTCCGTCGGTGCGAAAGGTGTCTTGTGTTCCTTGTCCTTGACGAATTCAAGGCCCATCATGAAATGGCTGCCGCGTACCTCGCCCACCAGTTCCAGATCTGCCAGGCCGCGCAGATTGTTCTCGAAGCGCTTGCCGGTCGTTCTGACGCGTTCGGGGATCTTCTCGTTTTCCATCAGCGCGATATTGGCCAGGGCGGCGGCGGCAGCGGCAGGATGTCCCGAGTAGGTCATGCCATGAAAGAAGATGGCTCCTTCCTCGGAGATGACTTCATGTATCTCGTCGCTGATGATCGTGGCCGACAGGGGCTGATATCCGGACGTCAGACCCTTGGCTGTGGTGATGATGTCAGGCTGCATGCCAAAGACATCTTTCGATGCGAAGAAGTGTCCCAGACGACCGAATGCCGTCACGACTTCATCGGCAATGTACTTGATGTCGTACTGGCGGCACAGCTCGGCCATTCTGACGTGGTAGCCCTCCGGTGGCACGATGAGGCCGCCGGCACCTTGGATCGGTTCGGCGATGAAGCAGGCGATGTTCTCGGCGCCAAGCGCCTCGATGCGTGTGCGGGCATCTTCCAGCAGGGAATCGAGGAACTCCGCTTCGCTCATGCCGTCACCTTCACGCCAGTGGTGAGGAAGACGCAGATGATGCACCAGCCCGGGGGCCGTGTCCCAGCCTTGCGAATAGACAGGGGTGGTCATGGTCATGGCCAGGTAGGTGGATCCGTGGTAAGCACCATGACGGCTGAGAATCAGCTTCTTGGACGGCTTGCCCAGGCGGTTGTAATAGTGATGCAGGATGCGGATGGCCGTGTCGTTGGCCACGGAGCCGGAGTTGCCGAAATGTACCGTGTTCAGATGTCCCGGGGCGAGCTCGGCAATCTTGCCGGCCAGAGCTGCCGCCGTGGGGTGCGTGAAGTTGTAGAAAGTGGAGTAGAAATCCAGCGTGTTCAGCTGCTCGGTGATGGCGTCGATGATCTCCTGTCGCTTGTGGCCGACGTTGACGCACCACAGGCCACCGATACCGTCGATCAATCGGTTGCCTTCACTGTCGGTCACATGGGCACCTTCAGCCCCGACAATCACGGTACGGGCATCTCTCTGCTTCAGAGCGTTCAGGTCGGCAAAGGACTGTACGAGGTGGGTGTCCGAGGTGAGGACGCCATCGGTGGTGATATCAATAGCGAGTGACATGGTCTGCAAGCCTGGTGTTGTAATCGGGTGGGGTGCCGCTGCGCTGCTGGCATCGGGGCATGATGTAGCGCGGCCGCCGCACGCAATCGGGCAGTCGGCCGCCGGTCTTGTACTGCGGTGAGGCTATTTCTTCACATTGGTCCAGATCTGGTCATAGACCGCCTGTGTCTGCTCGTCGCAGACTTCGACAAAGACGGCCGGTCCCGCCGAGCCTGGCGGGTTGCCTTCAGGCAGCGTACGCAGCGCTTCGTCAAGCAGGTCCGACACGCCGTCGACACCGGCCGCATAGCGAGCAAAGTTGGTCACGGCGGCCGCATTTTCGGGTTCCAGCAGAAAGTCCATGAAGGTCAGAGCGTTTTCGCGATTGGGCGCATCCTTGAGCAGAACGACGTTGTCCATCCAGGCAATGTAGCCTTGCGTCGGAAATGCATATTCGATGTTTGCACCTTCTTCGCGTCCCTTGGCCGAGAAGCCGCTGTAGATCATGCCGACCGCGGCATCACCGGAGACCAGAACTTCCTTCGCGGTGTCGGAATTGAAAGAAGCCCAGTGTCCCTTGGCCTCCTCCAGCATGGCATTCAGGGCCTTGAGCTTGTCACGATCGGTCGAGCACTGTTCGATACCCATGTGCAGAGCGGCCATTGCCATGACTTCTCCCTGGCTGTCAAGTACATTGATCTTGCCGGACAACTCTTCCGGCGGATTGAAGAGGATGTCAGTGGTGTTGATATCCCCCGAGAATTCATCGCGATTGACCGAGAAGGATGTGGAGCCCCACTGGTAGGGAATGGAATGCTGCCGGCCAGGGTCGAATCCGACATCGAGCCATTGCGCCTGTATATTGCCCTTGTTGCTCAGTTCGTCTTCGGCAATGGTGTCCAGCAGTCCTTCACCGGCCATGATCTTCACCATGTAGTCACCGGGTACTGCCACATCGTAGGTGCCGATGCCACCCGCCTTGAGTGATGCCAGCAGGGACTCATTGGAGTCGAAGGTATCCATGACCACTTCGATGCCCGTTTCAGCCGTGAACTTCTCTATCAGTTCCTGCGGCATGTACTCGAACCAGTGGTAGACAACCACTTTTCCGTCTGCTTGTGCGGGCATGCCCGTCAGGGCCAGCACGGAAGCGGTCGCTATCGGAAGCAGAAATTTTTTCATATCGTGACTCCAGTTGGTTCAGGTGGTCTTGTCGGACTTGCTGACGAAGTAGGAAAGGGTGACCATGCACACCGATACGGCCAGCAACAGTGTGGAAATGGCCATGATGTTGGGTTTTATGCCCTGTTTGACGGCTCCGAAGATGGCGGTCGGCAGGGTCTCGACACCCGCACCCTTGACGAAGTTCGTGATGATGAAGTCGTCCAGGGAGACGATGAAGGCGAGCAGAAAGCCGGAGATGATGCCCGGTGCCATCAGGGGCAGCAGTATTCGGGTGAATGCCTGCGTTCGGGTGGCATACAGATCGAGAGCGGCCTGCTCGTAGCTGTCATCGATGCCTTGCATGCGCGCTGAAATGGGCAGATACGCAAATGGAATGCAGAAGGCGATGTGGGCAAGCACGATGGTCATGAGGCCGCGGTCGAATCCGATCGCGTTGAAGAAGATCAGAGTGGCCACCGCGGTGACGATTTCCGGCACCATCAGAGGTAATGAGATCAATCCGAAGGACAGGCTGCGCAACCTGAATCTGCCGGCGCGAATCATGCCGGTGGCAGCCAGTGTTGCAATGGATGTCGCCACGGTTGCGGCGATGATGGCAATGAGAAGACTGTTCCAGGCAGCCTGCTTGAACTTGGCGCTTTCGGGTCCGGTGAACACATCGACATACCAGCGCAGTGAGAAGCTCTCCCAGACCGCAATCGAGTTGGATGAGTTGAAACTGTAGATCGTGACAACCAGCAAGGGGGCATACAGGATGGTCAGACACAACAGTGTCATCGCCCTGAATCCGGTGTAGGAGCGAACATCGAACCTGGTGGAGAGAGTAGCCATTCGAGTCAATTCTCCAGTCGTTCACGCTGCGATTGCTGGCGAGCAAACAGGATGAGAATGATCAAGACCAGGCTGAGCAGAATCATCGATGCGGCGGCACCGAATGGCCAGTTGCCGGCGTTGCCCTTGAACTGCTCCTCGATCAGTGACCCGATCATGAAGTTCCTGGCACCACCGAGAAGATCAGGCGCCAGAAAGGAGCCCAGAGACGGCACGAATACCAGAATGCAGCCAGCTATGATTCCCGGCTTCACTGCTGGCAGGAGTACCCGTCGCAGGGTCATCCATTTTGATGCGTAAAGGTCTGCCGCAGCTTCACTCAATGAAAAATCGTATCGCTCCACTGCAGCATAGATGGGCAGCACCATGAACGGCAGGTAGGAGTAGAAGAGCCCCAGCTGTACTGCAAGGTTGGTATTGATGATCTGCAAGGGGCTGTCAATCAGACCGAGCGTCAACAGGGCCTCGTTCAACGGGCCCTGATCTCGCAGCAGGAACTTCATGGACACGGTGCGTATCAGCAGGTTTACCCAATAGGGGATGGTGACCAGAAATACCCAGAAGGCGCGGGATGCGGCAGGGCGGGTGGCAATGAAACAGGCCGTTGGAAAACCGATGATCAGACTCAGCAACGTGGCGGAACCGGCCTGCCAGAAGGAGCGCCAGAAGATCGCGATGTATGTCCATTCGATGCTTGGGGGCTCATCACCGAACAGTCCACGATCAAGGAAGAACTGATCGTAGGCTGTCAGGCTGAACTCCCAGATGACGCCGCCACGAAATTCCTTGGTCAGAAAGGAATAGACAAGCATCAGTACCACGGGAATCAGCGACAGCCCCAGAAGTACCAGCCAGGAGGGCAGGAGCAACCAGGTTCGCGCCTTCTCGTAGGTATTGCCGACGACCCCGCCGGCCTGAGCATCCGCAGCCATCAGTCCATCAGGAGCCGGGCGGCTCCCTGCTCCAGGTTGATGAAGACATTGCTGCCGGGTTCGAAGATGCCCTTGCTGCCACGATCCGAATTGGCGGTACGAACCGTGAAGCTGGGGCCTTCGTCGAGATCGACGATGGTGGAGATGTCCGTACCCACGAATATGTTCTCGACAACCTTGCCCTTCATGCTCCTGCTCTCGGCAGGCATCTCGCTGATGAAGATGCGTTCGGGGCGCAGGGATACATGAACATTGGCACCGGCAGCGACTCCCTGAACGGCCTTGCATTGCAGTTCGTGTCCGCCGCCCAGATGGCAAGTGGCCTGGCCATCGTGGATGTTGTCGACTTGTACTTCCAGCAGATTGGTCTCGCCGATGAAGTCTGCAACGAAAACATTGCGCGGCGTCTCGTAGATCTCCCTCGGTGAGCCCAGCTGTTGCAGATTGCCCGCGGACATCACGGCAATGCGATCGGACATGGTCAGTGCTTCTTCCTGATCGTGTGTGACGAAGATGAAGGTGATGCCGGTTTCCCGCTGCAGATGCTTGAGTTCGAGTTGCATGGCCTTGCGCAGCTTCAGGTCCAGTGCCGACAGCGGCTCGTCCAGCAGCAGAACCTTCGGCTGGGGCGCCAGCGCGCGAGCCAGTGCAACCCGTTGCTGTTGCCCGCCGGACAATTGTGACGGCTTGCGAGCCGAGAAATCGGTCAGTCGCACCAGGTCGAGCATCTGGCCGGCACGATGGCGTGCCTCGCTCTTGCTGGAGCCCTTCATCTCCAGACCGAAAGCCACGTTGTCGAGGATATTCAGATGCGGGAATAGTGCATAATTCTGGAATACCGTGTTCACCGGTCGTTTGTTGGGTGGCAGATTCTCGATTTCCTGGCCGAACAGATGAATGGATCCGTCGGTCACGTCCTCGAAGCCTGCAATCATGCGCAGCAATGTGGTCTTGCCGCAGCCGGATGGTCCCAGCAGGGTGAAGAACTCGTTGTCCCTGATGGAGAGTGAAATTTCCTTGAGTGCCGTGAATGTTCCGTAGCGTTTGACCGCATTCCGGATATCGATAGCGTTGTCTGGTCTGTGCATGCGCTCTCGGTATACCCCCTGAAAGGCTTGTGTTTATACTAGAAGCATTGAATCAGGGGGTATATACCCCTAAGGGGGTATCTTGTTCACGCTGACCAATACCACGCATGAGCATCTGGCGGTAGCCATCGAGGCTCTCGGTACACCGTCATTTTCCGAGTTGCTGTACGCCTGGCTGTGTCGTTGTCTGGAGATCGACAACGGGACGATTCTGGCCTACTACCAGACGGGTAAACCGGATGTGTTCTTCAGTCATTCCCGAGTCAGGGAGGTGCATGAGCACATGGAAGGCGACTATCTCTCGGGAATCTATCTGCTGGACCCCTTTCACGACCTGCATGTCAACAAGTCGGCCCCGGGCCTTTATCGCTTGCGTGATTGTGCGCCTGACAGCTTTCGTCGCAACGAATATCATGCAAAGTACTATTCTGGCACCACCATGACCGATGAGGCCTGCTTTCATGTCGCGCTGCCCACGGGGGTTTCGGTGCAAGTGTGCCTGGGCAGGGACAAGAGCTCCGGCAGCAGTTTTTCCGCGCGTGACCTGAATACGGCCCGGAATCTGAGCAGTATCGTATGCAGTCTCATGACCGTGCAGTGGAAACACCTGACGTCAAGTGGAGACTATACCGATGAGACGCTGTTGCATCACCTGCAGGCTCAACTGAAGGAACATCGGGGAATCAGTCTGAGCAAGCGTCAGTGCGAGGTGGCGCTGTTGATTCTGAGGGGACACAGTACGATTTCCATCGGGTTATGTCTGGAGATCAGTCCGCAGACGGTCAAGGTGTTCCGCAAGCAGCTGTATCGAAAGTGCAGTATTTCCTCACAGGCGGAGTTGTTTTCACTGATGACAAGCTATCTGAGAGTGTGAAATCACTCTTTACCCGAGTCTGTGAGCGGTGCACCACTGCGTCAGTCTGGCAAGGGCCGTCATTGCCATCCGGACGGCGTCGGAGAGTGCCGGGAAACCGGCAGTGAGCTTGCCGATCTGGTGGAAGTCGATCCCCGGTGGTAGAGTTGTCAGTGGATGTACACGAATGGAGGGGACCATGAAGCCGGTTGTCCTTTTGGTGGGGCGTCTTCCCAGTGTGGTTGACGACGTGACCACCCAGTTGCAGGATCTGCCTATCGAATGGTTGGGTGCTCATGACCGTCAGGAAGTGGAGCGTCAACTGAAATCCGAACCGAATATCCGCTGCGTCATTGTCGGGGCGGGTCTGCCTGACAACATCAGAGGCGATCTGGTGGGGGTTGTGGCGACGCTTCGGCCGGATGTCTGCATACACATGAAAGATCGTCAGTCCGGCCCTGAAGGCATGGCGAACTTCGTTCGCCGTGTCGTGGCAATGGAAGTGCTCGAGGATGCAGCTGTCTGACACATCGATCATGCAAGGTCGGCAATACGCCGGGTCTTGAGGTACTGATCGAGAAGGCACTATCGATACGGTGCAGCGGCACCGAAGAGCGGTCGTGTGTGTTTGTCACCGGGGCCGTTGTCCGCTGCGCTGACTCCTGACGACCCGGGTCAGGAGTAGACACGATCCAGACCACTGGCCGCCTGCAGCCGGCTGTAACGCCCGCCAGTCTGCATCAACTCGGCGTGATGGCCTGTTTCGGTGATGCGTCCTTCTTCCATGACGACGATGCGATCTGCGTGCCGGATGGTGCCCAGGCGATGCGCGATGATCAGCGTGGTCCGACCCGCGGACAGCTTGCCGAGTGCGCTCTGGATTTCCCGTTCGGTTTCGGTGTCAAGAGCGGAAGTGGCCTCGTCGAGAATCAGAATGGAGGGGTTGCGCAGGAAGGCCCGTGCAATGGCGACTCGTTGTTTCTGTCCGCCGGACAGGCGTAGACCGCGTTCGCCGACAACCGTATCGAGACCATCAGGCATGTTGGCAATCGTGGCGTCGAGCATGGCGTGATGGGCTGCCTCGAGAATCTCCTCCTCACTGGCATCGAGCCTGGCGTAGGCGATGTTCTCGCGCAGGGTGCCGCCAAACAGCAGTACGTCCTGGGAGACGATGCCGACCTGTTCGCGCAGACTTTCCAGCGTCATGTTTCGCAGCGGGATACCGTCGATGGATATCTCGCCACTGTCCACTTCGTAGAAACGAGGTATCAGGGTCAGCAGGGTCGTCTTGCCGGCACCCGAAGGGCCCACGAAGGCAACGGTCTCGCCGGCTCTGATGTCGAGATGGATGTCGCGTAATACATCCCCGTCCTCGCCATAGGCAAAGGTCACGTGATCGAAGCGGATGTTGCCGTCCAGCGTGGAGACCGGTTTTGCCTGCGGCAGATCGGCGATGTCGGCCCGAGTGTCAAGCAGTTCGAGGTAGCGCCGGAAACCGGCGATGCCACGAGGGTAGGACTCGATGACCGATGCGATCTTGTCCAGTGGCCTGAAGAAAACCCCGACCAGCAACAGAAAACCGACAAATCCACCGGTGGTGAGCGTGCCCTGCATGACCATGTAGGCACCCGCGACCATGATGACCACTTGCACCGCGCGCATGCCAAGGTACTGAATGGAAGTGGCGGCCGCCATGACACGATAGGCTTCGAGCTTGGTCTTGCGATAGCCATGGTTGTCCCTGGCAAAGAGCTCGTTTTCATGTTGCTCATTGGCAAAGGACTGCACCACGCGAATGCCGCTGATGTTCTCTTCCAGTCTGACGTTGAAGTTGCCAACCCGCGCGTAGATGGCGCGCCATGTTCGTGTCATCTTGCCACCTGCGATGGTGGTCAGCACCACCGACAGTGGCACGATCAGGCCGCTGAGCAATGCCAGTTCCACATTGATCCACAGCATCAGGGCAAAGGCGCCGAGGAATGTCATGACTGCGATGAACAGATCCTCCGGACCGTGATGCGCGACTTCGCCGATTTCCTCAAGGTCGCGTGTGACCAGTGACACCAGTCTTCCGGTGCGCTGCTTGTCGAAGTAACTCCATGAGAGCTTCTGCAGATGGGCAAAGGCTCGACGGCGCATTTCGGTTTCGATGTTGATGCCGAGCATATGGCCCCAGTAGGTCACGATGGAAATCAGCCCAGCGGTCAGAGAGTAGATCAGCATCAGACCGATGGCGGCAAGCAGGGTCAGTGTCAGATCGCCTTGCGGCAACAGGTGGTCGATGAAGCCGGTTACCGCCAGCGGGAAGGCCAGTTCGAGCATTCCGGCAACCACCGCAGATCCGAAGTCAAGCCAGAACAGGCCAAGCCAGGGGCGGTAGTAGGAGAAGAATTCTTTCAGCATGGTCTCAATGCTATCAACATGACGTGCAGAGCACGGTTTTTCATTGCATACCGATGCAGTGGCAGCTACACGTGATCTGGATACCTTTGCTGAGTGACCAGGCTGTACCCTTCAGACGGCTGGATGCTGGCTTCGGCCAAGTGACGAGCGTGCAACCGAAAACTGATAAACAGACACATTCGCCTGCATGAATCTATCTGTTGATTCATGGTGCGATCCGCGTTATCGTCAGAAATGACAACTGTGACTGTCGTTCATCAGCGACGTTACAATGCGATTCTCGGGGAGTCACGATGACACTGTACAAGCGGCTTCTATCAGGCTGTGCCATTGTGGCCTGCATGACGGTGGCTCGTGCTGAGGTCGTCGCCCCCGGTGAAGTCTCCATCGAGAATCTGCGAATCGACAGGCCCCTGACAACACAGGCTGGTGATCCGGTTGAAGGACGCAAGGTGTTTGCCGATCGCACACTGGGCAATTGCCTGGCCTGTCACGTCAACAGCGACCTCTCCGAAGAGTTGTTTCATGGTGAAATCGGACCGGCACTCGATGGTGTCGCGGCTCGCTGGCAGCCGGAGCAATTGCGGACCATCGTGGTAAACGCCAAGGCGGTCTTCACCGATGAGAGCATCATGCCGGGCTTCTATTCCCTGGAGGTGGGCGAGAACGTTCGCGAGGATCTGATCGGAGTCACCATTCTTACAGCGCAGCAGGTCGAGGATGTCGTTGCCTACCTCGGCACCCTGCAGTAACTCCACGAAGCGGTAGACAGGAACATGGATACAAGCAAACGGCAATTTCTGGACAGAACGCTGAACGTGACTGCCGGCATGGCCGTGGCGGGCTTGCTGGGAAGTTCTCGGGTTCTGGCCTCGGTCGAGGATGTACAGCAGGCCATGAATGAGTTCACCGGTGGCAAGACTGCGGTGCCAGGTGTCGTGAAACTGACCACACCCGAGATCGCCGAGAACGGCAATAGTGTCCCGGTCAGTGTGAGTGTCGATCGTCCGATGAGTGAAGACGATCATGTCGAGTCGGTGATCATTCTCGCCGATGACAATCCCAACGCAGCCGTTGCCCGGTTTCATTTCAGTCCGGCCAGTGGTGAAGCGCTGGCTTCCACGCGGATACGATTGGCCAGAACCCAGAACGTGCTGGCGATAGCGAAAACGAGCAAAGGTGAAGTGTTCACCGCCACCAACCATGTCAAGGTCACGATTGGTGGTTGCGGCGGCTGAGCAAGACTCGACAGGACAGCAATCATGGCAGCAAAAGCACGAGTGAAAGTACCCGGCAGTGCCGCAGCAGGGGAGATCATTACCCTGAAGACCCTCATCAGCCACACGATGGAGTCCGGGCAACGCAAGGATGACGATGGCAACCCCATACCCCGTCACATCATCAATCGCTTCACCTGCACCTTCAATGGCAAACCGGTGTTCTCCTGCGACATGGAGCCGGCTGTGTCGGCCAATCCCTACTTCGAGTTCAAGGCGAAGATCACGGAAGCGGGCACCTTCACCTTTACCTGGGTGGATGACGATGGGGAAGTCACGCAACTGACCCAGGATATCGCACTGAAATAGGATGTCTTCACCCTGTCCTCGGAGATGCATGTGAGCCGACGGTTTCTGATCCTCCTGCTGTGTGCCGGCAGCCTGAACGGCATGGTCTCCCGCCTTTCGCTGGCTGATCCCAGTGAGGGCCCCTTGCTGATCGATGGCGAGATCGAGATGATCACGCGCACGGAATCGGTCGATGGTCACCCCTTTCCGGAAGTCATCTCCGGCTGGCATTACCGAACCGAATCCACCCGGGCCCTGCAGGCTGATTCCTTTGAAAATCCCGGCATGCTGGCGGTGGAAGAAGGCGAGGATCTCTGGAATACCGTGGAAGGTACCGAAGGCAAGTCCTGTGCGTCCTGCCACGATGATGCCTCGGTATCGATGGTATCGGCTGCCAGTTCCTATCCAGGGTGGGACAGGGAGAATGGCAAACCCATCAATATCGAGCAGCGTATCAACCGATGCCGGGTCGAGAACATGGGCGCCGAGGCTTATGCTTTCGACGAGGACAGGCAGAAGTCGTTGACAGCCTTCATCAAGAATCAGGCGATGGGCGAACCAGTCAGGATCGATGTCGATGAAGGAGAAATGCAAGTCTGGTGGGAGCGTGGTCGCCAGGTGTATTACACGCGCAAGGGACAACTCGATCTTTCCTGCGCGTCATGCCATGAACGGAACAATGGCAAGCATATCCGTGCGGATCATCTGAGCCAGGGCAACGTCAACGGGTTTCCCACCTACCGTCTGAAGCAGAGCGCACTGGTTTCGCTGCACAATCGTTTTCGTGGATGCATTCGTGACACGCGTGCCGAGATCCCTGACGCCTTCTCGGATGAACTGATGGCGCTGGAGGTCTACACCACCTGGCGCAGTCAGGGGCTGTCGGTCGAAACCCCGGCAGTCAGGCAGTAGACGCGCTGACACTGCTTGTCAGGCACTCAGAGGCAGCAGGACGATCATGATGACTCGCCGCGACTTTCTGCAATGGGCATCGGTGACGGCTGCGCTCACCGGATTCAGTGGCGGGCTCAGCCGTGTTGCCGCGCAGCAGAGCCTGACGCAGGATGATCTGCTGGCCTTTGACGCCAGAGGGCAGATCACTCTGTTGCACCTCACAGACCTTCATGCCCAACTCAAGCCCGTCTACTGCCGAGCACCGTCCGAGAATATCGGTGTCGGAGACCATGCAGGCATTCCACCACATCTGGTCGGGGAGGACTTCCTGGCGCATTTCGGGCTGTCGCGAGGTAGCGCACTGGCGCATGCACATACCATGGTCGATTACGTGGACATGGCACGCGCCTATGGCCGCCTGGGTGGGCTGGACAGGATCGCCACCCTGGTCAGATACATTCGAGCCGAACGGGGTGATGACAGGGTGTTGCTGCTCGATGGAGGAGACACCTGGCAGGGCTCCTATACCGCTTTGCATACCGCTGCTCAGGATATGGTGGATTGCATGGCACTGTTGAAGCCGGATGCCATGGTCGGTCATTGGGAATTCACACTCGGTGAGGAGCGTGTGCTGGAAATCATCGATTCCATGAATTATCCCTTTCTGGCCAGCAATATCGTTGACAGGGATTGGGAGGAACCTGTCTTCGAGTCCACTGTCCTGCGCGAGGCTGGAGGGGTCAGGGTCGCAGTTATCGGTCAGGCCATGCCTTACACACCCATTGCCAATCCACGCTGGATGGTTCCTGACTGGTCATTCGGTCTGCGTCTCGACGCATTGCAGCAGAATGTCGATGCGGCCAGAGCATCAGGCGCCGAGGTGGTTGTGCTGTTGTCGCACAATGGCTTCGATGTCGATCGGAAGCTGGCCGCGGACATCAGGGGAGTCGATGTCATTCTGACTGGACACACCCACGATGCGATTCCCCGCGCCATCAAGGTCGGAAAGACGTTGCTCCTCGCCAGTGGCTCACATGGCCGATTTCTCGGTCGGGTGGATCTGCACGTGAAGCATGGCAGGATCGTGGACTACAATTCCGCCCTGATTCCGGTGTTCGCGGATGTCATCACACCGGATGCGCAGATGAAGGCGCAGATCGATCGTGTTCGTGCACCCTTCGAGAAAGAGACCAGCCGGGTCATCGGCAAAACGGAATCGCTGTTGTATCGTCGCGGCAATTTCAACGGAACCTGGGATGATCTGATCTGTGAAGGCATGATGGAGAAACGCGATGCGCAGCTTGCGCTGAGTCCGGGGTTTCGCTGGGGAACCACGGTTCTGCCGGGTGATGACATCACCATCGATGAGCTTTACAACCAGACTGCCATCAGCTATCCCTCGGTATACCGTCTGGAACTCACGGGTGCTCAATTGCATGAGATCCTCGAGGATGTCTGTGACAACCTGTTCAACAAGGATCCGTATTATCAGCAGGGTGGCGACATGGTGAGGGTGGGTGGCATGGGATACACCTGCGATCCTCATGCTTCCATGGGGTCGAGAATCAGTGACATGACGCTGCTGGAGACCGGTGAACTGATCGATGCCTCACGGTCCTACGTGGTTGCCGGGTGGGGTTCGGTCAATGAGGGCGTGGAAGGTCCCGCCATCTACGAGCTGATGGAACAGTACATCGAGGACAGGGAGCTCATCAGTATCCGGAAGAACGATGCCATCAGGGTCAAGGGTTCCTGAATGCCTGTTTGCCTGTTTGCCTGGTTGCCTGTTTGCCTGGTTGCCTGGTTGCCTGGTTGCCTGAATGCCTGAATGCCTGAATGCCTGTATGCCTGTATGCCTGGCAATCTGGCAACTGCCGTGGACGGGTCGCCGCTTGGTGTTCGAACAAGAGGCGTGACAGTTGCTGCGACACGGACGCCAGAGGCAGATTGAAGTTCTGTTCGATTTTCGAATTCAGACATTTCCCGCCCGAACAGAACGACATGACTACTCTGACCCGTGTCGGAATCTGTTGGAAACAGTGCGTATTTCAGGGCTTCTACGCCAACTCTGACAGACATCGCCTGACGGTCGATATGCTATGCTGGATTCCTGTCCACGGGCCGCGTCTGTTCGAGTCTGGCCTGCTTCCATCTATCCGCGATGTCCTCCAGGTTCGAAGACATCATGATCAGGCTGCACCTATGGTCAACAAGAAAACCGTGGCAGTGGCCACTCATCGCAAGCGGCAGAAGACGTCCGGGCAGACACTTGATCAGGATCCGCACGCCGTGCGTGCACCGGGGGAGCGGCAATTGGAAGTGGCCATAGGCCATGAAATCCGGGCTCTGCGCAAGCATGCGGGAATCACGGTGGCAGACCTGGCAGAAGAGAGTGGAATTTCCATCGGCATGCTCTCGAAAATCGAAAACGGCCTGACTTCGCCTTCGCTGACCACCCTGAATGCGGTATCTCAGGCTCTGGGCATCCCCATGTCGCAACTGCTGCGACGTTTCGAGGAAGATCGTCAGGCCGTACAAGTCAAGAGTGGAGAGGGGGTCACGGCGGAACGACGTGGCAGTCGCGCTGGGCATCAATACCAGTTGCTTGGTGTTCTGGGGCCCAACCAGAGCGGTGTGGTCATGGAGCCCTACATGATCACCTTGAATACCGAATCGGATGTCTTTCCCACGTTCCAGCATGAAGGACTGGAATACCTGTATTTTCTGGAAGGGCGGGTCGAATACCGCCACGGACAGAATACCTATCTCATGGAGCCGGGTGATTCACTGTTCTTCGATGCCGATGCACCGCATGGGCCGCATGGTTTGCTGGAGTTGCCGGCTCGTTATCTGTCAATCATCACCTACCCGAAATCGAGTACGCAGCACGCTGCAAGCGGACTGGATGAATGACAGATTCGCGAGAGTCCTGATGGGCTCAGCTACTGTCGTGATACGCGATGAACGCGTCAGCAATCGAGGGTGTGCTCCCGCTCCCACGCCGACAGCGACTGCGAATAGCGGTTCCATTCGTCGGTCTTCAGATTGATGTACGCCTGGCTGAGCTCCTCACCCAGGGCATTTTTCAGTTCGGTATTCGCATCGAAACAGCGAATGGCATCCAGCAGGTTCAGCGGCAACTGCCTGACATCGCCAGCCAGATGCGAGTCCGTGTACATATTGATGTCCAGTCGTTCACCGGGTGATGTCCGGTTGTGAATGCCGTGCAACCCGGCTGCGAGGATACCCGCCATCAGCAGGTAGGGGTTGGCGCTGTTGTCGGGCAGGCGGTGTTCGATCCGGCCTTCGTCGGGGATACGAATCATGTGGGTGCGGTTGTTGCCGCCAAAGGTGATGGAGCTGGGTGACCAGCTTGCCCCGGAGGTGGTGACCGGGGCGTTGATGCGTTTGTAGGAGTTGACCGAGGCATTGCTCAAAGCGGCCATTGACTCACTGTGCTGCAACAGACCGCCGATGAAGTGGTAGCCGGTCTCGGACAGTCCCAGCTCTCCATTCGGGTCGCTGAACAGATTCAGCTGTCCATCTGCCGACCACATCGAGGCATGAACATGACAACCATTACCGGTCAGGTGTGAAAATGGCTTGGGCATGAAGGTTGCGCGCAGCCCGTGTTTCTCGGCGATGGATTTGACCATGAACTTGAAAAAGGCGAGCTGGTCGGCTGTGGTCAGGGCATCGTTGAAGTCCCAGTTGATCTCGAACTGTCCGTTGGCATCCTCGTGATCATTCTGATAGGGATTCCATCCCAGTTGTGTCATGGCCAGGCTGATTTCTCCGATCACGTCCAGTCGTCGCATGATGGCGGACTGGTCATAGCAGGGCTTGATCTGCGTGTCGCGTTCGTCGGATATACTGCTGCCGTCAGCCGAGATGATATGAAACTCCGGCTCCACGCCGGTCTTCAGAAGCATGTTCTGCTCCACGGACCGGGCTTGCAGTGTCTTCAGTACGTTGCGAGGCGCCTGCCCGACAGGTTTTCCATCCATCCAGCAGTCACCGGCCAGCCAGGCGACATCGGTTTTCCAGGGAAGCTGAATCAGCGAGTCGGTATCCGGAATGACCAGCATGTCCGGGTGGGCGGGGGTGTAGTCCAGCCAACTGGCAAAGGGAGCGAATCCTGCGCCGTTTTTCTGGATTCGGCTGGCAGCACCGGCAGGAACCAGCTTTGCACGCTGGGTGCCCGCCAGATCGGTGAAATTGAAGAGAAAGAAATTGATGCCGTGCTTTTCAGCGTAGTCTGTCAGATCGAGTGTCATGCCGTTCATTTACCTGTTGCTTGTTGGACTGTGTATCTGAATCGGTCTTGCGATGTGGCGCTCGACTGACCGGCCTGGCCCCGGCATTGCCCGGCTTAGAGCGGCGTCTGTCCGGGCACCCAGGAGGTACCCGCCAGCGGCACTCGGGCCATGGCTGCGGCCTCCACCGACAGAGCGCACAGATCTTCCGGTTCCAGGTTGTGCAAGTGGTTCTTGCCACAGGCACGCGCGATGGTTTGCGCTTCCAGTGTCATGACTTGCAGGTAGTTGGCAAGGCGACGTCCGGCGCTGACCGGATCGAGGCGTGCTGCCAGTTCCGGTTCCTGCGTCGTGATGCCCGCCGGGTCGTGCCCGAGGTGCCAGGAGTCGTAGGCGCCTGCTGTCGTGCCAAGCCTGTTGTATTCGCTTTCGTGAATCGGGTCGTTGTCACCCATGGCAATCAGTGCGGCGGTGCCAATGGAGACTGCATCGGCTCCAAGCGCCATGGCCTTGGCCACATCGGCGCCGTTGCGGATGCCCCCGGAGACGATCAACTGCACCTTGCGGTGCATGTCCAGATCCTGCAGTGCCTGCACGGCTGGACGGATGCAGGCCAGAGTCGGTTGTCCAACGTGTTCGATGAAGACATTCTGGGTTGCCGCAGTCCCCCCTTGCATGCCATCGACCACGATGACATCGGCCCCGGCCTTCACCGCCAAGGCGGTGTCGTAGTAGGGTCGCGAGCCGCCAACCTTGACATAGATCGGTTTCTCCCAATTGGTGATCTCGCGCAATTCGAGTATCTTGATTTCCAGATCATCCGGGCCCGTCCAGTCCGGGTGGCGGCAGGCTGATCGCTGGTCAATGCCCTTGGGCAGACTGCGCATGCTGGCGACGCGATCATTGATCTTCTGCCCCATCAGCATGCCGCCACCGCCGGGTTTGGCACCCTGACCGACCACCACCTCGATCGCATCGGCCTTGCGCAGATCATCCGGGTTCATGCCGTAGCGGGAAGGCAGGTACTGATAGACCAGCAGTTTCGAATGGCCACGCTCTTCGGCCGTCATGCCACCATCACCCGTGGTGGTGGAAGTACCAGCGGCATTGGCACCACGTCCCAGAGCTTCCTTGGCCTGGCCCGACAGTGAGCCGAAGCTCATGCCGGCAATGGTAATGGGGATCTTCAGTTCCAGTGGCTTGCTGGCATGGCGGCTGCCGAGTACGACGTTGGTGCCGCAGCGCTCTCGGTAACCCTCCAGCGGGTAGCGCGAGATGGACGCCCCCAGAAACAGCAGATCGTCGAAATGCGGTAGCGCACGTTTGGCGCCGCCGCCGCGAATGTCGTAGATGCCGGTACTGGCCGCGCGGCGAATTTCCGACAGGGTATAGGCGTCGAATGTGGCTGAGTGACGTGGTGTTACGCGTGGAATGTTCTCGTCCATTGATGTCTGCCTGTTCACCCGGTGGATTGCCGGGGTGTGATCGATAGGAGTCGGAGCCTGTCAAATCGCCTTTGAAATACGTGTTGCGTTTGACGATTCGGGCTTGCCGGAGGTGTCAGTAGTCGCCGGCGTGATCGACATCGAAGTTGTACAGTTTTCTGGCCGAACCGTAGCGACGGAACCGCTTGATATCCTGCTCCATGCCGGCGCGAGCGAGCAGCTCTGACAGGGTTTTCTCGTGCTCAGCCGTCATTTCCTTTTCGATGCAATCCGCACCGAGGCTCTCGACATCGCCTGCGACATAGAGAATGGCTTCATAGATCGAGTCTCCCAGTGCTTCACCGGCATCACCACAGATCACCAAATGGCCGACCTGCGCCATGAAGCCGGACATGTGACCTACCGAGCCACCGACAACGATATCGATGCCCTTCATGGAGATGCCACAGCGGGATGAAGCATCTCCCTCGATGACCAGCAATCCGCCATGACCGGTGGCACCGGCTGACTGGCTGGCGTTGCCGGTGACGCGAACCATGCCACTCATCATGTTTTCTGCAACTCCGACACCAGCATGACCCTTGATGGTCACATCGGCCTTCTGATTCATGCCTGCACAATAGAATCCGGCATTGCCGTCGACAGTGACGGACAACTCTGCATTCAGGCCGCAGGCGATGGCGTGCTGGCCCATCGGGTTGCTTACTGTCCAGTCTCTGCCATCGTCCTCAGGGATCGCGTTCTGCAGGGTGCTGTTGATCTTTCGCAGGCCTTCCGCCTTGAGATCGAGTTGCTTCATCAGGCGGCTCCTGCTGTCATGGGATCTGCAGGCTTCATGCTCAAGCCTTCCAGTGTCTCGGCACCCCAGGCATAGACGGTGGCCGGGCGGGGTTCCCAGATTCGGGCGTTTTCTGCGCCCGGCAGAGTGGCGATGGCCCGGTATTCCGTTGCCATGGCAACCCAGTCATCGGTCTCTGCCAGAACGGCATGCTTGCAGGCAATGGGGTCTCTGAGAACGGCAAAGCCATTACCGGTGCCGATGCAGAAGGTGTAGAAGCCGTCCAGATCGTCCAGTGCCTGTTCGAGGGCATCCTTCAACGAAATGCCTTGTTGCAGTTTCCAGGTGAGATAGGCTGCAGCGACTTCAGAGTCGTTCTCGGTACTGAAGCCGACTCCCTTGCGCTTGAGTTCCTCTCGCAGACGATTGTGATTGGACAGTGAGCCGTTGTGTACCAGGCACAGATCTGCGCCCGTGGCGAAGGGATGAGAGCCTGCGGTGGTGACAGCGCTCTCCGTCGCCATTCGGGTATGGCCGATCATGTGACGCCCCTGTGCGCCTTCCAGTTCAAAGCGGGCGTACACCTCTTCGGGCAGTCCGGTCTCCTTGAATATCTCGACGCTGTTACCGCGTCCTACCACGCGTACATCACTGGCATTCTGCATCAGCCATGTCTGAACTGCCTGTTCATCGCCGTCGGTGACAAGAATGGCATGGGTATCCTTGCGAGTGATGTGTGTGTTGCAGGAAAGCTCGGTGGCCAACGCATCTGCCAACCGAGGCCAATCGTGATCACTGCGTTCGTGCGCCAGAGAGAACTTGATCTCGCCCTCTGCTACCGGGTTGCGGTAGATGGCCACACCGGCGGAGTCCGGACCCCGACTGGTCATTTCGATGAGCATGGGTTTGAACAAGGCGCCCAGTCGAGGGTAGAGCGCTTCATTCTTCAGATACAAACCGACTATTCCGCACATGGTTCCCTGAAGCCTGAGTCTGACAGTTGCGTTGACAGTAGCACTGGCAGATGAAAGTTTCAACAGGGGAAAACTATATTCCTGATAATAAAACACCTGTCGTTGATCATTTGCCGCCGTTCATTCGGCAAATGCTCGGCAAGTATTCGGCATGGAACCCCGTGGCGACGCGTTGCCGTGCAATTGCCACAACCATGGGCAGGCAAGACTCGACAGCCTCGTCATGCTGATAGCATGTGCGGAGGAATTTCAGTCATGACAGGAACAAGCCGATGCCGGACAAGACGCCCGTTTCCACCCTGGTCTTCGACGTCAATGAGACCTTGATCGATATCTCGACACTCGAACCCTTCTTTCAGCGCCTGTTCGGCGATGCAGCCGTATTGCGTGAGTGGTTTCCCGAGCTGATCCTCTATTCTCAGTCCATCACCCTGTCTGGCATCTACACACCCTTTGGCGCGCTGGCGGCCGGTGTCCTGCGTATGGTCGGGGACAACCACTTGGTGGCAGTCACCGATGATGACGTGGCAGAACTCAAGCGACTGTTCGGCCAGATGCCAGCCCATGCTGACGTTGCGCCGGGACTGGCACGGCTCAAGGAGGCCGGATTCACTCTGGTAACACTGACCAATTCAGCGCCCGGACCCTCACCGACGCCGCTCGAGCGGGCAGGTATCAGTGATTGCTTCGACCATCATTTCACTGTGGAGGAGGTCGGCAAGTTCAAGCCTCATCCGGCCACTTACGAGATGGTAGCCGAGAAGTTGCAGGTGAGCAGCTCCGAGCTGTGCATGGTCGCCTGTCATCTGTGGGATACGATCGGTGCCCAGGCGGCCGGCTGTCAGGCTGCTTTCATACAGCGCCCGCACAATGCCGTACTGCATGTGGAGCAGGTGCCGGAACCGGACCACGTGGCAGTCGATCTGATGGCCCTTGCCGACCGGTTCTGCGCTGTCAGGAGCTGAGGCGGGACTGTCGTCAAACAGGCGTCAGACGACGTTCTGCACGGAAACCCTGACCGAGTGAAGGAAGCTCTGAGCCGATGAGACCGGGGAATACAGTCTGAAGCGCTCCGGCTCGGGACGTTCGAGGACAACGGACAGATGTTCCATGATGGTCCTGACAACCCGAGTTTCGTCGAACGCGGATCTGTCGACATCGATTGCACAGATTCGTTCCAGAGCGGCTTGCGCCCGGGGACCTGCGATGTCCAGTATGGCCCAGCTGTCCGACTGATCCGTCAGATAGGCGGTATCTCTCAACACGGTTTTCAGGTTTCTGGCCGGTTCCGGTGTTCTGCGGCTGGTCACGAGAAACCACAGTCCGGGCTGCAAGCCGAGCAGGGCATACTCCTCGCCGTTACGGCTCAGAGCACCGACCGCCGGCAACGCAAGGCCGAATGAGGTCTGCAGCTGCTTCTCGAGATTGTCATGTGCTTCTCCGGCTTTCTCGGGTGGCAGGATACGCGGTAAAGCGACGGATATGATATCCAGATTCTCGACGGCGGAAAGCCGAGTATCGGCAATCAGCGTATCCAGGCTGTCGAGTGGGTAGCTTGCCTTGAGAGTCGAGTTAGCCACGCAGACGTTCTCCATCGGGATCGACAAAGTGAGGTGAAACGATACGCACAGTCTGGCTTTCGCCGCGCACCGGGTCATATGCCTTGATACGTTCGCCAAGCCGATTGGATCCATCGATGATGAAGCCCAGGCCGATGGAGCTGCCCAGAACCGGTGAATAGGCCACAGAGCTCATCCAGCCCTGATCGCTGGCGGTTGTCTCTTCTGCGTCCTGCAAAAGAAAATGCGCTCCCGCGTGCAGAGTTTGAGCACTGTCTTCCGGCATGAAGCCCACCAGTTGCAGGCCATCATCGTTGTTCAGGGCCGGACGCCTGGACAGGACAGCACCGATGCAATCCTTGCGGGTGGATACCATGCGACCGAGGCCCAGATTGGCCGCAGTGGTCTGGCCGTTGAGTTCGCCGCCTGCTGCGTGACCTTTCTCGATTCGCATGACGCCCAGGGCTTCGGTGCCATAGGGCACGATATCGAAGGCCTTGCCGTGCTCCATCAAAGCTTCCATCAGAGCGTGTCCGTAGCGGGTCGGTACTGCCAGCTCGTAGGCCATTTCGCCCGAGAAGGAGATTCTGAACAGGCGGGCAGGCGTACCGTTGAAGACCGTGAGTTCGGCGCAGGCCATGAACGGAAAGGCTTCATTGGAAATATCGAAGGGGGCATCCACCACGCCTTCGAGCAGGGCTCGTGACTGCGGCCCGGCAATGGCATATTGCGCCCATTGCTCGGTTACCGAGATCAGGTGCACATCCATCTCGGGCCACAGGCACTGGCGACAGAACTCCAGATGACGATAGACGCTGACGGCATTCGCGGTGGTGGTGGTCATCAGGAAGTGTGTTTCTCCCAGCCTTGCCGTGGTGCCGTCATCCATGACAAAGCCATCCTCGCGCAGCATCAGGCCATAGCGCACCTTGCCGACGGCCAGGGTGGAGAAGGTGTTGGCGTAGACACGATCAAGGAAGGCGGCTGCATCCCGGCCCTGGATATCGATCTTGCCAAGGGTGGTGACATCACACACGCCCACGCTGCGACGAGTCTGCGCGGCCTCGCGATCGACACTCTGACGCCAGTGTGTTTCACCCTCGCGGGTGTACCACTGGGCTCGAAGCCAGAGACCGGCTTCGACAAAGTCACCCCCATGGTCCAGGGCCCATTGATGGCTGGGTGTCTGGCGTACCGGTCGAAAATGCTTGCCGCGGGAACGACCTGCCAGAGCCCCGATGGGGATCGGGGTATAGGGCGGGCGAAAGATGGTGGTGCCCGTGTCTTCGATACTTCTGCCGCTGAGCTGCGCCATGACGGCGAGTCCCAGGACGTTGGACGTCTTGCCCTGATCGGTTGCCATGCCGAGCGTGGTATAACGCTTGAGATGTTCCACCGAACGGAATCCTTCCTTGAAGGACAGGGCAATATCCTTGGTGGTGACATCGTTCTGCAGATCGATCCAGGCACGGCCGCGGCTTGCGGAGACCTGCCAGAAGGCGGTGATGCGGGTAGACTCCTGTTCTGCGACCGGTGCCGAAGTTGTGGTAACGGCAAGTCCGGCATCAGCGACAGCCTCCGCAGCAGCCCGGTGGCCCTCGTGCAGGGCTGCCGACAGACTCAGTGAGCCACTGGCGGCGCCCATGACTTTCATCCCGACAGGCAGCTCCGTGCCAGGTACAAAGGCGGCGATATCCTCGCGCCAGATCGGGCGTCCTCGCTGATGACAGGTCAGGTGGACATTGGGGCTCCAGCCTCCGGCAACCGCCAGGCAGTCACAGTCGATTCTCTGGCCGTCGTGCAAGGTGATTGACCGCAGGCCGAGTCTGCCGCGAGTCGCGACGATCTGGCCGCCCATGACGATGCGAACACCCGGCAGATTCGCGAGGGCCGGAATGGGTCGGGTATCGATGACAGCGGCAAGCTCGATGCCTGCACGGTACAGATCTGTCGCCGTACGCCAGCCATCATCGTTGTTGGTGAACACGGCAAGTTGCTTGCCGGGTGCCACACCGAAACGGTTGACATAGGTTCGTACGGCACCCGCGAGCATGATGCCGGGGCGATCATTGTTGGCGAAGGCAATGGAACGTTCGGTAGCGCCAGCTCCCAGCAGTGTCTGCCTGGCGTAGATGCGCCACAGTATCTGACGGGGCTTGCTGCCGGATCTGTCGGGCAGATGGTCGGTGCAGCGTTGCAGTGCGCCGTAGATGCCGTGATCAAATGCGCCATAGACGCTGGTACGCAGCAGGCAGCGCACATTGGGCATGTCACGCAGTTCGGCATGGCTGGTGGCGGCCCATTGCGAAGCGGGCATGTCGTCCACCAGCATCTGCTCGGCATTGAGTCTGCCACCAGGCAGGAAATCGTCGTCGGCGATGATCACGCGAAGCCCGGCACGCCCGGCCGTCAAGGCGGCTGCCAGCCCACTGGGGCCAGCACCCACGATGAGCAGGTCAGCGTGCAGAAAGCCCTTGTCATAGGTATCGGGATCTTCCTCCATGGACAGAGAACCGAGACCGGCTGCCGCACGGATGACCGGTTCGTAGACCTTTTCCCAGAAGGCTTTCGGCCACATGAAGGTCTTGTAGTAGAAGCCGGCACTCAGAAACGGCGACAGGTAGTCGTTGACCGCCATGATGTCGAAGGCCAGGGGGCCACGATGATTCTGACTGCGAGCTTCCAGACCTTCATGGAGCTCGGTGACCGTTGCCCGGGTGTTGGGCTCCCGATAGGCGCCGCTACCGAGTTCGACCAGGGCATTGGGTTCTTCGGCACCCGCCGAGAAAATGCCACGAGGTCGGTGATACTTGAACGAGCGACCGATGAGGCGCTGTTCATTCGCGAGCAGGGCAGAGGCGAGCGTGTCCCCTTGCAGGCCGGTATAGCTGCGCCCGTTGAACTGGAAATTGACCGGTTGGGCGGGATCAAGCAATCCCTTGCCGATGCGAGCAGATCCGGAGTGGCTGGCCTTCATGCGCAGCCTTCTCCACTGGACGCTTGCCAGGCCATGGCTACATCCCGGGCCAGCTCCACGTGGGTGATTTCGTGAGTCAGGGTATTGCGAGTCACGACCAGCCAGGAGCGATCACCTTGCTCGTGAAACCAGAGTTCGCGATGCAGACCTGCCGGATTGTCGCGCAGGTGCAGGTAATCATGGAATTGCCGTGATGCATTGGCCGCCGAGGCATCGGGACGCTTGATGAGACTGGCATCGCCGAGATAGACGAACTCTGATGCATCGCGCGGACCCAGTAATGGATGATTGATCAGCATGTCGCGTCGTGTTCAGTGAAGGTTGGGTTGTGCGCCGGCACCGCGCTCGTCGATGACAGCGCCACTCATGAAGCGATCGAGTCGGTAGGCTGCCGCGGTTTCGTGGGGTTGTCCGGTGGCGATCAGGTGGGCATAGCACCAACCGCTGGCCGGTGTTGCCTTGAAGCCGCCATAACACCAGCCACCGTTGAAATACAGGCCAGGCACTGGTGTCCTGTCGATGAAGGGTGAACCATCCATGGACATGTCCATGATGCCACCCCACATGCGCAGCATTCGTGCTCGTCCCATCATGGGCATGATGGCCATGCCTTCTTCACAGACATCCTCGACCGTTGGCAGATTGCCTCGTTGCGCATAGGAGTTGTAGCCGTCGATGTCTCCGCCGAATACCAGCCCACCCTTGTCCGACTGGCTGATGTAGAAATGCCCTGCGCCGAACGTCACGACCCCGGGAACGACGGGTTTCAGGCCCTCTGTGACGAAAGCCTGCAATACATGGCTTTCGATGGGCAGTCGCATGCCGGCCATTTCCATGACCCGGCCCGAAGAACCTGCCACACACACGGCAACCTTTCCGGCGGAGATACGGCCGCGAGTGCTGTCCACTCCCGTGCAGACGCCATTGTTCATGACGAAGCCCGTGACTTCGCAGTTCTGGATGATATCGACGCCGCGGCTGTCGGCCCCCCGGGCATAGCCCCAGGCAACCGCATCGTGACGAGCGGTACCCGCGCGGGGTTGCAGCAAGCCTCCCTTGATTGGAAAGCGGGCGTTGTCATGATCGAGAAATGGACAGAGTTCGCGAATGCCGGCTTCGTCCAGCAACACTGCATCGGCGCCTGCCAGATGCATGGCATTGCCCCGTCGCGCATAGGCATCTCGTTGGGCATCGCTGTGATACAGATTGACGATGCCGCGTTGCGACATCATGGCATTGTAGTTGAGTTCCTGCTCGAGGTTTTCCCACAACTTCATGGACAGTTCGTAGAACGGCTCATTGCCCGGCAGCAGGTAGTTGGATCGCACGATGGTGGTATTGCGACCTACATTACCCGAGCCGATCCAGCCCTTCTCCAGTACGGCGACATTGGTAATGCCATGCTCACTGGCCAGATAGTGGGCAGTGGCCAGACCATGGCCGCCGCCGCCGACGATGATCACATCGTAGTGGGTTCTGGGCTCCGGTTCGCGCCACGTCGGTCGCCAGCCTCGATTACCGGTCAGACCTTCCTTGATGATTTTCAATGCGGAGTAGCGCATGGTCGACACCGGCTGTTGAACAGATGCAAGAGAATGAACGAAATATTGCCACTTGTGTATGTCTCTGATGGACGTACACTTGTCTGTAATGGACATTCCTGCTGCTGTTGCTGCTACCAGACCTTACCGGGTCGGATTCGTGTTGATCGATGGGTTTCCGCTGCTGTCCTATGCCTCGGCCATGGAACCACTGCGTGCCTGCAATCTGCTGGCGGGGCAGACCCTTTATGAGCTTCAACATCTCGCGATCGAGGGTGAGTCCTCGTACAGTTCTTCCGGCGCACATGTGTCCGCAACCATGCCGCTGGACGAGTCTGCCGAGCTGGATCTGGTGTTGGTGATGGCGGGAGGCGATCCATCAGCCATCGACAGTCCGGTATTGAATCGATGGTTGCGTCTGCAGGCGGGCAGACCTGTGCTGGTGGGCGGGGTATCCGGAGGGCCCATGATACTGGCTCGGGCAGGCATCATGGAGGGCAGGCGCATGACGGTGCACTGGGAACATGCCCAGGCCCTTGCTCAAGTCTCGTCGAAACTGATCATCGAGCGCTCCCTGTATGTTCGTGACCGTGATCGCCTGACCTGTGCCGGGGGAACCGCGGCGCTTGACATGATGCATGCGCTGATTACCGAGCAGCATGGACCGGTGCTGGCGGGCGAGATCAGTGAATGGTTTGTCCAGACTGATATCCGGCCAGCCGAGCTTGCACAGAGGGCCACCATTGCGGAACGATATGGTGTCGATAATGGTGCGGTTCTGCTGAGTATCGAGGCAATGGAAAACCATCTGGCTGATCCACTGGAGCTGTCGCAACTTGCCAGCCTTGCCGATCTTGGAGCCAGGCAACTCAACCGCCTCTTTCAGCAACAGCTGGGAACCAGCGTTGTACAGTTCTATCGGCAGCTACGCCTGCAGAAGGCCAATGAACTGCTGAAGTCGACACCCTGGTCGGTGGAGAACATTGCCCTGGCAACAGGGTTTGCCAACGGTGCTCATCTGAGTCGCCGTTTCACGCAGTTCCACGGCTTGTCACCACGCAGCGTGCGTCGTGGTGAAGCAGGCGGGCAAGGGGCTGCTGAATGGACGGGAAAACGATGAGCATTCGTGGAGAGCGGCAAACGGTGTTGCGAGGATCGTCATGCGGGCAGGGACATCGTGACCCATCGTGAAGAGGCGGGTATTGTCCTTGAGGCGTAGCCGTACCTAGCGACCGCCTCCGCCGCCACCGCCACTTCCACTTCCACTTCCACCACTGCTTCCACCACTCCCGCTGTTTCCGCTGTTTCCGCTGTTTCCGCTGTTTCCGCTGTTTCCGCTGTTTCCGCTGTTTCCGCTACTTCCGCTGTTTCCGCTACTTCCGCTACTTCCGCTACTTCCGCTACTTCCGCTACTTCCGCTACTTCCGCTACTTCCGCTACTTCCGTCACGATCCTTGCTGTTGCTGTTGCTGTTGCTGTTGCTGTTGCTGTTGCTGTTGCTGTTGCTGTTGCTGTTGCTGTTGCTGTTGCTGTTATCGGACGATTGCTTGTTCGTTCGACCGGACTCGTCCGATCCCTTGCTCGACTCGTCTTGCCCGGCGGACCGTGAGCCACTGTCACTCTGCCGCTGTCCGGATTCTGTTCTTTCCTGTTCGAAGCGCTTGCGCAGCTCGAGACGCTGGTCTTCAGGCAGGGCACTGTAGATGTCATACAGCTCACGCAGACGTTGCTTGCGAGGCTCGTCCAGGGATTGCCAGGTATGGAATTGTCGTTGCAGTGTCGAGCGTTCTTCATCGCTCATCGATTGCCAGCGCTCCAGGCGACTACCACCTTGTGTCTGCTCGTCCGGGTTCATCTGCAGCCAGTCTGTCGCATCGACCAGCAGGTCCTCGCGTTGCTGTTCATCCAGGTGATCCCAGGTGTCCACCAGATCGGATAGCATGTGCTGTTGTTGTGAGTCGAGTTCCTGCCACGATGGTGCTGCCAGCAGGTGGCCTGGCTGGCACAGTGCCATGACGGTCATGAGCCGAGTAATGGTCTTCAAGTGCATTTTCGTGTTCATCCCTGTTGAGCTTCCAGCCACAACAGAAAGTCCACCGAGCCGACCAGATCGAGATTTTCCTCCGAACTGATCAAGTGCAGGTGATCGGTCTGTTCAGTGTCGAAGGCCGCAGCCTGCAGGGAGGGGGAATCTGTCTGTGTGACGGGTTGATGTGGGGTTTGCGCGCTGTCGAGGTATCTCATGTCCATGGAGGGAGCCGGGTTTTGTTGCATGTCACCGACGCTGAGTACCATCAGAGTGGTCAATGATGCGATTCCGATACTGCCCAATGCCGTGGCGAGAGGACGATTGCCATGCAGTGTCTGCCCGATGCTCTCCAGATGACGCGCAATCCGTTGCCGATGGCTGATCTTTCCCGTGTCTGTCGTACACCTGCGTTGAGCGTTCGTGGCGATGTGATGACGTGTCAGCGCCAGCTTGTCGGTAATCTCAGGTGACAGAAAATCTGCTTCGTCGTCCAGCGCCAGAAGCAGCCTTTCGATCGACGAGCTGTCTGTATTGTGATAGCCGCTTGTCATTGTTTGCACCCTTGTCATTGTTCCTGCTCATCCAGACGTTCTCTCAAGGCGGCTACCGCTCGCGACAGATGCGTCTTGACGCTTCCATCGCTGATGTTCATTACCTCGGCAGTTTCCTTGACGCTCAGCCCTTGCCAGTTTCGTAACAGAAAGACCTCTCGTTGGCGCGCCGGCAGTTCGGTCAGAAACCGGTTGATTCGGCTGGTGTTCTGCGACGAGGATAGCGTGTCCTGGGGGCCCGGTTCATCACTTGGCAGGCAATCCATGGTATCGAGCATCGATTCATCCGGTGTCGATTCCGAAGAGGATTCCGTACTGCGTTGAATCCAGCGTTTCAGTCGCTGCATTCCCCGCGGTCTGCGTCTGTCGGTAATGCCATTCTGCAGAATTCGATAGTACAGCGGAGGCCATTCCTCTGGTGGTCGATCTGCATATCGTTCGCACAGCTTGAGCATGGCATCCTGGACCGTGTCCAGTGCATCATCTTCATTCTGCAGGGCGTAGCGAGCCATCACGAATGCCTTGCGCTCTACAGACTGCAGGAAATCAGCAATGCTGAGTGAAATCGCGGCAGGTGGTTCAGTCTGCCAATCGGAAGTCCGCGTCGAGTCGATCGTCGATGATTTGTCGTTCTGGCATGCGTCGGGCAGAGCGGGGGTGAGATCGTGCCTCGACCCGCAACTCGCCTGATCATCGCAATCCGACTCGTAGTGTGGCTGCGTCGATTGAATTTCCATCGCTTCTTTTTCTGGGCGGTACGGCAACAGGTGCCTGATTGCTGCCATGACCCGGCTTCCCGAAGCACCGGATCTGCAGCTACCGGCAACATGGGGAGCGCATCTCGTCAGGGAGCCTGAATTCCAGGCACGGGCCCGGCGTCATTGACAGACGGCTGACCGGGGGCAGGTGGGTGCAATTGCCTGTTCGGTGTGAGTTCACGTAGAGTTCCAGCTGCGGTATTCACCACAGAAAAGGTTGTGTTACTCACTGGAACGCATCCGTTCGACAATGGTTGACAAGCCCGTCAGCCCGTCAGCCCGTCAGCCCGTCAGCCCGTCAGGGAATCAGGGCATCAGGACATCAGGACATCAGGACATCAGGACATCAGGACATCAGGACATCAGGACGCCGGTGCCGGAATGGCCTGACTCAGTGGTTCCGGTTACCACCGTGGCGGCGTCCATCTTCCCGTGTCAGAGTGCCATCGTCGTTGCGATCCATTCGTGCGACGACTGAGCTGACACGATCATCAAGCTCGGCGGCGCTGATCACGCCATCACCGTCCTCGTCGAGGTCTTGGAACATGTCGACCATGCGTGAGCGAGTCAGTGCACGATAGATCGTGTCGAATTCCTCGATGTTCAGCGCACCGTCAGCATTGCTGTCCGCACCGCTCAATTGCGCGGCCTTGAAGGTATCGATCTCTGCCTGAGTGACAACCCCATCCCCATCCGCATCGGCGCTCTTGAGCAGTTTGACCATGAGGCCCGGTCCACCTTGCCCCCGCTTGCCGTGTCGAGCTCCGTCGGCCATCCTGCGTTTGTCGTGACCTCCCTTGCCATGGCCTCTTTCGCGTTCACCAGACTGACCGGAATCCTGTGCCAGCAGTTGTTCGTCGATGGTCTCGCTGTTTCCGTCTTGTGCGTTGGCGACCACGCCGACGGTACCCAGTACCAGGGCGGAGGCCAGAATCATTGAAATGGATTTGACAGGTTTCATGTGAATTCCTCTGTGTATTTGATGAAAAGGCGGTCGCTGACCGTTGGAATACACTGTAGGGGCGGGATCGATCGGGTGTGTGTCAGGCGAGAGCCTGTTTTGTCGCATATGGTCGCAGTTGTCCCGATTGATACAATTTGCGACAAACTCGTGCGTCGGGTCGTATCGGAAGCAGTGCAGGATCCCGACGCAGTGGGCACAATACAAGCTGACTACTCACTGAATGAAGGTCTTGAACAGCCCATGTCGGATATCTCTGAAGTACAGATACTGATCGTTGATGATGAGCGCGATATTCGGGAGCCTCTGGGCCAGTACCTGCGCAGCAAGGGGTTTCGTGTGCAACTGGCTGCCAATGCGGCTGAAGCCCGCAAGGCGGTGGCCGAGTCGGCAATCGGCATTGTCGTGCTGGATGTCATGATGCCGGGGGAAGATGGTTTGAGCCTGTGCCGCTGGCTGGTGGCCAATGACGGACCTCCGGTCATTCTGCTCACGGCAATGGGAGACGATACCGATCGCATCGTTGGTCTGGAGATCGGTGCGGATGACTATCTGGCCAAGCCCTTCAACCCGCGCGAGTTGCAGGCCAGGATCCGCGCGGTACTGCGTCGAGTGCCACCACCGGTGCCGCGGATTTCGGACAGTCTGCGACGCTTTGCCGGTTGGATACATGATCCGGCATCGCGCAAACTGTGTCACGAGGACGGTCGTCAGGTGGAGCTGACCACAGGCGAGAATCGTCTGCTGGAAGTCCTGCTGGACCATCCGCGCAAGGTACTCAGTCGCTCCAGCCTGCTGGATCTCACGGCTGGACGAGAAGCCAAGGCCTATGACCGGGCCATTGACAATCAGATCAGTCGGCTGCGGCGCAAGATCGAGGATGACCCGCAACACCCTGTGCTGTTGGTCACCGACTGGGGAGGCGGCTATGCATTGGCGGCAGATGTCGAATCCGATGATTCCGGAAATACATGAGCACCTTCATGTCGAAGTGGATGCCGGATGGATTGGCCGGCCGCTTCGCACTGTTGCTGGCAAGCGCGCTGATCGTGGCAAACGTGCTGGCCTTGCTGGTGCTGTCGCTGGAGCGCGCCCGATGGGGACGAGAGTCACGCGATAACCGGGAGCTTGAACGGATAGTCGCATTGGTGCCCGTACTGGAGTCCATCGAGCCTTCCCTGCGTCCGGCAGTTGCCAGGAATGCCTCGACCCGAGTGGCCCAGATTGAGTTGAGTGATCAGCCTCTGAATGCCAGCACAGCCGACAATGTCCGATCTCGCTCCCTGCAGGAGCGTCTCAGTCAGTCTCTGGCCCCGCGGCAGGTTTTCGTGATGGTGGCTGATCGCCGCCAGCAGAACAATCGTACCAGCGATTCTCGACGCAGCGATGCTCGTCGCCAGCCGCCACGGCCTGCGCCAGAGATCATCGGCGTGTCCATCCAGCTTGCCGGCAACGTGCCGCAAGCGACAGGGGCGTCCCGGATCGCAGAGGAGGAGGCAATGCCGACCAGTCCCGAAGCAGCTCCGCTGTCTGCCGGGGGAGGCTGGGTCAACATCACGGCCAGAAGCTTGCCGCCCGCGCAGGGACATGCTGCAACACTGCTCGGTGAAGGGGTCTTCTATCTCATTCTGGGACTGTCCCTGGTGTCGGTACTCGTCGTGGGTCTCTGGTTCGTGCGACGTCTGACACAGCCTCTGGCCTTGTTGGCGGATGCCGCTCAGGCAGCAGGTCGTGGAGACCGATCAGCCAGAGTGCCAGAGCAAGGGGCGCGAGAAGTGCGAGAAGCTGCGGCAGCCTTCAATGCCATGCAGGCTCAGATTGCCCGTTTCGATGCCGAACGCACACGTACGCTTGGCGCTGTGGGTCATGATCTGCGTACCCCGATCACCAGTCTGCGTATCCGCGCGGAAATGCTCGACGAGGAGTTCCGGGATCCAATGGTGAGGACTCTGGATGAGATGACCGTGATGGCCAACGGACTGGTCGCCTTTGCGCGAGGCAATGCCGAGCCTGAAGAGATGCAGAACGTTGAACTGAACGAGCTGCTTTCCCATCTGTGTCAGGAACGAGGGGCCAGCTACACACCGGGCGAGCATCGTATCATCCGGGCAAGACCGGTAGCCCTGCAGCGTGCCTTCGGCAATCTGGTCGACAATGCCATTCGCTACGGCTCGCTGGCCAGAATGTCGCTTCAGCTTGTCGAGGGTTGCGCTGTCGTGATCCTGGAAGATGATGGGCCG
Organism: Granulosicoccus sp. 3-233; assembly: GCF_052681095.1. NCBI lineage: Bacteria > Pseudomonadati > Pseudomonadota > Gammaproteobacteria > Chromatiales > Granulosicoccaceae > Granulosicoccus > Granulosicoccus sp. 3-233. Next base: position 328,091 of record NZ_JBQYLE010000001.1, read on the forward strand.
GGCATCCCGGAAGAGAGAATGGAGACCGTGTTCGAGCCATTTGTCAGAGGCGACGACAGTCGCAACAGTGAAACCGGAGGCGCCGGGCTAGGTTTGTCGATCGCACTGTCGATCATCAGGTCGCACGGTGGAACGTTGACCTTGCGTAACCGCAAGCCGTCAGGACTGCAAGTGAGTGTGAGTCTTCCACTGACACAGTAGGCAATGCGCTGCGGTGGAGGCGAATATGCGCCACCGCAGAGCACTCGGGACTCGTTCGCAGTGCAGTCTCGATCTTTCTTGTCAACCAAACGCCATCAGCTGCGTTGATCATCTCAAGGCAAGGGTTTCCGTGCCTGTCACTATCAGCAACTGATGGAATGAATGATGACACTCAGCAGGACATCTCTCTACCCGACCGCTCTATCCATACCCAACCATTCGGAAAACGCACTGACGCTCCCCAGTCATGGAAACGTTTCGCGAAAACTGCCGGACATCCTGATACGACAAGCCCCGGCCACGTGCGGGGAGTTGATGCAGGGCGCTATCGACGGGCGTGATTTTCTGGTCAATTGCCCGATCGATCTCTATGCACAGGCAACACTCCTGCCCACCGGCAGCAGCGGCCTGGTGGTTCGTGATGCAACTCGATATACCAAGGTCGCCCATGCGATTGCCTTGCTGGACGCCTGCGCCGAGCAGCAGACGCCACGCGATGTCGTCATGGAGCGATCGGCTGCAGGCCGTGAGCTGGTGGTCACGAGCCGCATTCCGCGGGGCAAGGGCATGGCGTCGAGCTCCGCCGATCTGGCTGCTGCTCTGAGCGTTGCCTGTGAGCTGCGTGGTCTGAATCTGTCTGCGGTCGAGCTGTCCAGGCTCATTGCACGTGTTGAACCGTCGGACAGTGTGCACTTGCCGGGTATCGGCCATGTCAACCATCTCAATGGCGTGGTACATGCCTGTTTGCCGGCACCGGAGGACTTGAGCGTGATCGTGCTGGATTGTGGTGGCGAAGTGGATACCCTGGCATTCGATCGGGAAAAGGCGCGCAGTGTCTATCACCAAGCGCAGGCAAGAGTTACTGCCACTCTTGCATTGATGTGCAACAGTCTGAGGCTGGGGGATCCGGTAGGCATTGCATTGGCTGCCACCATCAGCGCCAGACTCAGTCAACAGATTCTTCCCAAGGCGCCCTTCGACGAATTGCTGGACAGTTGCACACGTGACGGTGCCCTTGGTGTCAACTGCGCTCACAGTGGAACGGTGCTGGGGGTTCTGTATCGAACCAGCGATGACCTGGGAGATGCCCTGATCGATTCGATCAGGCGCCGCTTCGGCAGTGATCTGACGCTCATCGGCAATCACCGCATTGTCTCCGGAGGTTGTCATGCACGCTGAGTCCACACAGTCCCTGTTTGCAACAGAGGCACATAACCCGGCGTTCTTCAGTGTACGACAGGTCGCGGCCCCGGAACGGGAACTCATCGACTTCTGTGTGCCGGTGAACCGGCACTTTCCACCCCCATCGCTGCTGGAGGATATTCGATCGTCCTTGCCCGATATCGTCAAGTACTATCCGGAGTATGCCGAGGTCCATCAGGAAGCACTCTCTGCACTGACAGGCGTGCCTGCAGCCCGGATCGTCGTCGCCAATGGCTCTACCGAGCTGATCACGATGCTTTGCCAGCAGGCAGCCGGCCCCATGGCCAGCTGTACACCGACCTTCGGGCAGTGGACAGATCTGCCGGAATCCCACGGTGTACCGATTCACTACATTCAGCGTAAGGCAGAGCGTGACCATGTGCTGTCCGTGGGCGACATCGTTGGTTTCGTGCGGGACAAGGGTATACAGACACTTGTATTGTCCAACCCCAACAATCCGACCGGTGCAGCGATGCCCGGCAAGGTAGTTCGCGAGTTGCTGCAACAGCTTTCCGATCTGCCACTGATCATCATCGATGAATCCTTCATCGACTATTCCCGGGTTGCCAGTGCGGAGAATCTGGTGGCTGAGGCCAGAAACCTGGTGGTCGTCAAGAGCCTCGGCAAGTCCCTGGGCTGGCATGGCCTGCGGCTGGGGTACGCGGTTACCCATGAAGAACGCGCGGCTCTGATTCGCAAGCGACTGCCTTTCTGGAACATCAATGGATTGGCTGCATTTGTACTGCAACGCGTTGCTGGCATGCGTGCGGAGCTCAGGGACAGCTTTTCCCGGACCGATCAGGAAAGACAGGCCTTCGTGGCCAGTCTGCAGACAATCGACCGTCTGCGTGTATTTCCCTCTGAAGCGAACTTCGTGTTCGTGGAGCTGGATGCCGGCATCTCCGGCAAGGCTCTGCGCAATTCACTGCTGGAAGAACATGGCTGTTTCATTCGGGAGTGCAGCAACAAACGAGGCTCCAGCGAAAGATATCTGCGGCTGGCGGTCAATCTGCCGGCGGAGAACGAGCTGCTCGTCAGTGCCCTGCAGTCGCTGCTGGGCGATCAGGCAGGCTGACTTCCATCGGTCTCCGGCCCCGCTCCGACAGAAGCGGAGCGCGGTCGGCATGGCCATGCCCCCGTTTCCCGACCTCTTGCGAAAAATCAGAAAACCATTCATGAGTACAAGTAAATCAGCAGTGCAAAATCCCACCTCGAACTGCCCGGGCGCGATTCATCTGGCTTCCGGTTTCATGGTGCTGTGTTGCATCGCCGTTGTGGCTGGTGCCAGTGAAAGAGAAACACCTTACCGAGAATCCCATCGCGACCTGCAGACCCTGGATGGCCGCGACAACAACCGTCAGAATCCCCTGGTCGGATCTGCCAACACGGCCTATGCTCGGCTGACGCCAGCCAACTACGCTGATGGAATCGCTGCCCCTGCAGAAGGACCCGAGCCACGTTACATCAGCAACCGCATCTTCGAGGACCATGCGCAGAACCTGTTTTCGGAAAACGGTGTGACTCAATGGGCCTATAACTGGGGACAGTTCATCGATCATACGATCGGATTGCGAGGCAGCAGCGATGAAGCGCTGTTCATGGCCTATGATGAGTCCGATCCACTGGAAACGTTCGCTCACGGCGATGGCGAATTCAGGACGACTCGCAGTACTGCAATGGATGGCACCGGTATCGATACTGTTCGTGAGCAGCTGAATACGGTCAGCAGCTTCATCGACGCCTGGGCGGTATATGGCGGCTCGGAAGTGCGTCTCGAGTGGCTGCGCGAAGGGCCCGTCGATGGCGACATGTCCAACAATGGCGCGCGGCTGCTGATGACCTCCGAGCAGTACTTGCCACGAGCCATCGAACGCGGTGACGCCAGCAAGGCGCCCGCCATGGAAAGACTGGGAAACCTTCTGTATGCACCGGATGCCGATGAGCAGGCCATCATTGCAGGTGATGTGCGGGCCAATGAGAATATTGCGTTGACGGCAGTACAGACACTGTTCGCAAGAGAGCACAATCGCATCGTGGATCAGCTACCGGAGCAATGGTCGGAACAACGAAAGTTCGACATGGCGCGACGTCTGGTCATCGCGACTCAGCAGTACATCACGTACGAGGAGTTCCTGCCTGCCCTGGGTGTCGAGCTTGAGCCGGCCAGGCACTATCGCGCGGATGTCGAGACCAGCGTCAGCAACGAATTCGCGACGGTCGGGTTTCGTGCGCACAGCATGATTCATGGGGAAATAGAGCTCCAGGCACAGGCGGGTCAGTACGACGAGAGCCTGCTGGGTCAATTCGCTGAGGCGGGAATCGAGGTAGAGCATGGTGAGGAAGAAAGCGGTGACATTGAACTGGCCGTGCCGTTGAATATCGCCTTTCATCGACCCCAGCTGGTGGCCCAACTGGGATTGGGACCGTTGCTGGCAGGCCTGGGAGGGGAACCGCAGTATCGCAATGATGAGCAGATCGACAACCAGCTTCGCAGCGTGCTGTTCCAGATTCCAGCCGAGCGCAGTACGACCATGCAGGGCTGTCTGGATGGACCCACTCTGAACGAGTGTTTCATCCTGGTCAACGATATCGGTGTTCTGGATATCATCCGCGGTCGCGAACACGGCATGGCCAGCTATAACGACATGCGCAGAGTCTACGGTCTGAAGGAGGCAAGCTCTTTCTCCGAGTTGACCGGGGAGGCCAGCGAGTCCTTTCCAGTCGATGATCCGTTGATCGATCCGCTGGACCCGATCAACGACCCTGACATTCTGGACTTTATCGAATTGCGGGATGTGAACGGTCAGCTGTTGGAGCCGGGTTCCGAAGCTGCAGATACCGAAGCGGTATCGGGTGTTCGGCGAACCACGCTGGCTGCCAGATTGAAGGGTGTCTATGGGGATATCGACCGGGTGGACGCCTTTGTCGGCATGGTGTCGGAGCCTCATCTGCCAGGTAGCGAATTCGGTGAATTGCAGCTCGCCATCTGGAAGCGGCAGTTCGAAGTCCTGCGCGATGGTGATCGATTCTTCTATCGCTGGAATCGCGCCTTGCGATCCATGCTTGATCGCCCCGAATTGAAAGGCTTGACCTACCGTCAGACGCTGGCTGATGTCATCGTCAACAATACGGAGCTGGAAGCGGATGATTTGCAGGAGAACATGTTCTTCAGTGTGGCTGATTGACCGTTGAGCGGGCTCGAGCGGGTTTGTCGCGGACGGGAAGCTCTTGCGTCAAGCCTGCCCAAAGCATTCCCGGAAGCTGCAACGATGCTGATGACTCACTCTCGCTTGATGAAATGTGCGTCACGCCCGGTTGCACTGCAGCGCAGCAAATGGAGACCTGTGTTGTTGATCGCGGCGGAGAAAGTGCGATGTTCATGAGTCAATGCCATCGCCCAGTTCAAAATTGCAGAAAGTTGCGCTTGGGTACTGGGGTCAGGGATGAATTTCCATGCCCCTGTGCCCGATAGGGTGTAGACAGGGAAATGCGGGCTGGCGCATCAGGCGACGGCCAGGGGAATGTGCTCGGATTCCGAGTGATACCGTTTTCCTGCTGAATCATGGTGGCCGATTCTCTGGTGGTTCCATGACGCGATTGCCCGGTCTGTCTCGTTGCAGACATGCATGTCGACCGGGAAATCACTCATTCAACTGGCACTGTATTGGAGGGCTGCTGACATGAAGGGAATTGTATTCAACATATTCGCTGACCTTGTTACCGACAATTTCGGCATGGAAGTCTGGGACAAGCTGATACAGGATACAGCGCCGGCATCCGGCGCGATCTACACCAGTGCGGAAGTCTACCCTGATGGTGAACTCATCGCCTATGTCGGCGCCTTGTCCGAGCTCACGGGGGCCGAACCGGCCGACCTGATCCGAACATTCGGTACCTACATGATGCACAAATTCCACAAGCTGCATCCTGAATACATGGCGGATCATACGGCAAAGAGCTTTCTCGAAAATGTGCATGATGTTGTACACGTGGAAGTCAAGAAACTGCATCCGGAAGCACTGTTACCGGAGTTTGTCTATGAAAGCCGCGGTGATGCGCAGCTGACCATGCTCTACTCTTCACCCAGAAAGCTCTGTCATCTGGCAGAAGGTCTGGTCGTGGGAACCGCGGAGATCTTCGGTGAGAACATTGAGCTGATTCATTCCGAGTGCATGCATCACGGCGCTGGGCAATGTCGGCTGGAGCTCGATTTTGCCTAGTCTGTTACCAGCCATCAGTGATCCGGAACGGGTCGACATGCTGCAGCGCGCGCTGGATCGTGAACGACAGGCAAGAGAACAGGCCGAGCATTTTCTTGAATCCAGGTCACGCGAGCTCTATCTGGCCAATGAAGATCTGAAGCTGAAGAACTCACAGATCGAGAGACGCAACGAGGAGATCGAGAAATCGAATGTTGCGTTGATGAACGCTCAGGCTCAGTTGATGCAGTCGGAGAAGATGGCGTGTGTCGGACAACTGGCCGCAGGTGTGGCACACGAGATCAACAATCCGATCGGTTACATCACCAGTAACCTTGGCACTTTGCAGACCTATACGGATGTGATGAAGGAACTGATTACCGCATACCGACAGTATTCGGATGGGGTCAAGGGGGGAAGGGAGGATGAATCGCTCTACCAGAAAATACAGGAAATACAGCAGAGAAACGATATCGATTTCATGCTGGGCGATGTCGTTGAACTGGTAGCGGATTCCTTGTCCGGCTCGCTGCGCGTCAAGGAAATCGTGCAGGGACTGAAGAGTTTCTCCCGCGTGGACAGTGCGGAAACCGCAGAATCGGATCTGCATTCGGGTATCGAGTCCACCCTGAAGGTGCTGTCCAACGAGCTGAAATATTCCTGTGAGGTAAGGCTTGAGTTCGGTGACTTGCCATTGGTGATGTGTAATCTGGCGAAAATCAATCAGGTGTTCATGAATCTGCTGGTGAACGCTTCTCAGTCGTTCGACGAGCCGGGAGTCATTGCCATTTCCACGCGCTGTGACGAGACCTGGGTGTATCTGTCGGTCAGCGATACCGGCTGTGGAATCCCCGAGGACAGCCTCGGATCGATCTTCGATCCCTTCTTCACGACTAAGCCAGTGGGAAGTGGTACCGGACTGGGCTTGTCGATTTCCTTCGGCATCATCGAAGAGCACGGCGGAATAATGTCGGTTGAGAGCGAAGTGGGTGTCGGTAGCCAGTTCACCATCCAGTTGCCGATTCATCAGGCTGGCCGGACGTGACGCGTCGGCGTTGCCTGCCTCGAAAGGATGTACGTCGCGGACTGATGACCACGACCAGTCCATCGCCCACGTTGACAACGGAGAGTTGAAATGAATGCAGTCATGCAAGCTGTAGAGT
>NZ_JBQYLE010000001.1:334954-563076 GCF_052681095.1 Granulosicoccus sp. 3-233
GTCACAGTCACAGTCACAGTCACAGTCACAGTCACAGTCACAGTCACAGTCACAGTCACAGTCACAGTCACAGTCACAGTCACAACCGCAACCGCAACCGCAACCACAGATCCTTTTCGTGGATGATGAAAAGCCGATTCTGAACTCCCTGAACCGGTTGTTCAGGCCGACAGGCTACAAGATCCATCTGGCCAATTCCGGCGACGAGGGTCTTGCCCTGCTGGAACAGGAGGCCATCGATATCGTTGTCAGTGACATGCGCATGCCTGGTATGGATGGTGCGAAATTCCTGTCGGAGGTGGCGAGGCGGTGGCCATCCACGGCTCGCATGTTGCTGACCGGGTATGCCGATGTGTCGTCCGCCATCGAAGCCATCAATCAGGGAGAAATCTCCCGATACCTGACAAAGCCCTGGGATGACTCGGATATCGTCATGTGTGTGCAGCAGGCGGTGGAGACCAAGCGTTTGCAGGAGGAAAAGAATCGCCTTGAACTGCTGACTGCTCGGCAGAACGAGGAGCTGTCGGCATTGAATGAAGGGCTTGAGCAGAAAGTCGAGGAGCGCACCAGGGAGATCGAGCAGGCCAGGCAGGAAATCTGCGATGCTCATGATGCACTGCATGCTGGCTATGCCGCCACCATCGAAGTCTTCTCCCGAATGGTCCAGTCGCGTGGAGGATTGAGCTCGCGAGCCACAGTGGCCGACGATGCCAGGGCGGTGGGTCGCAACATGGGGTTGGAGAAAAGTACCTGTGATGCCTTGTATAACGCAGCCCTGCTGTGCGATATCGGTAAACTCGGTTTGTCGGATGAGTCCGTCCTGACGCCGTATATTTCTTTGACGGCGAGCCAGCAGCGGGAGTATCAGCGACACCCGGTGGTGGCTGAAGCCACCTTGCTCAGTCTGGATCCACTGACCGATGCAGCCAACACCATCAGGCATCACTGCGAACGTATGGATGGTACGGGGTTTCCGGATCGCAGGCCGGGCAAGGAGATCCCCATGTCGTCGCGCATTCTGGCTGTGGCCAAGGCCTACGTCGATCTGCAGGATGGGCGAATCCTGGAGGAGCAATTGACAGCCGCAGAGGCGCGCAAGTATCTGCAATCAGAGTCGGGCAAGCGCTATGACGGACAAGTGGTCAATCAGTTTCTGAAATGGCTGGATAGCCCCAAACGGGAAGTGTCCGATGTGGCGGAGCGCAGAACGACCATTGGTGCACTGATGGCTGGGAAAACACTGTCAAGGGATCTGTGTGACCCCAATGGCGTACTGGTCATCGCAAAGGGGAAAAGGGTGTCCGAGAGCCTGCTGGAGAAACTTCGCTGCCTGCAGGAGTCCTTTGCCGAGGACATCACGGTGTATGTCGAAGACAGAAGGATGTAACGGGACGGGCGTCGGTCTGTTTCGCTCGCTTGCAAGGAACGACGCGTGTCGACCAGCCGCTTCGCCGGCTGTCATCGGCCGGCGGATATGGCCGGATCAGTGGGTCAGGATTTTCGACAGGAATTCCCTGGCACGTTCACTGCCCTGTGCTTTGAAGAATTCATCCTTGGGCGAGTCCTCGACGATTCTGCCTTCATCCATGAAGACGATTCGGTCAGCCACTTTCTGGGCGAATCCCATTTCATGGGTCACCACCATCATGGTCATGCCATCCTGTGCCAGGTCCACCATGACATCCAGCACGTCGTTGATCATTTCGGGATCCAGTGCCGAGGTGGGTTCGTCGAAGAGCATCGCCACAGGGTCCATGGCCAGACCTCTGGCGATGGCCACTCGCTGTTGCTGGCCACCTGACAGCTGTGCCGGGTACTTGCTGGCATGGTCCGCCAGGCCGACCTGCTCCAGCAAGGCTCGGGCCCGTTCTCCTGCCTCTTCGGTGCTGCGTTTCAGCACCTTGAGTTGGCCCAGCATGACATTGTCCTGCACACTCATGTGAGGAAAGAGTTCGAAACTCTGAAACACCATGCCGATGCGTGAACGCAATCGATTGAGGTTGGTCTTGCGACCGTTGACCTTCGACCCATCAACCGAAATCTCGCCCGAACCAATGGCCTCGAGACCATTCACGCATTTGATCAGCGTGCTCTTGCCCGAGCCCGATGGACCACAGACGACCACGACCTCACCCTTGTCGACATGAGTCGTGCAGTCATCCAGTACCTGGAAGTCTCCATACCATTTGCTGGCGTGCTTGATTTCGATCATACGGACAGTTTGCGTTGCAGATGGCGGGCGTACAGGGAACCCGCAAAACAGAAGATGAAGTAGATGAAGGCCACGAAAACGAACATCTCGACCAGTCGCTGGTCACGATTGGCAACCAGTTCTGCGCTGACCAGGAAGTCCTTCAAGCCGACGACATAGACGAGCGAGGTGTCCTGAAACAGCACGATGGCCTGTGTCAACAGAACGGGAACCATGGAACGAAAGGCCTGCGGCAGCACGATGTATCGCATCGTTTGCGGATAGCTCAGACCGATCGCCCGACCGGCTGCGACCTGTCCACTGCGAACACTGGAAATGCCGGCCCGGATGATTTCCGAGTAATACGCGGCTTCGAACAGAATGAAGGCAATCAGCACCGAGTAGAAGCTGCCAACCGGTCTGCCCAGAAACAAGGGCACCAGAAAGTAGAGCCAGAAGATCACCAGAATCAGAGGCAGAGAGCGAAAGAAGTTGACGTAGGCGGCAGCTACCCATGAGATGACCGGCACCCTGGCAATACGGATCAGGGCCAGCAGCGTGCCCAGCAGGATACCGCCCACCACGGCCAGAAAGGTGAGCAGAAATGTCACCTTGAGCCCGTCGATCAACAACGGCAGGTTGTCGAGTATGACGGAATAGTCGAAATCGCCCATATCGCTTTCAGCTCGTTGAAATCATGCCGGGAATGCGAGCTCGTCGTTCGACGAAGCGCATCAGCAACATCACTGTGAAGGTCACCACACTGTAGATGACGGTTGCCGCGGTAAAGGCCTCGAAGCCCTGAAAGGTGTATTCCTCGATCTGGCGTGTCATGGCGGTGAGTTCGACCACACCGATGGTCAGTGCCAGGGAAGAATTCTTGAAGATGGTCAGGAATTCGCTGGTCAGTGGCGGGATGATGATGCGGAAGGCATTTGGCAGCAGGATGTAGCGGTACACCTGCCACTCGTTCATGCCGATGGCCTTGCCGGCGTTGCGTTGACCAACGCCGACAGCGGCTATGCCGGATCGCACCTGCTCGCATACTCGCGAGGCTGTATACAGCCCGATGGCAATGATGGCGGTAGTCAGTGCCGGCATCGGCATTTCGCGCTTGACCCAGCGTCCTGCTTCATCGGGAAGCAGTTCAGGGAATACGAAATACCAGAGGAACAACTGTACCAACAGGGGAATATTCCTGAACAGTTCGACATACACGGTGGCTATCAACTGCAGTGGGCGGCTGCTGCAGGTACGCATGATGCCCAGCACCGACCCCAGGCTGAAGGCGATGAGCCAGGCAAGCAGGGACAGGGAGACTGTCCACATCAGTCCCTCAACCAGCCAGTCGAAGTACGGTTCGCGGAACAGAATGCCCCAATCCCAGTTGTAATTCATGGCTACACCTCGTTGCCGTCAGGGTCGTGACTCTCGCCAGTGATGGCTATTCCGGCAATGCCTGGATGTCGAATGCGGTCTTGAGGGTGTCGGACAAGGGCATGTTGATATTGGTGGGTCCCGGCGCAAACCACTGGTTGTACAGCGATTCCATTTCACCGGAACGCATCATCTCCGACATGACCACTCTGCCGAGTCGAGCGAAGGTGGAATCATTGCGTGGCACCATGATGGCGTAGGGGTCGAACGACAGATAGCGACCGGTAACCTGATAGTCGTCGGGTGATTTGGACTTTGAAATGAGACCGTACAACAGTACATCGTCTGACCCATAGGCATCGATACGGTCGGTTTCCATCGCCAGCCAACCCTGACTGTGATCCTTGACGGGGACGACCTTGACGTCCAGAGACAGTTCCTCGATAGCAGCCTTGATGGCTTTTTCGTTGGTTGTTCCCGCTGCCAGTCCGATGATCTTGCCATCCAGGTCTTCGATTTCCGTGATGCCTGAATCCTTGCGACTCGCCAGTTTCGTACCAGTGATGAAAGTCGTTGACAGATAGTCCACCTGTTTCTGACGGGTCAGATTGTTGGTGGTGGAGCCGCACTCCAGATCGATGGTGCCATTGGCAATCAGTGGTATGCGAGTCTGGCCGGTTACCGGGACATACTTGACACCCAGCTCGTCATTGCCGAGCTCTGCCTTGATGGCGTCCACGATCTTCAGACAGATGTCGATGGAGTAGCCGATCGGTTCGTTGCCTTCGCCGATGTAGGAGAAGGGAATCGAGGTTTCCCGGTGGCCGATGGTGACCATTCCTCGCTCTTCGATTCGCTGTAATACAGGGGAGTCACCAGCATCCGCGGAGGCGGTCAGCGAACTCAGACTGAGCAGGGTGCTGGCGACAAGGCTCGGTATGACGGACTTGAACATGGGCTTTTCCTGTTGTTGAAATCGTGGTTGCGACGTTGCAAGAAGGGCGAGCGACTGTCATTTGCCAGTCGCTGCCGTGTTCGTGATGCTCAAACCCCCTGCTGCTCATTGCTGAAAGCACCGTGGTAGCCGAACAGGGCGGCTGAGCCGCCGGTGTGCAGGAATACGATACGCTGACCCTTGGTGAAATGTCCCTGGCGCACCAGATCGATCAGGCCGGCCATGCCCTTGCCGGAATAAACCGGGTCGAGCAATATGCCTTCGAGTTCGGCCAGCATGTGGATGGCCTCGAGGGTGCCGGCAGCGGGAATGCCATAACCTTCTCCGACATAGTTGCAATTGGCAATGACAGCTTGCTCCTGCAATGCACCGGCCTTGTCGAACAGGGCGAGTGTACTGTCGGCCAGGGCGCGCACCGAGGCTTCCTGCCTGTCACGCGGTGCGCGTACACCGATGCCCAGTACCGGCAGGGGGGAACCGATCAATGTCAGACCCGCCACCAGTCCGGCCTGAGTGCCTGCGCTGCCCGTGGCATGCACGAGCTGATCGAAGGGCAGTCCCTGATCGTTGATCTGCGACTGCAGTTCGAAAGCGCAGTTGACGTAGCCAAGGGCACCGGTTGGATTGGATCCACCGCCGGGAATGACGTAGCAACGGGCGCCGTCAGCATCGAGCTTTTCTGCCGCTTCCGCCAGTTCCTGCGCCATGTCGAGATCTGCAGGCCGCTCTTCAAAGCTTGCACCGTGCAGGGAGTCGAGCAGGACATTGCCATTGCGCAGATAGCGTGGATCGGTCGAGCCGGTACGATTTTCCAGCAGTAGATGGCATTTGAGTCCATGCCGGGCGGCGGCCGCCGCGGTCTGCCTTGCATGATTGGATTGCGTTGCGCCCTGGGTAACCAGAGTATCGGCTCCAGCCTCGAGGGCAGCGGCAACCAGGAACTCGAGCTTGCGTGTCTTGTTGCCACCTGTCGACAAACCGGTGCAGTCATCCCGTTTGATCCAGATCTCGGGCCCTCCCAGTGCCTTGCTGAGTCGTGGCAGTGGTTCCAGGGGAGTAGGAAGGTGCGCCAGGCGCACCCGCGGAAATCGGGTCAGATCCATGTAGAGCTCTCGGCAAGCGGTGGATGATTCTGTCAGCGATGCAGCGAAGAGTGCCGCAACTGGTGTGTCACGCTAGCATGCAGTCGTCATGGCTTGCACGTGCAAATATTGTCGTTTAGCATGCATGTCATGCATATAGAGGCGTAATCATGGACCAGCAAACCCTGAAAGATCTGTTGGCCCTGATCAATGTCCGCAATCTGACCCTCGCGGCCGAACAGCGCAATGTCTCCCAATCGGCTTACTCACGCCGTCTTCAGGCCATCGAACTGCGCCATGGCATCACCCTGTTCGATCGCTCACGACGACCTGCACGACCTTCGCCGATGCTGGATGCCATGCGCGGTGATATCGAACTGGCACTCAGCACACTGCAGCGCATGGAAAAGCGCCTGTCGGACAGCCACACCATCGAGGAGCATTTGACGATCGTCGGCATGCATTCGCTGTCGGCAGGCGTTCTGCCCATCGCCATGAAACGACTTGGCACCCTGCTGGACAATCATCCGGTAAGAATGCGCTCGGCCAACCGGGACGGTTGTTTCCAGCTGCTGATGACCGGAGAAGTGGCTCTGATGATCAGCTACGAAACCGATGCCAGGGCCTTGCGGGCACCACCGCATCTGGTAACCACGAAGCGCCTGTGTCAAGACCCCTTTGTGCCGGTGTGCAACCCGGTCATTCATGGCAGTCTGTCGAAGCTCGTCAGCAAGTCCAGTCCCATCCCCTTGCTCGCTTATCCAACCGAGGTGTTTCTCGGGCGCATATTGAGTGATGACATTCTGCCGCGGTCGGCTCTGGCCTTCTCGGCGCGATTGACGGCGGGAATGACCAGTGTGCTGTTGGGTGCCGCCATCAATGGTCTGGGGGTTGCCTGGTTACCGGCGTCGACGGCGGGCGAGGCCATTCGATCCGGACGGCTCATCCGGATTCACGATCCGGCCTTTCCGACCCTGCAGCTGACGGTATCCATGTTGTGGCTCCGCACTCCTGAAATGCATCGCTACGATGAACTTCATGAGGCACTGGGCGGCGAGATTGCCAGGGCCGTTGGCGAGTTGCACGAGGCCGGATTCGACGAACGGGTGGCAGGGACCTGACAAGCATTTTTCAGCGCAGCAGGGGGACTTGAACTTTCCGCGAAGCACCCGATCATACGTCTCGCAAGGCGATGAAGTTGTCGAGAAATTGCCTGTTTCACAGCGATTCAGGCACTTGAATACGAAGCTTTCAGACCCTAGCTTGTTGTTGCGTCGAGGTCTCCATGAGAGTCGACGCGCTAAATCATATTGCTTCTTTTGGAGAATACTGTAATGAAAATCGATCTGACTCCCCTGTACGCAAACACCGTTGGTTTTGACCGTTTCGGTTCATTGCTGGATGCAGCCCTGAGTGCCGACAGACAATCTGCCGGTTACCCTCCCTACGACATCGAACTGGTTGGCGAGAACAAGTACGCCATCACGCTGGCAGTAGCCGGTTTCCAGGACAATGAAATCGATGTCCAGGTAGAGCAAGGTGTGCTGACAGTGCGCGGTAGAAAGGAAGACCAGAAAAAGGATTCCCGTTACCTGCACCGCGGTATTGCTACTCGTTCCTTCGAGCGCAAGTTCAACCTGGCGGACCATGTCGAGGTCGTCAATGCACAGTTGGACAACGGTCTGTTGAAGATCGCTCTGGTCAAGGAAATTCCTGAAGCCATGAAGCCTCGAAAGATTCCGGTTGGCAACCAGACACCGGCAATCGAGAATTCGGTCGAAAGCTGATTTCCGACCGATCGCTGAAGGCAATCCGGCATCACTGAAAGTTCAGGCTGCCGGATTGAACCACGACAGGGGGCGGCGTCTTCGGACGCCGCTTTTGTGCGTGTGGGGAAATGCTCGAAGGCCGGATGATCGGCGCCGGGGTCTTCCGTCCGCCGCCACGTTTCAATCGTCGATTGATGACCTCATGACGCTGCCTTACGCATGTGCAACGCGTGGCATGATCATGGGCTCCGATTTCAACATTCCCTGCACGAAATCCTGCAACAGTGCCTGTTTGATGTCTGCTGCCGCAGGGCTGTCCCACAGGTTGTGATGCTCCATCGGGTCTTCGTCCAGGTCGAACAATTCGCCGAACTCCCCTTCCTTGTATACCGTGATCTTGTAGCGTTTGCCGATATAGCTCACCAGATGCGGCATGTGCGGATTGTGCCGGTTCTCGCATAGCGCAAAGTCCCTGACTTCCTCCACCTCATTCGTCCAGACGGGAATCTGCGAGAGCCCTTGCAATTGCTCTGGAACACCGAGTCCCGCGGCATCGAGAAAGCTCGGTGTCAGGTCGACCAGACTCTGAATGGCGTTGCTGACCTTGCCGGCCGTCACCTTGTTCGGCCAACGCACGATCATCGGTATGCGCAACATGTCCTCGTAGTGAAACGGCCCCTTGGCTACCAGACCGTGCTGACCGAGAAAATGCCCATGGTCAGTCGTGAAGACCAGCAGCGTGTTCTCCGCCATGCCCAGCTCGTCCAGCTTGTCGAGGATCCTGCCGACTTCCCGATCCACGAAACTCATCATGCCGTAATAGACCGCCATGTCCTTCTTCAGTGCGTCATGCGAATAGAGGTGACTGGCGCAGCCGTGCGCTTCGAAGGGGGTATGCCACTGCGTGAAGTCAGGGCCTGTTTCCTGAGTCTTGGCAAAGTGAGGGCCATTGCGTGCATGCTCTCCGGGCAACAGTTGTCCGGGCTGCATGTCCTGTGGATCGTACATGGAGGCCCAGGGTTCGGGAACCACATAGGGAGGATGAGGGTCATGGAAGCTTGACCAGAGAAAGAACGGATTGTCCTGCGTTGCCTGTTGTTCCAGAAAGGCCAGACTGCGTTCTCCGGTCCAGTGGGTGTAGTGAAGGTGCTCCGGTAATTCCCAGCTGCGTTGCTCGCGTGCCCAATAGGGCAGATCTTGCCCGGTATCAGGCGCATGACTTGCAGTATCGCCGGGCAGTGGCTGAAAGTAGTCACGCCAGTTGCTCAGTCCCTGTTCTTCCAGCCAGATGGCATAGTGTTGTCCGACATGGCTTTCATCGGCATGATTTCGTGACAGCTCGATGTGATCGAAGCCGTACCAGGGACCGTGGAAGCCACGCCAGAAGTCCAGATCCCGAAGTGTGGGTTGCGACTCCAGGGATTCACATCCGGGGCGTGATGCCAGTGGTTGAAAGTGCGCCTTGCCGATCAGGCCCGTTCTGTAGCCATTGGCGGAGAGCCGGGAACCCACGGTTGCAGTGTTCTCGGGCAGTTTGACACCAATGGTCCAGGCACCATGATGCGACGGATACAGGCCGGTGATCATGCTGGCTCTGGAAGGCGTGCAGACCGGACTGGGACAGTAGGCGCGGTCGAAGCGGGTTCCCTCACGGCAGAGTCTGTCCAGATTGGGGGTGCGGATGGCGGGATTGACAGCGCCCAGCGCACTGAAGTGCTGCTGATCGGTGGAGATCAGCAGGATATTGACTTTATCATTCATGATGGTTGTCAGTCCGGTAAGCCTGCTTGTGCGAGTACTCAGCCCTTGACCGCACCAGCCAGGCCGTTGATGAAATAGCGCTGCAGCAGGATGAACAGCAGCACGATAGGCACGACGGAAATGGTCGAGGCCGCGGCCATGCCGGACCAGTCGATCGATTGTTCGCCCTTGAAGGCATAGATGCCGACCGACAGGGTGCGAATGGCCGGGTTGGCCAGCGTGATGACCAGCGGCAGCAGGAAGTCATTCCATGCGTGCAGAACCTGCATGATGATGACGGTGACCGCTATCGGTCGGGCCAGTGGCAGCATGACGTACCAGAATATCCTGAAGAAACCGACACCATCCATGATGGCGGCGTCTTCCAGCTCATCGGGCAGTTGCCTGAAATAGCCGGCAAACAGCAAGACATAGATCGCCATGGCATGCCCACTGGTAGCCAGTGTCAGGCCCCACAGGCTGGTGGACAGATTGAAGAAGCTGAGCATCTCGAAGATGGGGATGATGGTGAATCCCTGTGGCACGAAAACCGTGGCAACAAAGGCTGCGATCAGCAGAGACTTGCCGCGGAACGCATACCGGCCCAGTACGTATCCGAGCAGCGAGGTGCAGACGGTAACGACGATCAGTGAGCCGACGGTCACCAGCAAGGTATTGATGAAGTAGCGGCCCATGTGCGCATCGGTCCAGGCGCGACCATAGTTCTCCAGAACGGGAGTGTCCGGTATCAGACCGGTGCCCATGAAGATCTCGCCGGTTGTCTTGAGGCTGGTGGAGATCATCCACAGAAAGGGATAGATCCACAGACAGCACAGTGCGGCCAGCAACAGACTGGTGATGGCCACGCCTCTGCCTGGTTTGTGATCGCCGAACACCAGATAGCGTGGCCAGTACAGCAGGGTTTTCATGACGTTTTCCCCGATCGGCGTGAGATCAGCGCCTGCACCAGCGTCAGTGACATGATCAGCAGGCCGAACAGCACACCGGCAGCAGCGGCATAGCCAAGTTGAGTACGGGTTCCCTCGGCGGTGGCAAATGCCGAACGATAGATGAAGATCTCGATGACTTCGGAGGAGAAGAAGGGACCGCCATTGGTCATGCTCATGATCAGCGGGAAGACATTCAGGGCACCGACGGCGGAGATCAGCAGAATCACCAGGGCAAAGGGCCGGATGATGGGCAGGATGACGAACAGCAGCAGGCGACCACCCTTGCAATTATCCAGTCTGGCTGCCTCGTAGACATCCTCGGGAACCGTCTGCAGGGCGGCAAGCCAGTAGATCATCGTCAGCCCCAGCCATTTCCAGACATAGACGGCAATGACGGATGGCATGACCGTGTCGGAGGAGCCGAGGAAATCGATCGGTCGAGTCAGCAGTCCGAGGTCGAGCAGCAGGCCATTGATGGGACCGTTGAACGGGCTGAGCAGGAAGGTCCAGACAATACCGATGACGGCTACCGGAGTGACGACCGGCAGGAAGATCAGGGTACGAAAGACATTGGACAGTTTCAGCAGACGATTGTTGAGCAGTACGGCAATCCACAGTGAAATGAACATCTGCAAGGGGACGGTGCCCAGCAGGAAGATCAGTGAACGCCGGAAGGCTCCCCAGAAGAAGGGGTCTGTCATCAGGCGGGAAAAGTTCTCCAGCCCGATGAAGACCTTGGGTGAATTGAACCCGGACCAGTCGAACAGGGCGTAATAGCCAGCCGCCACTATCGGATAGAAGGTGAACATGCCGGCCAGCACCAGTCCCGGTACCATGGCCAGATAGACGGCTCGCGGTTGACGTTTTCTGTTGGACACGGGCGGCTCGCGCTAGTAGTCCTTGCTACCGAAGTCGTCTGCCGGATTCCAGTTGGCAAATACCAGATCATCACGGCTGACATCGCTGCCGGCGGCTCTTGCCTTGTCGAAGGCCTGATTCAGGGCGTCATCGTAGCGTGTCTTCAAAGCCTTCATTTCCTTGCTGACATCGCTCAGCTGACCGCCGACCAGGCCCTGCACCGTCAGGGCAAAGCTCAGGTCTGGTGCCTGGAAGGCGCTGACTACTGCGGACAGAGCCGGGTTGCCAACCACGGGGTTGGGTCCGACCCGGATCTGTTCATTGAAAAGTTGCAATACCGCTTTGGCGCGAGGTGACATGTCTGCATTCTCGATGGCCTCCGGCATGATCGGTGGATCGCCGGCACCCACCACATTGGCCCAGGCTGTCTGACCCTGCAGTGTGCCCAGATAGTGAAAGATGTCGCCGGCGATGGCGCCCTGAGTCGAACCGCTCCAGAGCCACATGGTGTTGGGTGCCGCGGCACCCTGGCCGATGGTCAGATGACCGGCAGCACCTTCGTCGGGCAAGGGGGCGGAGCCAATGCCGAAGTCGAACTCGGGATTCTGGCTTTCCCAGGCGGGAATGTTCCAGGGGCCCTGAAGAATCATGCCGGCAGCGCCCTGAGGCATGAAGGCTCGTGCCTGAGGTGCATTGATGCCCATGACACCGGGAAACATGCTGCCATCCTTCTGCAGGGCAATGAGCAGTTCGACCGCCTGGATGTACTGATCGCTGTCGAAGGTGTATTCGCCGGTACGAAAATCGATATCCGCTTCGATCACGCTGTCCGCACCAGCACTGGCGCCGGCCAGGCGGGCGATATCTCTGACGATGGCGGACCAGCGTCCGATCTGGTTGCCTCCGAGTATGAAACCGAAATAACGTCCCTTGCCGTTCTCGGTGATCTTGCGTGCGGCCTCGCGAAAGTCACTGTGTGTCAGGGCTGTGGTCTCGGGGTCGAAGCCGGCTTCCTGCAGATAGGCGCGATTGAACAGCAGATGAGTGGATGAACGTTTGTTGGAGGTGAAGGGCAGGCCATAGGTCTTGCCATCGAAGACGTTGATGCCGGGCAGGAAGGCCCCTTCAGGGAATCCGGCTTTCCAGGTGTCGATATCGGGAATGAAATCGTCATAGGGCTGTAGCCAGCCTTCGTTCACGGCATCTGCGGGGTTGGTATTCTGTGGCAGGGCGAACACGTCATGGGCCGTCTTGTTGCGTACGCCCAGGGGAACCACCTTGGCGATCTCGTTCCACGGCAGAGGATCGTAGATGACCTCGATGCCTCGATTCTGTGCGTACTGCTGGAAGAATGCCTTGTAGAAAACCGCCTTCTGGTCTCCGCTGTCTATCCAGCGCAGCACGCTGCCCGGTGTCAGTGTATTGATGGCCGGTGGCAGAGAGCCTGATGATTGCGCCAGCACTGGCGACAGGGCGGTTCCGGCTCCCAGCGCGGCAGCGCCTCCGGCAATCTGCTTGATGAAGCGGCGTCTCGACAGAGACGTCTGGTTATGGCTCGACATGGCGATTTCCTGCGGCTTCCGAGTGGTGTTGGGAAAAATGCCACGAGCGACAAATAAAATCCAATCACTTATTATTAGAAATTGATAACGATATGTTATCGAATGGGTGAAGCCGGGAGAGTCAGGTGTTTTCAAATCTCGAGAACCTGCGCAGACTGATAGCCATAGCCGACTGCGGAACGGTCCATGGAGCGGCGGAAGCGCTGTCGCTGACCCAGCCTGCTCTGTCACGCACCATTCGCCTGATGGAAGCGCAATGCCGGGAGCAGCTGTTCGAACGACATCCGCGGGGGTTGCGCCTGACCCCATTCGGACACCGCGCCTGTCAGCATGCCCGGCATCTGCTGCGCGAATGCCAGCTGGCTGAAGACGACCTGATGGCGCTGGGCGGTGGGGGAATGGGAGTCATTCGGCTGGCAGCGGCACCCGTGTGGATGTCGCTGATCCTGCCGCAAGCCATTGCCGATCTGCACCGTCATTATCCGGATCTGCAGGTGCAGCTGAGTGTGAGGAATTTTGCCGCGGCACTGGAAGAGCTCGATAACGGCAAGCTGGACATCTACTGTGGCGGTTTTCAGAAAACCGAAGCAATGCCTTCGTTTCTGGTTCGCAAGCCGCTGTTCGGTACTCGTCTGAATGTCGTGGCGCGTCAGGATCATCCCGTTCTGGCCAGTCCTCTGGAGAGTCTTCATCCCTTGCTGGACTATCCCTGGGTGTCCTATCTCAGTGATCGAGGTTATCTGGATACCGTCATGGACAAGGTCAAGCGTACAACCGGACAGCGACGCGAGGCCTCCGTGTCCTGCGATTCACTGCTGGCGGTACTGAACCTGCTCAACAATGGAGATTATCTGGCGTTTCTGCCCAGTACCTTCATCCAGCTGCTGCCCGGCTTCGACCTGCAGATCATTCAGACAAGCATCGCCGAAGCCGGGTTCAATTCGGGGATCATCTATCGCCGCAGTCTGCAGCGCAGCCTGATACTGGAAGCCTTTCAGGCGTCGATCGAAGCGCGCATGAATGACTGCTCGTTCGATCCCCTGCTGCAGGAAACGGATGATTGATCCGGCGCTGTGCTGGCGCTGCGGGGTGGGTTTGCGGTAGTCTTGCCAGAATACTGTATATAAAGACAGCTTGATGGTGATGAACGAGGCGCAACTGGCATTTCTGGAACAAATGGGAGAACGCATACCGCTGCTGTTCGACGCCATTGCCAAAGGCAATGTGAAGAGCGAGTTCATCATCGGCGTTCGAACCATCAACAGTCGGCCGGTACGGCTCAAGCTGGTGGCAGAGGTCGTGGATCCGGGCAGCAACCCGTTGGCGACTCATGGGCAGGTCCGACCGTCGCACTCGGACATGCCGTCTACCTCCACCGATGAAGCCGATGTGGCAGCAGGCGGGGCCTCAACGACGGCTGGCAGCGCCTGTTCCGGAGCTGTCAATTCCTCGGAGGTGTCGAAACCGCCAGCTGGCAGGCGGCGAACGCGCCGGCGGTGATCCGTCCTGCTGCGCAGCTCTCCTTACCCGTCCGTACAGGCAGGACGGGAAATCACGGTCAGATCTGCCTTACGTCCGGGCATGGCTCTCTTCATCGGTCCAGCCACGATTGATCATGAACAGCACCAGACCCAGAATCAGAATGGACAGCGCGGCATAGAACAGACTGCCTCCATCACTCTGACCTTCATGCAGCACCTCGACCCCCAAAGGTGAGACCAGATGGAAGAATACAGCACCGGCCATTACTGCTGAGGCCATCAGGCCCCCGTACATGTGGAACCTGCGCCGAGTAGCACCAAAGTGCGTGCCTCTCTGTCGGGCCAGCAACCACAGGACCGCCGGTAGCAGCAATACGATGGAGGTCAGCAGTTCGAAGCTGCCGATGACATAGGCCCCCAGCTCACTGAACAGATTGCCGAAGGCGGGTCCCAGAAACGTGCCCAGCCAGTCACCGATGGTGCCGAAGATGTGTTGTGTATCGGGATGCTTGCTGAACTTGTACGGAAGTGAGCCGAGAAATACATAGCACATCCACAGAACAATCAGCCAGGAAACGACTGCTCGCTGGTATTTCATCTTGGTCACCACAAAGGTCGGGGATAGTCCTTCAACAGAGTCGTTCGCTGCAGATAAGTTGCAGATCAGGCATATCGTTCGTGTTCGATGAACTTGTCGGCAACCTGCAGATAATCGATTTCGTACTCGTCTGCGGCAATCGCGGCCTTGATTCTTTCGACCTTTTCGGTATCGAAACGGCGATTGCTGACACGGGGTCCGGGGGTGGACTGCTTGCTCTCAGCCGGTTGTGCGCCGGTAGCGGTCTTGTCTTTTTCCGTTGCTTCGTCCGAGACCTTGGAAGCTGCCTTGGCTTTTACCGGTCCGGTCTTCTTCTTCGCTGGAGCCTTGCCCGCCGACTTCTCCACCGAACTGGTCGATTGTTTCTTCTTTGCTACAGGGCCTGAACTCTTCTCCGATGTAACTCTGGTTGAACGTTTCTTGCGCATCGCATCCAGTTGCGTCACATTACTTCCCGCCTTGCCGCTCTTGGATAGAGCCATGTTGTACGTCCTCGTCGCAATCCTCTGGCCCTCGCTGGAAAGAAAGTGGCCGGATTATTCTTGTTTTTATGTTTGCCGTCCGGATTACAGCAGAGCAAACCGTTTCGCAGTTCATCCTGTCCTTGAAACAGATCGTACTGACCGTATCTAGCGGTTAAGCCAAGGATCGGCGTCTGTTTTTTATTATGTAACCCCAAATGGCGGGACACACGGACAGGTCACAATGTAACAGCGCATAATTGGCGACAGGCCATCAACTTCATTTGCAAAGCGCGAAGCAGTATCAATTGTGCCATTGGTGACAGAAAGCCGGCGTTGTCAATCGAAGTGAATGTCGGCTTTTTCCGGTGTTTTGCTCGTCAAATCTTTGTCTTCTGAAAACTGTCTTCTATTCTTTGGGAGTCCTTTTTAACTTTCGACACGGCCGCAATGCGGAGAGCGTCAAAATGAGTGGAAAAAAAGAAACCCGAAAGATCCTGATCCTCGATCAGGATGCTGATAGTGCCCAACGTCTCTCTCACCAGCTTGAGTTCATCGAGTACGAGCCCAGGACACTCAGTTCTCCGGAGCTGCTGGAAAGCATGGGTGACCTGTCGGATTACTCCTCGATCCTGGTGGCCAACTTTCATGGCATCGTGGCATGGGCCGAGAAACTGCGTTCGAGTCGAGAGAACTGCCCGCCCCTGGTTCTGTTACTGGGCAATCAGCCAGCTGACATTTCCCAGGAGGAGATCGACAGCAATTTCGTCGGTTGCCTGAAATCGGATATTCGTTACGGCACCTTGTCCGACATCCTGCATCGTTCCAAGGTGCGCGGATCTGCCAATACGGCGCCAGCCAAGGAAGGCACACAGAACCCGGAGCTGTTTCGGTCACTGGTCGGTAACAGCCGGTCCGTGCAGCGAGTGCGCAAGATGATCGATCAGGTTGCGCCCACCGAGGCAACCGTGCTGATTCTGGGTGAATCCGGAACCGGCAAGGAAGTGGTGGCTCGCAACATCCACTATTATTCCAATCGGCGTAACAAGCCCTTCGTCCCCATCAACTGTGGGGCAATTCCGGGTGAGTTGCTCGAAAGCGAATTGTTTGGCCACGAGAAGGGCTCGTTTACCGGGGCTGTGGGCTCCCGTCAGGGGCGCTTCGAGCTGGCAGAAGGTGGCACGATTTTCCTGGATGAAATCGGCGACATGCCATTGACCATGCAGGTGAAGCTGCTGCGCGTCATTCAGGAACGCTCGTTCGAGCGGGTCGGTAGCAACAAGAGTATCAAGAGCGATGTGCGTATTGTCGCCGCGACACACCGCGACCTGGAAACGCTGATCGAGGACGGTCGCTTCCGGGAAGATCTGTACTATCGCCTGAATGTCTTTCCCATAGAGATGCCACCACTGAGCAGCCGCGCGGAAGATCTGCCGTTGCTGGTCAATGAACTGATCACGCGGCTGGAGCACGAAAAGAAATCCTCGGTGCGCTTGACACCCGCTGCCATGATGGCCCTGTGCAATTACGACTGGCCAGGCAATGTCCGTGAGCTGGCGAACCTGATGGAGCGCATGACCATCCTGCATCCCTACGGTGTCGTGGATGCGGCCGACCTGCCGCCGAAGATGGCGCCGCATGGCCGTGCCCTGAGCGATAGTCGGGAAGAGTCGGAGCCGGCCTCCGGCAGTGGTGGCAATGGCTTGCCGATGGTCTCCGGCATGCCGGCCGTGCCGCTCAACAACAAGCCACGCCTGCCTCGGGAAGGGATCGATCTGAAACAGCACCTGACCGATATCGAGATCAGCCTGATCGAACAGGCTCTGGACGAGTGCTCCGGTGTGGTTGCGCATGCCGCCAATCGACTGAAGATCCGGCGAACCACGCTGGTCGAGAAAATGCGTAAATACAATATTCAGCGACCTGAAGAAGTGTCGTAAGCCTGACAGGGCACAGGACGTGACCCCGCGTGCTGTGCCCGAAGCTGCGTTACGGTGGTGCCGAATCCGGGCTGATTCGGGTTGGTTCACAGATAAATTGCGGGACGCTTCCCAAAACAGGCGTTTCAACCACCACAGATAGGCTCACTGGCGGCCAGCTGGCATCCGCTGGTTCGAGACTTGCTCCCTGACACCTCGAAACCGTTTCGATACATCCGCCTGTGAATGGGGGGATGTCGACACGGACAGTCGAGGAACTCAGCGTAGATGTCAGTCTTGTCCACCATACGGGTAATTGCCCGGTGAATTTTCCGGTCTCTCCAACACTGTCGTTGAACCGACGTCCGGTTCAGACGATTGCCGTTGCCGGTGGCAAGGGCGGAGTAGGCAAGTCGAACGTGGCTGTCAATCTGGCAGCTGCATTGGGAGCAAGTGAGCACGAAGTCCTGCTGGTTGACGGCGACTTCGAACTGGGCAATATCGATCGTTTACTGAATCTGCGTCCAGCGTACACACTCAGTGATGTCTTTGCGGGCAGCTGTCGCCTGGACGACATCGTGCTGCAGGGGCCACGGGGTGTTTCGGTCATCCCCAGCGCAAGTGGTGCCATGGAGATGGCGCACCTGACCCACGTCGAACACGCCGGTCTGATCGGCCTGTTCAGCGAGCTGCCGACCAGCGCCGATACGCTGATCATCGACATTGCCACAGGCCTGTCGGAGAGCGTGATGAGCTTCTGTCGAGCGGTGCGTGAAGTCATCGTGGTGGTCGTCGACGAACCGACTGCCTTGCAGGATGCCTTTTCCACGGTTCGGGTCCTGAACGAATGCTGCCATGTGCGCCGTTTTCGGGTCGTGGCCAACAAGACAGAGAGTTCGCAACATGGTCTGGATCTGTATGCCGCGCTGAGCGACATGACAGACCGCTGTCTGGATGTGTTACTCGACTATTGCGGGTCGATTCCGCTGGACGCTCAGCTGAAGCAGGCCGTCAGTCAGCAGAGTGCCGTGGTGGATGTGTTTCCACGGTCGGCCTCTGCACTGGCCTTCAGGAAGCTGGCGACCCGCGTTGCTCGCTGGCCGCAACCACAGACGCCCTGCGGGCATATCGAATTTTTTGTAGAGCGACTGATAGAAGTCGCCGACAGTACACGGTGAGAAAAGAGTCCGTATGAATGCACACGCGATGTACAACGAAGTCACCACAGTCGATCCGGATGGCCTGGTTGCAGCCAATGCCAATCTGGTGAAGCGAATAGCGTTCCATCTGATGAATCGTCTGCCACCCAGTGTTCAGGCGGAGGATCTGATCCAGGCCGGCATGATCGGTCTGCTTGAAGCTGCCAGGCATTACGACCCCTCACAGGGTGCCAGCTTCGAGACGTATGCCGGGATCCGGGTTCGCGGGGCGATGCTCGATGAGATTCGTCGCTCGGACTGGACCCCGCGCTCGGTTCATCGAAAGTCGCGCGAAGCAGCCGAGGTACTGAGAAATGTGGAACAGACCAGCGGTAGAGAAGCCAAGGCTGCCATCGTGGCCGAGAAGCTCGGCATCGAGCTGTCCGCCTATCACCTGATACTGACCGAAAGCTCCGCCGCCCATATCTTCAGTTTTGATCAGCCCGACGAGCATACGGGTGAAACCATTGCCCTGCCGCAGAGTGCCGAGGCCAGTCCGGGCGATCAGGTCGAGTATCAGTCCTTCCGTGAAGCGCTGGCTGTATCGATCAAGAACTTACCTGAACGTGAAGCACTCGTCATGTCGCTGTACTACGATGATGATCTGAATCTTCGTGAAATAGGCGACATTCTGGGAGTCAGTGAATCCCGAGTCTGTCAGATCCATGGTCAGGCTCTGGTTCGCTTGAAGGCACGCATGACTGAATGGACAATGAAGTAGGTGAGTCGAAATGGTCGCTGATGAATCCCAATGGTATGTACAGAAAGGCTCGCGCGTGCAGGGGCCCTTTTCCACCAATGAAGTCGGACGCTTCCTGCTGTTGGGGCGGGTTCGCAACACTGACAGAGTCAGTCGGGACGGGGAGTTGTGGGAGCCGGTGACCCAGGTGCCGGAACTGATTCCCGAAGAGCTGCTGAATCTGCAGTCCGACGATGGCTGGAACCGATTTCTGAAGGTCAGGGACGGGCAGGATGAACGCCGCAGCGACAAGGATGTGGCGCTTGAGCGTCGCAGGATTCCCGATACCGTGCCACAGCAACTGCGTGACGAGTGGCAGGGCAACGCCACACCGGTATCCCAGAGTGTGCTGCCCTGGTCATTGCTGGGAATAACCCTGGCCGCTTTGTGTGTCGTGTTGTACTTGAACGCCAGCACCGGCATTGCAGGGTAGATTGTCCCTGCGGTTTGGTCCGCTGTTTGCAAGATTCTGATTCCCTGGAATCGTGAAGCGCTTGTCATGGTCGCTGTCAGTGCCAAACACTCGGCATTAACCTCATCCGATACGTTGCGCCAGCAACGCCTTGACGTGCAGCTGAGGCAGCTTGAATTCAATGCTCTGCTGCATCGCAAACTCGACCTCGAGCGCCTGTTCGAGTGTCTGTTGACCGAAGGTCAGAGTTTCGTGAAATTCGACGGCTTGCAGTATGTCGCTGCAGACCGTGGTGCCGACATCATGCTGGGGTTCACGCGTCAGTACCGGCAGCGTTTCGAACTGAAGCTCGGTGATCGCTCGCTGGGTGAAATCCTCCTGATGCGCAGCCGGGCATTCACCCCACGTGACGAGCGCGATGCCGAACGCCTGGTCGAGAGCCTGATCTATCCGCTGGAAAATGCGCTGGAGCATTTTGAAGTGCTGATGAAGGCAATGACCGACAGCACCACCGGTCTGCGTAACCAACGAGCACTGGATGAGCTGCTGCCGCGCGAGATCCGGCTGGTGCGGCGAGTGGAACAACCACTGTCCATCATGCTGCTGAGCGTCGACCATCTGGATTCGATCAGCGAAGACCATGGGGCCAAGGTGGGCGATGAGGCCTGGCATACCGTGGCGGAGACGCTGGCTGAGCGGCTGCGTCAAAGTGACCTGATCTTTCGTACCGACAGCGATGCCTTCTGCATCATCCTCAATCAGACGGATATGGAAGGGGCTCTGATCCTGGCGGAGCGCTTGCGCCAGGCAGTGGACCACTGCGTGAGCTTCGACAATGTGCAGTTCGTGCTGACGGCCAGCGCGGGGGTCACGGAGCTGGCTGCCGGGGACAATGCACAGAGTCTGATGTCTCGTACCCGCGAGGCACTGGTCGTTGCCCGTCGGGCAGGACCCAATCAGGTGCGGGCAGTTGCGGCTGAAGAAGCGGGTGAAGGAGAGGGTCCTGACGTTGCCTGAAAAAATTTTCGCAAGAAACAACACACAGCAAAAAATATCCGTATAATACGCAGCTTAACGAAGGCGTCGGCCTGGCCGACAACACAGCGTCCCCTTCGTCTAGTGGCCTAGGACACCGCCCTTTCACGGCGGTAAC
This sequence comes from Granulosicoccus sp. 3-233, assembly GCF_052681095.1. Taxonomy (NCBI): domain Bacteria; kingdom Pseudomonadati; phylum Pseudomonadota; class Gammaproteobacteria; order Chromatiales; family Granulosicoccaceae; genus Granulosicoccus; species Granulosicoccus sp. 3-233. The sequence goes on from NZ_JBQYLE010000001.1 coordinate 355,401, forward strand.
AGGGGTTCGAGTCCCCTAGGGGACGCCATCTTTCGTTTCTGCGAAATGTTTCGCAGATCACAGTAAGTATCAAGTGATCTGCGTAACGATGATGATGCGTCTCTTCTCCTCGATGGGCACTTGAGTCCGACACCGCTCCCTTGTTGTACAAGGTCCGAGCCCTGTCATTCCCACCCATTCATTCCGACTTTACTGCAAGTTCTGCGTTTATCGCTGCGTCTGCTCGACTATCTGCCGAGCTGGACGGGCGGATTCTCAGGTGGATGATTCGATCGAGGTGATGTGGGGGGCCTGCTGCCGATGTGCGCGTCTGCGCAACAGGCGAGAAGCCACGCGATCTCCCAGTACCAGCAGGCACGGTGTCAGAAACAATGTCAGCAGGGTCGTGAAGGCCAGGCCTCCGGCAATGGCGCTGGACAATTGCGTCCACCACTGCGTGGAGGGTGCGCCGAACGACAGCTCGCGATCGATCAGATCGACATTCATTGCCAGTACCATCGGCATCAGACCCAGAATGGTGGTGATGGCTGTCAGCAATACAGGTCGTGCCCGCACGGAGCCGGTGATCAGTGCCGCCTGAATGGCGGGAGCGCCTTGTCGCACATAGCTGTTGTAGGTATCGATCAGCACGATGTTGTTGTTCACGACAATACCGGCCAGGGCAATGATGCCGATACCCACCATGACGATGCCGAAGGTCTGGCCGGTGATCATCAGGCCGATCAGCACGCCAGAGGTGGAAAACACGATCGCTGTCAGAACCAGAAACGCCTGATAGAGACTGTTGAACTGGGTGACCAGAATCAGGGTCATCAGGAAAACGGCGGAGACAAAGGCGGTCATCAGAAAGATCATGGTTTCCTGCTGCTCTTCGGCCTCGCCCTTGAACGCGATCCTGATCTCGGGATCGGGAGACAGTTCCGACAATGTTGCCTGCAGGGTCTTCAGTTCGGTGTCAACCAGGCTGCCTTCGGCAACGTCGGCCTCCACGGTAATGACGCGGCGACCGTCGGCACGTTTGATGACGCCGGTCTTCGGGGCAGGGCTGACGCTGACGAAATTGGAAATCGGTACCATCCCGCGGGAGGTGGGGACGCGAAGCTGGCTGATCTGGTCGAGGTGGCGCAGATCGAGCGGGTAGCGAACCCGGATGTCCAGCTCGTCGGTTGCGTCATCCGGTCGATAGCCTGCCACGCGTATTCCGGTGGTGATCAGCTGTATGGCATTGCCGATCAGCGCCACATCGGCACCGTAACGAGCCGCCTGCTGACGATCGACCTGCAGACGCCATTCCACACCGGGCAGGGCGCGGTTGTCGCTGACATCCACGAAATTTCCCTGCTCACGCATGATGCGGCGCAAGTTATCCACCGTGTCGTCCATCTTGTCCGACGGTGCGCTGACCTGAATGTTGATGGGCTTGCCTCCGCCATCCGGGCCGCCTTCATTGGCTGCGAATTCCACCCGAATGCCGGCAATGTCGCTCAGTTCCTCTCGCAGCTCGGTGGTGATCTCGGCGGCCTTGCGACGCTGGTCCCAGTCGATGAATTCCAGGTTGATGGTGCCGATGGTGTCTCCACCGTCATCGTTGCCCGAGGTGCCGGTGCGGGTGTAGACGGATTCGATTTCGTCACGGTCGAACAGGCGCTGTTCCACTCGCCTCATGATCCGGTCCTTTTCGCGAATGGACAGATCACCACGCGCGTGTACCTGAATGGCCATGGATTCGGGTTCGACCCCGGGGAAGAATTCGACTCCCTTGCCGATCATGCCGTAGAGCACATAGCTGGCCACGGTGAAGGCAAGTACCGACAACAGTGTCTTGACGGGGTTGAGCAGTAGCGTATGCAGAAGAGACAGATAGCCGGCGCGTGCACGTCCACTGTCTGACGTCAGCTTCTCCAGCGTCTGCTGTTCGGGGTCGTAGATATCTTCGTGACCCTGAACCGTAGCGCCATCCGATAGTCGTGCTGCCGGGTTTTCACGACCGATGAACCTGCCGAGAACCGGAATGAAGATCAGAGCCATGGCCAGCGAGGCCAGCAGGCAGCTGATGACGGTGATGGGCATGTAGCGCATGAACTGTCCGATCAGTCCAGGCCAGAACAACAGCGGAAAGAACACGGCCAGCGTGGTGAAGGTTGAGGCGATGACCGGCCAGGCCATGCGCTTGCTGGCATTGGCATAGGCATCGGCGCTGGTCATGCCGGCGTCGATGTTGCGATCGGCCAGTTCCGAGACGATGATGGCGCCGTCCACGAGCATGCCGACCACCAGGATCAGGCTGAACAGGACCACCACGTTCATGGTGTAGCCCATGGCATTGATCACCAGGATGCCCATGAGAAAGGAGCCCGGTATGGCAAAGCCGACCAGAATGGAAGAGCGGATGCCAAGGGTGGCCATGATCACGATCATGACGAGAACGACGCCTGAGATGACATTGTTCTGCAGATCGGTCAGCATGATCTGGGTCTCTTCCGACTTGTCCTGATGAAAGCCGATATCGAGTGTGGCTGGCAGGCGCTGCTGTTCCTCGCTGACCACCTCACGGACCGCGTCAATGGTCTCGATGATGTTGGCACCAAGGCGTTTGGATATCTCCAGCACCAGTGTTGGCTGCCCGTCGAGTCTGGCAAAGCTGTCCGGGTCCTTGTAGGTGCGGCGGATGCTGGCAACATCACCGAAGGTCACCACGGCACTGTCGGTGACCTTCACCGGCAGGGTCATGACATCGGCAATGTCTTCGATGACGCCCGGTACTTTCAGAACCATGCGGCCGGCACCGGTGTCGATGGCTCCCGCTGCCACCAGCAGATTGTTGTTGCGGATCAGCGAGAACAGCGTATCGAAATCCAGGTGGTAACTCTCCATGACCAGTGGGTCGACCACGATTTCCAGTACTTCTTCCCGTTCACCGGCGATGTCTGCCTCGAGAACGCCGGGCAGGGCTTCCAGTTTGTCCTTCAGGTTGCGGGCAATGCGTATCAGGGTGCGCTCTGGCAGGGGGCCGGACAGGCTGATGTTGAGTACCGGAAACAGCGCGATGTTGACTTCATTGACGCTGGGCTCGTCGGTGGCTGCCGGCAGGCTTGATCTGGCCACATCCACGCGTTCGCGTACATCGGCCAGGGCCTTGTCGCCATCGAATCCGGCATCGAACTCCAGCAGCACGGAGGCGTGACCTTCGCCAGCGGTGCTGCTCATTTCCTTGACTCCGCTGATGCTCTGCAGCTCCTTCTCCATGGGGCGAACCAGCAGTCGCTCGGCGTCGTCGGGGGAGATGCCGTCGTGAGTCATCGATACATAGATGATCGGAATCGGTACATCAGGTTCGGATTCCTTGGGGATGCTGGCATAGGCCACGATACCGCTGGCCATCAGGAACAGCATCAGCATGATGACCGTGCGGCTGCGGTCGAAGGCAGCATCGATGAGCGCGTACATGTCAGTTCGTGTCGCTGGCGGCTGGCTGATCCTGCGCCTGTGCCAGGCGAGTCTGGACCTCTTCGCCCAGAGCGACAAAACCCTGCCCCAGGGTGATGATGCGTGTCTGTGCCGGAATGCCGCTGACCCAGGCACCATCCAGCGATGTACTGACCAGCTCGATGGGCAGGAAGTAGACCCGGTTGTCGGCATCCACCGCCTTGATGCCGAGTTCGCCATCGTCTCCCAGTGACAGGGCAGAGGGTGTGATGAAGGCCGCCTCGATCTGCTCCACGGGTATCGTCAGTGTGGCGCTGATACCGGCAGCCAGAGCGGCTTTTGGATTCTCGACACGGGCTTCGACCCGGAAACTGCGCGTTTGGGGATCGGCGATGGACGAGATATAGGTCAGTTTGCCCGGCAGGGATTCACCGGTGATCAGATCGACACTGACATCCTGGCCGATCAGCAGTGACGAGACGGCCTGCTGCGCGGCTTGGGCGGTGACATCGAAGGCGCTGTTGTCGACCAGCTCGGCAATCACGTCGCCGCGTTCGATGAGCTCCCCGCGTTCCACCGGCAGATCATTCACGAGAGCGTCGAAGGGTGCGGCAATGGTCGTACGGCTGATGTCCAGTTCGATGTTGTGCAGCTGGGCCAGGGCAGACTCCAGAGCCGCTTCCGCCTGCTCGGTCTGCACTTTCGACTGCAGGCGCTGGCGTCGCAGGGTCTCGGCCGCTTCCTGTTCGCTGCGCGCACTCTTGACGCGGGCCGATGCTTCGGCGAGCGTGTTCAGGCGACTCCCCGGATCAAGCTGCACAAGTGCATCGCCACTGCTCACCTGGACACCCTTGCGAACCAGCAATTGCTCGACCCTGCCGCTGGTTTCGGCCTTGACCTGCAGATAGCGTGCGGGTTCCAGCTCTCCTTGCAGGGAGATCTTGCGCGCCATTTCCTGCAGTTCGACCGTCTCGATCTCCACCGTCATCAAGGGGTCAGGCTTGGTTTCGTCCGCTACCGAGGAGTCCTCGGATTGCAACAGGCCGGTGGCCATCCATAAGCTCAGGACGATAACAAGGGTCCCGGCTGCGAGCCACGACTTTTTCACGATCCTTACTGCTCCTTCGGCGTATCCGTTACAGTATAGTGGTTGTTTGACAGTGCAGGAGCCGTCTTGACGTGTTACAAGCGATTCATGCCCGTGCCATGTCAGGCAAGCGCAAGCGCTTGAAAGGACAGTTCGATGATGTCTGAGTCGTCATTCCGCAGTGCTCTGCAGCCGTTGGCGCGCTACGCCACGCTGTTGCTGCTTTGCCTGCTGCAGGCATGCGCGACCCCGACCAACAAGCTGGATGAACTGGCGCAGAGTCAGGGTTTCGAACGCTCCGAGCTGCTGGCTGAAGGCTACCGTTTGCTGGTGTATGACAATGCTCGGGCCCGAAGCGATGCCAGGGCTCGACGCTCGTCAGCCGATAGCGCGATCCTGCATGTCTATCTGGAAGGCGATGGGTCACCCTGGACGCATCGCACCATTGTCATGGCCGATCCCACGCCAAGGCGTCCGCTGATGCTGCGATTGATGAAGCTGGACCGGGAGGCCGCCGTCTATCTGGGGCGCCCCTGTTACAACGGCACGTCCAGTGACGATGGCTGCGACAGTTCTCTGTGGACCTCCGGTCGCTACTCTCGAACGGTGATCGACAGCATGGCCTCCGGTCTGCGGGTTCTGGCTCACCGTTACGGCGCCAGTGAACTGTGGTTGATGGGGCACAGTGGCGGTGGGGCGCTGGCCATGCTGCTGGCGCGCGAGAACCCGATGGTGACGCGAGTGGTCACGATTGCCGGAAATCTGAATACCCGTGCGTGGACCGCGCACCACGGTTATACCCCTCTGTACAGTTCGATCAACCCGGCCGATCTGCCGCCGATTCGTGATGAAGTCTGGCAATGGCATTTTCTGGGAGGGCAGGATGCCGTGATTCCGCCACCGCTGGTGCGGCGATTCATCATGCAGCAACCGCAGGCCAGCGGCTTTCTGATGAAGCAGTTTTCACACGGTTGTTGCTGGCATCTGCTATGGCCACGCATGCTGAAGGCGCTGGAGCAGGACGACCCCGGATTGATTACCGGTGCTCAGTTCAAGTACCGAGATACTCTGCTAGACGCTTCGGATAGTCGGTGAAAATGCCATGGACTCCGGCCGTGGCATCGTGCTCGGCGCTCTGCTCACCACTGATGCCGAGTAGCCGCGCAGCCTGCTCCGGGTCATTCACGGTGTAACAGTAGATACCGAGACCGGCCTGACGCAGTTCGCGTGTCTGCTGCGGCGTCAGGCTTGCGCCATCACAATGAATGTTGCGGCAGCCGTAGGTGTCTGTCAGTGCCTGCCAGTCATCGGGGATGGCACCGACCAGCAGGCCACGAGGGGTGTCCGGCAGACGTTCCCGGGCCATCGCCAGTGAGCTCCAGCTGAAACTGGAAAATACCAGTGGCAGATGCGCAGGCCAGCGTTCTTCCACCAGTGCGCAGATGGCGTCGACGGTTTCGCGTTCCAGACCCTTGCGCGGTTTGATTTCCAGGTTCAATCCCAAGCCGCGTGCCTGCAGCAGGTCGAAAACGGCAGTCAGCCGAGGCAGTGGTTCGCCGGAGTATCCGGGCATGCCCTTGCCGGCATCCAGCAGGTCGAGCTCGGCAGCGCTGTGTTCGCACAGCAGGCCCTGACCACTGGTGCAACGATCGAGTTTGTCGTCGTGGTGTACGAAGGGGATTCCGTCGGCGCTGATCGACACATCGATTTCGACGCAGCTCGCACCGTGGTCGGCTGCCAGTGACAGGGCTGCCAGTGTGTTTTCAGGGGCATCACCCGAGGCACCGCGGTGGGCGATGATGCGGGCAAGCAGGGCCGGGCCGGTGGCGTCGGACATGGGGGCGGATCAGTTCGGTTGTTCTGGGCTGTGTAGTGTAATCGCCTCTCGTTCGACGCGCCATTCACGCTGCGACTGGCTGCGCAGATAGTCCTGTCGCAGACGCTCGTATTCCAGGTACTCACGGGCAAAGGTGCGCGTGCAGAAATCGTCCAGACGATTCAGTTTGCAATCTTCCTGACGCAGCATCTCATAGGCAATCTGAGTCAGATTGACATGGGCGCAGCCACCGGTGAGCGGCACTACGGTTGCCAGCGCCAGTGCGCCGAGCATGAACGGATTCTGTGGTCGTCTTGTTGCGATCATGTCGTGTACGGAAAAACTTGCCGGTCTCGGGGTATAGGCAGTACGCCGAATCAAATCAAGCTGACAGACCCGGCAGATAACGGTATTTCGCAAGCCGCCGGGTTATCAGGCTGCAGCCGACGGGTTCTTGCGACACCGACTCTGGCAGTCGAACAAAAGTGCAGCGGGTCCTGATTCGCCGTTCCTGTTGGCGGTGTGAGATCATGCCTCGGATTCAAGGCAAGACCGTCGCCATCCTCGGCATTCCTGACGGTTGTTTACGGTTACTCGAACTGCGACTGCACAAACAATGAACCTGATCAAGAATTCACCGGTGGACGTACCGCCGGAAATGCTCGCACAATTGATGGCTGCTGCGGAACGCGCAGCGCAAGCAGCCGGCGAGGTCACTCTGCGGTATTTTCGCGCCGACATGCAGATCGACAACAAGGCAGGGGAGCGGGCCTTCGATCCGGTTACCGAGGCGGATCGTCAGGCAGAGCTGGCCATCCGCGAGTGTCTGCTCAGCGAGTTTCCCGATATCGGCTTTCATGGCGAAGAGCATGCAGCCGTGCTCGGTGACAGTGGCTTGACCTGGGTCGTGGACCCCATCGATGGTACTCGAGCCTTCATGAGTGGCATGCCGATGTGGGGTACGCTGATCGGTCTGTTCAATGGTCAGGATGCAATACTGGGTGTCATGGATCAGCCGTTTCTGGGCGAGCGCTATCTGTCGGTCGGTGGTCGATCATGGTTGCAGAGTCGGGATCGGCGAACCGAACTGAAGACACGCCAGAACGTATTGCTGGACAGTGCCACTCTGTACTGTACGACGCCGGACATGTTCGATACCGCTGACTCGAAAGCGGCCTTCCTGCGAGTCAGGGACGAGGCTCGTCTGTCGCGTTATGGTGGGGACTGTTACGCCTATGCCTTGCTGGCTTCGGGCTTCGTGGATGTCGTGCTCGATTGCGACCTGCAGCCCTACGATATTCTGGCGCTCATTCCGCTGATCGAGGCTGCGGGCGGTGTGGTCAGCAACTGGGAAGGCGAGAGCGCCGTGGACGGTGGCTTCGTCATCGCCGCAGGCTCGGCCGAACTGCATCGGCAGACCCTGCGGCTGTTGCAGACTATCTGATATCCAGCTGGAAGGCGTCGCTGACTGTTCCACCCTTGCCATCGCTGGCATTGACACGAACCAGCCAGCGACCCTGGTTGCTGCGACCAGACTCACCACTGATGACGCCCTTGGTGCTGATCTCGACATCGTCGGGCAGGCCTTCGGCACTGAATTCCAGGGTATCGCCGTCAGGGTCGCTGAAGAATCTGCGAATGTCGTATTTGAATTTCTTGCGTACGATGCGATTGCTGATATCCGAAACCCGGGGCGCCGTGTTGTCCGGGTCGGCATCGGGTTCGACCACGCTCAACAGGAATGCATCACTGATGGATTCGAGCCCATCGCTGACCAGCAGTTCGATGCGGTATCTGCCGATGTCTGTCAGGTTCGGCTCGGCGCGCAGCAGGCCGGCGGGGCTGAGTGTGATGTTGCCGGAAGCGGGCAGTTGCTCTGCCGGAATGAAGAACGTCAAGGTGTCACCGTCCGGATCGCTGAAGTAGATCGACAGATCGAGCAACTGTGCCTCGGGGCTGCTTGTCTCGATGCCGGCCGTCACCGTCAGGCTGGTATCCGGTACTGCCTGCAGACGAACCGGAGCTTCGTTGTCTGCGGCGACGCGCAATACGGCCGTGCCCGTCACCTGGTGCAGGCCATCGGTCACCGAGTAGACAAATCGATCTTCAGCGAAGCCTCTGGCATCGAGCGGGATATCGCTGCGCGGCTCGTACAGGAAGCCGCCATCCGGATCGAAGGAGAATTGTGCGGCATGGGCGGGCTGAGTGATGATGCCGCTGACCGTGAGTGCCGAGTTGCGCACATCGTCATCATCCTTGTCATTTGCCAGCAGACTGTTGCCGGCATCAGCCGCTACAACCAGTACTTCTCCCGGAATCGCCAGGTAGTTGTCATCATCTGCCGACGGGGCCTCATTGATCGAGAGTCCACAGAACAGTTGCTGTCGTTCGAGCACCGTGCCATCCGACCGGTTCGCCAACAGGCGGTAGCTCAGTGCCACCGGTGCGCGTAGCGAGGGCAGTTGCAGCGTAAAGCTGGTGGCACTGTCTTCACTGCTGGTCTCATCGATGGCGAAGCTGCAGTTGTTGCGATCACTACAGGCGTCGTTCAGCGAATCAACGGCAAGTTGTTCATCAAAGCCGTTGAAGGCGTTGCATCGCCCCTGTACGTCAGTGCCGTCAATTTCCCAGCGCCAACCGGTCAGTTCCGCGCCTTCGCCTGCAAGTGGTGCCGTGAGTGGCACGTTCTCGGTGAGGGGCAGGGCTTCGCCATTGCGCAGGCTGGCAGTGACAGTTGCCCCCTGGACTCCGGTAGAATCTACCCAGTCGCAGCCGGCAAGGCTGAACAGCAACAGGACGAGAGGCAGTCGGCCTGTAATGGCGCTGGCGTAGTGGTTCATTGCTGAGTGTCCGGAGGCTCATCGGGTGAGATGTGCAGCTTAGTGAGCTGGCCTGAAATGTCCGTGGCCCTCCTCTCAAAGTCGTCGAGCTGCAAAATGAGACCATGGTCCGGTTTGGGGAATTGCTGGTCCGGTCTCAGTTGTGTTGCCAGTATGAAACCCGCAAACTGGGCGCTTGATTGATTGACCGATGAATATCGAAACCCGAGACGAGACATTCACCCGCAGCCGTAGCACCTGGTTGGTTCTGACCATTGCTGCGTTGTTGTGGGTGGGCCTGTGCTTCTGGGCTGTCAAATCGATCGGTTTTACCGGTAATGCCGTGCCCGAATCCGATCAACAGCGTGTCACTACGGACAGCGGCCAGGTCGACAGTGATGCACAGGCAGCCGAACAGGCCTTGCTGGCGCTGGAAGCCGAGGAAGAGCGCCGCTTGCAGGCCCAGGCGGCTGCCGCCGAGCAGCGACAGCTGGCGGCGGCCAGGGCTGAAGAGCAAGCGCGTCTGGACGCTGAGGCGGAAGCCGCAGAGCGCGCCAGGCTGGCTGCGGTGGCACAGGCGAGACAACAGGCCTTGCTGGCCGAAGAGGCGGCGCGCGCGGAACGTGAACGCCTGGCAGCGATCGCCGCCGAGGAACAAGCCGCGGAACAGGCGCGATTGGCTGCGGAGGCCGAAGCGGCGGAGCAGGCGAGGTTGGCTGCAGAGGCGGCGGAACAGGCACGACTGGCTGCGGAGGCAGAGGCGGCGGAGCAGGCACGACTGGCCGCGGAGGCCGAAGCGGCGGAACAGGCACGACTGGCCGCGGAGGCAGAGGCGGCGGAGCAGGCACGACTGGCTGCGGAGGCAGAAGCGGCGGAACAGGCACGACTGGCTGCGGAAGCAGAAGCGGCGGAACAGGCGCGACTGGCTGCGGAGGCAGAGGCGGCGGAACAGGCACGACTGGCCGCGGAGGCAGAGGCGGCGGAGCAGGCACGACTGGCCGCGGAGGCCGAAGCGGCGGAGCAGGCACGACTGGCCGCTATCGAGGCTGAAAGGGAGCAGGCGGCTCAGAGTGCCATTGATGAACGTGCCAGGCAGGCGGCTGCGGCTGAAGCCGCACGAGTGGCGGCCGTTGCCCGGCAGTTGCGACGGTATGAGAACCTGAGAGAGCGAGAGCTGCAGGTGCTGGATGGACTGTCGAGTCGCATTCGCTTCGAACCGGGCTCTGCCACGGTTTCACGCGATATCGAACGCTTGCTGGATGACATCTTCAATCCGCTCTATCTGTACTCTGACCTGCCTGTGCTGGTCTCGGTGGCCGGCAATGAGTACGATGGTGTCACGAGCGATGGTCTGTTGAGTCGAGATCGTGGGCGGGCCATCGCATCCTATCTGATCAATCGCGGCCTGGAGAAGGACAGGTTCCGCATTCTTATCGAGTCCGGGGAAGACCTGGTATCCGGCACTCACCGTGTCAGAGTGTCTGCAGAGGAAGTTCGTCAATGAGTGTCGATTCACCCCTAGCTCTCTTGTCCAGTCTGGTCGCCGTTACCCTGCTGGGCATCATCATGGGATATTGTCTGGGGCTGCTGCGTTCCAAGCGAAGGGCCCGCCAGGCCATCCAGACCGCGCGACAGGAACTGGCGAAATCGCGATCGACCGTGGAGGTGGATCTGGGTTCGGCTCGTGCCGTCATTGTGGATCAGCGTCAGGCTCTGGCCATGGAGCGAGAGAGAACGCAAAAGGCCTTGAAGCGGGAGTCTGCACTGGAGCTGCATTCTCAACTGCAGGCACAGCGGATTCAGACGCTGGAGTCGCAGGTAAGGTCCTATGAGGATCAACAGATTCGGCTGAAGCGCGATTTCGCGAGCTACAAGTCCAACAAGTCCAGAGAACTGGAGCTGGCCAAGAACAAACCGGACGCCTGGTCCAGTGCCAACGAGTTACCCGTGTTGCAGAAGCGCATCGTCGATCCTGCGGTTCGGCGGAACAGACAGGCCTCGGTGCATGCGATCGATACTTCTCGCAACGAACAGGAGCAGCTTGCCCGGAGTACACAGCGTTCCGGTCGTGGACTGAGTTCGCCATTGTCCAGAGAACTGGAGATACCGGCGCTGTCGGAATCGGAATTGCCTGACTCGGTGGAGGACCTGGATTTCGAACTGCTGGATCAGGATGCCAACGGAGAGGTGACTCGTGGTTAGAACACATGAAAAGCCCATGTGGCATCAGCTGATCAAGCTGGACTCCGGCAGCGGCCAGAGTCTGCAGGCACAGCTGCGCCAGGCGCTGGTCAAGGCGATACTCGATGGTCGCATTCCGGTGAATGTGCCCCTGCCTTCATCTCGGGAACTGTCCCGTCAGTTGAGCGTTGCACGCAACACCGTAGTGCTGGCCTACCAGCATCTGATCGATGAAAACTATCTGCAGTCGCACGAGCGGCGTGGCTACTTCGTCAATCCGGATATCCTGGATGGCCGAGTCGAAACACCGCGGCCGGATCCTTCCCCGGGCAAGCGTGTCGGCTTTCGCGACCTGTCTGCCGAACGGGGTCCCGATGTGGTTCTCGACCTGCTGGATCAACGCAGTATCAACAGGCCACTGGAGTGGCGGCGGTACGAATACCCCTTCATCTACGGTCAGGCGGATGCCTCGCTTTTTCCCGTCAACGACTGGCGAGAGGCCTGTCGACTGTCGTTGCGTGTGGATGCCATCAGTCGCTGGACCCAGGATCGGGTAGATCATGATGATGAGCTGCTGGTAGAACAGATACACACACGAGTACTGCCAAGGCGAGGCGTCTGGGCGGAAAAGGATGAGATCCTGATCACCTCGGGTGCACAGAATGCTCTGTATCTGATTGCGCAGTTGTTGCTGGACAAGGACAGTACCGTCGGCATCGAAGATCCCTGCTACGTGGATGCACGCAATATCTTCAGCCTGTGTACTCGTCATCGTGAGTTGTTTCCGGTGGGAGAACGGGGCGTTGAAACAGACGAGCGACTCAGCCGTTGCAAGATGATCTACGTCACGCCGAGTCACCAGTGTCCGACCACCACAACCATGCCACTGGAGGTACGCAAGAGCCTGCTCGAGCAGGCGGCCCGCCATGACGTGACCATCGTGGAAGATGATTATGAGAGTGAACTCAACTTCGTCGGCAAGCCTACGCCGGCTCTGAAGAGCCTGGATTCCGAACACCGTGTGATCTATGTGGGCAGCCTGTCAAAGACGCTGGCCCCCGGGCTGCGTGTCGGTTTCATGGTGGGGCCGAAGAAGTTCATCCAGCAGGCAAGGGCGCTGCGTCGTCTCATGTACCGTCATCCGCCATCGAACAACCAGCGAACCGTCGCACATTTTCTGTCGCTGGGGCATCACGATTCCGCTCTGCTGCGATTGTCGCAATCGTTCAAGGCGCGGTGGCAGATCATGGATGAAGCCTTGAAGCGTCATGATGTCTTTTCGTCACTGAAACCGACCTTTGGCGGCTCCGCGTTCTGGGTGCAATTGCCGGAATCGGTGTCGGCCCGCGAGCTGGAAGTGCTGGCTGCGAACAATGGCATCATCATCAATGCCGGAGACCATTACTTTGCCAGTCGCGAAGGGCCTGGCAATTTCTGCCGTCTGGGTTTTTCCTCGATTCCGGAAGATCGCATCGAGGCGGGCATCGACAAGTTGGCCGGGCTGGTGAGGTCATTGGCCGAGGATGGCAGGCAGCGCCCCTACTCGAGTTGACAGGCGGCCAGGCAGGTAGATGGTCGGGTAGTCAGGTAGCTGGATGGTCAGGTAGTCGGGTCATCCAGCTGCCAATCGGCCACCGGTCCCTGTCCTTCTCTGCATTTTCAGGATTCCCGGGTCTCGGCAGTTGTCCCGGGCCGGTTTTTTGCTAAGTGCAGTGACTGGACCCTTCGAATCTGTCGACCATGCAGCTCCTTCCTGCCTCTCGCCTGTACCTGCTGCTCGCTACCGCATTGTTCGGTAGTGGTGCTATCGCTGACACCCTGGCGAATACTTCGTGGAAATCGATTACCACCAGCGACGACAGTTTTGCCACGAAGCGCCATGAAGCGGCAGCCGTGGCGGTGGACGGCAAGTTGTATCTGATGGGCGGCAGGGGGAGCAGGCCGATCGAGGTCTATGACTCGAGTACGAAGCGATGGCGGGTGATCGGCAACCCACCGGAGGAACTGCATCACTTTCAACCGGTTGTCATCGGCAGCAAGATCTACGTGATCGGTGCATTCACGTGTTGCTATCCGGACGAGCCGAGTGTCCAGACGATCCATGTTTTCGATACAGCCACCGAACAATGGTCCACCGCAGGCAAGATACCGAGCAATCGTCTGCGAGGATCGGCTGGTGCCGTCGTGCATGATGGCGAGATCTATCTGGTGGGTGGCAATACCCAGGGGCATGATGGTGGCGCGGTAAACTGGTTCGATCGCTATGACCCGGTCAGCAAGGACTGGGATACCTTGCCGAATGCGCCACATGCACGCGATCATTTCATGGCGGTGATCGTCGATGGAAAGCTGGTCGCTGCGGCGGGCAGAGAATCCGATCAGCCCAATACCTTCGACGACGCGGTCAGGCAAACCGATGTCTATGACTTCTCCACCAATAGCTGGAGTACCGGTGCGAACATCCCGACCGTCAGAGCGGGTGTGTTTGCGGCACCTGCAGGTAATGAGGTACTGGTGGCGGGAGGCGAGATCGATACCAGCGGTGTGGCTCTGGATGTTACCGAAGCCTACAACGTCAAGACCAATAGCTGGCGTACCTTGAAGTCACTGCTGCAGGCCCGCCACAGTGGTGGCAGTGCGACGATAGGTTCGCAATGGCATGTCGTTTCCGGCAGTGTCAGAAAGGGCGGCGGTAACAACAACGAAACCGTGTCCCACGAGGTTCTGGAGCTGAGCGTCGAGACGGATTCTGACGGAGACGGGTTGAGTGATACAGATGAAGAAGCCATTTACAACACCGACCCGACCGACCCGGACAGCGACGATGACGGCGCCAATGATGGCGATGAAGTGGATGCCGGCAGTGATCCCGGTGATCGAGACAGTGATGATGATGGCCTCGAGGACGGGGCTGAAATCCATGATCATCTGACCAGCCCCATACTGGCTGACACGGATGAAGATGGCCTGAGTGATGGTGATGAAGTGTTGCTCTGGAACACCAATCCGTTGTTGCAGGACACGGACAATGACGGTCTGGACGATGCGGATGAAATCGACCGTGGCACGCTTGCCGATGTGGCGGACACGGATGCAGACGGGCTTGATGATGGCGCTGAAATCATTGCGGGTACCGATCCGCTGAACCCCGATACCGACGAAGACGGCCTGTCCGACTCGGAGGATCCTGCACCACTGGTACCTCGAACCGTGGAACCGGAAACCACGGGTGGAGGTGAAACCGGCGGTGACTCGGGCGCGGACACGGGAACGGATTCCGGTACGGGAGAGGGTGCTGGTGATGGCTCCGACAGCGGGGGTAGTGGTGTTGATTCAGGCAATGATTCGGGCAGCGATTCAGGCAGTGATGGCGATGAATCGGCAGCTCGCAGTGGTGGAGGTGTGGTGGCCGGTCTGCCGCTGCTGTTGCTGCTGCTCTGGCTTGGCCGCCTGATCGAGCGCCAGGGCTGCGAAGGCAGCGGGCCGTCAAATTATCGACGAATCAAGCGTCGAACGGCTCCCATCGGCAAGAAACGTTGAATATTGTCCGTCGGCATACGACAATCAGTACTTGATGCCGTGAGGCAGTGCTTTCGACTTAACTGGAGTCATTCATCGTGCGTAAACTGACCATGTCCCTGTTGGGCGTCATGAGTAGCTGTCTGGCTATTCTGCCGGCTACCGCCCAACAGGCAGACAGTAATCTGGTACTGCCGGATGCCAAGCCTGGCGAGTGTTATGCGAAAGTCATTACACCCGCACGTTTCGAGACTCGTACCGAAGAGGTCGTTGTTCAGGAGGCTTCCGAACGTATCGAAACTCAGGAAGCCGAGTATCAGAGTGTCGAGGAACAGATAACCGTCAAGGAGGCTTCACAGGATATCGACGTGACGCCCGCCGCCTTCATCCGCGAGACCGAATCGGTGGAAACACGGGCGGCAGAGCTCGTCTGGGTGAACGGCAGCGTCGACAGTGGGCAGCCTGTCAGTCCGGAGGCTGTCGAACAGATTGCCAGTTCCGGTGTGGACACAGCGGCCGTGGAGCCGGGTAGCTGCTTCGTGGAATACTACACCGAGGCACAGTACCGTACCGAATCGGTGCGTGTGCTGGTCAAGGAAGCGACACAGAGTATCGAAATCGTTCCTGCCCGTTTCGAAACGGTGGCAGAACGCGTGGTTGTCAAGGAAGCATCCAGTGAAGTGGTGGATGTGCCGGCGGTCTATCGTACCGTGACCGAATCGGTGCTGGTCGAGCCGGCCCGCAGTGTGTGGCAGGAAGACTGTGGTGTGGTCGAACAGGTCGACAATGCCACTGGTGAGGTGATGTGTCTGGTCGAGCTGCCGGCTCGCTACGAGACCTTGACCAAGACGGTACTGGACAAGCCGGCAACCACCAAGACCATCAACATCCCTGCCGAATACAAGACTGTCGAGGTGGAGAAGCTGGTCAGCCCGGCACGGGAGGAAAGGGTGGATGTACCGGCGGAGTACACCACGGTGGAACGGCAGGTGAAGGTGTCCGATCCTGCCTTTTTCTGGTTGGCCAAGGATGAGCAGGCAGATTCGAATGCCATCGCGACCGGCCGCGAGATCTGTCTGAATCAGCGCCCGGCCGAGAAGGTCGATGTGGTGCGTGAAGTGGTCAGCACGCCTGCGGTGGCCAGTCCGCGAGAGGTCCCTGCGCAGATCGAATCCATCGAGGTGCAGCGTCTGCTTTCACCGGCATCGGAGCGACGCATCCAGATTCCGGCACGGACCAGAACGGTCAGCAGTCAGGTAGAGGTCGCACCGGCGAAGGTCGAATGGGTTCAGGTACTGTGCCAGGTGAACATGACTCGCGACATCATCACCCGATTGCAGGAGGCACTCAAGCGTGAAGGGTATGATCCGGGTCCGATCGACGGATTTGTCGGGCAGGGAACCCTGAGAGCGATGGAAGAATATCAGGCGGCCGAAGGGATCAACGGTGGCGGTATCACACTGGAGCTACTGAAGCATCTGAAGGTGGAGACCTGAGCGACTCGGTTTGAACGATCCGGTTTGACTCGGCGAGGCCGCCTGATTGATCGGGCGGCCTGCTTTCAGAGATTGTCCCAGATCCAGTCGGGCAACAGGGCGGGTCGCCAGTCGGTATACAGTGCCTGCCACTGGTTCCAGGCGATGTCCCAGGGCGCTGTCCAGAACCAGGCAACCAGCGTGATGAATATCACCAGGCAACTGGCTGGCAGTTGTTGCAGATCCAGTGGCTTGATGGCGCTGCCGAAGGAGCGGCGCACACGCACCCCCGTGAAATCGACGCTGTAGAGCTCGTCCAGTATCAGGTGGATGAGATAACCCAGTGTCATGAAGATGCCCAGCAGCCAGCTCTGCAATTCACTGGTTTCCATCTGCTGCCAGGCGATGGCACACATCAGCACACCCGCCATGATGGCGGCGATCAGCGAGTGCAGGATGCCGCGATGCCGAGTGACGGAGTGGAACAGCCACCAGACGGGAAATCTCACGAGCAGGAAGACGGTAATTGCCCCGAGCCAGAGCTCCAGACCCGTGAATCCATCGACGTTGGCAAACAGCCAGACCAGTGCGGCGATGGTTCCCAATCCGGAAAACAGGGCACGAGACGGTTGTGATTGCTTGAGATCGATGTCGGGAATGATGCCGCCGATCATGCCGGCTATCGTCAGCATCAGACCATCTGTCATGCCCAGTGACAACAATTTGGTACAACAGGTCGCTCCAAGGCTGACAACGGCTGCTGCGCCAAAAATGTGTGTGTTAAAGTCGGCCACTATCGGGTTTCCTAAATGAGGTCGTCGTGCTGGTAACTTTCAGGACAAGCGCATACTCGGACATAACCATGTTCGGAACGGCGGCAGTATCACTGCTGAAGCTGATGGGACAAAGCGGCAATGTGCCGGGTGCCATACTGGCCGCGGACGTACCGCAGGCGTTGAAGACTTTACACGAAGGTCTGGCGAAGTTGGAAGCCGAGGAGTTGAATCCGGGGTCCGCCGATGCGGAAGAGAACTCTCAGGGGGGCTTCGATGATGAAGAGCAGGAAGCGCCGGTTGCCCTGCATACGCGCGCGGGTCCTCTGATCAGTCTGCTGGAAGCTGCCGCTGCAGCCGATGAAAGCGTGCTCTGGGATAATTAGCCTCATTGAAGCCTGATACGATCGGGACCGTGATCGTATCAGGCAAACGCCCGGATGCTGGCTCGACACCGGGCAGGCGTTCCCGGCGTTAGACAGTCGATTCGCGATACGATCAGGGCGCCCGGTGGATCGAATCAGGTGAGAGGGCGCTCTGTAGTTCGAATCAGGTGAGCATGAAGCCCAGATCCTTCTCCGCAAAGTTCTGCAGATCCGGCAAGGCGTTGTTCAGATCGCTTTCCGAGACACCCATCCAGCGTGACAGGGTAGCGGCATACTGATTGACCGAGATTTTCGGAATGATGCGCCCGGCAAAACTGCCGTCTTCCTCACCGGCATCATCGGGGTTGTCGGAGTCGGAATAATCCGGCGTTTCCCCGATCACTCGGCCGCCATCGACGGCTCCACCGAACACGAAGCTGTGACCGCCCCAGCCATGATCGGTGCCGTTGCCATTGCTGCTCAGGGTACGACCGAAGTCGGACGCCGTGAACGTGGTGACACTGCCGGCCTTGTTGATGTCATCGATGGTGCCCTGAAAGGCATTGACCGCTTCATTCAGGTCCTTCAGCAGATCCGGCTGGCGCTCCAGCTGATCCGAATGGGTATCCCAGCCGCCCATCAAGACAAAGAACACCTGCTTCTGCATGCCCAGTTCCTCGCGTGAGGCGATCATGCGTGCCACCAGATGCAGCTGCTTTGCCAGCTTGTTGCTGCCGTTGTACTGCATTTGTGGCAGTTCATTGGCCCGCAGGGCAGAGTGCAACGAGGCGGTAGCATCGGAGGCACGACCCACCGCATTGGCAATGGCGCGCATCATCAAAGGGTTGCTGCTGGCCTGGCCCTGGGCAATCAGTTCGTTCAGGGTGCGGCCGACGTTGCTCAGTCGACGCGGTGGAATCCAGTCACTGATATTGTCGAATCCGTACATGCGTTCCACGGCAACGTCGGCATTCAATGTCACGTAGTTGGTACTGGCCGAGGCCAGCCAGTCGGTACTGCCGCCCATGGAAAAGGCTGGTGCTACCGGAATGCTGCCATTGCAGTTGGCGGCATGGGCACTGATGGCACCACCCCAGCCGAAGGAGGTGCTGCCGTTGACGATGCCGGCCCCGGTCTGCCACAGCTTCTGCTGCGTGTTGTGAGCAAACAGGGATTGCGGCAATGCCACGGTTCCCAGGTAATCGGACTTGGTGGTCGGCTGTATCAGGGTGCCGGTGTTGCTCAACACGCTCAGGCGCTGTTCGTCATAGAGTCGCTGGAAATCCGGCAGCAGATTGTGAAAGCCGAATTCACCTTGTTGCGCATCGCTGACGGCCAGCAGGTCCGATTCTGCCACTGCCAGCTCGTTGCGCGAGCCCAGGTAATCGTCGTAGCGGCTGCCACCGGGGACGAACATGTTGAATGAATCGGCACCGCCTGCCAGGAAGATGCACACCAGAGACCTGGCTTCATCACACTGCTCGGCATGGGCCTTGCCCGAACCTGCCATCATGGACACACCGCCACCCAGTGGCAGGGCTGCCAGAGCTTTCAGTAAACGGCGTCTTTCTTTATCTACCGGATTTCGCATGGTCTGTGTCGCAAGTCATCAGCCTCGTGGCAAGCAGGCTGTTGTTGGATCTGAAGGGTCTGCCAGCAAGATCGCTGAGGCTATGCATCAGCGGCAATGTCAACGCTGCTTGAGCGCTGCCGCTGGCCTGGCTGAATCGACAGCTAGCGCTGAACATGATACTGAGGCGTTGTCAGCACCATGAACAAGGTGTCCTGAACCGCTGCAAACCTGCCGGCGTCATCACTGCCCAGTGAACGCGCGTAATCGAACAGAGTCTGGCGCATGTCATCGGGCATCGAGCCGGCAAAGAAGATCAGGTTGTACCAGTCGAGTAGCGCATCAGGGTCGGTGGCCAGGTCGACCAGGGGTTGCAGGTCGATGATGGTGACCCGGGGGTTGTCGTCACTCAGGTCCGAACGATCATTGAAGCGGTAGACCTGATGGTGAAAGTTGTTGTGCGTCGAGGCCAGATTTGCCTCGGTCATGATCTGCATCTCCGGTGACAGCGTGCTGCCGCCGGGCACGATGGTGTGATCCGGCCGGTAGAAGTTGAACACGGAAGGGGACTGCAGGACTTCCTGTCCGGTCATCTCGTCAATGCGCGACAAGGTGAAGTTCGGCGTGTTGTGTACCCCTTCGGACAATGGTCCGGGGGTGCCATCCAGTGCTCTCCAGACGTGGGCCAGACGCATCACGGGCTCGCGCAGTTTGCCGAAATCCGGATCTTCGTTGTGACCATTGCGGGCTTCCTCATCCAGCAGGATGGCCTTGACCACAGCGGCCAGATCACCGCGTTCGCCGCTGCCGTTGTCATTGAAAACCGAGACGATACGCTGGATGTATTCCGGGCTGGGGTTGCTGGTGACCAGGCGCTGTATGAGCTGTCCGGAGATGAAGGGGCCGACATTGGGGTGCTGGAAGATGGTGTCCAGCGCGAAGGCCATGTCATCGCGTGTACTCAGACCAGCGGGAGCCACTCGGCCATTGAGCAGTGTCTTGCTGCCGGTATCGTGAAAGCGTTCGTCGGTGACCATCGGTGTGGTAAAGGTGTCGCCACCACCCAGGTTGTTGGTTTCCCAGGAGGTCACCAGATCATAGTTCCAGCCGGTGAACACACGCGCGAACTCTTCCACCTGGCTCTGGGTGTAGGCCGGGACAGGGTTGTCGGCCGGCACAGCCTCGCCGCGTTCGTTGAGTTCATAGAGACCGATGGAGAACAGTTGCAGGACTTCACGAGCGTAGTTTTCATCTGGCCGGATGTTCTCGGCGATATTGGCCTTTTCGTTGCGTACCATGCTCAGATACACCCCCATGACCGGGTGCAGAGTGACATCCTCCAGCAATTGGCGATAGTTGCCGAAGGCGTTGCGACTCAGCATGTCGTAGTAGTTGGCCATACCCCACTGGTTGTTGGCCAGCAGGTAATCCAGGTCGGACACCACGAAAATCTGACTCAGCGCAAAGGCGACCCGCTGCCGCAACTGGTCAGGCTCGTCCAGCACATTGTTCCACCAGGCTTCGTGGCGAGCGTCGCCCTGACTGCCGTTGCTGTTATTGCGGGTATACGGTTCGGTGAGCGAGACCGGCAGGTTCATCTGCTCGTCGATCCAGTCCTCGAACGTCGTGTCGCGCAGCTCGGCGATGGTCTCTGGCGTGGCGCCGAAGCTTGTCTGGGCCAGAAAGCGTGAAGCGGCGACATCCTGTGCGTCCAGATTCGACACGCTGCTCACCGGTGGCAGTTCGCCTGAAGGCCCGCCGTTGTCGGGTTCTTCCAGGTCCTCGCCGGTGGGGGTGCCACCTCCGCTGTTATCGCCGCCCGCGCCCGAGCCGTTGTCGATCACCACGCCGCTGTCGCTGCAGGCCTGCAGCAACAGGACCAGCGAGAACAGGATGGCCAGCCAGCCACGATGGTTCAATGAAGACGATGAAACGCGCTGGCGCATCTGGCGGTTTTCGTGAGGTCGTTGCATGGCGTGTGAAGACACTTCCCGAGGAAGGCGGATCGGTTGCGGCATAACGTACCAGATGCTCGCTGCAAGCGAGGTGGAAAGAAAACCGAAATGGCGGGCAAGTTCATGCATCGGCATGCAATGGCCGAGGTAATGAGATCTGCTTCACAAGCTTGCAGTCGGATACCGTTTGTCTGCCGGGTTGCGGAAGAATTCACGAGCTTGGCGGCTGCCATTGTCCGTGCATATCGGCGGACATTCTGGCACGGCAGAACCGTCAGTTGAAGCATGGTGCACGGCAACAGGCCGTTTGTTATCACTTTTTAACCCATGGTGCGGCGCAGCCTGGAGTGGGACGAACGGCTGAGCCTGACGGCTTCGCAATCATGAACTATTCGGTGGCGATCTGAGACAATGGTGATCAGTCGAGTTGTACGAGGCAGGCGTATCCTGTTGCGCTTGCCCTACCGGGAACAGGAAAAGCGATGTCAAGCCGAATGCGCAGTGTATGTCCACACGATTGCCCCAGTGTCTGTGCCCTGGATATCGAGGTGCAGGATGACAAGCGCATCGGCAAGGTCTACGGCGCCAAGGATCACAGCTATACCCAGGGCGTCATCTGCGCCAAGGTATCACGCTATGCCGAGCGCATACATCACCCGGATCGCCTGCTGCAGCCTCTGATGCGCAGATCGGGCAAGGGCTCATCCGGCAGCAAGGCCAGCGCCCGTTTCGAGGCAGTGAGCTGGGACGATGCGCTTGACCGGATTTGCGAGCGTTTCGAGCACATTCGTCACCATCAGGGGGCCGAAGCCATCTGGCCATTCCATTACGCGGGGACCATGGGACTGGTGCAGCGCGATGGACTGGATCGTTTTCGCCATGCCTATGGCACCTCGCGTCAACATTCGACCTACTGCGTCGCGGTGGCTGATGCAGGCTTCAGGGCTGGCGCCGGGATCAAGAGTGGCAGCGATGTGCGTCTCATGCACAAGAGTGAACTGGTGGTGGTCTGGGGCGGTAACCCGGTCAGCACGCAGGTCAATGTGATGCAGCATCTGGCTCAGGCGAAACGTGCCAATGGCGCAAGGCTTGTGGTGGTGGACCCCTACCGCACCAAGACAGCCGAGAAGGCTGATCTGCATCTGATGCTGAAGCCCGGTACCGACGGCGCATTGGCCTGTGCCGTGATGCATGTGATGTTCGAGGAAGGGCTGGCCGATCAGGCCTACATGGCGGACCATACCGACAAGCCCGAAGCCCTGCGACAGCACCTGGCCAGTCGGACGCCGGCCTGGGCGTCGGAGATCACCGGTCTGCCGGTGGCGCAGATCGTCGAGTTTGCGCGGCTGTACGGTACGACCCGAAAGTCCTTTCTGCGCATCGGTTATGGCTTCTCGCGTTCGCGCAACGGTGCCGTCAATCTGCATGCGGTGAGCTGCCTACCCGCGGTCTCGGGTGCGTGGCAGTATGAGGGCGGCGGGGCTCTGTATGGCAATGCCAGCATCTATGATCTGGATCGCACGCAGATTCAGGGGCTGGACATACCGTGTCGGACACGCAGGATGGATCAGTCACGCATCGGCCGGGTGCTCACCGGTGAAGCTCGCGAGTTGCAGGGAGGACCGGCCGTGCAAGCCCTGTTCGTGCAGAATACCAATCCGGCGGTAGTGGCTCCCGAGACTCGACTTGTATTGAAAGGGCTGGCGCGCGAGGATCTGTTTACCGTGGTACACGAGCAGTTCATGACGGAAACGGCGGAATATGCCGATGTCATCCTGCCTGCCACCATGTTCATGGAACATGACGATATCTATACGGCCAGCGGTCATACGCATATCCAGATTGGCCGCAAGCTGGTGGATCCTCCGGGTGAGTGTCGCAGCAATCATCAGGTATTGCAGGGCATGGCGGAGCGGCTGGGACTGACGCATGCCGGTTTCCACAGGAGTGAGCGCGAGTTGATCGAGAATCTGTTGCAGTCTTCCGGTCTGCCGGACTTCGATGCCATGGTTGCCAGTGGTGGCCATGACTGCGCACATGCCAGCTTCGAGGACGCCAACTTTCTCAACGGCTTCGGCACACCGGACAAGCGATTTCACTTCTCGCCGGACTGGTCGACGGTTGGTGATCATACCGCCGGGATGCCGGCCTTTCCGGATCACTGGGCGGTGATCGATGAGCCAACGGAGCAGCACCCGTTGCGACTGGTTGCCGCACCGGCGCGACAGTTTCTGAATACCAGTTTCACCGAAACGGATTCCAGCCGTCGCATGGAAAAGCAGCCGGTGGCCAGGCTCCACCCGGATGATCTGCAGCGCTATGGGCTGGAGGATGGTGCAATGGTGACCCTGGGCAATGAACAGGGAGAGGTCAGCTTGCAGGCCATGGCTTTCGACGGCGTGCAAACTGGCACGGTGGTGGTCGAGAGTCTGTGGCCCAATCGCTTCTTTGCCGGTGGTCTGGGAATCAATACCCTGGTCAGCAGTGAGCCGGCACAACCCGATGGCGGCGCGGTCTTTCATGACACGGCGGTGTGGGTGAGGGCGGGTGCATGATTCCGATCGGGTCTGCCCACTGCAGGGAGCTGGCAAACAGCAGAAGACGAACCTTTGAGGCATCAGTGAGTCTGATGCGGTCTGACCACAACGAAACCTGCGCCTGACATGACAACCCCGAATCCGCCTGGCGGCATGACCTCCCTATCTGCTCCGAGAGCGGCTCGGCCAATGGTATTGACCGGCGTACTCGGCCGGCAGTTGGCGACACTGGCAACAGTCATGGTTCTGTTGTTGGTGTCAAGTGCTGCTCAGGCGGCAGAGCCTGTCTCGAAATCCCGCCTTGGCGGTGTGGCAATCGGCGGACACGATGCGGTGGGCTATCACGAATTGCAGCGCACTCCACAGGCGCCGGCTGTCGAGGGCAGGAAGCGCTACACCGTAGAGTACAAGGGGGCCAAATGGCATTTTGCATCGGCAGAGAGCAGTGAACGCTTTCGCGCCGACCCTGAACGATTCACACCGGCGTACAATGGTTTTTGCGCCAATGCCCTGAGTCTCGGCGAAGGGCTTGTCCGCACCAATGGCACGCATTGGGAAATATTCGACGACAATCTGTATCTGTTCTATGCGGCGGCCGGTCGCGAGCGATGGACTGATGGCAACTGGAAGACGTTCAAGGAAGCGGCCGATGACGCATGGGGTGTGTTGTCGACGAAATAGTGGTACCACGCCGGTAACGGAGTTGCTCCGATGCCGGTATTGAGCGCAAGGACACGCGGCGACCTTCTGATTCTGCTGGCCGCATTGATCTGGGGGGTGGCATTCTACTTTCAGAAAGTGGCCATGCAGGATATCGGTCCGCTCTTGTTTCTGGGCATGCGCGGTGCCATTGCGGCGCTGGTCCTGTTGCCATTCGTCTGGCGCGAGCAACGCACTGATCTGCGACAGATGCGTCCCGGCAACGCGCGTATCTGGCCTTACGGTGTTCTGGCAGGCGTGGTTTTCTTTCTCGCCGGTGGCACACAGCAGACCGGTATCGTCATTGCCACGGTCACCAATACGGGATTTCTCACGGCGCTGTACGTGGTCGTGACCCCGTTTCTCTACTGGATCGTGCAGCGACAGCGTCCGGCATTGGCCACCTGGTTTTCTGCCGGGCTGGCCTTCGTGGGCGTCTGGGCTCTGGGGGGCGGCTCACTGGAGTCACTCAATCGCGGCGATATACTGGTTGCCTGTTCGTCGGTGTTCTGGGCCGTTCTCATCATCGTTTCCGGCAAGGCGTCGCGTCGGGCGCAGCCGCTGACATACACCTGCATTCAGTTTGCCGTGGTGGCCTTGCTGAGCATCATCAGTGCACTGCTGTTCGAGCGCGTTGAGATGGCTGCGCTGCGTGCCGCCCTGGTTCCCATCCTGTACGTGGGCGTTCTCTCCAGTGCCTTCACCTTCGGCATCATGGCGATTGCCTTGCAGGTAGTGCCACCTCCTCGGGCATCCATCCTGCTGTCGATGGAGACCGTCTTTGCGGCGATGGCCGGCTTCCTGTTGCTCGGAGAAAGACTGTCGGTTGCGGGGTGGGCTGGTGCCCTGTTGATACTCATGGCTGTGGTGGTGGTGCAGCGCACTCGCGAGTAGCCAATAGAGGTATTCCTGTTTGGTACCCATTACCCATGGCTGCGATGCCTGCTGTAAGCCATCATCTGGGCGTCGGATGGCAATAGTCACGACCTGGCAGACGAAACAGGCAGGAAGCGAAAAACTGCAGCATTGACGCTGGAGTCGGGTTCGTTCTCCTGGGGTGTCTCTGACAGGGGCAATCCGGACCCGATCCCGTTCTTCGGCAACCAGTGCAAGGCAGTCATCAATTCGACCATGAATCATCCCGAAAGGTCTTTCGCAAACCTGGCAAGCAGCATCGTGAACGGTCTGTCGAGTCTGTGCAGCATGTACAGACCAGGCGAAGTCCCCGGGTCTGCCGGTTTGACCTTGCTGGCCGCTGCATTTGTCGTGATGCCCGCTGTGCCGGTGCATGCACAGCAGAGCACTCTGGAAGTGGATATCCTTTATATCGAGCAACGTGTGGAACATCCACCGGTTCTGTCCAATCTGGTGAGCTGGCCGGAGGATGAGGGTGAACGCGGTGCCAGTCTTGCCATCAGCGACAATAACACCACAGGGCGTTTTCTCGGTCAGAGCTACAGGCTCGACGAATTGATTTTCGAACCGGACGAGTCTCCGGCGACACGCAATGAACGTATTCGAGAGAAGCTGGCGGAGGGGGCGCGGCTGGTGGTGGCCAATCTGCCGGCCAGTGATCTGACTGTCATTGCCACTCTGCCGGAAGCGGCCGATGATCTGATATTCAATGCGCAGAGCATGGATGGTGTATTGCGTAACGAACAGTGCCAGCCCAATGTCCTGCACACGATTCCCTCCCGTGCCATGCTCAGCGATGCGCTGGCGCAGTATCTCTACAAGCGCCAATGGGAGGAGGTGTTCCTGATAGAAGGCAACTCCGAGAAGGACAAGGCCTTTGCCGAATCACTGCGGCGCTCGATGACCAAGTTCAGCCTGGATATCGTCCAGAGCAGGACCTGGATCGAAGATGCCGACATGCGCCGCTCGGCATCCACCGAAGTGCCAGTGTTCACGCAGGCAAGGAGTTACGATGTCGTTGTCGTGGCCGATGAACAACAGGACTTCTCGCAGTACATTCTCTACAACACCTGGTTGCCGAGACCGGTTGCCGGTAGTGCAGGCTTGACCCCTGTGGTCTGGTCCCCTGTCATCGAACAATGGGGGGCTGCCCAGCTGCAATCCCGGTTTCGAAAGCTGGCCGAGCGTGACATGACATCCCGTGATTACAGCAACTGGGCTGCCGTACGCAGTATGGGAGAGGCGGTCACGCGTACCGGCTCTGCGCAGCCGGCAGATATCCTCGACTATGTACTCTCGGATGAATTCGAACTGGCCGGTTTCAAGGGAGCACCACTGAGTTATCGCCACTGGAATGGCCAGATGCGCCAGAGCGTGCAGCTGGTTCATCCCAAGGCGGTCGTTGCCACAGCTCCCATCGAAGGGTTTCTGCACCCGGTAACCGAACTGGATACCCTGGGACTTGATGAACCGGAAAGCCTCTGCGAGGGTTTTCAGCGGACTCGACAGTGAGCGGAAGGAAATAACTTGATGAAAAAACCACGGGAAGAACGAACAATGCAGGAATCTCCAGTGTCCGGAAAGTCCGGCGGCGCGCTGATGGAAGGTCGCCCAGGACTGTTGACACTGACTTCACTGGGTCTGCTGCTGAGTGTCGGCAGCGGTACCGTCAGCGCTCACTGGGCCTATGTCAGCAATGAAAAGGACGATACGGTATCGGTCATCGATACCGAAACCAATGAGGTGATCAAGACGATCGAAGTAGGCGAGCGGCCACGCGGCGTGACCCTGAGTCATGACTACACGCGCCTGTTCATCTGCGCCTCGGACTCGGACACGGTGCAAGTGATGAATCTGAGCGATGACTCGATCATGTTCGAATTGCCCAGTGGCGAGGATCCCGAGCAGTTCGCCCTGCACCCGGATAATCGGCATCTGTACATCGCCAACGAAGATGATGCCATTGCAACGGTCGTCGATATCGAAACCCGTCAGGTCGTCTCGCAGATCGATGTGGGTGTCGAGCCGGAAGGCATGGCGGTGAGTCACGATGGTAAATATGCCATCGTCACCTCCGAAACGTCCAATATGGCGCACTGGATCGATACAGCGACGCAAACCATCATTGCCAATACGCTCGTGGATCAACGTCCGCGGGACGCCGAGTTCACCCCTGACGACAAGGAGCTATGGGTGTCGTCGGAAATCGGCGGAACCGTCTCGGTCATCGATACGGAAAGCCGGGAGATCAAGCAGAAGATCAGCTTCGAGATTCCCGGTGTGACACGTGATCAGATTCAGCCGGTGGGTATGGAAATCACTGATGATGGCAGCACGGCCTTCATCGCGCTGGGCCCGTCGAATCATGTGGCGGTAGTGGATCGGGAGAGTCTGGAGGTGACCGATTACATACTGGTGGGTCGACGGGTATGGCATATGGCATTGACACCGGAACAGGACAAGCTCTACACCACCAATGGCGTCTCGGGTGATGTCACGATGATAGATGTGGCAAGTCGCAAGGCGGTGAAGACCATCAAGGTGGGGCGATACCCATGGGGAGTGACCATCCTGCCCAAGGACAGCATCCCGCAGTAGCTCTGTTGTTTCATTCCAGGCCTGACACATCGACTGGCTCAGATTTACAACTCCGGGAGTACCGTCGATTGCAGGCCTTGCTTTTTCTGTCCTTGTTCGCGTCGGAAGACGTTGATTTCCCGAACCCAGATCCAGACCGTCACGATCCCGGTCAACAGCAGCAGGACATGCCAGGGCAGTGATCGAGCGATGCCGCTGCCTTCCAGTCGCAACAGGAGTCTGTCGAGCACATTGCCCTCGAGAGCCAGGCTGGCCAGCAGGTCGGCGCGGTCGGGCAGGCCGACATTGATGCGCCGCGCCGGAATGATTGCCTGCCTGGCCGAATGGCTTGTCGTGTCGTACCAGGGCACGCGCACGGTATCCAGAAATACCGGAATGGGGCTCTGGGCAATCATGCGATAGTCGAAGACGGCGGTAGCCACGATGTGCTCACCGACCAGACGTTGAGAGCGGGACTGCCCGATCAGAGTGGTTGTCAGGGCACGGCTTTCCGGCGGCATGATATCCGGCAGGTGATTGGCAAGGACATCTCGGGCATCAAGGGTGATGGTTCTGAGTATCTCATCGCCGGCGGTGAGCTCTCGAGGGTCGCTGGACCAGCTGTCATCGAGATTGACCGAACTGGCCGGCAACCACCAGTGACTGCTGTCCACGGCCGGTTGAATCTGCAGGGTGTAGGGCGAGGACTGTCTGTCGAAGTCGGCTCGCTGCGTACGCGATCGAATCACGGTACCAGTCCAGCCGACAGGGTCGAGGACCTGTCGACCGGAACGCTGCGCAAACAGGTGATAACGCCAGGCAGTCAGGCGCCATGACGTCTGGTCGGCCAAGGTGTCGATGGTTCTGCGTTCGACAAATTGCTCCAGTACATCAAAGCCGTCGAAATCGGGCAGCGATATCCGTTCATCGGCAATGGGATGTCGGTGTCTGAGTTCGATATCGGCAATGATGTGCTGGCCGACCAGCGCTTGTATTGTCGGTACTGGCACCGGATCGTCATCGTGTGCGCCGAGTTGTACCGAACCGTCAGCGGTGCGCAGGCTCACATTGATCTGCAGATCGTCGGCATCCGCCTGCCACTGCGACTCTGTCGGTGTCTGTACGTCGATGGTGATGATATTCGACTGCACGAAATCCGTGACGCTGCCGGCCTGCAAGGGTCCGAGGATGAGTCGACCCTCGCGCCGCGGCAGAAGCTCCATCCTTCGTGATTTCATCTCGACAACCTGACCACTGACGACGGTGATGCGAGTACCCATGGTTTCGCGCAGCAGTTCCGTTTCCTGCAACAAGGGCGTGATATCCACAGGATCGTCCAGGCCGACCGCTTCGAGTTCGATGATGACACTGTCACCGAGATACACGGGCTCGAGGCTGCCAAGCAGGGTGATGCGCGGCGTGATTTCGGCGGCGCGGACAGGTCCGTTGAACAGGGCGAAGCACAGGCAGAGGCTGCAAAGGATGAAAAAGGCATGGACTGTCAGCCGAGTATGATGTTTCATGAGGTGCTCGGTCCACCGCTTGTGCCAGGGGAAGTCGGTTTACGCCGTGAGGGTTGCATCACCATGAGCTTCCACCTTCGGGAGCAGATTGTCCGGCCGCGTGACGGCGTCGTTGTTCCAGTCTGATGCGTCGCTGCAGGTACAGACTTGCATCGTGTTCGATCCGGTTCAACCACTGCGTGGTGGCCTGTTCCTTCTCCAGTTCGGTGCGACGCCCGGCGGCCTGAGATTCGCTGGTGGGTGAATCCGGTTCGGAACCACCGGAGGGTCTGCTGGCCGGCTGCGCATCGCTAGCTTCACCATCAAGGGCCCCGCTACCGTCATCCTGAGCGGATGGCCTTTCCTGTTCGCTGGCCTGTGCCCCCTGGCCAGCCCGGGCCTGCGAGCGCTCGTTCATGGATAGATCGCCGGGCTCTTCCGGTTGTCCTTCAGGTGCGGAATCACCGGCCTTGCTCTGCTCTTCGCCGGTTTCGCCAATGCCGCGCTCCTGCCGATCATCCCGGGTGTCGAGGCGTCCGATTTCCTCGCCTGAGGGCTGCCGGCCTCCTTGCTGCTGGTCCTGTGCTTTCGCCAGCAACTGACGCATCAGTTCGGCATTGTGCGAAGCATCCTCCAGCGAGGGATCCATCGACAAGGCGTGCTGATAGGCCTCCAGAGCCAGTTCGTGGTAACCCAGCTGGACGTAGCAGTTACCGAGATTGAATGCCGATACGGGGTCACTGGCACGGATGAAGGCCTCGGCGGCGCGCCACCATTGCTCCGAGCGGTACAGGGCAACGCCTTTCCAGGCCGGGTCGGTGAATATCTCGCTCGCCTGAGCATACTCTCCGGCCTGAAACAGCCGGTGCGCCAGCAGATTGTCTTGATCGGCGAGCAGCTGCGTGGCGGGGTGGAGCAGCAGGCCGATCAGGAGTAGAGAGAACCGGCGCATCAGCGTGCAGACTCCCGGGAAAACAGCAGCAGCATTCCGGGAATGGCGAGCAGCAGAAGCCAGTGTGACTGATCACGCCACACCAGGCTCTTCAGACCATCGTGTGTCGAGGCGGTGGCCTGCTGATCGAGATCGAGTGTGGTGTAATCGATCACCCCGAAACTGTTGGCTCTGACCGCACGACCGTTGCCGGCATCGGCCAACGCCCGGGCTTGCTTCCACTGCACGCTGTTCGTGTCGCGGGCACCCGGTGTCTGGCTCCAGCTGTCGCCGACAGGTTCCGCAGGGGTCTGTGACCCTGTCGTGCCGGGCGGCGGTGAGGATGAACCGAATACCAGCATGTCGACGCGATGACCGGCATCGCCGAGAAAGCGCGCGGCAGCGATACTGCCATTGCCGATACCGCCAGAATCGCCCAGTACGAGGATTCTGGCCTGGTGCAATCGGCTTTCTTCGACAACGGAGCTTGCCAATGACAGGGCGCGTGTCAGATTGGAACCGTCAAGCGGCACGATGCCGTATTCCAGCAGTGTTGCCTGTTCGTTGAAGACGGAGTGGTCGAAGGCCGGTGGTGCCACCAGAAAGGCATCTCCGGCAAACAGGATCAACGCAATCGGCCGGGCCGCTGCCTGATGCGACAGTTCCGTCAGTGCTGCACGCATCGCTGCCAGACGTGAGGGCACGGTATCGTTCAACGTCATGGAGCGTGAGACATCGGCCACAGCAATCCAGCCGATGCTGTGTCGCCAGGTGTCATCATCACTCTGGCGCTGGACGGGCTGACTCAGGCCTGCGGTGACGATCGATGCCAGTAGCAGCGGCAGATTGCAACGCGTGATGCGACGCCGGTCCGCTCCCAGATAGTCGAACAGGGCGGGTGACAGCACGCTGCGCCAGTGACTGTGCGAATGCCTCAGGGGCCACAGCAGGGATCCGATCAACAGCAGTGCTGCGGCAACCAGGCAGCCAGGATACTGAATGCTCCAGTCATTCCATTGCCAGGCGCTCATCGGGAGAACCGTTGCCGGAGGAGACTGCCGGGCGTCCTGTGCAGGCGGCTTTGCCGGGCCGGAGTCTCACGTGCCCGCTCTCGGGATATCCAGCGGATTGGTCCTCCGGTTCGCTGGCGGATTCGCTCGAGCATCGTTGCGTCGAGTGCCAGCAACAGCAGGCAGAACAACAGCAGTATCTGTGGCCACAGGCGCAGATCGTGGCGCAGGATCACTGGTGGGGCGGCCGCTTCCGCGCTCTCGAGTCTGTCGATGGCGCTGTAGACCTGCTGCAGATCTGCCGTGCTGCTCGCCCGAAAGAACTCTCCGCCGGCCAGTTCGGCAATACGCGCGAGTGTCTCTTCATCCAGATCGGCAGATTGCGCCGTCTGGTATCCGCCGCGTTCTCCATCGATGCTTCCCAGGGCGATACTGTGGATACGGATGTTCAGCTCATTCGCCAGTTCGGCGGCGCTTTCCGGTTCCACCGAACCGGCATTGTTGGTTCCGTCGGACAGCAATACAATGGCCTTCTGTTCGGCGGGATCTGCCTGCAGGGTCTTGATCGACAAGCCAATGGCGTCACCAATGGCGGTGGATCTGCCAGCCATGCCGATACCGGCGCTGTCCAGTATATTGCTCAATGCGTGCAGATCGAACGTCAGTGGTGAGGCGATGAAGGCCTCCTTGCCATAGAGCACCAGACTCAAACGATCTCCACTGCGTCGAGCCATGAAGTCCGTGGCCACCTGCTTGACAATGCTCAGGCGGTCGCTGATCTCGCCGTCCAGTGAGAAGTCCTGTCTATCCATGCTGCCCGATACATCAACGGCCAGAGCGATGGCGCGGCCGCTGGCTGGCTGTATCACTGCATCAGTGGGTATCCAGGGTTGTGCTATTGCACTCAGCAAGGCAATCCAGCAGATCCATGCCAGTCGTTGGCGAACATTCGCACCGCTGCGAGTCTGCATCGGCAGTGACTGCAAGGCTTCTTCCATCGAGGGCGGAATGTCGATGGCGGTCAGCGCCGGTCTGGTACGCAGACGCTGCAACAGCCATGGCAGAGGTAGCAGCAGAAAGATCCATGGCCAGCTGAAGTGGATCATGGCAGCCTCATGCTGGGCTGTGGTCGGGACGCATTGCGAGGTCTTGCCGGAAGTCGGCGAATCAGTCGCTCGATTCGAGTGCATGCTTCCTGCAACTCGGCGACACTCATCTGACCCGGCTTGTACAGCTCATCGCCGAACAGACGACCTTGCGCTTGCGTGAACCATTGCGTGTCAAAGGCATCGTCCAGCTCGGCCAGCCAACATCGGGCATTGCCGGAGATGGGGTATTGGCGATAGAGCAGAATCTGTCTGAGCAGTCTGGCCAGCGCCAGTGTCGCGACAGCCGGTTCCAGGAGGCGAGCCTGGCGCAGCTGAAACAGGGCATCACGACGCCATTGTTCGCGCATTCTGCGTCTCCGGTAATACAGGCCCAGCAATAGCATCAGCAGCATCATCAGATTGGCTGCGATCAGCCAGACGGAAGCAGCTTCGGGAGCCGGCGGCAGCTGGATATCGCGAAGCTGGCTGAGTATCTGTTCCGTTTCGTTCATTCGTTCAGCGCCTCTTTCCGATTGAGGATGCTGTACTTGCCGCTCGCGAGTTGCCGGCTGACCATGGCTGCCTTGCAGGTCGCATCAGGCTTGGGTCGCCATTCATGGTAAATGGCCGCTGTGCCGCAGAGCGGCCACGATTTCGTTCTTGCCCGTGCCGGAATGGTGCAGGGGAATCCGCAGAGCGGTAAAACGCTCCATCCTCCGTTGCTTCTGTTGTGACAGCCGTTGCTGCAGCTGCTTCGCGTGTCCGCGATCCAGTGTTGCACTGCGAGTGCGACGGTCATGCCAGTCACCGGAGCGATAACCATAGAGGCCTGTCGGCAAGCCCTGTTCGAGCATGCCATCGTCCATGTGAACGGCGGCCTGGCGATTCACTCGGGACAGGGTATTCATGGCGTCATCGAAGTGCTTGCCGAGATGATCGAAAGCGCTCAACCAGATCAGCGAACCGTGCAGTTGGCGTTGGGTACACAGCCAGCGGGCAACCTGGTCCAGTGTGATGTGCGAGCCTGTCTCATGCTGGTCGGAGGAGCCGGGGCTGATCAGGGCGTCAGGCGAGGACTCGGGTCGAGAGGGGCGGCTCGGCGGTTCGGCCGTGGTAGTTGCCTGGCCATGCCTTTGCGCATGACCGCCCGATATCGGCAGGTCGCTGCCCGCCGGGGTGGGCGCGGCATTGTCGCAGGACTTCGCACGCCGGTACTGTGCCTGTAAAGCCAGAAAGCGCCTTGCCAGCAAGGCACAGGCATCAATGGCAGCTCCATCGCCGATGCGATTGTCGCTGACGGTGAGGCCGCTGTCGCTGACAGCGATGACGCACAGCCGGCTGCCGCTTTCGATGGACTGCCACAAAAGCCGTGCTGTGAACCGGCAGGCTTGTACCGAACGCAGTATTGTCGTACCGGTGTACATGGTGCGCCGCATGTCCGTCACCAGCGTCACTCGGTGTTCTCGCTCTTCACGGTACAGTCTTGTGTAAAGCGTATTGCTGCGGGCACTGGCTTTCCAGTCGACATGACGAAGTTCGTCCCCGGGGCTGTAAGGACGCAGATCATCGAAGTCGCTGCCATGACCGCGCCGCCTGCCGCGAAAGCTGCCTGCCCATCGTCCACCACCCTCGGGTTGCTGCAAGGTGCCTTGATGTACCGCGTGGCGTTCGTTCAGCAGGGAGTCGATGCTGAGCGTGATGGCCGAATCTGCCGACTTGTCCGAATCGGGCAGGCTCATCTCAGTTCACGCCGATGACAAGGCAGGAGGCAGGTACTTCGTGTCGTGGGTTGGCAGGCGGCGGTGACATGACAGGCAGGTATCAGAGCCGCGGGGTGGATGTCAGCAGATCCTGCACAACCTGACGGGCGGTGACGCCGGCTGCACGAGCACGGTAGTCCAGTGAGAGGCGACCGCATAATATGTCCGGTGCCAGTTCGACAACGTCGTCAACCGTGACGAATTCCCGACCGGCGAGCCAGGCTCTGGCGCGTGAGGCAACGGCCAGATTGATCGAGGCGCGAGGGCTGGCTGCCTGGGAGATGTTCATGGCGGATTGGCCGCCGGCGCCGAGCCCGCGTGTTGCTCCAACCAGGCGCACGATATAGTCACGTACGGCTTCGGACAGGAATACCTGTGGTACGCAGCGCCTGGCGCGCAGAATCAGATCGGCATTGCCAATGGCCGTGGGTTCGGTGGGATTGTCCAGTGGATCGGTCTCGCTCAGCACCCGGTCGAGAATCCTGCGTTCCTGCTCAAGACCGGGCAAGTCGATATTGACGAAGAACATGAAACGATCAAGCTGCGCCTCCGGTAGTGGATAGGTTCCTTCATGTTCGATCGGGTTCTGCGTTGCCGCGACGAGAAACGGTTCCCTGAGTTTACGCGTGACCCCATTGGTGCTGATCTGATGTTCGCCCATGGCTTCCAGCAATGCACTTTGCACCTTGGGCGGTGCCCGGTTGACTTCGTCGACCAATACGATGTGGTTGAACAGGGGGCCGGCATTGAACCGGAACTCTGCACCGTGTTGCTGGAAGATGTCGGTGCCCGTGATATCGGCCGGCAACAGATCCGGCGTGGCCTGAACGCGGACGAAGCTCATGTCCAGCAATCGGGCAAAGCGATTGATGCTGCGGGTCTTGGCGACACCGGGTGGGCCTTCGATCAGCAGATGTCCCCCCGTGAGCAGGGCAATCATCAGCCTGTCTATCAGACTCTCGAGCCCGACCAGTTGATCAGCCAGAGTGACCCCGAGCTGTTGCATGGCGGTCAGGGTGCCATCCAGATCGGTGTGCCTGTCGGAATCTGCATTCATGGGCGGATGAACAGCGAGGGGAACCGGCGGCTTCGGGCATCCTCTGTGGTGAATTCATTCAGGTCTATCGGGTGGCTGTAGGGCGGCGGTGGGTCAGCCAGCACGTTGAGATCTCCCTGCAGCAATGTACCTCGCAGGCTGCCATCGTCCTGCCAGGCAAGCTGATAGTAGACGCCGTTCCAGAAATCGATACCGAAGCTGCCTGGTGATTTCCAGATGAACAGCAGCTGGTATTCCAGCTCGGTCAGGTCGTCCGCGGAGATTCTGCCTTGCAATTTGTACGGATAGGGTAGGTGACAGAACCATTCTGCAGGATCGGTCAGACAGCGAAACGGTCGCATGGACAGAAACTGATCCACCAGACGTTCACTGTCCAGTTCCACCGCAAAGGTGCTGAAGCCTGCATCGGAGGGGGTGAAACGGACCGTGCCGAGCGCAAGCTCTGCGCCTTGCCGGTCAATCAGGTGGATAGTTGCGGAATCGGGAAAGAACTGCTGATCCGCCTCCTCGACGGAGGCTGCTTCTTCCGGTACGGCAGGGGTGGTGTCGTCGAAGAAGTTCACGGGCTGAATCCGTGTCAGCTCTCTTCCGTCCTCCAGCCAGCCGTCTGTGCCGAGCGGGTACCAGTACACGGCGCTGTAACCCCAGACAATGGCGCGGCGTGCCGCATTCCAGCTTTGCCAGCAGTCTGCGTTGCAGAAAAAGACCAATGGTGCATCCAGGCGGTTCCGCGACAGTCTTGCAATATTTCTCTTGAAGTAGTCTTCTGCTTCAAGGCTCAGGCTGCCGCGTCCAACCTCGGGTAACCAGATCGAACCGGGTATGGACTGGCGTATTTCCGATGTCACCCAGTGTCCGTCCAGTGGATCGGGGCCAAGCCCCTTGGGGG
This sequence comes from Granulosicoccus sp. 3-233, assembly GCF_052681095.1. Lineage (NCBI taxonomy): Bacteria > Pseudomonadati > Pseudomonadota > Gammaproteobacteria > Chromatiales > Granulosicoccaceae > Granulosicoccus > Granulosicoccus sp. 3-233. The sequence goes on from NZ_JBQYLE010000001.1 coordinate 391,352, forward strand.
GATGGACATCGATCAGCACAGCCGTGCCCTGCCGCTGCATGTCGGCCAGCTGCTCGGTGGCCAGTGTCAGGCCGCCTGGGATGTCTGCCGGTACCGGTGCGCGATATCGTTCCATGCGCAAGCCGGTTTCCGGGTCGACGTCATAGGCATCGAGAGACCGTTCCGCGCCGGTTGCAGGGTTGGCAAACAGCAAGACGATGATCAACAGGGTTCTATCCAGCATGCGCCATAGTATGCGCTGTGCCAGAGGCAGAGACAGTGGTACAAAAGTCCAACGTCACGGGCAGGGGGCGGGCCTGGCATCGGCAAGCGGGTCTTGCGATGGTTCCAAAAGTACCATTTGGGATGGTCTCGCTTTGGGCTACCCTTGCCACCTTCTTCACAGGTAGACGGGTTGTTGGTTACGATGAAAAAGCGATTGTTGACAGGTGCGGTTTCCGTACTGGTGTTATCTCAGTTCATGCTCGTGAAAACGGGCCTGGGTCATGGTGATGTGCAGCCTCAGGGCGTGGACACCGAAGGTCTGGAAGCTCTGCCCGAGGAGATCGCACTGGAGAATCCCTATCGTGGCATGGGCGGGGAGCAGTATGAGCTGGCGAAGACGATAGGGTCGTCTGCCTACAACACCAACTGTGCCCGCTGCCATGGGCTGGAAGCGATTTCCGGCGGCATAGCCCCGGACCTGCGTCTGCTGGAAGACGGGGAGTTCGGCGATGAGTGGTTCATGGAAAGAGTGCGCAAGGGCTACTCGCAGAATGGTGCCTACAAGATGCCGCCGTTCGAGAACATTCTGAGCCAGGAGGCGATGTGGGCCATACGCTCGTATACTGAAACCCAGCCTCGTCCGGAATAGCTGGCAATGGGAATGGTCGGTTGCAGTAAGCATCTGCGACATCTTGCATTATCTAGCCTGCTTGCAGTCGGGTTGTGTTCGCCCGCGCTGCAGGCACGGCCAGTGGATGATGTCGTGGACAGCGGCAAGCTGGTGGTGTTTGCCTACAGCGACTATGCCCCCTATTCCTGGGAGGACGATTCGGGAGAGGCGCGGGGTATCGATGTGGATATCGGGCGCCGCTTCGCGGAGAGTCTGGGAGTGGATGTCGAGTTCCTGATTCGGGGTGCGGACGAAAACCTGGACGACGATCTGCGCGTCAACATCTGGAAAGGTGACCTGATCTACGGCAAGTATGCCGATGTCATGATGCATGTGCCCTATGACCGCGAAGTGGATGTGCGCAATGAACTGGCGGTACTGACGGCACCGTACTTTCAGGAGCAGATGGCGCTGATCTTCAACCGTGCCATGCATCCCGCTGTCGAAACCTTCGGGCGTTTCGTCTCCAGCCCCATTGCGGTGGAAGTGGATACGGCGGGAGACTTCTTTCTGTCCAATGCCTTTCGTGGTCAGTTGCTGCAGAGCATTCGGCGTGGTCGCACCTTCAGGGATGCACAGGATCTGTATACCAGTACCGAGGTTGGAGCGCTGCTCGGTTCACGGGCGCAGATGGAATGGGTGGCGCAGGAATCCCCCGATATCGATTCCGAAATCGTCCAGCCACCCATGCCGGGAATTGTCAGAACCGGGTGGCCCATCGGCATTGCGGTCAAGCACGACAGTCGCGATCTGGGTTATGCGCTGGGGGATGTTCTGACCGAGATGATCGAATCGGGCGACATGAAGAAGCTCTATGCCAGCTATGGGGTAGAGTGGTTGCCAGCAGAATTGCCATGAGGCGCGTACGCATGAAACAGATTGCAAGAGCCATGGTTGCATCATGCATGATATTGATCAGTAGTTCACTGATGGCAAGGCAGTTGCCACCGGATCCTCTGAACTCCGTCATGTGGGAATCCATGGCTGAACGTTTCATGCCCGACGGCGAAATCGTTTTTGATGAGCGTGTGAAGCTCATGACACCGCTGGCAGCCGAGAACCAGTTCCATGTGCCGGTGACTGTGGATGCCACGGCTCTGGAAGGCGTGGTGGAAATCGTGGCCGTGGCCGATCTGAACCCGATTCCGCTGATCATGAGTCTGCGTCCTGCCGATGCGCTGCCCTTCATCGGTTTCCGGCTCAAATTGCAGCAGACGTCCCCGATTCATGTAGGTGTTCGCACGGCTGATGGCGTCTGGCATGTGGCCGGGGCCATCGTCGATGCGGCCGGTGGCGGCTGTACTGCGCCCGCAGCGGCACACGGTAACAGCAACTGGATGCAGACACTGGGTGAGACACGCGCTCATGCGGGCCGCGATGATGACAGCACGGCACGCATGACACTGCGCATGCGTCATCCCATGGATACCGGACTGGCTGTCGGCATTCCGGCGTTCTACCTCAATGAACTGGCGGTCAGGGACGATGAGGGCAATATCGTTGCCGAACTGGATCTGTACGAACCTGTCAGCGAGAATCCGACGCTGACGCTCAAACCGAAGGTCGGACCTCGAGCGTCGGTTCTGCATGTGTCCTCCAGAGACACCGAAGGCAATACCTTCCGTTTCCCGCTGGAAGTACCCGCCGCCACCGAACTGTGAAGGTGCTGCCCATGACGATCAAACCATCCCGCCAGGGCAGGGCAAGCGCTGCACCGATCTCGAAGGCACGTCGGCAGGTCATGCAATGGTTTGCAGGTGGATGCGCATGTGCCGTCTGTGGTTCTGCCAATGCGCGATTACTGGATTTCGATCTGATGGCCGTGGAGGTGGCATCCCGTACCTGGGCGGTACTGGGACGCACCGAATACTTCAACATGGACAACGGCGGCAATATCGTCAACGTGGCATTCGTGGAAGTGCCGGACGGGGTCGTTGTCATCGATACTGGCCCTTCGAAACGATATGGGGATGCCCTGCGAAGACTGATCGAAAGAACCGTGCCGGGCAAACCGATACTGCGTGTCTACAACACGCATCATCATCCGGATCATTTTCTGGGCAACCAGTCCTTTGATGCATCACTCATTGCCGCACCTCGCCAGGTCATCGACAACATTGCCCTGGAGGGTAATGGCTTTGCCGACAACATGTACCGCTTGCTGGGAGACTGGATGCGGGGTACCAATGCGGTGGCTCCCACGGTTGCTCTGCAAGCCGACCAGGAGGATGTGGGAGGGCGGCGGTTCTCGCTGTATTATCTTTCGGGTCATACCAGCAGTGACCTTGTCATCAGGGATGATGACACCGGTGTGTTGTTCGCAGGCGATCTCGCCTTTCTGTATCGTGCGCCGACGACTCCGCATGCGGATATCGACAGCTGGCGAGAATCGTTGCAGACGCTTGCCGGCATCGACAAGTCATTGCTCATACCGGGTCACGGGCCCAGTGATGACAAGGATGAATCACTGGCGCAGACAGGTGATTACATCGACTGGCTGCATGGCAGTATCAGTGATTCGGTCATGCGGGGTCTCACCATGAACGAGGCCATGGCACTGCCCATACCCGCGCGTTTCGAAGGTCTGGGAGTGGTGCGCAGCGAGTACGAACGATCCGTCGTGCATCTGTATCCCTCCCTTGAAGATGCACTCTATCCCGTTATAGAGATCAGCCAGTAGATATTCGGCGGGCAAAGTGTACCTTTGTCCACTATGGCAAGCACGGCAACTTGGCTAGACTGCTGAATCAGCGGTGCGGTGTCTCTGGAGCTCTGGTAATACAACACTGTGCTTCCCGTCTCGATGCAGGCATTGAAGTCCATACTAGGAGTAGCGAATGAAGCGAAGACCAACCATGCTGGCTGTTGCCGGTACCCTGGCCATCAGTGTTGCAGGGTTCTGCAATACGGTAGCCGCAGCGGAGGTGTCCATCGAGGACATCATGAACGATCAGGCCAGCGGCGAGGATATCGTCTCCTATGGTCTCGGGCCGCGTGGACAACGCTACAGTCCGCTGGCGACACTGAACAAGGACAACATCAAGAACCTCTATCCCGTCTGGTCGTTTTCGTTTGGCGGAGAAAAGCAGCGTGGACAGGAGTCACAGCCTCTGATCAAGGACGGTGTCATGTATGTCACCGGGTCCTACAGTCGCATGTGGGCCATCGATATTGCAACGGGTGAGGAACTGTGGCAATACGATGCCCGATTGCCCGAAGGCATCCTGCCCTGCTGTGATGTCGTCAACCGCGGAGCTGCCATCCTGGGAGACAAGGTCTTCTTCGGAACGCTTGATGCGAAGATCGTGGCGCTGGACGCCAAGACCGGCAAGGTCATCTGGCGCAAGACGCTGGGCGACTACGAAGCGGGCTATTCGTATACGGCAGCACCTCTGATCGTGCCGACCAAGGCACATGGACCGTTGATACTGACCGGCAATTCCGGTGGTGAATTCGGTATCGTCGGCCAGGTGGATGCCAGGAACCCCGATACCGGTGAGCTGGTCTGGTCCCGACCTACCATCGAAGGGCACATGGGAACACTCAATGGTGAAGAATCCACCATGACCGGGGTGAAGAACGAATCCTGGGCCGGGGACATGTGGCAGAACGGTGGTGGCGCAACCTGGCTGGGCGGTACTTACGATCCGGACACAGGCCTGGCATATTTCGGTACCGGTAATCCGGCGCCCTGGAACAGCTATCTGCGTCCGGGAGACAACAAGTGGACCTCTGCACGTATAGCGATCGATCCGGAGAATGGCGAAATCGTCTGGGGCTTTCAGTCAACGCCTCACGATGGCTGGGATTTCGATGGCGTCAACGAGTTCATTTCCTTCGACATGGAAAAGGATGGTGAGCTCATCAAGGCCGGCGCCACTGCCGATCGCAACGGCTTCTTCTACGTGCTGGACAGAACCAGTGGTGAATTCATTTCAGCCACACCATTCGTGCAGGATATCACCTGGGCCAAGGGTATCGACGAGAACGGTGTTCCCTTGTTCGACCCGGAAAACCGTCCGGGAAATCCGTCGGAAAGTGCTGATGGCAAGAAAGGCAAGTCCATCTTCGCCGTGCCCAGTTTTCTCGGTGGCAAGAACTGGATGCCGATGGCCTATTCGCAGAAGACCAGCAACTTCTACATTCCATCCAATGAGTGGGGCATGGATATCTGGAACGAACCGGTCACCTACAAGAAAGGTGCAGCCTATCTGGGGGCCGGATTCACGATCAAGCCGATATTCGATGATTACATCGGTTCTCTGAAGGCCATGGATCCGGTCAGTGGCGAGATCAAGTGGGAATACAAGAACAAGGCACCACTGTGGGGCGGCGTATTGACCACGGCCGGTGGTCTGGTCTTCACCGGTACACCGGAAGGTTATCTGAAGGCCTTTGATGACGAGACCGGCGAGGAGCTCTGGAAGTTCCAGACCGGCACCGGCATCGTCTCCTCGCCAATTACCTGGGAACAGGACGGTGAGCAGTATGTTGCGATCGTGACCGGCTGGGGTGGTGCTGTGCCTCTGTGGGGCGGCGAGGTTGCCAAGGTGGTCAGTTACCTGAACCAGGGTGGATCCGTCTGGGTATTCAAGGTGCCGGAAGGTCTGGCGTCACGTTAAGCAGTGTTGGAACCGGAGCCGGTCATGATGCCGGCTCCGGAATCGGCTTTCCTGCCGAATGTGTCGGGCCAGGATACGGTGAGAACCGCCATTCGCACCATCATTCGTGGTGACATTCATCTTCCGGACTCGACTCGGACGGTGTGCCAATGGCGATACCGGTGAAGGTCTGGTTGATGTGCATGGAATTGAATTGCTCGCCGTAGGTATTGAAACCCACGAAGCGCTTTTCCCTGTACAGCTCGGCAATGCGATGGGTTGTCTGGCGATGCCGGGCATCGAGCTTTCGGTAAATGCAGTCGAATCCGACAATGAGATCGATGGGGCCGATTTCCTGTTCCAGTGCGTCGATGGCCTGTCGGGAGGACTCAACCATGCCTTCGGATCGAGCAACGGTCATCACCAGGCCGTTGTCGATGGCGCAGAAGAACGTCAATGACATGTCTTCATTGAGTTGCTGGATCGAGCGGCTGTAGTGTTCTCCCCCAAATCGAACGATGACGGAGTAAGAGGCAAAGCTACCTGAATCCAGTTCCTCGGGGCTCATGCCGATGGCGTTGGCATAGGCCACTGCGGCCGGCTCGGCATTGAATTCGCTGACCCGTCGCAGATCCGGATCAGCCTCGGTGACTACCAGCTTGTGTTCGGTGGGCGCGAAGTTGTTGTTGGTGAACAGCTTGAAGGGCAGCTGGCAATCGATCAACGTCAGAATGGCAGCGCCGGACATTACCTGGTCATTGCTGATCTGCCAGGTTTTTTCGAACAAGAGGTCATCACCGGCGGAACCGCCTATCAATGGTATGCCGTCGAGTCCTCGATCGATGGCGACAGTGACGGTTTCTTCCGAATACGACAAGCCATCGATGAGCAACAGGGCGAATTGCGTGTGAGTCTCGTCAGGGTGGGGCAGGGTGTCGAGAAATCGTTTTCTGTGTTCTGCAGTGATTCCCGCGATATTCTCCATGCCGAGGCTGGCTGCATCCTGCATCACGACGGACTGTGCATTGAACCAGCGGGCGGGAAGCAGGACGGCGATGAATCCCTGTTCCTGCATGCCATCGGGTGTGACTTCTCCACTGGTAGAGCATCCGCAGAAAGTCAGCGTCGGACTGCGCTGGCGCAGCCCCGTGACCAGTTGTTCAGGCGCATGCCGACTGGCAGAGAACCAGATGATGGCAATCGCAATATCCTGCTTGTCGGCAATATCACCAATACGGCTGCACAATTGATCCGTATTGGCCGTTTCGCTCCACAACACCTGTATTCCGCTGGTATAGCAGTTAACGGACACAGGGTCGGTTGCGGATGTATTCATGAGTGACACGGGGCCGGCCCGATTGCACGTAACAGACACACAGAGTGTGTCACAGAGTTCAGGTCGAGGTGAAGGGCTTGCCGAAAATTGCCTGCTGCATGGCTGATGCGAGCATTGACAGTGTCTCGTCGGTATCCTGCCATCCCATGCAGGCATCGGTGATGCTTTGCCCATAGGTCAGTTCTGCCGGAGGTGCCATGCTCTGCTTGCCTTCCACCAGATGGCTTTCGATCATGAGACCGGCAATCAGCGATGACTCGGCGGGCAGGCGAGCGGCGATATCGGCGGCTACCAGACGCTGGCGTTTGTGATCCTTGAGGCTGTTGCCATGGCTGCAATCGATCATGATGCGCGGGGAAATGCCCCGCTGTTGCTGGCTGTCGCTGGCTGCCTTGACGCTGGCCGTGTCGAAATTCGGGGTCTTGCCGCCACGCAGAATCAGGTGAGCGTCCTCATTGCCACGAGTTCTGAACAAGGCGATGCGGCCTTCGCTGGTGGGGCTGAGAAAGGCATGGGGGTGGCTGGCTGCCTGGATGGCATCGATGGCAATTCCGACATCGCCACTGGTGGCGTTCTTGAAGCCCACGGGGCAGGACAGTCCGGAGGCAATTTCCCGGTGGACCTGACTTTCGGTGGTGCGTGCGCCGATGGCGCCCCAACTGACCGTATCGGCATAGTACTGCCCGGTGGCGGCATCGAGAAATTCGCAGCCGGCGGGCATGCCGATGGCCGCCAGGTCCAGCAGCAGCTTGCGCGCCTTGTACAGACCTTCGTCGATCTGGAAGCTGTTGTCCATGTTCGGATCATTGATCAGTCCCTTCCAGCCGATGATGGTGCGGGGCTTTTCGAAATATACCCGCATGACGATCTCCAGCGAGTCCCTGTAACGTTCGCGCAGTTCATTCAACTGGCCGGCGTAATCCATGGCCGCAACCGGATCATGGATGGAGCAGGGGCCGATGACGACCAGCAGGCGTGGATCACGACCGTGGATGATGTCGGCTATGCGCTGCCGGGTGGCAGTTATGGCAAGAGCCTGCTCATCGGGCAGAGGCAAGTCGGCGGAGAGTTCGGCCGGGCTCTGCATGGCGACAATCGATTCGATGCGAATGTCGGAAGTGGCATTGTTCATGGCGTGGTATCAGGATTGGACTGTGGCGCGACATTGAAGGCGTGCCGCACGAATCGGCCATGATAACGCAGGAGAGTTGCCGGACGGACAAGACGCCGTCCGGCGGATCGAACTCAGCCCTTGGTGGCACCCAGAGTGAGGCCGGCGATGAAGTGCTTCTGCATGGCAAAGAACATCAGCACCGGTGGGATGGCTGCCAGCAGGGACGCGGCGGATACCAGTTGCCATTGGCTGACGAACTGGCCGTTGAGTGCACGAACACCGGCTGTGATGGGCAGTGCATGATCACCCTGAATCAACACGGTGGCCCAGAAGAAGTCATTCCAGATGAAGGTGAAGATCAGCACGGACAGTGCGGCAATGGCAGGCTTGACCAGTGGCAGTACCAGATACCAGAAGATCTTGAATTCACCGACGCCGTCGATACGGGCGGACTCGATCAGTTCATAGGGCAGGGCCTTGATGAAATTGCGCATGAACAGCGTACAGAATCCGAGCTGGAAGGCCGAGTGGAACAGCACTAGGCCCTTCACCGTATCGTAGAGGCCGGTGTTCACGGACAGGTCGCGAACCGGCACCATCAGAATCTGGAAAGGCACGAAGTTACCGGCCACGAACACGAAGAACAGCGGCACGGCCCACTTGAAGCGATACACGGACAGGGCATAGCCGGTCAGACAGGACAGACCGACGGCCAGGATGACCGTGGGAATGGTGATTCGTACCGAGTTCCACAGGTACATGCCGGCCTTGGATTGCTGGAAGACTGCCGCGTAGTTCTCGATCAGCAGGAAATCCGACGGCATACCGAAGATATTGCCCTGGTTGATGTCGATGGCCGGCCGGATGGAGGTCAGAAAGATCGCCAGCAGCGGCAGCAGCCAGATGAACAGCGCGATCGGCAGGATGATCTGGTAGCCGGTACGCACACCGGCGGATGAGTTTTCTATCGGTTTTGGAAACATGAGCGATTACCCTTTCTCGTCCTGATACATGCGCCAGAGGAAGAAGCTGATGTACACCAGCATGATGAGGAACAGAACCGTGGCGATGGCTGAGCCATAGCCGTAGCGGAAGCCGTATTCCGACAGCGCGGTTTCGAACATGTAGTAGGCCAGAACATTGGAGGAGCCATAGGGGCCGCCCTGCGTCATGATGGCGATCAGGTCGAAGGAGCGCAGGGCACCGATGACCGTTACCACCACGGCGATGAAAGTGGCCGGTTTCAGCTGCGGCAGAATGATGTACCAGAGCATCTTCCAGCCCTTGGCATTATCCAGCCTGCCGGCTTCTACCTGATCGGGAGACACATTGTTGAGGCCGGTGAGATAGAGAATCATGCAGTAGGCAATCTGTGGCCACAGACCTGCCAGGATGATACCGAAGGTCACCAGGTCCTCATCGGCAAGAATGGCCGGAGGCGTGGCACCGAAGAAGTTCCAGACAATGCCGACGATGCCGAAATCGGGGTTGTAGAACCAGGTGAAGATCAGACCCACGACCACCTGCGAGATGACGAAGGGAAAGAAGAACAGGGATTTGTAGATGCGTATGCCGGTAACGGTCTGATTCAGGAACAGGGCGATGCCCAATCCGGCGGGTACCGCCAGCATGTACAACACCAGCCACCAGACATTGTTGACCAGCGAGGTGTAGAAGCGATCGTCATCCATCAGTTCGACATAGTTGCCCATGCCCACCCATTCCTTGGGCCCGAGACCATCCCAGGCATAGAAGGATATCCAGATGGACTCGAAGATGGGCGCTATGACATAGATGAAAAAGAAGATCAGTCCGGGGGCCAGAAACAGCCACGGGGCCATCTTGATGCGGTTCTTGTGCAGCCAGCTTCGTTTGGCGGGTGGCGTATCGAGCGTAGCGGCATTCCCGTTATTGCTTGCCATGAACAGTTTTCCTCAATGCGGTGACGTGGCCCTGGCTAGATCTTGCAGTGCTGGTTCAGGGTTGTAGTGAGCCACCTCCTGTGGCCCACCGGATCGGCACGACGTGGATCGGCACCTGCTGTCAGGTGCCGACGTCGCGACTACTTGTAGACGCGAGCCTGAATCTTGTCCAGACGCTTGAGGATGTCGTCCAGGCGCTCAGGCTTGATCATGAACTCCTGAAAGCCTTCCATGCCGGCCTTGGCCATTTCCGCCGGTGCATCCCGGTCGAAGAACTGTGCCAGACCGCTGGCAGAACTCAGAGTCTCGAAACCCTTCTGCAGGAACTTGTCGTCTCCAACCGAAGAGTTCTTGTTGATGGGCAGCTGACCGATGGTCGCGTTCCATTCAGTCTGGATGTCCGGTTGGGCGATGAATGCCAGGAACTTGCGCGCATCTTCCTTGTTCTTGGCGTTGGCCGGAATGAAGAAGGCATCGGTAGGCGCTTCTTCGGCACGAGCGACGCCGGGAGTGATTTCGGGGAAGGGGAAGTAGTCGATCTGGTCGTTGGTCAGACCACCATCGCGCATGGACTCGACGGCAAAGTTGCCCATGACATACATGGCGGCTTCACCCTTGATGAAGGCAGCCATTGCATCCTGCCAGCTCATGGTGGCATGGTTGTCGATGAAGTAACCGGGCTCGACCAGTTCCTTCCACTTTTCGAATACCGCCACGATGCGTGGATCGGTGTACTTGATCTTGCCGGCTGTCAGGTCGTTATGCACATCGTAGCCATTGGTGCGCAGGTTCAGGTAGTCGAAGACACCGGCAGCTGGCCACAGGTTCTTGGTGCCGATGGTGATGGGCGTGATGCCGGCTTCCTTGAGCTTGGCTGAGGCTGCCAGCAGTTCTTCCCAATTTCTGGGTGGTTCGATACCGTGCTCGGCGAAGATATCCGAGCGGTAGTACATGCCCCACTGGTAGTAGGTGTACGGAACCCCCCATTGCTTGCCATCGATGGTCATGGCGGATTTGGTGGAGGCCAGACTGTCGCTGAAGCCTTCCGCTTCCCAGACATCGGAGACGTCTTCGAACTGACCGGCGTTGACGAAAGGTGCCATGCGGTTTCCGGGATACCAGGATGTCACATCCGGTGCTTCTGCACTCAGGAAGTTGCGAATGGCTGTCTTGTGAGCTTCGCGGTCGTTGATGCTGACGGTGACATTGATGTCGGGGTTGGCAGCCTTGAACTTCTCGACAGCGGCTTCAAAGCCGGCCTTGGGTGCCGGGTTCAGGTCATCGAAGATGATGGACAGGTCTCCGGCCATTGCCGGTGCGCCAAGGACACTGGTGATGGCCAGTGCAGCGGCGGTCTTGCTGATGGTTTTGAACATGAGCTTTCTCTTTCCTTCTCCAGAAATGGTTACGGTTATGGCAGTCATGATTTGACGGGCAACTGCCGTTACCCGGGACCCCGGGGGATCAAGTCGATGTGCCGGTACTGACGACCAGCATCATCGGAAACGAACAACGGTACAACTCTGCAACTCAGGCCCGTTGCCCTGACGACAACGGGGTAGAAAAAATCGATTCATTCGGCCACCCAGACAGCGACCTGCGCCTGTTCCAGTGTGCGTGACCCTATCAGAAGTGGTGTGTCGTGGTGAAAATCCAGCAGGCTGCCCAGTTCCTTGTCCAGCTCAACCGGCCGGGCACCGAAATTGAACGCCACGCGATAGGGACCGATACGCTGTGTACGCAACCAGGGGCCGAGATCGCGTCCGGCGATGCCGGCCTCCTCGAGCAGTTCACCGAGCAAGGAGAGCAACGAGTTGTTGTCCGGTATCGCATTGATGTAATGCACACCTTGTTGCTCGTAATGAAATCCCCACTGGTCGTCGAAATGCATGCGTGGTTCCACCGGGCTCTTCACCTCTTCCCGCCATTGCGAGCAGCGACGATTCCTGCCCGTGCTGCCAGTGGCTGACAGCAGCTCGTTGGTCGGCAGGGATTCGCTGCGAATGATCTGCACGGGCAGCAATTGCTCGAAATGGCCCGGTGGCAGACTGTCGGGAATCCGGTACTCACTGGAGCGGCTGCCCGTGCCCGGAAACAGGACAATGACACTTTGCTGTTGCTGGTGGGCGGCTTTCAGTCGGGACACCAGGTCGGGATCGTCTTCCGTACTGCTGCAGACCAGCACCAGACGATAGTTGTCCAGGGGGGCTGTCGGCGCGATGATATCGACGTTGGCGCCCCACTGCCGACAGGCGCTGTGGACTCGCTGACAGAAGCCCAGAGGGCTGTAGGTGCTGCCGCCGGGTAACTGGATATCCTGAATGGCATTTCCGGCATAACTGAAGATGATGGCAATGTCCGAGTGAACGGGCAGGGCGCCGAGCAATCTGTCGATCGTCTCGTTCGGTGCCTGCTGTGCAGGTTCGGCCGTTGACGGCTCATCAAGACTGGCATCCCCTGGCGCTTCGCGCCGGAGTTCCTCGACAGAGAACGAGGCAAGGTCTGCCAGCTCCCGATTCAGATCTGCCAATTCAGTGGCTGCCACATCCGCATCGCCATTGGACAGTAACAGACCGGTATGGGTCTGTTCCTGGGCGAAGGGGGCCTGGCGCCAGCGGAAGTAGCTCATCAGTTCGGCACCGTGGGCGAATGCCTCCCAACCCCAGAGCCGAACCATGCCGGCCAGAGGGGCAGGGTTGTAGGGGGCCCAGTTGACGGGGCCGGGCTGCTGCTCCATGACCCACCAGCGCCCGTTGCAACAGCCGCGATACAAGTCGTGATGAAAGGCGGAGCCATCCGGGTGGCCGGTGCGCAGATAGCGTTCCTGGTCCGTGGCATCGCCATTGTCTCGAGTCAGGAAGCCCAGCGGATAGTTGTCCCAGGTTGCCACATCCAGATCTCTGGAGACTTCATGATGATCGAACTCCACGAAGTTGCCCATGAAATTGTGCACGACATCCCGTCCGGGAGAGTGTTCGCGGATGATGTCGCACTGCGCCCGATTGAAGCGGGCTATCTGATTGGACGAGAACCGCCAGAAGGCCAGTTGATGCGAGGGGTTGCTTTCGGTCACATTGCCCACGGGCAGACCGATCTGCTCGAAGTTGTCGTATTCCATGCTCCAGAACACATTGCCCCAGGCATCGTTGAGTAAATCGATAGTGCCGTAACGTGCTTCACACCAGCGCTGAAAGGCAGCCAGTGCATGCCCGGAGTAGCTGATACTGGTGCTGTGGCAACCGTATTCATTGTCGGTTTGCCAGGCAATGATTGCCGGATGCTGACCAAAGCGGCGAGCAAGAATCTCGACAATGCGACGGCACTCGGCCAGATAGGCTTCATGCGAAAAGCAGTAGTGCCGGCGTGACCCGAAATCCCGTATGCGACCATCCGCGTCCACGGCCAGCATGTCCGGGTGCTTGTCGAGCATCCAGCGAGGTGGCGTGGCGGTAGGTGTTCCCAGTACGACGGACAGGCCGGCAGCATGCAAGGTATCGATGGCGCGCTGCAGCCAGTCCAGGTGCAGGGTTCCGTCGCGGGTTTCCAGGCGGCTCCAGGCAAATTCCCCGATTCTGACCACACTCAGGCCGAGTTCGCGCATCTGTGCCGCGTCTTGAGCCCATCGCTCTTCCGGCCAGTGCTCGGGGTAATAGCAGACGCCTGTTTTCATGACTGCCATGTATCCGTGTCGATCTGCCGCAGTTGTTGTGCTGCCTGTTCGGGCTGCACCGGATTGACGATATTGTTGGAACCGGATTCGAAGCCTGCGAGGAATTTCAGCTTTTCAGGATCGCGCAGTGGTGGCTGGAATGCCAGGTGGAAACACCAGTGCAGATTGTCCGCCTGATGGGCGGTATCGCAAGGTGCATTGTGCAGCAGGGTGATATTGGGCGCCGAGCGCCGGAACAGCAGATCGTAGCGTCTGACCTGGCGCTGATAGACATCGGCCAGTTCATCCAGCTCCGCATCGCTCATGTCGGCCACGGAACTGACGTGTCGATGCGGCACGATCCAGGTCTCATAGGCAAAGCGTGCGGCGAATGGCACGATCACGGAGAACAGGGCATTTTTCTCGACCATCAGTTCGGACTGGGTGTGCGGGTCCTGCAGCAGATTCTGCAGTAGGGACTCGCCGGCATGCTCGCGAGCATGCGCGGCCTGGGCGTCACGCATGCGGCTGGCCGTGTCGGTCACGAATGCGGTGGCGTAGATCTGGCCATGGGGGTGCAGATTGGACACACCGATTTCCACGCCCTTGTTCTCGAAGATCAGTACGTTCTCGATGCCCTTGCGGGCACTGAGGCTGCGATACTCCGATTGCCACAATCGTGCAACCGCACGCATCTCGGCCTGAGTGATGCTGGCGAGCGTCGCATCGTGTCGTTCCGACCAGCACAGGACTCGACATTCGCCATGCGCCGGAGCGGTTCTGTGCAGCTCGTTTTCGTTCGTCGAGGACGCTTCGGCAGGGGCATCGAATGACAGGGACGGAAAGTCGTTGTCAAAGGCATAGGCTCCCTGATAGTCAGGATTGACCTGGCCATTGGCGCGGGTGACTCGCGGACACAGATAGCAGTCAGGATCGTGAACGGCTGCTGTCTGCTGGCTGCTTGTTGCCATGGCACCCGACCAGGGGCGTGCTGCAGAGCGGGCGGAGATCAGAACCCATTGCATCAGCAGTGGGTGCCAGCGTCGTTGCCAGTTTCCACTCATGCCTTGTCTCCCGAGGTCAGAGGACCGACACCATTGCCGGGAGCGATCGGATAGAAGTCAGCGGTCAGTCCCGTCGCTGCCGTATAGGCAGGACCGACCATTGCCTTGAATCGCTCGACCTGATCGTCGGGTACGAGGCTGACGGTACAGCCGCCGAAGCCTGCGCCGGTCAGGCGACTGCCGAGCACACCGGGCTGTTCACGCGCCAGTCGAACCAGATGGTTCAAGGGTTCGCTGGAGACTTCGAACAGATCACGCAGCGAATCGTGGCTTTCGTTCATCATGTTGCCGAACTGTTGCAGATCACCGGCTATCAGTGCGGGTACTGCAGCTCTGACCCGTCTGTTCTCTTCGGCAATGTGCCGGGCGCGTTGCAGGGGAATGGCATCGTTGGCAAACAGGTGTTCCTGTGCGCTGAGCTGGTCCGGCTGCAGCTGACCGAGGTGGCTGATGCCGGTGACCGGTGCCAACAGCTCCAGTGCACGCCGGCATTCCCGCACCCGGTCGTTATAGGCCGATTCGTTCAGCTCGCGTCGCTGATTGGTATTGGTGACAACGATCGAGTACCCCTCGAGGCTCAGTGGCACCTGGCGATGCTCCAGGCTGTGGCAGTCGAGCATGATGGCGTGATCGGTTTCGGCAAAGGCCACGGCAAACTGGTCCATGATGCCGCATTGCATGCCGACGAAGTCATTCTCGGCGGCCTGGGCGATGCGTACCAGTTCGAGCAGGGACAGTTCGGTTCGCAGCAGCTCGTTCAGCGCATAGGCGGTAACAACCTCGATGGAGGCAGAGGAACTCAGGCCGGCGCCATTGGGAATATTGCCCGAGTAGAGACAGTCGAAACCGGTGAGCTCGACGCCTCGTCGGGTGAACTGATCGAGTATGCCCAGAGGGTAATTGATCCAGTTGTCGCCATAGGTCTGGCTGATTTCTTCCTGGTCCAGTTGCGCCATGAGGTCGAAGTTGGTGCTGGCGAAACGATACTGCTGATTGTAGGTGGGTCTGATCAGCAGTGTGGTACCTCGATCGACCCCACAGGGAAAGACCAGACCGCCGGTGAAGTCGGTGTATTCGCCGATGAGGTTGACCCGACCGGGGGCAAAGAAAACGGCTGTCGCGTGTTCGGAGCGACCGAATTTCTGGGTGAAGCGGTCGTGCAGGCTTTCGATGCTGTGCTCGTCGGTATGACTCATTATCGACTATCTCTGTGGCAACCGATCAGTAGTGCCGATTGGGGTGGCAGAACGGGCAGGGGAACACCAAGCGTCATCAACAGCTCGCCACTGCTGGTCACAGCCGCCTGACACCACTCGGGAAAGATCTTGTTGAACGGTGCCAGTTCGGTCAGATTGATGCTTTCCAGAGTCAACGTGTACAGGGCGTTCGGGTCCAGGCCCGACAGTGGCAGATGGCCCGGGCGGGTCGGATGCATATTGCCGATGGCAACCACGCTGTACAGTGCCTGTTGCTGATCGCTGTCGACAAAGCCGCAGGCTGTCAGTGACTTGGAATACGTGGGAAGCTGCCAGTAGACGGAATTCGCCATCCACTGGCGGTTGCTCTTGTACAGCCGGGTATAGTGCTGCAGGGTAATGATGTCCTGAGGGTCCAGTTTGCGGGCATCGAGTTCGAAGCCGAACTGGCCCTGCAATGCAACAATGGCACGTGTATGCAGGCTGGTGACCCGGCCGGTGAGATGGGCGGTCTTGTGGCCGACATGGGCACCCATGATTTCCGGTGGCATGAAACGCAGAAAGCCCTGCTGAATGCCGGCGCGTTCTATCGGATCGATGTTGTCGGAGGTCCAGACGCGGCCGGTATGCTGCAGGATGCCCAGATCGGCACGTGCACCACCCGAGGCGCAGCTTTCGATCTCCAGATTCGGGCAGACGGCCAGAATGCGTTCCAGCAGGCGATACAGGGCGACGGGTTGCGCTGCCGCCCGGGCATGGCTGCCGTCCCCGGCCAGTACCAGATCGCGATTCATGTCCCACTTGATGTAGTCGATGGCGTATTCGTGTACCAGTGAGGTGATTCGTTCGAACAGATAGTCTGCCACGTCATCGCGGGAAATATCCAACACCAGCTGGTTACGTGCCAGAGGTGTCTCGACCTGGCTCAGTTGCAGGGCCCACTCGGGATGCTCGCGATAGAGGTCACTGTCCGGGTTGACCATTTCCGGCTCGAACCACAATCCGAACTGCAGGCCGTGTTTCCTGACATGTGACACCACCGGGTGCAGGCCGTCCGGATAGATGCTTTCGTCGACATACCAGTCACCCAGGCCTGCATTGTCGGCACGTCGATGCCGGAACCAGCCATCGTCCAGCACGAAACGTTCGGCGCCGACACTGGCGGCCGCATCGATCAGTGGGAACAGGGCTTCCAGGTCATGATTGAAATAGAGAGCTTCCCAGCTGTTGGCATGAATGGGGCGAGTACGCCGAGTCCATTCGGGCAATATGGATGAACGAATGTATCGATGGAAGCGCTGCGTGCAGGAGTTCATGCCCTTGCCGCGCGTGAAAGATACCGATGGTGTCGACAGCTGTTCACCCGCTTGCAGTATCACTTCGCCGGGCAGGTGGAGTACGCCGGCTTGCAGGGATATCACGCCATTGCTCAGACGTTCCACACGCAGGCTGAAATTGCCGCTCCAGGCGAGTTGCGCAAAGGTGATGTCTCCGCCATTGACCCCGAATCCGTCGGTGCCGCAGATGAGGGCCGGGGCATGCTCGTGACTGGTACGGCCGTGCAGATTGCTGATGTCGATTCGGCCCGGGGCGATGTGACGTCGGTGGGTCTGGTTTTCCAGGCCCCAGCGACCATGCTGGCTCAGACACTGCCGATAGGAGCCTGGCAGGGGCAGGGTTGCACTGGCCAGCCAGTCCACGGTATACGGGGTGTCGGCGATATTCTTCAGCGTCGTTCTCATGCTGGCCACGTCGCTGTGCTCATCCAGGGACAGGCTCAGTTCCACGGCGAGTCCGGCCTGATCGTCCTGCAGTTCGATGGTCAGCGTATTGTCGTTCTGTACGACACTGCGGGTGCGCATGGCATGAGCAAAGGCGGCACCGTTGCGATGCCCATTGAGCGCCGGTGAGCCGGTATAGCCGGTACTGGCTTGCGGAAACAGGGACAACGGAGTTACTGCGTCCATGCCGCCGAAGGCCAGTGCCGTGTCATCGTGAGCAAGCAGCTGTTGCAGCGTCGTCTCACCGCGCAGCTTTCTGCCATACCAGTACAGGCGCGGAACGCCATGGTCCTCGATGACCAGCAGTGTGGTCTCTTTACCGTCGAGTCGCCAAAAGGCCTTGGTACTGGACATATCCGTCTGCTTTGCTCGGGGTTGTGGACTGGAACAGAGGGCGATCGCGCCGCTCGTCAACGGCACTTTAACAGCTGCGTTGCATGTTGGTCGTAAAAATGGAACAATGTTCCAAAATTATAAGAGTGCCGAATAAACGCTGTCAATTGAAAAACCGGTTGATCGCAGACTGCGGCAGGGCTTCCCTGTCAATATTGATTCCACTACGTGGCGCATGAGCAAGAGCAGCAAGATTTCCAGTGATAACAGTACAAGTGCGCCATCCGGTCAACGCTCGGGCAGTGGTCTCGGTCGAGCCATATGGCTGCTGGATCTGATCGTCTCGGAAGGTCCGGTGAGATTCGCCGAGCTGGTCGAGCTGACGGGTATACCCAAGGCGACTCTGCACCGGCTGTTGAACGAGCTGGCCGATGAGCGCCTGATCCAGCTGGATGAAAGGTCTCAGACCTGGTCCTCGGGCTATCGCATCCTGGAAATGGCCAACCGTATCTGGACACGCTCGGACATACGTGTGCTGGCTCAGGATCAGTTGCTGGCTCTCAACGCGCTCAGTAGTGAAACGGTACAGATCGGTGTGCAGGCTGACACCCATGTGGTGATCATCGATCACGTCGAGAGCAGCCGCAGCGTCAGACACTCGATCATCGTCGGTACCCGGGTGCCGGTCTATTGCACGGGCATGGGCAAGGTGTTGCTGGCATGGTGTGATGATGAGCAGCAGCGAGATATCATCAACCGAATCTCGTTCGCGCGCTTCACACCCAATACCATCACGGATAAACAAGCCCTGTTGAAGGAGCTCAGTGATGTCAGTCAACGCGGCTATGCGGTGGATGCGGAAGAGCGTTATCTGGGGTCTCTGTGCATCGCCGCGCCGGTCGTTGATTCCACCGGGCAGGCCATTGCCGGTCTGAGTATCACGGCGCCGACCTTCAGAACAAGTGAGAAGACGCTGGACAGCTGGCGTGACGCCCTGATCAGCGCAGCTGCCGAGATATCACGACGATTGGCGCCTCGTACCGGGCCGGTCAATGGCGTGTCGCATTGATCGATCGACGAGGTGCAGAAATGGGAAACGAGATGTCCGGCATTGCCACGCAGGTCGATCATCGGCCTGAAGCCGGCATCATGTTCAAACTGACTCAACAAGACTGGAGAGGGAGAATTCGAAGATGGCTGAAGTAGAGTTGCGCAAGGCATACAAGCGATATGGCAGTACCGAGGTCATTCATGGCGTCGACATGAAGCTGCCCAGTGGTGAATTCATCGTGTTTGTCGGGCCTTCTGGCTGCGGCAAGTCCACATTGCTGCGGATGATCGCCGGGCTGGAGGAAATATCCGAAGGCTCCATCCATATCAAGGGGCGCGATGTGACGGATGTGGAAGCCGTCGATCGGGGTATCGCGATGGTGTTCCAGTCCTACGCCCTGTATCCGCACATGACGGTCGAGGAGAACATGGGTTTCGGTTTGCGCATGGGTGGTGCCGACAAGGCCGAGGTGGCTGCAAAGGTCCAGAAAGCGGCCAAGACCCTGCAGCTTGATCAGCTGCTGGACAGAAAGCCCAAGAATCTGTCCGGTGGACAGCGACAACGCGTGGCCATCGGTCGAGCCATCGTGCGCAATCCCGATGTCTTTCTGTTCGACGAGCCATTGTCCAATCTGGATGCCGAACTCCGGGTCGAGATGCGTCTGCGAATTGCCCAGCTGCACAATCAGCTGGATGCCACCATGATCTACGTGACGCATGATCAGGTCGAGGCCATGACCATGGCAGACAAGATCGTGGTGCTCAGGGCCGGGCATGTCGAACAGATCGGTTCACCGCTGGAGTTGTACCATCACCCGGACAATCTGTTCGTGGCCGGATTCATCGGCTCACCGAAGATGAATTTTCTGGACGTGACGGTACGCGAAGGCAGTGCCACACAGGCGGTTGTGGATCTGCCGGGCGGCGGCACCGGCATTCTGGCGGTTGATGCGTCACGCGCCAGGCCGGGGTCTCGAGCGACCCTGGGGGTGCGGCCTGAGGATGTCGGCGGTGACGTTGGTGATTTCACGCTGCCCATCAAGGTGGACGTGGCCGAACGGCTGGGCGGTTCCACCTTTCTGTATGGCAGTTGCGGTGGCCTTGAGCACTTCGTCGTGCAACGCCCCGGTATCGACGGCACGCGCCATGGGGATTCGATCGAACTGAATATTCCGGCCGGAAACTGCTATCTGTTCGATGAGGATGGTCAGGCCTACCACCGCACGACTTCTGCCGGGCGACAGAACGCAGCCTGAGGGTTTTGCCCGATGAGTCCCGGCCCGGTCTTTTCCGGACCAGGGCTCGGGCTCCGCTGCATGGCTGCGGAGCCCTCAGGCACTGACCCGGCCATCCTGCCGGGTCAGTGCCTGCATTATCGATCAGGCTGGTTTGTGCTGCTGATGCACATCGTTGAGGGCATCGGTCACGGCGTCGAACATCTCGTCGATCTGCTCGTCGTTGATGATCAGTGGCGGGCAGAAGGCAACGGTATCTCCCGGGGCTGCGCGCAGAATGAGGCCGTGTTGCCTGGCAGCCAGCATGACCTGCACGGCAATCTTGTCAGCAGCGGGGAAGGGGCTCCTGCTGTCCTTGTCAGCGACCAGTTCGATGGCTCCGATCAGTCCGACGCCTCGGGCATTGCCGACCAGAGGGTGATTCTGCAGGGCATTCACCCGTTCCAGGAAATGCGGTGAGCGCTGCCTGACCTGGCCGAATATGTCGTCGTCTTCATAGATGCGCAGTGTCTCCAGCGCGACCGCCGCCGCCACCGGATGGCCGCCGTAGGTATTGCCGGTGCCGAAGACACCCAGCTTGTCGGCATGGCTCTGCATGGCATCGTAGATCGCATCACTGACCAGTACGGCACCAATGGGCAGATAGGCCGATGAGAGCTGTTTGGCGGATGTCATCATGTCCGGCTTGATGCCGTAGGTCTCGCTGCCCCAGGCATTGCCGGTGCGTCCGAAACCGCAGATGACCTCATCGGCGATGAACAGGATATCGTGCCGGGCGAGCACGGCCTGTATTTTCTCGAAGTAGCCGGCTGGCGGTACCAGTACACCTCCGGCTCCCATGACCGGTTCGGCGATGAAGGCGGCAATGGTATCGGCACCGGCTTCCAGAATCTGCTGTTCCAGTGCTTCGGCGAGACGAGTGGAATAGGCCTGCTCTGATTCACCGTTCTCTGCGTAGCGATATGCGTGCGGTGTGTCCACGTGAATCACCGGAATGGCCGGCAGATCGAAGCCGTCCTGTGCATACGGCAGACCTGTCAGGCTGCCGGCCGCCACGGTAACGCCGTGATAGGCATTGCGGCGGGCAATGATGGTTTTCTTCTGCGGGCGGCCAAGCGCGTTGTTGTAATACCAGACCATCTTCACGGCCGTGTCGACGGCCTCGGATCCGGAATTGACAAAGAAGCATTTGCCGATGCCTTCCGGGGCCATGTTCACCAGCCGTTGCGACAGCTCGATGGCCGGTTGCGTGGAATGATGGGAGAACATGTGCGCATAGGGCAGGGCTGCAAACTGACGGGTGGCGGCATCGACCAGGCGCTGTTCGCTGAAGCCGAGCGAGGCACACCACAGACCGGACATGCCTTCCAGCAGTCGATTGCCCTTGTCGTCCCAGACGTACACGCCTTCACCGCGTTCGATCAGGAACGGGCCCTGCGCCTGGTGATTGGACAGATGGGTGAAGGGATGTAGCGCGTACTGACGATCTGCCTGGTCGAGCGTTTGCATGTGGGTGCACCTCCGTGCGTTTTCTGAAGGCTTGCAGGAGTGGTCGATCTGTTCCCCTGCCGAATGTCCGGCTGACCTGCAGCCGACTTCAGACGGGACTATATCAGTGTAATCAGTGCGGGGTCGTGCTGTGCCTGCAGGTGAGGCACGGTGTTGAATTCGATCAGCCGGGCATGGGTGCCGTCGAAATGAATCGTGGTGATCGAGGTATTGCGGATGCGCCAGATGGCATCGATGGTATGCGCGAAATCCAGACCCAGAACAGCCGCCATGACGGTGGCGATGATGCCGCCCGAGGTGAAGAAGACATGGCTTTCCTTGTCGGCCTGCTGGCTGTGCAGGTCCAGCATGGTCTGCCAGCCACGCGCGGCAAAGTCAGACCAGGGTTCTATCTCGGATAGAGCGGGATCGGCGCGGTGATCTCGCCAGCGTTGCATGATCGCGACATAGTCCTCGAAAGTCATCGACTCGGGTTGGGCGGCGTCGACCGCCGGGCCGAAGTGCGTGTCGATGATCCTGTGCTGGTACTCGTTCAGACCGTCATGGACGGCAGGTTGCGATTCGTGGGCGAGTGGCTCCAGCGCCAGACTCGCGGTATCGCGCTGTCTGAGCAGGGAACCGTGATAGCAGTGATCGGGCGCAAAGCCCTGCTTCACCCACCAGTGCCCCAGCAATTCCGACTGTCGACGCCCCAGCGGAGACAGACGGTCGTAGTCGTGGGTGCCCGCCGACGCCTGGCCATGGCGTACCAGGTACAACATGCTCATGAAAATGCCCTATCGATGTGAGTCGGGGACCGCTTCCCCGTGCTGCTGCAGTGTAGCGCCTGTCAGGCGCTGCATGCGCAAACCCTGACAGATTTCATCGATGGCTCCTGCGGCCATGGCGCGAGCCGACAGCGATTCATGATCGTCAGTTGTTGTCCTGTTCAGGCTGGATCGCACTCAGGCCGAACCAGGCGGGTTGCAGGACTGCAGGCAGGGCGTGTGACTGGCTCTTTGTCCGCGTCGTGCCGGTCGGGCAATGCCCGTCATCGATGTAACCCAGCGCCGCGGACAGCAGGTTCTCGGAGGTGCTGCCCAGTGCCTGTGACAGATTGTCGCTGGCAGCGCAATCGGCCGAGATGCCATTGTAGTAACCGCCTGCGCCTGCGGCATTGACGGCCTCCAGTTCAAGGGCGTTCATGACCGTGTCGCAGGCCGTATTCGGGATGGAGGCATAGGGTTTGCCGCAGCTGGTGCCACCCACGGTAATGACATCCATGAACGGGCGCAGACCATTGACCACCAGCTCGGCAGCGGAGCAGGTATCGTCTGTCTGCAGGACAAAGACCCGGTTCAGTTGCAAGGCATCATTCCTGTTGACGAAATGAAATGTCGAGGTGTTCTCGGGGAAGGTCGCGTTCGGTCGGTAGATGGCGAATTCCCTGTCGGTATTTCCACGACCGATCAGGTAGCTGGCCAGTTCGGCTGCCACGCTGACCCGGCCACCGAAGTTGTAACGCATGTCCAGCACCAGCTCGCTGACGTTCTCGGCCGAGAGGCGTTCGAATGCCTGCTGCAACTCGCTCGAAGAGGTGCCGAGAAACTGGTAGAAATGCAGATAGGCGATGCGCACGCCATTGCGTTCGATGATCCTGTCATCCAGCACGGTGGCAAGCGCATAGCGAGCCTTGCTGATGGTGCGGGTACGCGACACTCCCAGCGCGGAGCTGATGGTGAATCGGGCACTGGCGCCGTTGTCATCGGAGCTCAGCAGGACATCACGTTCCGCACCGGGCTGCTGGAAGAAGTCGATGGCGCGAATGTCGTTGATGGCCACCAGCTGGTCTCCCCGGGTGACGCCGGCGGCGGCCAGCGGAGAGTTTTCCTCAACCAGCTTGAAGTACAGCTCATCGTCGGCGGTGCGTTGCAGGACCCAGCCGAAACCGACGTTTTCGCCCTCGGTGAAGCGCCCCGTATAGCTCTGCTCATCGGTGATGTAGCTGAAGGTGTCATTGGGCGCCACTCGCAGATCGATGATCAGCTCTTCCAGTGCGTCGTAGCCGTCCAGATCGACATTGCGATCCACCTGATCGGCGAACAGATAGTAGCTCTGCATGCCATTCAACACCCAGGATTTCATGTCATCGAACTGGCAGGACAGTGGTGCCGGACGATAGTCGACATTCTGCCCGCCGGTGATCGGCGGCACGATGGAATCGCCACTGGCCCCGGCGCCTGTTTCATCGCGCGTGCCGCAGCTGCTCAACAGCAGAGGCAGGCACAGACTGGCCATCCGCAGAGCCGCCCGGGAGCTTCGGTTGCAGGTGTTGCCTGCCCTGCGGGAAATAACGTGACTGTGCATGAATTCAAGCGCTTGTTGTCAGTACGGGTCGAACAGCTATCGGCAGTGGCCTGCATGCCTGTTGCAGCGTGGGGTGACTTGGCCATCCTGCTGCGAACGCGGCGCTGCATTACCGCAATGGCGTTGTAACCTGCCGAATTGTGTACTGTGCACAGTCTGACCGCTTGTCTGTCAAGGCTGCCGCGCTTGTACCGCTACGAAGTTGAAAGGTGAATGGCAACGGGTTGACAGAATTCGGGCATGGGAGTCAGTGCAAACAACAAGGTCGATGCTGGCGGGCAGACTGATGAGGCGTTTGCCGGTGATGCCGTGACGAGAAAGGTTCTGCTGGTTGACGAACAGGCGCATGTGGTACGGGTCATCCGGCACAATCTCGAACGATGCGGTTTTCAGGTGGACTCGGCAGAGACTGTGGACGGTGCGGTGCAACTGATGAGCACCTGTCGCTTCGACGCTCTGATCTCCACAGGAGAACGCTCGACAACGGATATCATGGAACTGTGCAAACGTGGCAGCGAGCTACTGGCCGTGCACGGCCTGAAGGATGATGACAAGGCTGCTCCGCTGATGCTGGTGAACTGCAGCGAAGACGCTGATCTGAGCGACAGTCTGCCCGGTTTCGAACGGCTCGGACAACCGGTGAGTCTCAAGCATATCGTCGAACGCTTGCACGAGGCTCTGGGCCAGCCTTCATCCGACTTGTCATCCTGATGTTGATGGAAGAAGAATTGCAACGAGACCCGCAAACCGGCCTGTTGCGCCGGGCAGCCTTTCTTGCCGAGGTGCGAAAAAGCCGGACTGACGGGGTCAGCCAGGTCAGGCGAGGCTGCCTGCTGATACTGCATTTTCCGGTGCTTCGCCAGATTCAGGAGGCGGCCGGGGGAGAGGCCTCGGGTATTGCCATGATGAATCTGCTGGGTATCGTTGAAACCCGGCACCGCAGCCGCGACACCATGGGACGGCTTGGCGATCATTCACTGTGCATCTTTCTGCGACGTTGCAAGGAAGAGGACGCCATGCTGATCGCCGAGCAGTACGTTGCGCTGCTGCGGGACGTGATTCTCGAGGCGGGCGAAACGCGAGCGTCCATGGACCTGCACTATCGCATCGTGCCGCTGGACTGGCGCGGCCGACGCTCTCGCCAGGGTGTGTCGAAAATGGTGAAGTCTCCGGATGATGCCGCTCGAGTCGTCTCGGCAATCAAGACTCTGGCCTGCACCGGTGGACCCGGGCTGGGACAGCTTGTGCATCTGTCTCCACCACATCGACCGCCATCGACGGTCGCATCTGCCGCCGGGACGACAGGGGCGGAGGCCGTCACGCTGGCAGCCAGTGGCTATCGCCTGCTTCCGGGCATGCTGATGCAGCATCGACCACTGGTCTGCTGTTACCGGGTCAGGCCTCTGGGTGTCTTCACGGCC
This sequence comes from Granulosicoccus sp. 3-233, assembly GCF_052681095.1. Lineage (NCBI taxonomy): Bacteria > Pseudomonadati > Pseudomonadota > Gammaproteobacteria > Chromatiales > Granulosicoccaceae > Granulosicoccus > Granulosicoccus sp. 3-233. The sequence continues at coordinate 416,783 of NZ_JBQYLE010000001.1, forward strand.
GCTGGCGCCCTGTCGGCAAGCCCGTTGATCAGCGCGGTTCTGGACACTCTGGCACTGGGTGCCGAACAGGCGCGCCCGGTCATCGAGAGCCAGTTGATCGTACCGGTGGAGGCGGCGCAGCTGAACAGTGAATCGGCGCGCTGGCTGAAGAGCGAATGTCGTGAGCGCAGGGTGGCTCCGTCAGACGTTTGTCTGTCTCTGCATGTGGACTCCCTGACACGGGATCTGCGTGCATCTCTGCCGGCAATCAGGAGTCTGAACCGGCAGGGCATCATGCTGATGCTCGAAGGTGTCAGTTCAGCGGCACAGTTCAAGGCCATCCGTCATCTGGCAGGCTTCGATTATCTGTTGATATCGCCGAAGGACCTGCAGGCCTCGCTGTTGCAGATTCGGGCACGACAGGAACTCGAATCACTGCTGGTCATGGCCAGGGAGCAGCAGCGGCAAGTCTGTGCCGCCGGTATCGATACGCCAGCTCTGCTGGCACATGCGCAGGTGCTGAACGTGGATATCGGCTTCGGACGGCGGTGTGGTCGCAGTGAGCCGTTTCCGATCGCGGTGCACACTTGATCGTCGACAGAATGCTGGGCGGTGATGTGTTTTGCCACCTGCGCCTTGCCATCTGCTGCCAATGCCCGATCGTCAGGCCGAGGCGTTACCGGACATTCAGCGACCGATGCGACCGAACAATGCATTGACCACCGCAGCACTCAAGGCGGCCCCCAGGATGGCCGCCATCAAGGCACCGCCCAGATCTCCGGCGATGGTGATGTCGAGGATGTCGCGAATCATCAGACCTGCAAAGGCACCCAGTCCTCCTGCCAATACACTGAGTTTGAAGCCGATGGCCGTCTCCTTGAAGAACAGGCAGACAATGACGCCAGTGAACATGCCCAGAACGATGATGAACAGTGGTATGAGCAAGCGCATGATGGTTTTCGGATACTATGGCCCTGTGTCACGGTCAGGTTATCAGGAATATGGGTGAGGACAATACGAACAGCAGTGTCCTCAGAGGCGTTGGCCTGGCTCTGCTGGGTTTTGCCGTGTTCTCCCTGCACGATGCCCTGATCAAGAGCGTCAATGACGTTCCGGTCTTCCAGGTGGCCTTTTTCGTGGTCCTGTTCAGCTTCGTGCCATTCACGCTGTTTCTGGCGGTGGACGGTACTCGCCGCAGTCTGCGCCCGCGTCTGCCGGTGCTGGTTGCGCTGCGTTGTCTGTTCTCCGTCGTCGGCATGCTGTGTGTGTTTCACGCCTTCGGCAATCTGCCCTTGGCAGAGGTGTATTCCCTGCTGTTCGCAGCGCCCATTCTGATCACCCTGCTGGCCATTCCGATTCTCGGTGAGCGCATTCACGTCATTCGCTGGTTCGCCATCCTGCTGGGAATGAGCGGGGTGCTGATCGTGCTGAGGCCGGGGGATACCTCCCTGTCCATTCACCATCTGGCGGGCCTGGGTGCGGCCACCTGCGTGGCCTGTACTGCGGTGGTGACGCGCCTGATCGGATCAAGAGAACACAGCGTCACCCTGATCATCTACCCCATGCTCACCAATGTCATCGTCACCGGTGTGGCGACCGCCTTTGTCTATGTACCGCTGCCCGGAGATCTGCTGCTGCGATTGTGCGGCGTCGGCCTGCTGAGCGTCATCGGCCAGACTCTGACCATTCTGGCCTATCGCAGTACCGAAGCGCAGTTCATCGCCCCCATGCAATACAGTCAGATGTTATGGGCACTGTTGTACGGTGCACTGATCTTCCATGAAACCGTTGACCGGACGGTGCTGCTGGGCTCTGCGGTCATTGTCTGTTCCGGGCTGCTGTTCATCTGGCGGGAACTGGTGGCATCGGTGCAGAAACCGGTATTGCGGACTCGCAATCTGCGTCTGGGAGCCGGGCCACAGGCACGTTCGGATGAGGCCGATCGCAAGGAACAGTCCGGCATGGCGGGTGACGATGCGTCTGTGGATACGGTTGCCGGAACGGCGTCCACGGAGGCTGGCACCACACCGTCCTCGCGACACTGAGTCGCCGCATGACGGAGCGGGAAGACCCCTTGTCAGGCGACCTGTCGGCGGAGGTCCTTGATGCGGCGGCCATGCCGATGCCCTTTGGCAGATTCAAGGGAACACGGCTGATCGATCTGCCGGAGCCTTATGTCGTGTGGTTCAAGGGCCAGGGATTCCCGGCCGGCTTGCTGGGGCAACGCCTGGCCCTGATGTACGAAATCAAGGCCAATGGACTGGAAAAGCTCATTCGGCCGTTACTCGAATCGCACGATACGCTTGACCGGAAGGATTTGCAGGATTAACCTGACGCCATGACAACCATTGCGCTACTGCTCAGGCTTATGCGCCCGGCCGCTGTATAAGGCGGACCGGGTACCGATCCGTTGCGGCTCACGATAACCATCCATCGAGCCAGCGACGCAGCCTAACTCTCCGGGTTTCTCTGTAACACCATTGACAAGACAGACCCCGGTGCCGCAATCAAGAGAATGTCATGTCCTTTGTCGCCAATCCCCTGTACCGCTTTGCCGTGAACGGCTTCAACCGTCCCTTGCTTCTGCTGCGCCTGCTTAGTTGCCGTCGCCCGGGAATGCGCAAGCGGGCGGCGGCGTGTATTGCTGCGCGAAACCCTTCACACGCTTCGCACCAGGAAAACTTCTCATGATGAACGATCCCAGTACCAAATACCCCGCCTTTCCACAGGTTCCGATGACGGACCGTCAGTGGCCGAACAACACGCTGAGCAAGCCACCCATCTGGTGCAGCGTGGATCTGCGCGATGGCAATCAGGCGCTGATCGAGCCGATGGGCAGCGATCGCAAGCTGCGCATGTTCGACCTGCTGATCGCCATCGGTTTCAAGCAGATCGAAATCGGCTTTCCGGCGGCCTCACAGACGGATTTCGACTTCGTACGCCAATTGATCGATGAAGGTCGGGTACCCGAAGATGTCACCTTGCAGGTATTGACCCAGGCGCGTCGACCACTGATCGAGAGAACCTTCGAGGCCCTGCGCGGAGCGCCGAGTGCGATCCTGCATCTGTACAATTCCACCTCCGAATTGCAGCGTCGGGTCGTGTTCAACATGGACAAGGCCGGCGTGAAGCAGATAGCGGTCGATGGCGCCGAGATCGTAGCCGAGTATGCCGCCAGACAGACCGATACACGCTGGCAGTTCGAATATTCACCGGAGAGTTTCACGGGTACCGAGTTGCCCTATGCGGTGGAAGTCTGCGATGCCGTCAACGAGATCTGGCAGCCGACGCCGGAGAATCCGACCATCCTGAACGTGCCGGCAACGGTCGAGATGTCCATGCCGAATGTGCATGCCGACCAGATCGAATGGTTTCTGAAGAACATCCGCAACCGTGACAGCGTCTGTCTGAGTCTGCACCCGCACAATGACCGTGGCTGCGCGGTGGCCGCCACCGAGCTGGGTCTGCTGGCCGGCGCGGATCGAGTCGAGGGCACGCTGTTCGGCAATGGCGAGCGGACCGGTAATGTGGATCTGGTGACACTGGCGCTGAATCTGTACACCCAGGGAGTGGATCCGGGACTGGATTTCTCCGATATCTATGAAGTGATGCGCACCGTCGAGCACTGCAATCAGCTGCCTGTTCATCCGCGTCACCCGTATGCCGGTGAGCTGGTGTTCACGGCCTTTTCGGGATCGCATCAGGATGCCATCAAGAAGGGCTTTGCCGCGATGCGCAAGAGCAATTCACCGGTCTGGGAAGTGCCGTATCTGCCCATCGATCCGGCTGATCTGGGACGCACCTATGAAGCGGTCATTCGCGTCAACAGCCAGTCCGGCAAAGGCGGAGTGGCCTTCATCCTGGAGCGCGACTTCGGTCTCGAGCTGCCTCGTCGCATGCAGATGGAGTTCAGCCAGGTGGTGCAGGCGATCAGTGAGGACACCGGCAAGGAAGTCAATTCGGCCACCATTCGCGAAGCCTTCGACAGCACCTTCCTGGACGCTCTGACACCGCTGGCCTTCGTGCGGCACAGTAGTGTGCAGGACAGTGACGACGAATCGATGCGTACCTTGACGGCAGTGGTCAAGGTGGACGGCGTCGAACGCGAGATCACGGGACGCGGCAATGGTCCCATCGATGCTTTCGTGCATGCCATCAAGGACAGTCTGGATGTCGACTTCCGTGTGGTGGACTATCACCAGCATGCGACCGGTGGTGGTGCCGATGCGCAGTCGGCCTGCTATTTCGAGATTCAGGCGGGCAAGGGCGCTACTCGCTATGGAGCGGCATTGCACAGTAATATCGTATCCGCCTCCCTGATGGCGGTGTGCAGTGCATTCAACCGGGCAGTGCAGGATGGCTTGCTGGAACCGACCAAGGCTGCCTGACAGTAAACCCTTCAAGCCTGTCCCCGTCACCCGCAGTGGCGGGGACAGCAGTCAACCACAGGAACACGTTTGATGAGTGATCAACCCAGTGATACCGGCAGCAAGAATCTTTCACCTGCCAGTGAGCAGGTAGCCCAGGAGTCTCTGGCAGAGGCCGCTCTCAATTACCATCGCTATCCCACGCCGGGCAAGCTGGAGATCTCGGCGACCAAGAACATGGTCAATCAGCGTGATCTGGCACTGGCCTATTCGCCCGGTGTTGCGGCAGCCTGCAACGAGATCGTCAGAGATCCGCTGGAAGCGGCGTCCATGACCGCTCGCAGCAATCTGGTGGCTGTGATCACCAATGGTACGGCCGTGCTGGGACTGGGGGCCATTGGTGCATTGGCGTCCAAGCCTGTCATGGAGGGCAAGGCGGTCCTGTTCAAGAAATTTGCCAACGTCGACGTCTTCGATCTGGAACTGGACACGACCGATGTCGACCGGTTCTGCGAGGCGGTCGAATTGCTGGAACCGACCTTCGGCGGCATCAATCTGGAGGACATCAAGGCGCCTGAGTGTTTCGTCATCGAGAAGCGCCTGCGCGAGAGCATGAACATTCCGGTATTCCACGACGATCAGCACGGTACTGCCATCGTGGTGGCGGCGGCCATCAGAAACGGTCTGAAGGTTGCCGGCAAGGACCTGGACAAGGTGTCGCTGGTGTGTTCCGGGGCCGGAGCTGCAGCTCTGGCCTGTCTGAACCTGCTGGTCTTCATGGGGCTGGACAAGGAACGGGTGACGGTTTGCGATGTGCACGGCGTGGTCTATCAGGGGCGTGACAACATGGATCCCTACAAGGGAGTCTATGCGCGTGATACCGATGCCCGTACGCTGGACGATGTCATCGATGATGCCGATGTCTTTCTCGGGCTTTCCGCACCGAATGTGCTCAGCGGTGATCAGGTGGCACGCATGGCGGCCTCGCCCTTCATTCTGGCATTGGCCAACCCTGACCCTGAAATCAGTCCCGATGTCGTGCACGCCGTGCGTGACGATGCCATCATGGCCACCGGCCGTTCGGACTACCCGAACCAGGTCAACAATGTCCTGTGTTTCCCGTTCCTGTTTCGCGGGGCTCTGGATGTCGGCGCAACCGAGATCAATGGAGCCATGCAGGCCGCAGCGGTCGAGGCCATTGCCGGCATTGCCACCAAGGAAGCCTCGGATGTCGTATCGGCCGCCTATGGGGGCAAGCCTTTCCGATTCGGTCGTGACTACCTGATCCCCAAGCCTTTCGATCCGCGTCTGATGATGGAGATACCGGAGCGAGTGGCACGTGCGGCCATGGAGACCGGTGTCGCCACGCGACCAATCACCGACTTCGATGCCTATCGACGCAAGCTCAACAGTTTCATCTTCCGTTCCGGTCTCATCATGAAGCCGGTCTTCGAACAGGCGCAGGCCGATACGCAGCGTGTGGTTCTGGCAGAAGGCGAGTCCCTGCGGGTATTGAACGCCACCCAGATACTGGTGGATGACGCCATCTGTCATCCGATACTGCTGGGTCGTCCGGAAGGTATCCAGGCGAAGATCGAGGAACTGGGCCTGCGTCTGAAGGTCGGGGAAGGTTTCAGTGTGGTCGACCCGGAGAACAATCCGAACTATGAAGAGCATGTCGATGCCTACCATCGCCTGATGGAGCGTTCCGGTGTCTCGCCTCGCTATGCAGCCAACGTGATTCGTACCCGCATGACGGCGCTCGGTGCCCTGATGGTGCGGGAGGGCCAGGCCGATGCGCTGGTGTGTGGTACACAGGGTGCCTATGCCCGGCATCTGCGATACCTGTGCGAAGTGATCGGCATCCGCGATGATGTCAGTGATATCTCCGCATTGATGCTGATGATTCTGGACAAGGGCACGGTCTTTCTGACGGATACCCATGTCACCCTCAACCCGACAGCCGAGGAGCTGGCCGAGACGGCTCATATGGCGTCCAGCATCGTCAAGCGCTTCGGCATGGTGCCGAAGATCGGCATGCTGTCGCATTCCAACTTCGGCAGTCGCAACAACGAGTCGGCGCTGAAGATGCGCAAGGCGCGAGAGCTGCTCAGTGCCAGACATCCGGAACTGGCGGTGGAAGGCGAGATGCACGCGGATGCGGCCTTGTCGGAGGAGACGCGCGACCGGATCTTTCCCAATGCCAGCTTCGCAGGCGGAGCCAATCTGCTGGTCATGCCGAATCTGGACGCGGCCAACATCACCTACAACATGGTCAAGGTGCTGGGTGATGGACTGCCGGTCGGTCCCATGCTGATGGGCTTGAACAAACCGGCTCATGTGGTCACGGAATCCACCACGGTGCGTGGCATCGTCAATCTGTGTGCCATCGCAGCGGTGGATGCCATCGACTACAAGAACTCGCTGGTCAAGAGCTGATTGCAGCGATCACCAGGCCGGATACGCTGTCCGGCCTGGTGTTTGCAGGTTTACTGCTACTATCCAGTGTGACTCCTGCAGAAGAATTCCCCATGGAACTCGAGCTTTTCCTGAACCGCTTGAACACCGCCCCCGAGAGCATCGAATTCCCCGATGTGATCGCGCTCGTGAACAGCCTCTACACCTTCATTCCGACCGCGTTCTACAATCACGAGATCTATAACGAAGCGGGGCAGAATACCGGCTCCTGCAAGCTGTTTGCCTTTGCCCGTCTGCACGAACTGACGCAAGAACAGACTCTGGCGCTGTTCGGAGCCTATTATCGCGCGGACGTGCTGCGCACCCCCGACGGTGACAGTCATCCGAACATTCGCCAGTTCATGCAGACAGGCTGGTCGGGCATCGAATTCGAAGGTGTGCCGCTGCGAGCCCGCAGCTGAAACAGAAACAGTCGGAGCTGCGCGACCGTATCAGCTGAACAGGCCGAACAGACCGGCCAGCAGGCCGATCAGGCCGCCGAATACGCCTCCCCAGATGACCAACCAGCCCAGGTGCTCCCGAATCATGCGCTGCATGATGTCGCGTACCATTTCCGGTGTCATCTCGTCGAGTCGCGCACGCAGCAACTGATCGAGTCGGTTGACGAAGCGTTCGCTGCTGGCAGCCTTGCCCAGCTGTTCGCCAATGGCGGCCTGGATGCGAGGCGATCTGGCCGCATCGGCCAGGAACCCTCGCATGCGATCCTTGAACGGTTCACGCAGCGGCTGCAGCGCTGCCTCGCCACCAACCATGGCCAGCATGGAGCCGAAGGAGGATTCGGCGATGGTTGCCACCAGCTGGTCGTAGGCTGCGTCCAGATCAATGGCCGTGAGCATCGGTTCCAAGTCGATGGCATCGCCCAGTCCGCCGGCTTTCGCCTGCGTCTTGCTGGCCTGCTCGCCGGCGTCTGTCGCCGCACCGGCACTGGCACCGGCTGACAGAAGGCGCTCGACCTTGTCCTTGCTGAACAACTCCTCATGCACCATTCGCAGGATGCCGGCCTTGAATTCCTCGAAATGCAGCGTGATGACCCCGGAGCCATAGAGACCCGGCACACGTTCGAACAACATGTGTACGGCCAGCCAGTTGGTCAGGGCACCGGACAGGGCAAACAGGCCGGTGCTCAGTACCAGGGCTTGCCAGGGGGCGGGCAGGGCAAAGCTCAGTAACACCAGCGCTGCCGCCAGCAGATTGGGTGTCAGATGCTTGTCAAACATGGTGAAATCAAACGGGTTGTCTGCGGAAAAGAGGGAGTCGGATGCGAACGGCGGCAATGATATCGCTGTGGCGCACAGGACGCCATGGACAGGTATCAGTCGGGCAGCGGTTTACCGAGAAGAGGGGGGAGACGTCTGGCCGGAATCAGTCAGGGCCGCGGCGACGCCGACGCGTGACCCGGCTGCCACGGCCGGATGCCGAACCTCCGGCCACACTGAGATCGCCGGCCATCTGCGCCTTGGCCCCCTGGGACAATTCACCCAGAACCCGGGTGATGGTATCCACATCCGGAGATGGTGATCCCGGTTGCCATTGATCGATGGCCTCGCGCATGGCACTGACATGCTCCGGCGTGGTACCGCAGCAGCCGCCGATGATCGATGCGCCGGCATTCGCTGCCAGAATGGCGTACTGCGCCATGAGTTCGGGTGTTCCGCTGTAGACGATCTTGCCATCCACGTAGTCGGGGATACCACAATTGGCTTTCGCCACCAGTGCCGGGTTGACCCCCAGATTCTTCGTTGCCGCCTGCAGATTGCAGATGGCGGCGACCACTTCGGAAGCACCTACTCCACAGTTGCTGCCAACAGCGGCGATGGGGGTATTGAGACTGGTGCTGATCTTCAGTGTTTCTGCCGGGGTGAGTCCCATCATGGTGCGGCCATTGGTGTCGATACTGACGGTGTAGACAATCGGCAAACCGATCGTGGCAGCGCCGAGTACCGCCGCTTCGATTTCCTCTGCCGAGGAGATGGTTTCTATCCACAGAATGTCGACACCGCCTTCGGCCAGGGCTTCGGCCTGTTCGGCAAAGGCGCGCCTTGCCTCGTCGATGCTGACCGAGCCATTGGGTTGCAGAATCTCGCCGGTGGGGCCCATGGAACCTGCAACCAGCACGGTGCGATCCACCGCGTCAGCCTCGGCGCGGGCCAGTCTGGCAGCCGACTGGTTGAGCTCGGCCACTCGATGGCCCGCCTTGTGCAGGGCCAGACGATAGTGTGTGCCACCAAAACTGTTGGTCAGGATGATGTCTGAACCCGCGTTCACAAAAGAGCGGTGTAAATCGGTGATACGATCCGAGCGCTCTGTGTTCCAAAGCTCCGGAGCATCGCCAGTCTGCAATCCAGCCGCGAACAGGTTGGTGCCTGTGGCGCCATCTGCCAGCAAGAGTTGCCGGGTATCGAGTAGGGCTTTGAGTTTGTCAGTCATATGCTCAAGGTTATCATGCAGCCGGCCGTGAACCAGTATGGAAAACCTTCCACGGAAAAGGCAAATGCGGACGAGGGTCAGAACGGCCTGCCGCCCCTGCCGCTGGTCTGCAGTCTGGACAGGGACGTCGTTACAGACGATGCCGCGTTCAGGGATCTGGCGGTGGACTGGAATCATCTGCTGGGCCGAAGCCCTGGCGGCAGCGTCTTCATGCGGTGGGAATGGCATTACACCTGGTGGCAGGTCTATGCGGGCAGGCACGATCATCTGCACATCATCACCTGGCGTCGCAATGGCGAACTGGTTGGCTTGTTGCCGCTGTATCGTCAGGCCTGCGGTATCGTACCGGGGCGTACCTGCCTGCGGCTGACAGGTACGGGTGAGCTGGCCATTGACGAGGTGGCCACCGAGTATGGGGATCTGCTGGTCGACAGCGGGCTGCAGGCGGAGGTATGCAGTCTGGCCTCGGAATACCTGCTGCAGTTCAATGGCTGGATTCATATCGAGATGCCCTGCCTGTTGGAGGGATCCCTGTTGCACCAGGTGCTGGTGGCCGGTGGCAGGAGCCATCTGCGGGTGCGATCGGCAGGTTTGCGATACCGCTTGCCGCTGCTGGAGGATGAAGCCGGCTATCTGGACAGTCTGGGGGCCAGTCGTGCAAAACGCATCCGGCGCAGCCAGAAGGCCGCCGCGCGGGATGGTGGCATCGCAGTGACCACCATCACGTCGGCCGCCTGTTTCGATACGGCGTTTCGGGAACTGGCAGAGCTGAATCATGAACGCCAGGCGCACAAGAGACGCAAGAGTGTGTTCGCCTCAGCCCGCTTCCAGGCATTTCACCGGCAGCTGAGTCGGCAGTTGTTTGCCGAAGGGGCCGTGGACATCGTGCGGTTTCATCTGGGCGCCCGATTGCTGGCCGTGCTGTACTGCTACTACGACGAGGTCACCTGTCATTATTACCAGAGCGGTTTCACGCGCAAGGACTCGAATCGCTACATGCCCTTGACGCTGGCTCACCTCATGGAGATGCAGCGCAACCGTGAAGCAGATCGAAAATACTATGACTTCATGCGTGGCGAGGCACCGACCTACAAGGAGGAATTCAATTGCGAAACCAGCGCGATGGTCAATGTCTCTGTCTACCGCTGGCGTTGGCAGCTCAGTCTGGCCATCGCCAATCGTCGACTGCGAGCCGGCGTTGGCAAGTGTCTGCGTGCGCTGGGTTCGGGCTGAAAGGGTGCTGTTCATCGGATGCGTGTTGTACGATGTAACATCCGGGTTCCTGCGCTCGGTAATTTTCCGGAGTGTGACGCCTGCTGATCCATTCGGCGGCTCTTGCGAGTAGTCTGCTCGCCAATACGTTAATCTTCGCAGGCGACATTTCGAGTCCTTCATGAAATTGCCATTTGTTGACATTACATCCCGTTCGTACGTCCTGACCGCCACCGAGCTCCGTTCGCTGACTCCGGGCGTGTGTGTCCTGCTTGCCGGGAACTGAGAAGGCCATGGTATTCGGATTGCGAAAGCCATTGCCGGCGAACCCCATCGATACCATCAATGTACCGGGATCTGTCGGGTGCATGGGACTGGTTGCCTGCCCGGGCACACGCATCGACAAGCCGGCCACGGGCAGCAAGCGGCTGTTGCAGACGGATGTCAATGAGATCGTCGAGTGGGGAGCCAATGGCGTGTTGTGCCTGGTGGAACCTCACGAATTGAAGATGAACAGGGTCGAAGGTTTGCCGGCGGCCGTACAGAACGCGGGCATGTGGTGGAAGCACTTGCCCATCATCGATATGGATATTCCCAATCAGGAGTTCGAGGATGTCTGGGCCGTGGAAGGCGAGCGTATCCGCCATGCGCTGCGAATCGGTGAGCGGGTTGCCATTCACTGTTACGCCGGGCTGGGCCGCACCGGCATGATAGCCGCCCGTATCCTGGTGGAATTCGGGGTGGAGCCGGAGCAGGCCATTCGCCGGGTGCGTCGGGATAATCGGCGGCGTATCCAGACCAAGTCACAGGCCAACTTCGTACGCAGTTGCTACTCTCTGGTCGACTCCCTCTGAGGTTCTGTGGCTGACAGGTCGTTTGGTGTAATGACCACGTCGTTCGCTGCAACACTGACGGTCCATCCGACAGTCCATTATTGCAGGTGAGATGAACAACGGAAGAGCAGGCCGATGAGTACAGAAGGTGCACCTGCGCGAGGCAGGCGGCGAGGAGGCGGGCGAGAAGCCCGGCGAGCGCGGGCTGCAGCCGGTACGACTGCCCAGGCCTACATCAAGCGCAAGATCCCGTATTACGAGATCCTCAACGAGGAAGGGCTTGCGCTGATCGAGCACAATGCGGACACCATACTCGAAGAGATCGGTATCGATTTTCGGGATGATGCCGAAGCGCTGGTATTGTGGCGCAACGCCGGTGCCGACGTACAGGGCGAACGGGTTCGATTTCCACGTGGCCTGTGTCGCAAGCTGGTGACGGACAGCGCACCGGCGATCTTCACCCAGCATGCTCGCGATCCGCAGAAGTCGGTGCTTATCGGTGGTGACAACACCGTGATGGTGCCGGCCTACGGCCCGCCTTTCGTGCATGATCTGGACAAGGGCAGGCGCTATGCGACCATCGAGGATTTCCAGAACTTCGTCAAACTCGCCTACATGAGCAAATCGCTGCACCATTCGGGTGGCACGGTCTGTGAGCCGGTGGATCTGCCGGTCAACAAGCGGCATTTCGATATGGTGTATGCGCACATGCGCTACAGCGACAAGCCTTTCATGGGTTCGGTGACAGCGCCGGAGCGAGCGGAAGATACGGTTGCCATGGCGAAGATCCTGTTCGGCGACGATTTCATCGATCCGGCCACGGGGCAGGAGAAGACGGTGGTCGTCAACCTGATCAACGCCAATTCTCCCATGACCTACGATGAAACCATGCTGGGGGCTGCCAAGGTCTATGCGCGCGCCAATCAGGGCTGCATCATTTCACCGTTCATTCTGGCGGGGGCGATGTCACCCGTGACGGTTGCCGGTACCGCTGCGCAGATACTGGCCGAGGCACTGGCCGGGATGGCTTTTGTACAACTGGTACGCCCCGGTGCGCCGGTCGTGTTCGGCACGTTTGCCAGTTCGATTTCCATGCAATCGGGGGCTCCGACCTTCGGTTCACCCGAACCTACCCAGGTCATGTACATTGCGGCCTCGCTGGCGCGGCGCCTGGGCGTGCCGTTCAGGAGTGGCGGTGGTTTGTGTGCCTCGAAGCTGCCGGATGCACAGGCTGCCTACGAGGCTGCCAACACCCTGCAATCGGCAGCCATGGCGGGTGTCAACTTCATGTTGCATACCGCCGGCTGGCTGGAAGGTGGTCTGGCCATGGGGTACGAGAAGTTCATGATGGATGCCGATCAGGCGAGCATGCTGGGGGTTCTGCTCGGCGGGATCGATCTGAGCGAAAATGGTCAGGCACTGGATGCACTGCGTGAAGTGGGGCCCGGCAACCATTTCCTGGGATGTTCGCATACGCAGGCGAACTTCCAGAGCGCTTTCTGGCGATCCGAGATTTCGGACAACAACAGCTTCGAGCAATGGCAGTCGGAAGGTTCGCTGGATGCGGCCCAACGAGCCAACGAACGCTGGAAGTCGGCATTGAACAGTTACGAGCCTCCGGCAATCGACATTGCGGTTGACGAAGCACTGCTGGAATATATTAAAGTGCGTAAAGCGGCGTTTCCGGACGCCAATTACTAGTTCACCCCGGTCGGCTCTCTGCCTGGGTGATCGTCTCGCGCCCAGGGAGCCTTACCGGTGCTCGCAATGCCCCAATCGAATGACTCATGATCGGCTCTGCCGACAGCACGACACGTATCGGCTTTTATCTGATGCCCCAGTTTTCGATGCTGGCATTCAGCAGTGCAGTGGAAACCCTGCGCATGGCCAATCAGCTGAGCGGGCAGACCCTCTATCGCTGGACCCTGGTGTCCAGTGATGGTCATGAGGTTGCCTGCAGTAACGGCTTGCGTTTTCCCGTGGAGCATGGGGCTCAGACTCGCGCGCGTTATGACGCGGTGTTTGTCTGTGGTGGTCTCAATGTGCATCTCATCAAGGATGAGCCGGGCATGCAGTGGTTGCGTCAGCTGGACAAGCAGGGGGCCATTCTGGGTGCCATCTGTACCGGCACCTATCTGCTGGCCAGGGCCGATCTGCTGCACGACTACCGATGCACCATCCACTGGGAAAATCTGGCGGCCGCGCGTGAGGAGTTTCCGCATCTGGTGATCTCGCCCGAACTGTTCGAGATCGATCGAAAGCGTTACACCTGTGCCGGTGGAACTGCACCGCTGGACATGTTGCTCAGCGAGATTCGCAGCAGCCATGGCAATGAACTGGCTACCCGGATCTCGGAGCAATTCATGTGCGATCGCATCCGCGATCAGAATGATCGGCAACGAGTGCCACTGACTCAACGCATCGGTGCCAGCCAGCCGAAGCTTGCCGAAGCGGTGTCACTGATGGAAGCCAATATCGAAGAACCGATGACGCTGGATGAGCTGTCTCATCATGTCGGTCTGTCACGTCGTCAGCTGGAACGTCTGTTCCAGCGCTACTTGCATTGTGTGCCCACACGTTACTACCTGGAGCTGCGGCTGGAGCGTGCCCGTCAGTTGCTGCTGCAGAGCAGTATGCCGATCGTTGACATTGCGCTGGCCTGCGGGTTCATCTCGGCACCGCATTTCTCCAAGTGTTATCGAGACACCTTTTCCCTGCCGCCGCGTGATGAGCGGCGGCGGGCGGCGGGGTTGCTGGGCGACTCCCGCGAGAAGAAGAAGGCGAGCAAACGCACGAACTCAGCTGATTGAGAGCAGCACCAGTTCGTAGGCGATCAGGCCCAGGTAGAGACCTACCAGCGCCGCCAGTACGGATCGGGCTCGCCAGCGATTGAACAGCAGCAGATTGCCGGCGGCTACCAGCACGATGGCAGGAATGCCGGTGAGCAGCATCTTTGTTGCCGTGAATGCCCAGACGCTGTGTTGCAGCAGCGCGTTCATGAACGGATTGACCTCGGTGCCGCCGCGCGAAATCAGCGTCAGCGTGAATACCGAATCGGTAATCGACAGCAACATCAGGACCACGGCCAGCATCACCATGCCACTGTCAAAGCGGTCCAGCAATGCAAAGCGCCTGTCACTTTGCCGCCGCCCGTTCATCCGACGTGGCGCCACTGCACACGCAACCAGCGTACCCATCGTATAAGCCCGCCGCTCCGGCCGCAGCCGCCTCTCAACACCATTCCAAGTATCCATCCCCCCAGCTTACCCACCCCCACCGGGTCGGGCCATGGCAAGTGTCTGAAAAACGTCAATATCCGGATGAAAATTGATCGTTAATGTGGCCTGTTGAGCCGTTTTCGATGGCGCTGAGGCGTTTCAAGCGGTGACTCGTCAGGCTGCCACTTCGTTGCCAGTTGTCTTGAAATTGGTTTTTTTGATGTGCTTTCTGTTGAGATAAGGCGGTCTGGGGTTGCTGTGTGTGGTGAAATATATTTTGAATCAATGACTTGTGGTGGTTCGACCCGTGGGGTGTCAGGCTGCCACTTCGTTGCCAGTTGTCTTGAACGGGCGTTTTTGATGTGCTTTTTGTTGAAATAAGGCGGTTTGGGTTTGCTGTGCGTGGTGAAATGTCTTTTTAATCAATGACTTGTGGTGGTCCGACCCGTGGGGTATTGGCTGTTTTGGCGGGCGGTGGGGGAGGGGATGATGGCAGGGTTGTTGGTGTAGGTGGGGTCGAGCAGGGCCAGGGCGGCGGTGTTGGGGGTGGCGTAGCGGGTGTAACGTGCGATGGCAGCGCCGGCTTCGGCGCTGAGCAGGAAGTTGATCAGGGCGTAGGCGTTGTCGACATTGGGGGCGCCCTTCGGGATACACAGAGAGTCTTCCCACAACAGGCCGCCTTCTTCAGGCAGCACGAAGGCGATGTCGTCATCCTGTTCCATGGCTCGCATGATATCGGTATTCCATTCCATGGCCATGTCCACCTCGCCCGACAGCAGCAGGTCCTGACCATTGTCAGGGGCATGGATGAGCGAACCATTCCTGCGCTTGTCGAGCAGACGCCGGGCGGCCTGCACATTGGCTTCGCTCAGGTCGTTCAGGGATTCGCCCAGCGCCTTGATGGCCAGTCGTGTCACGATCATCGGCTCGCGCAGCAAGGCAATCCGGTAGTTGTCCTGCGTCCCCTCGAACAGGTCTCTCCAGGTGCGCGGTGCCTGCGCGAGCGCCGATTTGCGATAGCCGATGCCAATACTGCCCCACAGATAAGGCAGGCTGAACTGTCGTCCGGGGTCGAAGGGAGGATCGAGGAAAAACGGGTCGATATTCTCCAGATTGGCAATCCTGGCATGCTCCAGCGGCATCAGCATGTCGGCTTCCGCCATGCGTTCCACATTGGTGTTACCGGGAACGATCAGATCGAAGCCCGGATTGCTCCCTCGCAACCGCGCGAACAATTCATCGTCGCTGGTAAAGACTTCATGATGGGCGGTGATCCCCGATGTCTGATGAAACCCTGCCAAGGTGTCCGGCGGCAGATAATCCGGCCAGTTGTACACATTCACTCGCTCACCATCGGCCCGAGCGCCACCGGCCATCAGAGACAGGCCGATGGCACTTGCACCGGCAAGAAAGCGGCGCCGCGTGAAGGGGGCGACTGGCGCAGGGACTCGCTTCATCAGTGTCGTCGCCGTCGAGTGACGCGGTCCACTACGGTCACGCCATCTAGGTAGCTGGTGGAATGACAGCCCAGCCACGGGCTTCCGGCTTCCGGCAGTAGTCGGCCCACTGTGGTCTCGGAATAGGACTGCAGATCGAGTCGGTCGATGCGGTGCAGATTGATGCCGTGTCCGTAGCGCAGAGCACCGAACTGGCTCGGACGATACAGACCACTGCCATCGCGAATGATCGAGCCGGCCATGCGTGCGCGATCGACCCCTGTCACCACCGGGTTCATCGGGTGTGCCTGCCAGGGCCCGGTAACGTTGTCGGCATGATACAGATGCAGCTCATCGCGCTCATCCACGGAACGGTGGGACATGCCATTGGTGAACATCCACCAGCGTTCACCGTCGAAATGTACCGTGGAATCGGCCAGATTGACGTTGCACAGCAGATCCTTCACCTTCACCCATTGCTCGGGAAAATGCTGAGCCCGATACAGCTGGACAGACTGCATCGAGGCGGTTTCCGGAATCATGTAGATCTCCTTGTCGTCGTTGAAGACAAAGGGATAGGACAGATGATGACCTTCATCCAGGACTTTCGCGACGCTCTCGACCCGGCCCTCATCGGTCAGTCGGGCAACAGAGAGGTGGCCGTAGTCGGCATCGAGCGCCATTTCCTCGAAAAAGACATAGAGATCGTCCTCATGTCGGTACAGATGCGGGTCGGCCCACCAGACTCGTTCGGGCGAGTCTATCGTGACGAAATCTCCCACTCTGCCATTGGCCAGCGCGTCGAGCCGATTGCTGTTCTCCAGTCGCTCGGCTGTCGTCTCCGTGCCGGCGGAATGAAACAGGGCATCCGGACCATCGTTGCGAAAGGCCAGCTGCCACTGTTCATACCAGAAATGGTGACGGACACGCTCGACACTCTGTGACCACCAGAGTGCCAGCGCAAGCGCAAGACGGTGCAGCCCAGACCTGGCAGGTGGGTGGTAAGCACGCCGCTGCAACTCCTCGGCCCGGCTGTGCGCGGCACGCACTTCCGGATCGATGGTACGTCCGGCCATTGGCAGAGACCCGCTGTACTCGGTGCTGACCGGGTCACTGTCGTGCGCCAGCCAGTTCAGTCTGGAATCGATCAATGCAGGCAGGCAGAACCAGGCCGCCCGACTCAGATCGGTCAGCGAGAAGCTTTGCCGGGGTAGAGCATGGCTTGCGATACGTCGGGTCTGAACGGTGTGACTGCCATCGCCTCGGCTGTGCGACCACAGATGAACCCAGTTCAGGGACTCCCGTTGCAACAGGGAATCCTCGGTGCGGGCACCCAGGGTTTCCAGGTGCGCATCCCACACTGGCACGGATGCCGGAGGCCATAGAGGATCGGGTAGCTTGGTGCCGGTCAGCTTGAGTACAACATCACAGTCCGCCAGCAAGGTGCCACAGTTCTCGGCGTTCAGTACTTGCGTGCTCGTCGAGGCGTGGAGCGTTTCGCGTAACCAGGGATTGGCAGAAAAGCGAGGTCTGTCGATGCGTTGATGCAGCAGTCGGCTGGCCAGTCTTCCAGGCCAGCTACCAGAGGCAGGTCTGAAGCCCCTCATCGAACCGCCGGAGGCATTGTCGCCGTGCGTTGCCGACTCGGAGAGCGAATCCGAAGCATCGACTGGCTGGCCAGCCGGCTCCTGCACGACAATGTTCAATTGAACTTTATCACGGGCCTCCAGTCTATCGATCAGTTGATTGATCCACCCTTCCGGAGTCGGTGTATCAATGATCGCAATAACCGACAAAATGCGCTGCATCAGCAACTGACTCGAATAGCTATCGCTGCATTATAGGCTGCATACGGATTCGACGTCGCGCAAGCTTGCCGGAAGTGCCAACGACTGATCGAGAAACCACAAGGCGGCGATCCGACAGCGACCAATGCGAGCCCGACCGGAAGGCCTGCCTTCAGCTGCGACGTACACGCCGGCGGCGCACCGGTCTGGCAGAACGGGCTTCCGGAAGCGTGACAAGCTTGCCAAGCTCCGGAAACGCGGCAGTCTTGTGGGGGAAAGCCATCGCTTCCACGAAATGCTGCTGAAAATCCGGTTCTACCGCGGTCTCCACCTTTTCGATACTGCGTACCACCTGCTCGATCTCGCCGCGTGCCTCCTTGTCCAGCAGGGCCATCAGCGCGCCGGTGCCTGCCGCATTACCCGCCGAACCGACCTGATTCAGGTCGCAATCGGGGATCAGGCCCAGAATCATGGCGTATTTGACGTCGATATGGCTGCCGAAGGCGCCGGCGAGACGGATGCGTTCGACCCGTTCGATGCCCAGACGGTCCATCAGCAATCGGATACCGGCATACAGGGCGGCCTTGGCCAGCTGAATCTGTCGAACGTCGTTCTGCGTGATCCTGACAGTGACATCACCCGGCTGCTGGCCTTGATGCAGCAGATAGGAGAAGGTCCGCTCATTGGCCTGGATGCGCGGATTGCGTGCGGCCAGCTCACCGTTGATGACCCCGTCAGCGTCTATGATGCCGGCAAGAAACATTTCGGCAACCACCTCGATGATTCCCGATCCGCAGATGCCCGTGACTCCGACCGCGGCGGTCGCGCTGGCAAAATCGGGGTCGTTTGACCAGGTATCGCTGCCGATGACGCTGAAGCGCGGTTCCAGTGTGAGAGGATCGATTCGCACGCGTTCAATGGCGCCGGGCGCCGCTCGTTGTCCCCCACTGATCTGTGCACCTTCGAAGGCAGGTCCGGTCGGGCTGGAGCAGGCGACCAGACGGTGCCGGTTTCCCAGCACGATCTCTGCATTGGTGCCAACATCGACCAATAGCGTCATGGCGTCAGCGGCCTGCGGTCTCTCGGACAGGACGACCCCGGCCGTATCGGCACCCACATGTCCCGCCACGCAGGGCAGCAGATAGGCCTTGGCCAGAGGATGAACGCGAATGCCCATCTCATCCGCGTTCAGTTGCATGGATTCATCGGTGGTCAGGGCGAAGGGCGCTCCACCCAACTCGACCGGGTTGATACCCAACAGCAGGTGATGCATGACCGGATTGGCGACAAAACAGAGCTCCAGGATGTCATCGGGCAGGATGCCCGAGACCGTGGTCACAGCGCGCAGCAGGTCGTTGATGGCCGTGATGACGGCATCAGTCATCTCGGCATCGCCCCCCGGATTCATCATCACGTAGGACACCCGACTCATGAGGTCTTCACCAAACCGGATCTGCGGGTTCATGGCACCGTTGCTGGCCAGCACCCGACCACTGCTCAGATCGCACAGATGTGCTGCAATGGTGGTGGAGCCGACATCGATGGCCACCCCGTAGACTGCATCCTTGAAGCCCGGCCATACGCCCAGTATGTCCCCCGAGTCGTGCACCGCCACGGTCACCTGCCAATTGCCCTTGCGCAGCGATTGCTGGAGTTCACGCAGTATGAACAGGCCGGCGTGTAGGCCGGTGAGTCCCCATTCGATGGTCAGAGCCTGCTTGAGGCGACGCAAGTCGCCGGATGGGTCGTGCATGTCGGGTTGCTGGACATCCACGACATACAGTTTGACGGCAGGATTGACCGTGATGTCGGCCCGATCCAGATCCTTGCGAATGACCTGGCGGTGAACCTGACTGTCCGCCGGAATGTCGATGACCAGATTGCCCTGAATGGTTGCCTGACAGCCAAGCCGCCGCCCGTCAGCAAATTCGCCATTGATGCGCTGGTACCGGGCTTCGACGCGAGTGCTCTCGCTCAGGTGCTGCTGGCGCGACACGATATTGTGCTTGGAGAACTCGCCACTGGCGCACTGGACCTGACAACGGCCGCACAGACCTCGGCCACCACATACCGAATCCAGATCGACACCGAGTTCACGGGCGGCCTGCAGCACGCTTGTACCCAGCGGGAAGCTGCCACGCTTGCCACTGGGGGTGAACACGACCATGGCCTGGTCAATCATTCAGCACTCCCGATTGCGCTTGCATGGATCATTGCTCAACTGCGACGACGCCGAGTGACGCGACGACCGCGAGCGCCGTCGGTACCGGCAACCGGTTCAGCGCGATACTTGCGAATCCAGGCAAGACAGTCCGGGTCATTGCCCATCAGCACATCGGCTGCCATGACCGAGCGCATGACCTCTTCATGGCAGGGATTGGTGATGGCCGAGGTCATGCCGGCGCTGATGGCCATGGACAGGAACGCGCCATTGATGCCGTTGCGCTCGGGCAGACCGAAGCTGATGTTGGAGGCCCCGCATGTGGTATTGCAACCCAGTTCCTTGCGGATTCTGCCGAGAATGTCGAAGACCTGACGACCGGCAAAACGCATTGCACCGATGGGCATGACCAGTGGG
Organism: Granulosicoccus sp. 3-233; assembly: GCF_052681095.1. Classification (NCBI taxonomy): domain Bacteria; kingdom Pseudomonadati; phylum Pseudomonadota; class Gammaproteobacteria; order Chromatiales; family Granulosicoccaceae; genus Granulosicoccus; species Granulosicoccus sp. 3-233. The sequence continues at coordinate 437,098 of NZ_JBQYLE010000001.1, forward strand.
TCGATGACCACGTCGGAAGCCGGAATGCCGAAATCACTGGCACGCTCGACGATCTTCTTCGCCACCTTGAAGCGTTCCTCGGGATCCTCCGAGATGCCGGTTTCATCATTGGATATGGCTACGACAGCGGCCTTGTAGCGTGCCACCAGTGGCAGTACGCGTTCCAGGACTTCGTCCTCGCCGGTAACCGAATTGACCAGCGCCTTACCCTGGTAGACCGCCAGGCCGGCTTCCAGTGCCTCGATGATGGAGGAGTCGATGGACAGTGGCACATCGGTGATCGATTGCACCAGAGTGATGGCCTGGGCCAGCAATGCCGGTTCGTCGGCCAGCGGAATGCCGGCATTGACATCCAGCATCTGTGCGCCGGCTGCGACCTGCGCCATGGCATCGGCCTCCACCCGGCTGAAATCACCGGCTTTCATCTCCTCGGCCAGGATCTTGCGTCCGGTCGGATTGATGCGTTCCCCGATGATGGTGAACGGGTGGTCCGAACCGATGATGTGCTCGCGGTTGGCAGAACTGATGATGGTGTCGGTCATTGCATGTTTTCCAAGTGTTGCTGGACGGTGGCATCACCGTCGTAGGCGCTGGGGTGCCAGGGTGTTCGGCCTTCGAGGATGCCGGCACGGGTGACGATGTCGGGGACGGCATGTTCCTGCCGGTACGCCATGATATGAACGCCATGTACCCCCTGCATTTCACGTATTTCCTGAATGAGGTCGACGCAGAGTTGCAGTCCTTCGGCCTTCTGGTTCTCGGCCCCCTTGAGTCGCTTGATGACGCTGTCCGGGATGTGCACGCCCGGCACATTGCTGCGAATCCACTCTGCCGAACGTGCCGAGGCCAGTGGTCCGACTCCGATGATCAGAAAGACCTGCTCGTCCAGTCCCATGTCGCGAACCCGGCTCATGTACTGTTTCAGAGCGGGGATATCGAAGCAGTACTGGGTCTGCACGAACTGCGCGCCAGCCGCGATCTTCTTGGCCAGACGCAAGGGACGCCAGTCGAACGGCGCCACGAAAGGGTTGGCCGCAGCACCCAGGAAGACATGCGGCGGATGATCCAGCTTGCGACCACTCTGAAAGGTTGCCTGATCGCGCATGGTGCGGGCGATCTCCAGCAGCGACATGCAGTCCAGGTCGAACACCGGCTTGGCTTCCGGGTGGTCACCCGTCTGCACCCCATCACCCGAGAGGCACAGCATGTTGCACACACCCATCGCCGCACCACCAAGAATATCGCCCTGAATCGCAATGCGATTCTTGTCGCGACAGGAAATCTGCTGGATCAGGGCATAGCCAAGACGTGTCAGCAGGGCACAAACGGCCAGTGAGCCCATATGGCAATGAGCCCCACTGCCGTCAGTGGCGTTGATGGCATCCACATAGCCATCGAAAACGGCGGCTCTTTCATATACCGCTGCGGGGTCGGCGCTGTCCGGTGGGGCCAGTTCGCTGGTGACGACAAAGTGGCCGGCCCGCAGCATGCGCTCCAGTCGGCCGGGAGAGCTGTGGCCGGGGAGCTGGGACAGTGGGTAACCGGGTACCGGCTCGTCTTCGAAGCAACTCATGAGCTGCGGTCTCCATCCTGGTCGTCGACGTCGGTCGAGCCGCGCCTGCGCAGCAGTTGCGAGGTCTCGATCACCGCCTGCGATTTTTCCGGGGTAACCGGCGGGGTCGATTTCTCGCGCATGACTCGCAGCCACGAAGAACGCCCCTTGAGTCGGTGGTCCACGGCAAACTGTACCGTGGCAATCTGCGCACCTTGCTGCATGCGCGCCGCTCCCTGCCAGCCTTCCACCCAGACGCAGCGCATCTCGGGTTTCACCTCACAGAAACCACCCTCGCGCACACCCCCGCAGGGGCCATTGCGGATGCTCTTGGGGCAATTCATCGGACAGGACATGCCGGTATTGCTCAGCACGCATTGCCCGCACATCTGACAATCGAACAAGGCGCCCTTGACCAGCTTTTCCACCGCCGCCACCGGCTTTTCCAGGCGTGAATGGTCGATGCGATTCGCGATCGGTGCGATGCTCAGCAAGCCGCGCTCCACCCATTGGTAAGTGAGTTCCAGGGCGCGAGCGTGGCGCACCGACCAGCGTCTGAGCCAGTACATGGCGGCTCAGTTCCCGCTGCCGGATGACGGTGCATCGCTTGTGGCGCTGGTGGTCTGTTCCATCTGGCGGATCTCCTCCCGCGACTTGCCCAGATGGGCAGCCACTCCCTTGACCTTGGTCAGTGCTTCGAGTGTCTGCTCGTCGAACGAGGCCACCAATGCAGATGCCGCCGCGTCTGCCTCGCTCTGCAGGTCTGCACTGCAAGGGCTGCGCTCGCGGCGCCAGTCTTCCATGTAGGCGTCACTGGAGCCTTTGCCGGCACGCATGGCCGCACGGTCGATGGCTTCCTGGAAGCGGGCGGGCAACATCACTCTGGCACTCTTGCGGCCAGCCTTGGCGGTCACCTGGGAAGGAATGTCGCGCCAGTAGATCCTGATGAGTTCGGGCATGGAGAGTCGTCTTCGCGTTTAGACAGCGGTGAGCCGGATGGTACGCATGGCGTGCGCGAAAGGCTGCAATCCGGTGTGATGAATGACCAGCGGCAGACCGAGTGAGCAAGCCGCCTCGGTCGCTCTGGCTTCTCGATCCTTGTGCATCGCATCCTGAGCCAGGTACAGGACACGCGTGTAGTGCTCGAAGTATTGCGTCAGCAACTCGGGATGGCGTTTGATACCCAGACCCTCGAGAATCAGCCGGTCGAAGTTGTCGACCAGATAGTCGGTCAGATAGAAGGTGCCGAGTTCCTCTTCAGCCATGGCATCGAACACCTCGGACCCGGCCAGAAAGCTGTAACAGTGATCCCCCGGTAGCCGGGCAATGTTGTAGCGCTCGAGCAGCCGGTCGAGCTGGCCACCGGTGCCACAGTCGCCGTAGGCCACCAGGATGCGTGAGTAGCGATCCAGTGCCTCGTCGATTTTCCGCTGGATCGCGGGCACGATTTTCTGCGGGGTGTTGTGCCATTCCGCCGGCAGACACTGAATCTCGAACTGGTCGAAGCCATTGGCACGAGTGACTGCCACCAGCTCGTGAGCAATGGCGCCGCAGGCAATGATCAGCGTCTTGCGCGAATCGGCCATGGTGCTGTCGGCCCTGTTCATGTGTTTGCCGGATGCGTCGAACGTTCGCCATTCATCCGCGGGTTCCTCCGAGCGGCTGCGGCTGTCGGCCTCAGTGCGCCTGCCGACGCTGTGCCACCAGCGCCTTGGCTGTTTCCACGGCAATGGCGGCATCTCGACAGTAGGCATCGGCGCCAACGGCCTCACCGAACTCTTCGTTCAAGGGGGCACCACCGACCAGTACGATGAAATCGTCGCGCAGACCCTGCTCCTTGAGCGTATCGATGACCACCTTCATGTAGGGCATGGTGGTGGTGAGCAGGGCAGACATGCCCAGTATGTCGGGCTGATGCTCTTCCAGCGCCGCCAGGTAATTCTCCACCGGGTTGTTGATGCCGATATCGATGACTTCGAAGCCGGCCCCTTCGAGCATCATGCCCACCAGGTTCTTGCCGATGTCGTGAATATCGCCCTTGACCGTGCCGATCACGACCTTGCCGATGGACTCGGCGCCGGTCTCGGCCAGCAAGGGGCGCAGTATGCTCATGCCGCCTTTCATGGCATTGGCCGCCATCAGTACTTCGGGCACGAACAGGATGCCGTCACGAAAATCGATGCCGACGATACGCATGCCTTCCACCAGCGCTTCGTTGAGCACCTTGTCGGGCGTCCAGCCTCGTTCCAGCAGGATCTCGGTGCCTTCCATGATCTCTTCCCGGAGACCGTTGTACAGATCGTCGTGCATCTGCTCCACCAGCTCGTCATCATTGAGCTCGGCCAGAACGATGTCTTCTTCGTCGTCGAAATTGTCTGAATCTGCCATGGTTAGCTACTCGACTGGTGATGTCTTCATGGTAACTAGGTGTATCGGCAGCCCGTCAGCTCTCAATGCCTCAGTGACGACTCATAACCGATCGATTCGCGACACTTTGCGTCTTTGCCGGCAGGTGCATGGAAGTCATTCGCTCGGCTCTGGCGTTATATCGCTGGAACCGAGTGGTTTTCAGCGTCCCTTGAAGTCAGGTTTGCGCTTGTTCAGGAATGCCTCCACGCCTTCCCTGAAATCGTCGGTCTGGTTGGCGGCCTGCTGATAGTCGCCTTCCAGGTCCAGTTGCTCATCCAGGGTGCGTGTCTGTGACAGGCGTAGCAGTTGCTTGGTGTAGAACAGCCCGGTAGTCGCCTGACGTGACAGGCGCTGTGCCAGCTCGCTGGTGTCGTCCAGCAATTTCTCGTCATCCACGCAGCGCCAGATCATGCCCATGTGTTCTGCCTGTTCGGCCGACACCGGTTCGGCGGTCATGCACAGAGCGGTTGCCCTGGCCAGGCCGATCAATCGTGGCAGGGTCCACGTGCCTCCGCCATCGGGTACCAGGCCCAGGTGGCTGAAGGATTGAATGAAGCGGGCGGAACGCGCCGCCAGCACGATGTCGCAGGCCAGCGCCAGATTGGCTGCCGCCCCGGCAGCAACACCATTGACGCAGGCAAGGACCGGGATATGCAGGGTCGTCAGGCTGCGAATCAGCGGGTTGTATCTGGTCTTGACGGTATCACCGACGGCCGAGAGGTCCAGGTCTGCCAGATCCTGTCCGGCGGAAAACCCGCGCCCGGCACCGGTGATGACCAGACAGCGGATATCCGGAGATTGCCGGATGCGACCCAGCACATCCTGCAATTCAGCGTGCATGGCATCGGTGAAGGTATTGAGCTTGTCGGGTCTGCAGAGTGTCAGCCACAGGACTGCTTCTTCCTGACGCAATTCGATCGACTGGAAATCACCTTCGAGATTCATGAGGCTAGTGTCCGCTGGAAGTCAGATGGGGGGCTGTTCGACGCCGGGGATCAGCCCGCCTGTCGAGCGCCGGGTATGCGCTGGCAATCGCAGAAACGCTATTCGAAGCCCCTGGGCTTGGCTGAGCGAAACAGACTGGCAATCACCACCAGTATGAAGGCCCCGAACAGAGCTCTGATGAGGTAGTCGAAATTGCTGCTCAAGGCCGGTGCCTGGCCGATCAGGAAAGGGAAAAAGGCACCCAGTGCGGCACCGATGATGCCCAGCAGCATGTTGACGATGAAAACCACACCGCGGCTGCGCAGCAAGACGCCGGCAATGGTGCCGAACACGATACCGATCAACAGTATCAGGACGATATTTTCAATGGGCAAGCTGAATGGCTCCGGTTTGTATCTGAATCGGATGGAAGACAGGCTTATACCATGAGTAGGTGGCAGCTCGAAAGTCAGAGCAGAACATGCGGATTCCCGTTCACCGCAAAACCCGGCGGGCTGCGCAACCATTCAAGGCAGTCAGGTTGTGGGATCCGACCCCGCTTCATCACACGTCATCGGTTTGCTGGCACAGACGGTGCGATTGCTGACAGCGCGTCGAACACGCGCTGTCAGCTCGTGATCAGCTGGCCAGAGGCCTGTCCGAGCGCAGCAGACGGTGAACTTCATTGACAGCCAGTGACAGCATGGCGAAATCGACCGATGAGCTGGCCTTCAGTTCCGTCATCAGGGTTTCGTATTGGGCCGTTGCCGTGGCGTGCTGCCTGGCCCAGCCGGCAACCCGTTCTGCCGCAGGCAGGGTGGCATCGGTCACACTCACCACTTCGGCACACAGATGCCGCTGCTGATAGTGCAGGTCGCCGCGCAGCTCGGCAGTAGCCAGCTTGTGCCAATGGGAGGTCACGATCAGATTGCCGATCCGTTCCCGCAGCCAGCTCAGCTCCAGGTGCTGCCCGAGGGCGAAGTAGACGGAGGCGACGTCGGGCACCGGTTGCTTGAGTGAGCGTGCAATCTCGACGATGTCCAGCGAGGAGGACAGCGGTACGACCCGGGCCACGGCGGCCGCGGTCTCGGCAGGGGCACCGGCTTCGACGAAGTGGCTGATGCGCTGTTCCAGCGTTTCCTGCTCGGCGCTGGACAGGCAGTCGGGCATGGCTTCCACCAGTTCATCCAGACCCGAGCGGAAATGCTCGACCTGGCCATGAATGTTGCTGCCGGTCTTGCGAGTGCGAATCAGCCAGTGGGTGGCGCGTTCCACCAGGCCCCTGACGAGAATCTGCATGCGGTACTGCTCCGCTGCATCGATCCGGTTGTCCAGGGCTTCGATGGAATCCCACAGTTCCGGCAGGCGGAAGATGTGCTTGACGATGACGAAGGCGGCGCCCACATCGGCCGTGGTGGCGTTGAGTTCCACCTGCATGCGAAAGGCGAAGGTGGGGCCCAGCCGGTTGACTACATCATTGGTCACAACGGTGGCAATGATTTCCGGTCGCAGGCGATGTTGCAGCACCTGTTCCCGCTGACCCTCTCGCAGGGCGGTGGGAAAGTAGTCCAGCAGCACAGTCTCGAGTGAAGGGTCGGCCGCAAAGTCCGCTGCCATCAGTTCATCGAACATGACCATCTTGCTGTAGGAGACCAGCACGGCCAGTTCGGGACGAACCAGGCCGCGTTCATTGGCCAGGCGATCCGCGATTTCCTCGGCCTCCGGCAGGTATTCGATGGTGCGATCCAGGCGTCCGATGGACTCCAGGTGCTGCATGAAGCGGGACTGTTCGGTCAGGGCCTGAGGGCCGTCAACCACGCACAGATCGATGCACTGGGTCTGCAGATAGTTGTCTCGCAGCACATGCAGGGCGACATCATCGGTCATGGACTCCAGCAACTGGTCGCGCTGCTTGAGGGTCATGTCATCACTGGCGACAACGGCATTGGCCAGGATCTTGATGTTGACCTCATGGTCAGAGCAATCGACGCCGGCCGAGTTGTCGATGGCATCGGTGTAGATGAGCCCACCTTTCTGGGCGAACTCGATACGACCCCGCTGCGTGAAGCCGAGATTGCCGCCTTCACCGACCACTCGCGCTCGCAGTTGTCCGCCATTGACACGCAGGCCATCGTTGGCCCGGTCGGCTGCATCGGCATGGGTTTCGGTCACGGCCTTCACATAGGTGCCGATGCCCCCGTTCCAGAGCAGGTCGACCGGTGCCTGGAGGATGACCGATATCAGTGCGGTGGGTGTCAGGCTGCTTTGCTCTGTACCGAGCACCTGTTGCGCCTCGGGTGACAACTGAATCTGCTTGGCCTGACGCGAGAAGATGCCGCCGCCGCGCGAGATCAGATCGCTGTTGTAGTCTGTCCAGCTGGAGCGTGGCAGGTTGAACAGACGTTGCCGCTCGGCAAAGGTCGCGGCAGCGTCCGGATCCGGATCGATGAAGATATGCATGTGATTGAAGGCCGCGACCAGTTTCAGGTGCGGTGACAGCAGCATGCCGTTGCCGAACACATCGCCTGCCATGTCGCCGATCCCCACGGCAGTGAACTCATCCTGTTGGGTATTGACGCCGAGATTGCGGAAATGTCGCTTGACCGATTCCCAGGCGCCGCGGGCCGTGATGCCCATCTTCTTGTGGTCGTAACCGACAGAGCCGCCCGAGGCGAAGGCATCGCCCAGCCAGAATCCATACTTGATGGCCACGGCGTTGGCATAGTCGGAGAAGGTGGCCGTGCCCTTGTCGGCGGCCACCACCAGATAAGGGTCATCACCATCGTAGCGCACTACGTCCGGTGGTGGCAGGACTTTGGACCCGTCCAGATTGTCGGTGATATCCAGCAGGCCGCTGAGGAAGGTGCGATAGCAATCGACGACGATTTCCATCATGGCTTCACGCTCTGGCGGCAACGCCGCCTTGACGTAGAATCCCCCCTTGGAGCCGACCGGTACGATGACCGCGTTCTTGACCATCTGCGCCTTCATCAGGCCGAGTACTTCCGTGCGGTAGTCTTCTCGTCTGTCTGACCAGCGCAAACCACCACGTGCCACCGGACCACCACGTAGATGAATGCCTTCCACCTTGGATGAATAGACGAACACTTCCACCATGGGACGTGGCAATGGCAAGTCCGGCACCGCCTTGGAGTCCAGCTTGAACGACAGGTACTCCCGCAGTGCACCGTTCTCGTCGGTGCGGTAGGCATTGGTGCGCAGCGTGGCCAGAATGACGTTGCGGTAGGCGCGCAGAATGCGGTCTTCGTCGAGACTGACGATATTGTCCAGCTCGACATCGATCTGATCGAGCAGGGTCGTGGCCTCGTGAGTCAGCGTGCCGCTGCCACCCGGTTTGAATCGCGTTTCGAACAGTTCCACCAGCAGGCGGGTGATCTTTGCATTGGCAATCAGACTGTCGATCATGTAGCTCTGGGAGAAGGGCACATTGATCTGCAGCAGATATTTGCACAGTGCCCGCAGGATCACGACTTGTCGCCAATCGAGCGTGGCGTCGAGCATCAGGCGGTTGAAACCATCGTTCTCGACATCGCCGCGCCAGATGTGATCGAAGGCGGTCTGTATGCGCCTGGCTGAATCATCGACGCTGACGCTGTCATTGGCGCCCGATTGCGGCACCGTCTGTTTCACCGTGAATTCGTGAATCCAGACCATTGGCGCTTCATGGCGGCGGATTTCGAAAGGATGTTCCGATTCCACGCGCAGACCCATGTTCTCGATGACCGGAATGACATCGGACAGGGATACCGGCTGATGCTTGGAAAACAGCTTGAAGTTGATGGTGCCGCTATCGGCCACGATATGCCGGTAGAAGCTCATCACCGGTGCATCCTCGGGCACACTGGTCTCGATGAAGTCGATATCGGCAGCGGCAGCCCTGGCGGAATAGTCTTCGCGATAGCTGGATGGGAAGGCCGTGGCGTAGCGTCGCAACAGACGCATGGCTGTCACTTCGTCGTGATTCTCGCGCAGCGTGGATTCGAGTCGGTCCGTCCAGGTGATGGCGGCCTGACGTATGCGCTGTTCGATGGCGTTCCAGTCGATATCGCGCAGATACGGCGGGTTTTTCTGGATGACGAAGTGCAGTCGGGCCAGGGCCGATTCGGATGAGAAGCGAGTGTCGAAGCCGACGCTGATGCCGTCGATATGCGTTGCCAGTATCTGTTCGATGGTCAGGCGCAGATCGCGGCTGTAGCCATCGCGTGGAATGTAGACCAGACAGTTGCTGAAGCGGCCGAGAGAATCGGTCGAGTTGAACAGTCTGACCTGCTGGCGCTCCTGCAGGGCAACGATGCCGCTGGCCATCTTCAGCAGTTCATTGCTGCGAGTCTGCATCAGCATGGCTCGTGGCAAGCCTCGCAGGGTAGCGGCAATGGCCTTGCCATCGTGGGATTCGGCCGTGGTACCTGAGGCACTGATGACTCGTTCGACGCGTTCGCGCATCCATGGAATGTTGCTGACTGCCTCGTTCTGCAAGCCGCTGATGAAGACGCCGACAATGCAGTTGACATGAGTCAGCTGTCCCTGGCTGTCACGCTGTGCATGCATGATGAGATCCGCCGGTTCATTGCGGATGACCGGTGAGACATGACCGGCCTTGCAGACCACGGGAGCATCATCGGCGAAGGCCTGGTCCAGTGTCTGGCTGTTGAGCCCGTCAGGCATCAGGTCGTGGGTACTCCAGGCTTCCACGCCATCATTGCCGCGCAACACACCCAATGCTTCATGCAGTGCGCTGAAGTTGTCATCAGCCTGTATGCGGGCATATCCCAGGCAAGCAAACTGGCGTTCGTCCAGCCATCGTACGAATTCGGCCTGCTCGCTGTCCTGCACCCGATCGGCAATGCCGTGCAATTGATGGCGGATGTCGTCGGCATCATGACGAATCAGTGCCAGCACCTCGAACACGTCGTCAATCAATTGACGAATGGCAGGCTGATCATTCTCGGTAATGGCATCGATCTCGATATGGATCAGGGATTCCTTGTGGGCAGCGTCAGAGTTGTCATTCTCCGACAGTCCCTGCCATTGTCCCTGATCGTCTCTGACTACATTCAGAATGGGGTGAATGATGCGGTGAACGGTATGCCCCTGCCGGTCGAGGCCAGCATGCAGGGAAGAGACTAGCCAGGCCTGGTCGCAGGCCACGATCTGGATGACGGTATGGGCCGAATGCCAACCATGGCTATCGAAGGCGGGGTTGAAGACGATGTGGCGCTGTTTCTCGACGCTCTGGGTGCGCGCCAGTTGCCAGTGGGCCAGTGCGGTACCGGCCAGGTCGTCGATCCCGAGTTGTGCCAGTTCGTCGGTGGGAACATGCTTGAAGTAAGCGGGAACGAACTCTGCCAGCTGCGCCTTCTGGGTGGCATCGAGGGATCTGGGAAGCGCCTCGAGTATCGCCGCTATCAGGGCTTGGTGAGTCAGCAATGCTTCGTTGGAAACTGTCTGCTTGTCGGCCATGCGTGCCGTGCTCCTTGAGGTTAGCCGAAGGGTAACATTGAGTTGGCGCTCTGATAAAGACCGCGATGCGCTATTCGAGTGCAAATGTGTATTACGGGGTTCGAGCATCCTTCAGACAAGTGCGGTGCTACAGTTGCCGCTACAGACAAAACGAACCATCCGCTCGGATCAAGAAAGGACAAGCATGCAACTTCGTCGCCTAATTCCCGTTGTCGTTACCTCCCTGTTACTCAACGCCTGTGTCAGCGTGCAAACCACCAAGTCCGGCGCCATCGGCCTGGACCGTGTGCAGAAGATGTCGATACTGGTGTCTGAAGAAGAACTGGAACAGGGCGCGATTGCCTCCTATGCCCAGATCATCGGAGAAGCACAGCAGGAAGGCAATCTGAATGCGAATGCTGCCATGACGCGCCGGGTACGAGCCGTGGCCAATCGGCTGATTCTGACGGTAGGCACGTTTCGTGAGGATGCCGTTGACTGGAACTGGGAAGTCAATGTCATCGAGTCGGACCAGCTCAATGCCTGGGCGATGCCGGGTGGCAAGATCGCCTTCTATTCGGGCATCATCGAACAGCTGCAGCTGACCGACGCCGAGATAGCCGCCATCATGGGACACGAGATCTCTCATGCACTGCGCGAGCATTCACGCGAACGTGCCTCGGAACAGGCCAACAAGGCGGTGGTGTTGCAGATACTCAGCGCGGCCACATCAACCGGTGAGACCACTCAGGCGGTAGCCGATCAGGTCTACACCTATCTGCGAGGCCTGCCCAACAGTCGGCTGCATGAAACCGAGTCGGATCGCATGGGTGTCGAACTGATGGCACGAGCCGGTTACGATCCGCGCGCTGCCATTTCCGTGTGGGAGAAGATGGCCAAGGCCTCGGGCGGCAAGAGCGGTCCGGAGTTCCTGTCGACTCACCCCTCCAATGAAACACGCATCAAGGACTTGACCGATTATGCGGCCCGGGTCATGCCGCTGTACGAAGCCGCCAGCTGACGCCAGGGCTCGGCACACTGCCGGGCACTGGCCTCATACTGAGGAGCCGAACCGTGTCGAGGAGCCGGACCAACGGATTCGTCGACACGCTCGGGCACCTCAGCCCAGTGATACAACCCCGCCCAGGGTGGCCGCCATGACGGTCAGCGCAATCAGCAGGGCCACCGCGGCCGCACCGATGGACAGTGTGTTTCCGGTCGATGCACCATGGGAGCGCGCGGGTAGCCAGACCAGCAGGTAGCCGAGCAGTATGCCGGCCAGCACACCACCGAAGTGTCCCGAGAAGGAAATTCCGGGCACCAGCAGGGGTAGGGCCAGGTTCAAAACCACCAGACCAAATACCGGAGACTGGCGCAAGCCGATACCTCGTTCATGCAGGGCAATGCCCATGGCACCCGCCAGTCCGAGAACCGCGCCGGAGGCGCCCAGAGTCGGCTGATCCCAGGCAAAGGCCATGACACCCAGTGCACCACCGACCAGAGAGCCGGCATACATCAGTGCAAAGCGCAGACTGCCGTAGGCGCGTTCCAGGTGGGGCCCCAGCATGAACAGCAGATACATGTTGAAGCCGACATGCAGCAAGCTGCCATGCAGGAAGCCGGAACTGAACAAGCGCCACCATTGTCCTCCCTGAACGGCAGGACCATACAACAGACCCGAATTGGTGATGAGGTTGCCGGTCGACATCTGCGCCAGATACAGGCCGATATTGATGACGATCAGGGTCAGGGAGAGCGGACAACCGCGCGGCAGGGCAGGTAGATTAGGCAAAGCGCTTGGCAACCTCTGTCATCTGTTCGCGGGTCAGGCGAGCGCCCATCTGCTGTACCAGCATGGTGGCCGCATAACCTGCCAGTTCACCACAATCGGCGAAGGCCATACCGTTCGTCAGTCCATGCAGGAATGCACCCGCGTAGATATCACCGGCACCGTTGGTGTCGACAGCGTGGACTTTCTTCGCCGGAATGTCGAAGAGCTTCTCACCGTCATACACCATGGCGCCCTTCGGGCCTCGCGTCATCGCGAACTGGTGACTGATGCTCTTCATCCCTTCCAGACATTCCTCGACGTTGGAGGCGCCGAACATCAGCCGGGCTTCCTCCTCGTTGCTGAACACCATGTCCAGCCCATCGCCGATGATCTCCTGCAGGCCGTCCTTGAAGAAGTTCACCATGTTGGCATCCGACAGGGTCAGGGAAGTCCTGACACCGCTGGCCTGGGCCACCTGACGTGCCTTGACGGCAGCTGCGCGGGCGTTGGTCTCCGGCACCAGGTAACCCTCGATGTACACATACCGTGAATCGCGGATGGCATTCTCGTCCAGTTCGTCGACGCTGATCTCGCGCGTGATACCCAGAAAGGTGTTCATGCTGCGTTCGGCATCGGGAGTCACCATCACGATGCATTTGCCGGTGTGGCCATGCGCGAGGGAATCCCGATCCAGATTCGTTCTGACACCATTGGCTGTCAGGTCGTCGAGAAAATAGGCGCCGGTTACATCGTCGGCGACCTTGCAGGAATAATAGGTGGAGGAGCCGAGCTGGGCGGTCGCGGTGATGGTATTGGCGGCCGATCCACCGCCACAGGGTCGAGAGTGCAGGTCGGACAGCTTTTCCAGAAGCTGATGATGGCGTTCTTCCTCGATCAGGGTCATGAGCCCCTTGTCGATGTTCAGTTCGCCGAGGAGGCTGTCGGGCACCTCGTATTCGAGGTCCACTAGTGCATTTCCGACGCCATAGACGTGATACTGGGGCATGAATGATCCGCAAACAAATGATAGGAGGGTGGATTATCGCTGTTCGCGCAGCAGATAACTACTTTACAATTGCGGCTTTTGCCCGTTGAGGTCTTCATGCGCACTCACCCCTGTGGGGCTATTACCCTGGAACAACTCGATTCGACCGTCACTTTCTGCGGTTGGGTCCATCGTCGGCGAGACCATGGTGGGGTGATCTTCATCGATCTGCGAGACCACACCGGTCTGGTGCAGGTCGTCTTCGACCCTGATCGAGCCGAGACCTTCGCCTTTGCCGAAGAGGTTCGCAACGAATTCGTGCTGCGCATCACCGGCAAGGTCCGCCATCGCCCCGAAGGCACCATCAATCCGGACATGACAACCGGTGAGATCGAAGTACTGGGTTACGAGTTGGAGATTCTGAATCGGGCTGCCACACCGCCGTTCCAGCTCGATGACAACAATGTCTCCGAGGAAAACCGGCTGCGTTACCGTTACATCGACATGCGTCGGCCCGAAATGCAGGAACGCCTGCGTCTGCGCGCTCGCGTCATTCGTCAGCTGCGCAATGCGCTGGAAGACGATGGCTTCATCGAAGTGGAAACCCCGATGCTGACGCGCGCCACACCCGAAGGTGCCCGCGACTATCTGGTACCCAGCCGCAACCACCCGGGTGAGTTCTATGCGCTGCCGCAGTCCCCACAGCTGTTCAAGCAGCTGCTGATGATGGGTGGCATCGATCGCTACTACCAGGTGGCTCGCTGCTTCCGCGACGAGGATCTGCGCGCTGATCGCCAGCCCGAGTTCTCGCAACTGGATATCGAGATGTCCTTCATCGACGAGGACACCATCATGGGGTCGATGGAGAACATGATGAAAGTGCTGTTCAAGGACGTGCTGGATGTCGATCTGGGCAACGGCGAGGACTTCCCGCGCATGAGCTATGCCGAAGCCATGTCCGTCTACGGTTCCGACAAACCGGATCTGCGCATCCCCCTGGTGCTGACCGAGTTGTCCGATCTGGTGGAAGGCGTGGACTTCAAGGTCTTTGCCGAGCCGGCAAAGAACCCCAAGGGGCGAGTGGCTGCGTTGCGCGTGCCCGGTGGCAACAAGCTCACGCGCAAGGAAATCGATGGCTTTACCGACTTCGTCGGTCGTTACGGGGCAAAGGGTCTGGCCTACATCAAGTGCAATGACATCGCCAAGGGCGCTGAGGGGCTGCAGTCACCCATCGTCAAGTTCTTCCCGGCAGACGTGCTGACGGCCATCATCGAGCGCACCGGAGCGGTCGATGGCGATCTGATCTTCTTCGGCGCCGACAAGACAGAGGTGGTCGAGGCGGCATTGGGCGCCTTGCGCATTGAAGTGGCAAAGAAACTGGACATGGTCGAAGACGCCTGGCGCCCCTTGTGGGTCGTGGACTTTCCGATGTTCGAATTCGACGAGCGTGAAAAGCGCTGGCAGGCACTGCATCATCCCTTCACCTCGCCATCGGCCGATACCATTGAAGAATGGCAGGCGCAGCTGGATGAGGACCCGGGCAAGGTGCTGTCACGCGCTTATGACATGGTGCTCAACGGTACCGAATTGGGTGGTGGCTCCATCCGTATCCACAACACCGAGATGCAGCAGAAAGCCCTCGATGTACTGGGAATCGGCGAACAGGAGGCCACCGACAAGTTCGGCTTCCTGCTCGATGCCCTGAAGTACGGCGCACCACCACACGGTGGTATCGCCTTCGGTCTGGATCGCCTGGTCATGCTGATGTGCGATGCGGAGAGCATCCGTGACGTCATGGCCTTCCCGAAAACGCAAAGCGCCAGCTGTCTGCTGACCAGTGCACCCAGTGCCGTGTCGGATCAGCAGATGAAGGATCTGCACCTGCGCACCCGTGCTCGTGCCAGCACCACGCCCGATGCCGGATAGACCCACCGGTTCTGACCGGGGGTCTGATGACTCCCGGCCATCGGTGCAAGGCAAGGATGGTGTCGGCAAGGGCCGTGCCGACAATGTTCTTGCAATTGCGCGGGACGGCGATTCTGCAAGGAATCCGAGGGAGGCCGCGACGGGCTCCCTCCCCGGGGGCAAGGAGGCGGTGAGTTCCCTGTTCAAACGCCCGGAGTCCGTTCTGGTGGTGGTCTACACCACGGATCTGGAGGTGCTGCTGATCCGTCGCCAGAATCCGGCGGATTTCTGGCAATCCGTCACGGGCAGTCTGGAGCCTGGTGAAACACCGGCAGAGGCAGCCGTTCGCGAGCTGGCCGAAGAGACCGGTATCGTGGCCGTCGTGAACGACCATGCCACCAGTCGAAGCTTTCCGATCGCTGCGGCCTGGCGCAGGCGTTATGCGCCTGGCGTCACCGAGAATCTGGAGCACGAATTCAGTGTGCAGCTGCCAGCGCGTTGCCAGGTGGTGCTGGATCCGAACGAGCATGGCGATTATTGCTGGTTGCCGCTGGTCGAGGCCATTGCCAGGGTCTCCTCGCGCACGAATCGTGCAGCACTGCAGGCCATTCTCAAGGCGGAAGGTTGAACGTCATGGCGCGACGTGTAATGCCGGCACCCGATCAGGTCACCGTGCTGGTGCACGGTATCTGGATGCAGGGTGTGATGATGCGGGTCATGGGCAAGATGCTGGAGGCTCGCGGTTTTCGCACGCATTCGGTCAGCTATGATTTTCTGAAGAACACCCCGGAAGAGAATGCCGATTCCCTGTACCGGGAGATCGGCGAGCTGGGGGCACGTCGCGTCAATCTGGTCGGCCACAGTCTGGGAGGCATCGTGATTCTGCACCTGCTGCATCGCTATCCGGAAATCGATATCGACAAGGTGGTGCTGATCGGCTCACCGGTGCGCGGCAGCTATGTCGCGCGGCGCGTCTATGACACCCCGGCACTGCGACCTCTGCTGGGACGCAGCATCGAAAAGGGGCTGCTGGGTGGCGCACCCGAATTCTCGGGCAAACGGCCGCTGGGCATCATCACCGGTAGCGGCAATCTGGGTATCAGTGCCCTGCTGTATCCCAGTGGCGATGACAGTGATGGCGTGGTACGCGAGAGCGAGACGCTGATCGACAATGCCACTGACCGGGTGCGTCTGCCGTTGTCGCATTCCACCATGATCTTTTCCCGCGAATGTACCGACTACGTGGCCAGGTTTCTGAGCCTGGGGCGGTTTCGTGAGTAGTCCGCTACAGTCATGGTGACAACAGGAGCCTTGTCGGTTTCTGCCCGCTGAAGCCGTCTTTGTCCCGGCATTGGCTACCGTGATGTGCTTTTCGGGTGTCACGGTTGGTCAACAGGGGGTCAAATGCGCGACAATAGGCGACTTACATCATGAATTACATCCAACAAGAGGCAGTCAATGGCCGGACATAGTAAATGGGCCAATATCCAGCATCGCAAGGGTAAGCAAGACGCCAAGCGCGGCAAGTTGTTCACCAAGTTCATCCGCGAGATCAACATTGCGGCCAGGATGGGCGGTTCCGATCTGGGGTCCAACCCGCGCTTGCGCCTGGCGGTGGACAAGGCCCTGAGCGGCAACATGACCAAGGACACCATCGAACGCGCCATCAAGAAAGGCGCGGGCGAGCTTGATGATGTGTCCTATGAGGAAAATCGCTACGAAGGCTATGGCGTGAACGGCGTGGCCATCATGGTCGACACCATGACAGACAATCGCAACCGGACCGTCTCCGAAGTCAAGCACGCTTTCACCAAGTACGGTGGCAACATGGGGACTCAGGGTTCGGTGTCCTACCTGTTCGAAAAGCAGGGCATCCTCAATTACCCCGCTGGCACGGACGAAGACATGATCATGGAAGCGGCGCTGGAAGCGGGTGCCGATGACATCATCAGCAATGACGATGGGTCCATCGATGTGCTGACCACCGAAGAGGTGTTCATGGACGTCAAGGAAGCGCTGGTGGCAGCCGAACTGGTGCCCGAGCACTCCGAAGTCACGATGCGCGCGGCCACCGAAGTGGAACTGGACGTGGAGCAGGGCGAGAAACTGATCAAGCTGATCGATGCGCTGGAAGATCTGGACGACGTGCAGGATGTCTACACCAATGCCGACATTCCGCCCGAGTCCTACGGTGACGGCGCGTCCAGCTGATGCCACTGGGCAGCCATCGCCTGTGAGTAGCCCCCGTGGCAATGGGCTTGTGCGGGTTCTGGGAATCGATCCCGGCTCGGTCATCACCGGTTATGGCCTGATCGAATCGGACGGGGCTCGCAGTTTTCACCTGACGCATGGACATATTCGCGTCAAGGGAGACTCCTTCGCCGAGCGGCTCGGTCATATCCATTCGGCGCTGGGCGACATCATCACCGAATGGCAGCCGCAGGAAGTGGCCATCGAGCAGGTGTTTCTCAGCAACAACGCGATGTCGGCGCTGAAGCTGGGGCAGGCGCGGGGTGCGGCCATCACTGCCGCCGTCTCGCGGCAGTTGACGGTGTCTGAATACGCACCACGACTGGTCAAGAAAGTGGTTACGGGTTCTGGTGCTGCCGACAAGAAACAGGTGCAGACCATGGTCAGGGCTCTGCTGCACATCGTGTCAACCGTGCAGGTGGACGCGGCCGATGGACTGGCCATTGCCATCTGTCATGCGCATTCACGCAAGACCCCCGGTGGAGAGGTACTGCTGCCACAGAGAAAACGAGTTCGAGGAAGAGGTTTGAGGCGATGATTGGTCGGCTGACAGGGGTGCTGCTGGAAAAGAATCCACCCTCGCTGCTGGTGGATGTGCAGGGTGTGGGCTATGAAGTGGATGTGCCCATGTCGACCTTCTATGCACTGCCGGCTCAGGGTGAGGCGGTTGCCCTGTTCACACACCTGGTGGTACGCGAGGATGCCCAATTGCTCTATGGGTTCGGCAGTCGTACCGAGCGACTGCTGTTCCGGGCTCTGCTGAAGGTCAATGGTGTGGGAGCCAAGGTGGCACTGGCCATTCTCTCCGGGCTGAGTACCGATGAATTCCTGTCCTGCATCGCCAGCAAGGATGTCTCCGCACTGGTATGCGTGCCGGGCATCGGCAAGAAGACGGCGGAACGGCTGCTGGTGGAGTTGCAGGACAAGGTCGATGCGCTGGGCGTTGGCAGCGCCGTACCCAGTGGCACTTTGCCGCTGGACAACGATCCCTCGGCACGCGAACAGGCCGAAGAGGCGCTGGTGGCGCTGGGGTACAAGCCGGCAGAAGCCAATCGCCTGCTCGACAAGAACAGCGAGACGGGACAGAGCGTTGAGCAGATGATTCGGGCGGCGCTGCGAGGCGCAGCGCGCTAGATGTCGAACGCCCGGCAGGCACCGCGACGATGTGGCATCTGCGTAACATCCGAGCGCGAAGAAGCGACTTTTTCACGGCACGATCACCGGAGTACCCGATATGGCCGATCCTGAACGACTGATCACAGCCGATGCACACCAGGAAGATGCGCAGGAACGGGCCATGCGGCCCAAGCTGCTGGCTGACTATCACGGGCAGCGCGCCGTGGCCGAGCAGATGGATCTGTTCATCTCGGCGGCGAAGATGCGCAGCGAAGCGCTGGATCATGTGCTGGTGTTCGGGCCGCCTGGTCTGGGCAAGACCACGCTGGCCAATATCATTGCCAACGAGCTGGATGTGCGCATTCTGCATACTTCCGGCCCGGTGCTGGAACGCCCCGGCGACCTGGCGGCCATCCTGACCAATCTGGAAGCCAATGATGTGCTGTTCATCGACGAGATCCATCGCATGAGCGCCCTGGTGGAGGAGGTGCTGTACCCGGCCATGGAGGACTACCAGATCGACATCATGACCGGCGAAGGTGTCAGTGCCCGTTCGTTCAAGATCGACCTGCCGCCCTTCACCCTGGTGGGGGCCACCACACGCGCCGGCCTGCTCAGCTCCCCGCTGCGTGACCGTTTCGGCATCGTGCAGCGGCTGGAATTCTACGAAGTGGCGGATCTGGCGGGTATCGTCGCCCGTTCGGCGCGTCTGCTGGAGGTACCGATTGACGAGCAGGGCTGCATCGAGATTGCCCGTCGCTCTCGTGGCACTCCGCGTATAGCCAATCGTCTGCTTCGGCGCGTGCGGGATTATGCCGACGTGCGGGCCGACGGTACGGTCAATGCGGAAACGGCGGACAGTGCCCTGAATCTGCTGAATGTTGATCGCCTCGGCCTGGACAACATGGACCGGCGGCTGCTGAATGCCATCATTCACAAGTTCGGCGGCGGGCCTGTCGGGGTCGACAATCTGGGAGCCGCCCTGTCGGAAGAGACCGGCACACTGGAAGAGGTGGTCGAGCCGTATCTGATTCAGCAGGGCTTGTTGATGCGCACGCCGCGTGGCCGGGTGGTAACACCCCATACCTATCGCCATTTCGGTCTGCAGCTACCCTCCACCAGCGATAGCTGATGGCGAATCGCGTAACTGCCCCCCTGAATGATCGGCGGCCTGACCGGATTCCGGTATAGTCGCGCAGCAGCGCTGCCGAAGTTGCCGTGTAGCGGCACGGTTGCCGGCCGTTCATGGCTGTAAGCTGCCCGATCGCTGTAATTTACAACTTTTCTCTGCAATACTTTCGCATGTCGCAATTTTCAATCCCGATTCGGGTTTACATCGAAGATACCGATGCCGGTGGCATCGTGTATTACGCCAACTACCTGCGTTTCATGGAGAGGGCGCGTACCGAGTGGCTCAGGGCAAGTGGAATCGAACTGGATGTCTGGCAGAACGAGAAGAGGCGTCTGTTTGTCGTGCGTTCGGTGCAGATCGACTATCTGGCACCTGCGCGCTTCAACGATCAGCTGACGGTGACTGCCAGTCTGAAGACCATGCGTTCCGCCAGTGTGGTATGCGAGCAGAGCGTCATGCGTGGCGAGACGCTGCTGACGTCATCCACCATCGGCCTGGTCTGCGTGAATGCCGATTCGCTCGCAGCCTGTGCCATTCCCAACGAGATCAGAGAGGCCATTTCCCGTGAATTCTGACATGTCTATCCTGCATCTGGTTCTGGCTGCAAGCCCGATCGTGCAAGGGGTTCTGGTCATCCTTGTGATGGCGTCGGTGCTGTCATGGGCTCTGATCCTGGGCAAGTCCCGCCAGTTGCGGCGCGCCCGGCGGTTGGCCGAGGATTTCGAACAGGATTTCTGGGGATCTTCGGATATCTCCGGTACCTACTCCAAGCTGACCATGCGTCGCGGTACGCTGGATGGCATGGAGCGCATCTTCGAAGCCGGATTCTCCGAGTTCGGTCGGTTGCGACGCAAGACCGACAATGAGGAAGTCATCATGGACGGTTCCGGTCGGGCCATGCGCATTGCCGTGTCCCGCGAGGCCGACATCATCGAACACCACTTGCCGTTTCTGGCGACAGTGGGCTCCATCAGCCCTTACATCGGTCTGTTTGGTACGGTATGGGGCATCATGAACTCGTTTACCGCCCTGGGTAATGTGCAGCAGGCCACTCTGGCCATGGTCGCGCCGGGTATTGCCGAAGCGCTGATTGCCACGGCTGTCGGCCTGTTTGCCGCGATACCTGCAGTATTGTTCTATAACCGCTTTGCCAACGAAGTGGATCGCCTGCTCAATCGCTATGAGAACTTTGCCGAAGAGTTCTCGACGGTACTGCAGCGCCAGGCCATCCGCCGCTTTGGCGGTGATGCGGAACAGTCCTAGTGAGAGCGGTTCGCCCCATTCGTGCCGATCGCCGCAAGCGGCGGCTGGTTGCCGAGATCAATGTGGTGCCCTACATCGATGTCATGCTGGTGTTGCTGGTGATATTCATGA
The DNA here is from genome assembly GCF_052681095.1 of Granulosicoccus sp. 3-233. NCBI lineage: Bacteria > Pseudomonadati > Pseudomonadota > Gammaproteobacteria > Chromatiales > Granulosicoccaceae > Granulosicoccus > Granulosicoccus sp. 3-233. The sequence goes on from NZ_JBQYLE010000001.1 coordinate 457,976, forward strand.
TCACCGCGCCTCTGCTGCAGACCGGTGTGGAAATCGACCTGCCGGATGCGGCGGCAACACCCATTGCCGATGCGGGTGAGGCTCAGGAGCCACTGATCCTGTCAGTCAACAGCCAGGGTGAGTGGTATCTGAACGTCGGCGAGACACCGGATCAGCCGCTGGCGCGTGAGGAAGTGCAACGTCTGGCCAGTGCGGTCTTGCGGCTCAACCCCGACCGGCGCGTACTGGTGGCAGGAGACGCCGCCATAGACTATGGTCAGATCATGCAAGCAATGGTGACCCTGCAATTGTCGGGTGCGCCTGAAATCGGTTTGATGTCGGATCCGGAGCGGTAGCCAACACTCATCATGAACATGCCGCACGCTGAACAGCCTGTTATTTCCCCGATGGCAACGCAGTCGCGGCTGCACCGTTCGGGCTGACGCCAATGCTCGAGCTTATCCGCCGCTATCCGCTCGCCATTATCCTGTCCGTGCTGCTGCACGCAGTGCTCGTCGCTGCGCTGGTCATTCAGATCAACAAGGAGCCTGCATCTGCCGGTCTCGATCTGACCGACGAGGCACCCATTCAAGCCGTTGCGGTCAGTGAGGCGGATATTCAGGCTGAAGTGCAGCGTCTGCAGGAGCTCGAAGAACGCCAGGCGCAGCAGGCGCTGGAAGAGCAGCAGGCGCTCGAATCCACGGTAGCCGCGCTGGAAGAGGCCCGTGCCGCTGCCGAAGCGCGCCTGAAGGAGGCCGAAGAGCTGACCGAACAGCAGCGAGAAGCGTCCGAGGAGGAAAAACAGCGTATCGAGGCCCTGCAGGATCAGGCCACCGAGCTGGAACGGCAGCGCGAGTTGCAGCGAGCTCGCGCGGAGAAGGAGCAGGCCGAGCTGGAGACACTGCGGCAGCAGGAAGCCAGCCTGACCGAACGCCAGGTGCTGGAGCGCGAGGCCATTCTGGAACGTCTGCGTCAGGAGCGGCTGCGGGAAGAAGAGAGAATCAGCGCTGCGCAGAAACAGCTGGAGGAGGAAACCCGGCGCATCGATGAGGCCCGCCAGACGGCCGATGCCGAGCGGGAACGATTGGCTGAAGTGCAGCGCAATGCCGAGGAGCGTAATCGGCAGCTGCAGGAAGAGGCACGCCAGGCTGCTGAAGAGAAGGCCAGACTGGAAGAGCAGGCTCGCCTTGCCGAACAGGAAAAGGCGCGTCTGGAAGAGGAAGCGCGACTGGCCGAGCAGGAGCGCCAGGAGGCCTTGCAGGCTGCCAGTGAGGCCAAGGCCGAACGCGAGCGCATCGAACAGGAGCGGCTGGCAGCCGAAGAGGCGGAGAGGCGTGCAGCTGCCGAGCGGGAACGTGAAGAGGCGGCTGCCGAGAAGCAACGTCTGGAGGAAGAGCTGGCTGCCGCGCAGGCCGAGCAGGCGCGTCTGGCGGAAGAGGCTGCAGAGCGTCAGGCTCGCGAAGAGGAGCAGGCTCGCCAGGCAGAGGAACAACGTGTGGCTGAAGAGGCGGCTGCAGCCGAAGCACTGGCTGCGGAGCAGGCAGCCGAGGCTGAACGAGTGGCGGAGGAGGCACGCGTGGCCGAAGCCGCAAGAGTGGCAGCCGAGCAGGAGGCCGAAGCGCAACGCGTGGCCGCAGAGGAGCAGGCTGAAGCGGAGCGCCAGGCTGAAGCCGAGCGTATCGCCGCCGAAGAGCAAGCCGAGGCTGAACGTCAGGCCGAGGCAGAACGAGTGGCCGCCGAGGAGGCTGCAGCGGCCAGGGCCGAGCAGGAACGCATTGCGGCAGAAGCACAGGCCGAAGCCGATCGCAAGGCGGAACAGGCGCGTCGTGAGGCCGCTGCGCGGGAAGCCGAATTGGCGGAAGAGGCGGCAAGAATCGCGGCCGCAGCCGCAGAAGAAAATACAAGATTGGCTCAACAGCAGCAACGGGAACTTCTGCGTCTGCGCAATCTCTACTTCAACTCCATCAGGCAACGAGTGGAGCGCAGCTGGCGCAAGCCACCGGGCACCACCGGCCAGGTGGACTGCACTGTGAGCGTATTGCAATCTGTGGGAGGTGAAGTGCTGAAGGTAACCGTCGACAGCTGTGAGGGCGGCAGTGCCGCCTTGCGGAAATCCGTCGAAAACGCCGTGCTGGCAGCCTCTCCCCTGCCGGCCGCACCGGATCCGAAGTTGTTCGATCGGCGCCTGAGATTCTATTTCCGGCCCAACTGACGGTACGGTAACGACATTCGGCAACCATGCTTGCCGCTCTGCGGTCTTTTGGGGTTAATTACCAATTGAACTACCCTTATCTGTGTAAGTTGAGCGGATGGTTTAGGATTCCACGTGGCACGACAAACCTTGGACACTGGTGATTTGTATTTCAAAGCGCGTATGAGCGAAATTCTGTCGAAACTCCATGCCGTGGCCATGGCTGCCATTGCCATCCGCCATGCGCTCCCCGGTGACGCCTGTCGATCACCGCGGGCGGCCTTCAGGCAAGGCGCTCGTGCGCTGTCAGGCGGTGTTCTGTCGAGCCTGCTGCTGTTCGGGGTACTGGTGGCCCCTGCGCAGGCGGTCATCGAGATCGAAATCACCCAGGGCGGCGAGAATGCCATTCCCATTGCCATCGTGCCGTTCGGCTGGACGGGCAGTGGTGAGCCACCGGAGGACATCGCGGCCATTGTCGACGCCGATTTACAGCGCAGCGGCAATTTTGCGCCCCTGAACCGTCAGGATCTTGTCGCCAATCCGGTCAGCGGGGATGTTCCGCGATATGCCAACTGGCGACTCTCTGGCACGGACTTCCTGCTGATCGGTGGCATCAAGCCAGGACCGGCATCCGGTTATGTGGTCGAATTCCAGCTCTACGATGTGCTGCAGCAGACACTGATGACCGGCTTCAGCTTCCAGGTCACCGATCAGACCCTGCGCAGTGCCGCTCACCAGATCTCCGATGAGGTGTACGAGGAAATTCTGGGTATCCCCGGAGCCTTCAATACGCAGATCGCCTTCGTGTCGGTTTCCGGCGTTGTGGGTGATCGCACCTACCAGTTGCAGCTTGCCGATGCCGATGGAGAAAACCCGCAGGCCATGCTGACCTCCCCACGGCCGATTCTCTCGCCTGCCTGGGCGCCGGATGGTATACGAATCGCCTATGTTTCCTTCGAGAACCGCACGCAATCGGCCATCTATGTGCAGGATCGGGAGCAGGGTAGCCGCATCAAGGTCATTTCACGGGCCGGCATCAACGGTGCACCCAGCTGGTCGCCCGATGGCGAGCGACTGGCAGTGACCCTCTCCTTCGAAGGCAATCCGGATATCTATATCCTGCAGGTCGACTCCGGACAGCTGCGCCGAGTGACCGACAGCGATGCCATCGATACCGAGCCGGTGTGGCTGGACAACGAGAATCTGGTGTTCACCTCGGACCGCAGCGGCGGGCCGCAGCTGTATGAAGTATCCGCTCGAGGTGGTCGAGCCAGCCGCCTGACCTTCGATGGCAATTACAATACCAGTGCAACCGTGTCACCCGATGGCTCCACCATTGCCTTCGTGCACGGGGCTGGAAGTGGCTTCCAGATCGGCATGATCGATCGTTCCTCGGGACTGTTCCAGACGCTGACGCAAGGCACTCTGGACGAGTCGCCGAGCTTTTCCCCCAATGGCCAGATGATCATCTATGCAACGGAGAAGAACGGGCGTGGAACGCTTGGCGCCGTATCGCTCGATGGTAGCGTGGTACAGAGCCTGTCACTGGATGACGGGGGATCGGTTCGAGAACCCGCCTGGTCGCCGTATTCCAAGTAATCAGATTCAAACGAGAGCATGTCAATGTCCAGAATTCAACTCCTCATCATCGCCATGGCAGGGCTTGCGCTCAGTGCCTGTGGTTCCAACCCCAGTCGCGCTCCGGAACTGGCCGACATCGGAGAGCCTGCCATCGTGCAGCCGGTCACCATCGATGGTGTACAGGACATCACCCAGGTTGATCCCAACTCCATTGCAGGCAGGGCACCGCTGGAACGGGTCATCTACTTCGACTACGATCAGGCCGAACTGCGCCCCGAATTCCTGGATATCGTGGCCCAGCATGGTCGCTATCTGGCGCAGAATCCCGATGGTCGGGTACGCCTGGAAGGGCATACCGATGAGCGTGGATCTCGCGAATACAACATTGGCCTTGGCGAGCGACGTGCGATGACCATTGCCCGCATGTTGCAGCTGCAGGGTGTCAGTTCCGCCCAGACTCGTACCGTCTCCTATGGCGAGGAGTTGCCCGTGGATGATGGCCACAACAGCGATGCCTGGGCCAAGAACCGGCGGGTGAACATCATCTACGAATCCGCCATTCCGAACTGATCGTCAGCTGTTGCGTTCAGGCATCGGGTTCATGTCGGATTCGGCGCCTGCCACCCCAGGATGAAGGACTACTACTCCCATGTTCGATTCACGCACTGTCATTGAGACTTCCGCTTCTGCTCACGGCCGCCAGGCTGCGGGTGATCGCCAGCCGGTGACATTGCGATGGCTGACCCTTGCCTGCCTGCTGCTGGGAAGTTCGGCAGTCGTGGCTCAGGACAAGCCGACACTGAACAATCTGGACAGCCGCCTCGATCGGGTCGAACGGATCATGGATCAGTCGCTGCTGGAGCAGTTGCAGCGTATCGACAGTCTGCAGCAGGAGATCCGCGGCTTGCGCGGCGAGATCGAAAGTCTCAACTACGAGATCGACACCCTGACCAGGCGCAATTCGGATCTGTACGCGGACACCGACCGTCGCATCACCGATCTGGAAGAGGCGCGGGATTCTCTGGATCTGCTGGCCGGGGAAGACGGTCTGGGCAGTGGTCTGCTGGATGAAACCGCCGGTGTCGGTCTGGATGAGACAGCCAGTGAGCCGGCAGGGGTATTCGTGGCCGAGGATGGTGTTGCCGTACCCTTTGCCAATGATGCCGACTTCGGCGATGGCCCGCGGCCGCCGACCGGTGCCTTGCGTGACACGGCCACCCAGGCCGAGAAAGCCGGTTACACCCGCGCCTATGACCTGCTGGCTCGCGGTCAGAATGACAGCGCTGTTGCCTCGTTCGATGACTTCCTGACGAAATACCCCGATGGTCCGTATTCGGACAATGCCTGGTACTGGCAGGGCGAGGCCATGTACGCCCAGCGCAAGTTCGATGATGCCCTGCGCAACTTCGGTGTCGTGGTGAATTCCTTTCCGGACAGTACCAAGGTTCCGGACGCCAGGTTGAAGATCGGGTTTGCCTTGTACGAGCAAGGTGAGTATTTGCAGGCCAGAACCATATTGACCGGGGTGCAGGAAGACTATCCCGGGCGTTCCGCAGCGGTGCTGGCGAGAAAGCGTCTGCAAAAAATGGACAGAGAAGGGCTTTAGTACCCCCCCAAGACTAAATTTTGCGTTATCATTGTCCGCTCGATACGTAGCGCAACAATCACGTATCACACGGTCGCCCAGACCGTAGGCAGTACCGGGGGGCGTTAGCTCAGTTGGTAGAGCATCTGACTTTTAATCAGGTGGTCGCTGGTTCGAACCCAGCACGCCCCACCATCTATCTGCCTGTTTTCATTCGCTCTAACAGCGACACCCGCACCTTTGACGTCTGAAGCCTGCGGGGATTCTGCGGAATCAGACTCTCGAGACGCCACCCATCATTGAAGGGATTGCGAAAGATGGCTTCCCTGTCCGGATGAGTGCATGTGTGTGACTCACATCCACTTCCAAACCGCGTTCCCCTGTTCATGGGCGGCCATGAATGCATTGATTCGTTGCCGCTGCCAATTCGGCTAGTCAGGCATTGAAGCGCTGTCGTTCTGGCAGAATGCCGACAGAGTCTTGGAACAGGTTCGAGTTCGAACGGTAACTCCCCCTGCTGGACTCACGATAGCGTCGATACTGAATTGTTCAGAATGAAGTCGAAAGCAGACTCGATTGGCGGTCGGTCCGTCCGCTGGATCAATCCGGCTCACGAGAGTTGCCATGACCACGGAAGTACAACGAAAGCTGACGACCATTCTTGCAGCAGATGCGGCAGGTTTCAGTCGCGCCATGGACCTGGATGAGGTCAGTACCATCGGAGCCCTCCGGGCTGCGCGTCAAGTCTTTGCAAGATTCATCGAACGTCATCGTGGCCGGATCGTCAATACCGCCGGCGATGGGCTGATAGCCGAATTTCCCTCGGTGGTTGAAGCCGTTCAGTGTGCCATCGAAGTGCAGAATGAGCTTCTCATCGACACTCGCGATCAAGCAGGGGCACTGCGCTTCCGGATCGGCATTCACCTGGGTGATGTGATGATCGATGGGAGTGACCTGCTTGGTGAGGGGGTCAACCTTGCGTCAAGGCTGGAGTCCATGGCCGAGCCGGGTGGCGTGTTGATCTCTCGACAGGTCTACGATCAGGTTCAGAAGAAACTTTCTGTCGGCTTCGAGTATCTGGGCGAGAAGCGTCCGAAGAACTTTGTCGACGATGTGTCGGTCTATCGCATCTCCCTCGGCAGGAACAAGCCTCCGTCTGCATTCAAGCAGCGCAAGGATGAAGTGGCGCGGCCATCGAAGCCTGTACCTCGGGCCCCGTCTGATCTGCGAGAACGGCTGTCACGCGATGGCAGGCTTCTGGCTGCACTCTGGTCGGTGTTGTTGCTGATCGATATTGCCAGTGGAAGCCCGTTCTGGGCGCACTGGCCGGGACTTGTCATGGCGGTTTTTCTGGCAATGAAGGCAGCACCGTTGTTTGCCAGTGGTTGGCTCAGACTATCCGTTGTCCGCGCTGGTATCTTCGTCGCAGGCTTGTTACTGGTCAATCTGTTTAGCTGGTCGGGCTATCTCTGGGTCATCTGGCCGGCCGCCGTGCTGCTGGTACTGGAGCTGCTTCGTCGATTGATTAGCGGGTCGCGGTGAATGCGCAGTGAGGCTTAGAACCTTGAATGCACCAGTGCCATCCTGGTTGGGTCGCGTTGTTTCTCAAAGCATTGCATCGGTACACAGGCTGAGAAAGTGCACGACTGCGCCGCACAATGCGGAATAAGCTGTGATACAACACTTCTTCAATTTTTGTGTATGCCTGAATAAGTTGAATATTCCACCATTGCATTTATTGACGATAGTCAGCTAGTAAGTTGTATATCGAAATGGGTGATTTTCATTATCCATAGTGGAAGATTGATGGTCTGGTAACGAGTAATCAGTCCGATACACCATTATTTTCCAAATCCGCTCAGGCACCACGTTCAAGCATATTTCATCAGTTCGCTAGTAGGAGATGAATATCCCGCAGTTGCATTGATGTGATCAATCTGCAAAAAATGAATCTGCCCGAAAAGACCTTCGCTATTCGGCACCCTGATTAGACTCAGTTGCTCGTCAAAAGCTGGTTGATAGGGCGCGATTGTTCGACCAGCGAACCGTGCCCCGATGCAACACTTCCTTGAATGTGTCAGTCTGGCGATATATTGTTCAATGATTCGAGTGCTGAGTGAAGTTGAAGTGCGAAACGGGAAGAGGCTACTGGTAACCTGCGCCCTTTTTTTTGCCCGAGATAAAGCTGTCCGATGGGTATATCCTTGACTGCGATAGGTCGGTGAACTGTGTTAGCGCATATCAAATTATTTAATCCAATAGGTATCTGAAACCCTACAGAATAATCATGCTGTACGTAATGACGTATCAAATCGAATGATTCTGTTTCCAAGGCAGGTGTCAACGTTCGTAGAATTTTCTTTGCTCCAATCTCCAAAAGATTGCGTACACCATAATTTGTGGAAGGTACGATGCAAGGATGGTCAAGGCAGTCCCTCAGACGCAACTCCCTTTTCTTGGCAAGTGAATGGTCGGCTCTAAAGACAGCATGGACCGGTTGGGGGATCGACTGAATGATTTCGAAATCCACCAAATGCACAGGTTCGAAAACAAGTGCAAGATCGCTTTCAAAGGTGGACAGATCGTGCTCGATCTGCTGCCGGTCACGAACATTTATAGAGAAGGTAATACCGGGGTGTTGAGCTCTATAAAATGATATTTGTTCCGACAGAAAGTAAGGCAGCAAGGCTTGAGAGCAAGCGATCGACACATGACCCCGCCTGAGTCCGGAGAGGTCAGCTACTTGCGACTGTATTCGCGCGAGATCACTCATTTGCAACCGGATATGCTGAATCAGCAGTTCACCGGCCGGATTGAGCCGCATGCCTTGTGGCAGGCGTTCAAATAACTCGAAACCCAGTTCATCTTCGAAGTCCTTTATACGACGATTCAGGGCCGATGCAGTTATGTTCATGTCCTCCGCAGCCTTACGAATAGAGCCTGCACGAGCGACAGCTTTTACCATCTCAAAAATCTTGAAGTGCTTCAAGTAATTTACTCACCCATCGGAATTAACTGAAAGACTCTTTAACTGAAAATGCGATACCAATACATGTCGCACTTGCAGTGAGCCGAGAGACAACGCACTTTTAGACTCCTAGCTCCTGTAAAGTTCTTCTCGAAACTGCTTTTGTATAAACAGTTGAGTCGTAACAAATCTCATGAGAGATTGAGTTAGGAATTATCATCCCGATAAATAGTTCGTCCTAAGTCACAAAAAATGCAAATCGTACAATAAACGTTCTATAGGTTGAAAGCGTGAATCAGTCTGCGGGACAACTCAATAGCTAAAATATTCGTCTGCTATGTGACGATCAAATTCTTTCGGTCAATTATCGGCACAGGTAGATTATCTCGGACTGACAGTCCGCAGAAGAACAGCTTTGTGAAGTCTTGACGTATGATGATCAGGCATGGTCCTTCTTGTAATGTCACTTACACCGAAAGATGATTTTAAAACGGTGTGTTACTGACTAAGAATTTAACGATGAATACTCTTCTGTTACTACAAGGGGTAACAACTTTCAGGTCAACAGCTCGAAAATTGGTCGACACATGAGCGACTTGAGGAAAAATGGCCGGCGTTTATGTTTGTGATGATCTGGACCAAAATAAAATACAAGCACGGACAACACCATCATGGCAGATCTGAAGGAATTCTTAACACGATCTAGGAAGTAGTGCAATTGTGAAGACATTGTTGATGATTTCCGGTTTAACTAGAAATTTTGGAACAGAATGGCAATCAGACATGAGCGTAGTTCTCTGTCCTGGAGTTCAGGTGCTCCCTCGCCAGGTAGAGCGCGAGCAAGGAACGAACTTCTGTGATCTGTGTGTCAGTGGAGCCAGACAACAGGGCATCAATGTCGCGCCTGAAAGACTGAAGAGGTTCAGGTTCATCGCCAGTCAGTTGAGCACCATAAAGAAATTCCGCCAGAACAATCTGAATGCGAAAGCCGAGAACGGAAGACGCTACGCTGAGGTCACTCAGTAGGGTAAGTTTTCTGGCTCCTAGCCCGATCTCTTCTTTAAGTTCTCGATTTGCTGTCTGAGTTGCAGACTCTCCGAACTCTCTCATGCCCTGTGGCAGTCCTGTCTCGTAACATTCGCTACCAACCGCGTACTCCCGTACCAGATACACGCTTCTGTCAGGTAAGACAGGCACCACCATGACAGCGCCAGCCCAGCGCCCGGAAGGTATACGCTCAAGGATAGACTCTGTGCCGTTGCTGTAACGTACCTTGACAGTTTCAATGCTGAAAAGCTTGCTTTTAGCGGCAAGCTCTACGCCGAGAATTTCTGGTTTTTCGGTCTTTGCACTATCAACAGGCTTTTTCAAAAGCTATCTCCTGTTCAGTGCGTGGCTGAAAACGTCGTGACAACAGAGAGTTGGTAGCAATAAATGAAAGACAAATGATATGCAACTTTTTCGTTTCAGGCTTTTTTCCTGTTTTGTGAAACCATTGTTGACTGACCACGCTGCCATCCTTACCCATCCTCTTCATAGCGAGAAGGGTGCATGCACGGTTTTCCAAGGTTGATAGTGGCTACGACCCTCATGCATTACTCACTGATGGTTGTTTGGGGGAAAACTCTGACGACTCCAGTTCTGCGTAGTTGCCGTTCCAGTAGAGTAGTGGTACAACCTGATTGTTCGTAGAAGCATGCTCAATCTGAACAATATAGATTGTATGGTCGCCAGCTTCATAAGATTCTTCGACTACAGCTTCCATTACGGCCGCGCAGTCATTGAATACAAGCGATCCACCAGGACAGCGCCAGGTGTCCAGGTCATCAAAGCGATCTCTGTCAGCAGTTTTCCATGCATAGCGATTGGAAATCTCCTGCTGGGTTTTGTTCAACAGGCTGACGCCTATCCGTTTTGCTTTTGCTACCAATTGGTCGGTATCGCTGCCTCGCTTGATACACACCAAAGCCAAAGGTGGGTCGGCAGATACAGATGTGAATGAGGTAGCTGTCATTCCGTGTAGCTGATTGTCATTTTCCACCGTGATTACTGCAACTCCAGAAGCAAGTTGCCTCATGGTTTCGCAGAAAAGTTCATTGCTGATCATTGTCGACGCCTCAGTTGGACAAGAGATTTTCACGAAGAGTGGAGCCACTGTATTCAGTACGATATCTACCACGTGATTGCAGCTCTGGAACAACCATGTCGACAAACTCTTCGAAGCAACCTGGTGTATAGGTGGCGGCCAGCATGAAGCCATCGGCTCCACCTTCATCCATGAACAACTCCATATGATTGGCAATGTCTTCAGGTGTGCCTACTAGAATCGGCATGCCCATGCCTTGTGCATAATAAAGAGCAGCCTCTCTCACAGTGACAGGTGCGCCGCCCTTTGCATATATGATTGATTCAAATAACCCTTGGATGCCGGGAATCTCGATGTTCTGAACATATTCATCCAGGTCGTAGGTCGAAAAATCAGGACCAAAGTGTCCGGCCATCCAGGCAAGCGCTCCTTCGAGTGGGATGCAGGCTTTGATTCGCTCATACTTTTCCTGGGCCTCCTCACGTGTCTCGGCAACAACAGTCTGAAGCCCGTAGATCAACTTTACGCTACCAGGTTCACGTCCGACTTCAGCTAATCGACTACCCAAATCATCCGCATATTCACGCATGCGTTCTATATTTGGATGAACTGCAAAGATTGCTTCAGCATGACGGGCGGCAAAGTCACGACCAGTAGCTGATGAACCCGCCTGCCAAAGGACGGGCCGTCCTTGGGGGGATCTACATACAAAAGAACGTCCTTTCGACTTAAAAAACTCCCCGTCAAAATCTATGTTACGAACTTTGGCAGGATCCACATAAACGCCGCTTTCCTTGTCTGCAACGATGGCATCTTCATCCCATGAATCCCACAATTCGTAACAGAGGTTCAGGTATTCTTCCATTCGTTCGTAACGACGAGATCGGTCAGTCATGGGTTCACCATAGGCATCCCACTCACTTTTTGAGTAGGAGCTTACTACATTCCATGCCACCCTTCCGCTGGATAGATGATCGAGGCTCGAGAGACGTCGAACCATGGAATAGGGGTGTTCAAAGGCTGTGGAAAGCGTAACCCCGACACCCAGATGCTGAGTGGCTCCCGTAACAATCGGTACAATGGTTGAGGGTTCATGAGTCGGGCACTGCACCGCGTATTTAAGAGTAGCGTCAGAGCTTTTTTCATAGTTGTTATAGGGCGCTAGCTCATCGGCTATAAACATGGCATCGAATAAACCACGTTCCATTGTACGCCCCATGTGTTGCCAGTACTCCGGTTTGCGCCAGTCCCAGTTCACCTTGTCACGGGAATGCCTCCACATGCCCGTAGCATGGCTGTTTACACCGTGTTGTACAAAGCCGAGAAGATGTGCTCTTTTCTTGGACATAATGGTTTTCTCCTTTGAGTATTTTGGGAAACTATCAAGCAGTACAACGAATCAGAGACGGCTGCATAATTTGTTGTGCAAACAAATGGCTGTCTTTGACCATGTCTTCGAATTGACACATGAGAATGTCAACTCCTGCATCTTTTAGATCGCCGATACGTTTTGCGATGGTCATCGGGGAGCCCACAAGGCCAACGTCGAAGCCACAGTTGGAATCGAGCATTCTTTCCCGGGTAAGTCCCTCCCAGGAGCTGGCACCTGACTCATCCATTGCAGTACGCAGTTCATGTATTAGCGTGTCATCTCTTTTGTCCTGCAATTCTTGATAACGAGACTCCGCCAGGCTGTCGGTCTCTGCCATGAGTACAAACGCACTGACCGCAACTTTGAGACTTTGAGTAGTCGAAGCCTCGTTGCCGCGAATTTCAGAAATCTTATTGCTGAGTTCATCTACAGGCATACTATTAAGGAATATTGTCTCACCGTATCGTCCGGCGAGAGCAAGCCCGTGCTTGGACTGACCACTCACCCAGATTGGTGGCAACGGTTCGAGTGTGTTGGCTCGCGATATGTCTTCCACGCTGTAAAACTCGCCTTTGCGGGCTTTGGTATTCTGTCCCCAGAAGTGAAGAAGGCTTTCGCAGTACTCATTTGCACGTCTGTACCGACCCGCATGATCCAGGTAGTCCACGCCAGCCTGCCTGAATTCCTCAGGCCACCAGCCGCAAACAATGTTCACAGAGCAACGCCCTTTACTCATTTGCTGAAGACTACGAGTCATCTGGGCCGCTAACATCGGTGAGCAAAACCCCGGCTTGCTGGCGACCACAAGGCCGATCCTCCGAGTTAACGTTGCCAGCCCAGCTGCATACATCCAGGGGTCGGCAACTTCAGCGTCTCCACCATAGACACAGTTGAGCAAGTTTTCGGAGCCGTAGAGGTAGTGATAACCGTCTTTCTCGGCCTGTATTGCAAGCCTGCTACACAGGTCAAAGTCTGGTGATGGGCGATTGCTGTGCAATCGTAGCCAACCGCCATATACCGGAAGCCATAGACCGAACTTCATGCTCTACTCCTTATGATTTGGAGTCAACGAAGAAGGCCACTCCGTTCATCACCGCAGTAACAATTGCGAGAAAAGGGCCTGCATAGATCATTTCCGGTACGATCCCAATCAGACAGATGATGGAGCTGGCAACGATAACCGCTACCATTATTGCCAGACCATAGTTGCTTTCTTTTTCATCGGGTATGGGTGAATCTGTTTCGGTACGGTGGTCGGCAATGGCTTCGGAAATACCCTTGAAATAACCTGCAGCGAAAACTGCGGTAGCGATCAGACAAGAAAACAATGTAGCAACGTAAATTGACGACATGGCGATACTCTCAATTTGGTGGTAGCAAGATCGGTGATCCGATGATCAGGTATGCTCAGAGGTTGGAACGGGAGTCTTTTGTTCAAGATCTGATATCAGTTCTTCAAGTTCGTCCATGTCGAATTCCTTTGGCTTGAAAATAGCAGCGAGAACTACGGTAATGCCGCTGATCGCAAGGATAGAGAGGGTGCCTATCAGTTCACCGTACATGCTTCTGATTGGCATTCCAATTATAATTGCAAGTATGACACCTCCAATAAAGCCAACTGTGTTGGTTCGTGACCAGATGATCGCGAGCACCAGTGGAATTAGTATCGAGGTCTTCAGTGCGTAAGTAGTTAAGACTAATGAAGTGAAATCGACTCCAGAGAGAACAATAAGGGCCGCGACGGTGCCGCCTATAAACATTGATGCCTTCGTTATGTAGAAAAGAGTTTGCTCGGTTGTTTCGGGGGCAAATCTCTTGACTATATCGATAGCAACCACCGATGAGAGCGCTGCACTGGCACCGTCTATCGTGGAATAGCAGGCTGCAAGAATAACCAGGGTGTAGGCAATAATAAGTGTCATCGGGAGACCGATATGAGACACGATGTAGGGCCCCACCGCCACAATGTCTCCGCCGATTTCAGTAGCTGTAAGACCGTAGCCGATACCTACCAGACCAAGCATGCCCAGGCAGATAGGAATTGGATAAAAGAGTGCACCGGCCCACATGAACGTCCTTGATACCTGATCCTTTCGTACCGACCATACTTTCTGCCAGAAGGTTTGGTCTGCAACCACCGATGCCAGCAGGCCAAATGCGAGAGTGATGCCAAAACCGGCCGCGGCAGAAGAGTCCAGAATTGACAGGTTCATTTCACCAGCATCACCGACGGCGGCGAATACCGTGTCAACACCTCCAGGAATCAAATCGAACACGGCTACTATAACTATTGCCGCAGGTACAGTGATCATCCAAGTGTTTATTGTGCCTGTCATTACGGCGGTCCAGAGTCCACCGAAGAAGGAATAGGTCATAACGACACAAACTGTGACGATAGTTGCCACTTTCCAGTCGATTGAGAAAACTGTAGACATGACAACTGAGGTTCCTTTTAGATTGATCAGTATTTCAAGCAAGATTCCAAAGATCATTGTCACAGTGACAACACTGGCCGCGGCTTGCGAACGTCCGAACCTGTTATAGGCGAATTGACTGATCGTATAGCCATCCGGCATGCGTTTCCGCAGAATTCGTGCGAGAGGAATCATCGCCATGAGTGCTAGACCATTGGGGACAACGAACCAGAACAGGCCGGATAGTCCCCACTGGAAGGTCATCGCGGAACTCATCATGACCGCCATGGCCCAGGTCCAGACAGAAATGACGGAACCAACGCCAAAACCCAGTCCGATTCTACGATTCGATGAGATAAAATCGTGTGTATTTCTGATCAATGTGCGTTTGATCAGATATGCAAGTACCAGGAAAATCAGGCCCAGCCCGATCATCAATGTAAAGCCTAGTGCCGGTGAAAGGCCTTCTGTCAGCTGTAGTGACGTTTTATCCATACGTGAGTCCTCGAGTTTGTTTTGGCCTGGGCCATGAGTCAATGTGGGATAACGTTAAACGGCTTGTGATTGCCATGGTCATGTAATTGATTGGGTTTTTCAGAAGCTCTCTTCGCTCCTATCCATAGCTGTAAATAATTATCCTGCTGTATTTCCGTAATGTGTGAAATGCAACCCTGCGTATTCGGGGAGATGGGTTCTGCTTCGATCTGTCTTTATAATAGCGATCGGAAGTTGAGTAAGGGAGTGCTAATTTTTGCACGGGGCGTTGCAATTAGGGCGTTGAGTCCCACGGGTCCGTGCAGGTAAGTTGGCCTTGATGGCATGACTATATGTATGCTTCAGCATATGTTGTGCAACTTGAAGTAACAGGCGTCGCTGGCACCGGCCTCATGCTAGATATTAGAAAGGTTGAAGTGTGAGCGAGTACTCCGCTTGCTGCTGTCCTACACCGCCATGCGTGTCATGGGTGTCTGCTCTCGGCAAGAACAATATTGTTCAGTAGTACTCTTGATGGAAATCAGTTTGCTGGTATTAATACAATGTGAATGGTGAGATTCCGTCAGTAGTACTCACACAGAGGTCAATAAATGTAGTAACTGGTATGCCAATGATCTGCCTGGCCGAGAAATCAGATCAAAGGCGATAAAGCGAAAAGAGGTATCAAAGGAAATTCACCAGGCTCGCCGTGAGCATTTCGGGAACCTTCAATCATCTAGCCGGGAAACAAGCCAGGCATGCCGAACACACGGGGTGCAGCTGCTATAGTGCTTTGATAGTTGCGATGACCTGCGTGTCTCGCCTTTAGCGCAGGACCTACACTGTTTGATACGGAGCTGGCAGACACTTGAAAGCACTGGAACTCAGAATTCCACCGGCAGTCGTTGCCCTGATCGCTGCGATCGGCATCTGGTTGCTGTCGGGGTGGACGCCATTTCTCGCGATCGATTTTCCACTGCGCAAGCCATTGGCC
The DNA here is from genome assembly GCF_052681095.1 of Granulosicoccus sp. 3-233. Lineage (NCBI taxonomy): Bacteria > Pseudomonadati > Pseudomonadota > Gammaproteobacteria > Chromatiales > Granulosicoccaceae > Granulosicoccus > Granulosicoccus sp. 3-233. The sequence continues at coordinate 473,620 of NZ_JBQYLE010000001.1, forward strand.
GTGCTGCTGGCGCTGTGCGGAGGTTTGTCCGGCTTTGTCGGCATCTTTGGGTTTCGAGTCGCGCACACCACGGTTGACCCTCTATATCCGGCCACCGCACGGGCTCTGGTTACCGGCGGGATCTATCGCTACACGCGTAACCCGATGTATGTCGGTATTGTTCTGATTCTGCTGGCCTGGGTAGTCTTTCTGGGTAATTTTCTGTCCCTCGTCATGGTCGGATTGTTTGTCACCTACATGAATCGCTTTCAGATCCTGCCAGAGGAAAAGGCGCTCACCGAGAAATTCGGTGATCAGTATCGGCAGTATCGGCAACAGGTGCGGCGCTGGATCTGACAACGACGCGCCAAAAACGAGACAGTCGTCACTGACTGGCCCTCCGCAAGGGAGTTCCGATTCCTCCGGTGACGAACGGCAGCCGCTGACCGATCCTCAGCGAGGGAGTACCGGATCCCCTCGGTCAACTCGCTGGTGGATTGTCCAGCGCGTCACTCAGGAACTCCAGTGCACTCTTCGCCTGGTGTCTGGAAGCCGCACCTCCCAGACACAGTCGGAAGGCTTCCGGCGCCTGGCCATGCATGACAAAGGCGTCGCTGCTGACAGCCCCCAGGGCATGTCCTCTCATCCAGTCCACCAGCCGGTGGCGTGTCCAGGGTGCCGGTACCCGCACCCAGCAATGGAAGGCTTCCGGGTGGGCATCGAAGCTGCCCGTGGGCAGGATCTCTCTTGCCAGCTGTTGACGCTGTATGGACTCACTGCGAATCTGGTGCAGAATCTCATCGCTGACGCCGGTCTCTATCCAGCGCGTGGCGAGACGGGTGGTCAACGGCGAGACCATGACATTGGTGGTCTTCAACTGGTTGTCGATGGCACTGCCTGATTGCTCGGGTGGTCTTATGCGGTAGGAGACGCGCAAACCGGCTCCCAGGCATTTGGACAGTCCGGCGATGTAATACACCAACTCCGGAGCCAACATGGCGAAAGTGGAAGGGGCATCACTGGGCAGGAAACCGTAGGCATCGTCCTCGATGATGGCAATGTCGTGACGCCGGCAGACATCCACCAGCTCGGCACGTCGGCGTGAACTGATTGTCTGTGCAGTGGGGTTGCGAACATCCGGATTGGTGTAGAACACGGAGACCCTTTCCTTGCTGGCCCAGGCGTCGAGTTCGGTCGGGTTCGGGCCCTCATTGTCATCGCCGAGTCCACGCAGCTGCAGGTCCAGCAGCTTGCACAGACCACGAATGCCGGGGTAGGTGATGTTCTCGCAGACCACGGTATCCCCGGGACGGGTGGTGGTACGCAATATGGCGAGCATGGCAGCGTGGGTCCCGGGTGTCACCAGTACCTGATCCGATCGCGCCTCGATACCACGCCTTGCAACCCAGCGCAGTGCCGCGGCCTTGTCTTCGGCAGAGCCTGTGGAGGACTGGTAGCGCATCAGCGCGCGGAATTCTTCGCCGACATCATTCCAGATATCCTTCAGCCTGGCCTGCAGCACCGGATTGTCGGACTCCGGCGCCTGGTTCATCGAACGGTCCGACAGATCGCGACGCTGTGCACGGGCGCTGTGTGAATCGGCCTGGGCCAGCACCTCGGTGCCGGAACCCACACGAGTCCTGATCAGTCCCCGTGACTGGGCTTCCCGGTAGCCGCGGGCGATGGTGGAGAAATTCAATTGCAGCCGTTCAGCCAGCAGACGCTGGCTGGGCAACTTGTCGCCGGCATTGAGACGACCTGTAGACAGATCCCGTGCAATGCTGTCTGCAAGGGCCAGATAGGCAGGACGATCCTCATCCAGCTGGGGAAGCCAGTCAATTGTGTGGGGTGAGGTCGGCATCTGCATCAGTCAGTCCACAAGGATCTCGTCACCTTATTGCGTCTATATGTGCCTGCACGGCACAACACCTGTCATACCGTGGGTTTGTGCGAGTTGGATCACAGGGATGAAACCTGCAATTGCCGGTTTCGTTCACTGATACGCGCTGCTATGTATTCGGCATCACGCCCCACGCCTGAAAAGCGACCAGAGCCCCAGGTCACCATCCAGGGCAAGCCCAGCACCCACAGACCATCTACCTTGCGTGAGCAACCACGCCAGTGAGAGATCTGCTGCTGCTCGTCGAAGGCGGGGACGTCCAGCCAGGGGTAGTCACTGGTGAACCCGGTTGCCCAGATGACCGCCGAGAGCTGTCGGGGTGTGTCAGCCTGCAGCTTGATCACACTGTCTCCGCCCTCAGGCTGATGGCAGGGTGCCCATGGCTCGGCTGGAGGTGCCTGCAGCTTGTTGCTGTCGATCCATTTGTCGATTTCCCGTTTGATCCGCTCGGCGGATGCATCGGCGGCGTCCAGATTCTGCGGCATGCTATCGTCGAAACGCAGTTGTCCGTCTTCCAGACCAACCAGGCGTCCGTGCAGGGTCATGCCCTCCACGGCAAAGCGGCGCAAGTCGATATCGCGTCCACCATCGCGCCCTGTCATGTAGTGATTGGTCTTGTGGCGTACGGCTTCCCCCAGTGGGTGATCGTCTACCGTGATGTCGTAGTGACCCATGTCGACCAGCCAGGCAGTCACGTCCCGGCCTCGGTAGCGTCGTGGTGCGCGAGGTGCGCTACCGACAGCCAGATGGACCTGTCTTCCGGCAAGATGCAGATCTTCGGCAATCTGGCATCCGGATTGACCACTGCCGACGACAAGGATATCGCCTTCGGGAATCTGCTCGGCATTGCGGTAGGTGGAAGAATGCAACTGCAGTACATGATCGGGCAACCGTTCGGCCACTGCCGGTAGTCTGGGTTGATGATAGGCACCACTGGCGACGATTACGTCAGTGGCCAGATAACGCTTGTCTCCGGCGAGCACTTCGAAGCCCAGTTCATGTGTGCTGACCTTGTGTACCGTGGTGTGTTCCTGCAAGGGTGGGTCGAAGTGCGCACGATAGGCTTCGATGTAGGCAATGATCTCGTCGCGCACCATGAACCCGTCCGGATCCTGGCCACCGTATTCATCGCTATAGGAGAATCCCGGCAATGTGCATTGCCAGTTTGGGGTCACCAGGCAGAAGCTGTCCCAGCGCTGATCGCGCCAGGCATTGGCGACCGTATTGCGCTCGAACACGATATGCTCGATTCCGCGTTGTTTGAGGCACCAGCTGGCAGCCAGACCGGACTGACTACCGCCCACGATGATGACGGGAACATGCTGTGTTTTCATGATTGTATCCTCAGGACATGTACCAGACCGGCTGGCTGATCGGCGGCCTGACGAAAGAGCTGTTCCTTCTGGTCGCTGGCTGCGCTGCAGGCGTAGCCATACTTCTTTCTTACCCGTTCGCTGGCTTCGGACAGGGCCGTGTCGCAGCGCTGCAGAAAATCATTCAGCGGGTAGTCATGGCCGGCTTCCAGGTAGTCCTTGATGACTGTAGAGGGTGAATAACAGGATTCGGTGGTCTGGTCCGGCCAGCGAATCTCGAATCGTGTTTCGGGCATGATCAGCAGCTCTCCGTGGAGTCGGGTTGTGAATGTGGGGAGGCAGGCAGCGTCTGCGCCAAGTGGTCAGGTTTGGTGGCGCAACCGGTCAAGGGCTCTCTGGCAAGGTTGCGTACCACGGCGCGTTGGCCGTTCTGACTGATGGCCAGCTCCTGCGTCGCGTCGATGCTGCCGATGGCACTGGCCGCAATGTCTCGGCTCCCGAAATGACGGATGACGCGGTCGAGGTTTGCGGGTTTCACTGCCATCAGGTAACCAAAGCTGGGAAAGGTACAAAGCCATTGCTCCAATGGGTAGTCCGCGGGTTGCGGGATGGCGTCGAGATCCAGGGTCATGCCGACACGGGAACTCTCGGCAAACAGGGCACAGGTGCCGATGATGCCGCCCTGGCTGATGTCCTTGGCAGCGACACAAAGCTCTGCTTCAGCCAGCGTTGGCATGAGTTCAAGGTCGGCGCGAACACGCTGCACCGGCGCGTCGCTGGCGGCGTCCCAGAATGGCCAGGGGGCATGCTGTCGACCGCGCAGATCCACGGCCGCTACCAGCAAGTCACCAGCCTCGGCATCGAAACTCGTCAGCAATCGATTGGCAAATCCCAGTATCGATACCGAAATGGCGAGATGAGGCGCCTGCAGATTGGCATGTCCGCCGACGACGGGTATGCCGGTCAGTGATGATGCTGCTCTCAGGCCCTGCAGCAGCGGAATGGCCTGCTCCGCCGAAGGGGCCCACAAGGCATCGACCACCGCGGTGGCCCGTCCGCCCATGGCCTGGATATCGGAAACGTTGACCCACAGGGCGGAGAAGCCGGCAAACCACGGCATCTGCTCGACGAATGCGGGCAGCATGGCTTCGCATGCCAGCAGGTTCCAGCCGTTGCTTACCTGGATGGCGGCGGTATCATCGCCGACCCGAATGGCATCGTCGTCTCCAATGCCCAGCGCCCCGACGACGGGCTGGATATCTTCCTTGCCACGCAGACCCGGACTATCAGCCAGACGTTGTGCCAGCTGTTGTAGTGTATCGACAGAGCTGTTCATGCTACGGCTGCCGTGCGACGTTCGCCGTCGAGTACGCCACTGTGAATCGGAGGGTAGTGGGCAAGGTCGGCCTCCATCAGGTGGTGTGATTTGCCATGCAGTGACATCTCGCCCAGCGACCACCAGTGCAGTCGCTGGAACAGCAGCACATTGGCTGATTGCACATGTGCCAGAAAACGTGTGCAGCCTTTGGCATGAGCCGTGGACACGGCCAGTCGGATCAGCGAGGTTCCAAGGCCTGCCTGGCGACGGTAGGCTCTGGCCACGGCCAGACGGGAACCCCACCATTCATCGATGTTGTCGCTGGGGTGTATGCGTACGGTGCCGATGACGTGACCATCCTCACCCAGCATGCGAGAAACAGCGACAATCGGTGTGGCGATGCGATCGATATCGTCCCGGTCATCGCCGCTGAAGATGCCCTGTTCCGCGCAGAAGACGTCGCGGCGCAACCGGGCGGCGGCATGGCGCTGCCAGTCCTGTGAAGCAATGCAGACGCGGTGGGTCGGTGATACGTAAGGCTGGAAAGGCTCGTACATCAGATGACCTCCGCAGAGGCGTGGCTGCCTTGCCGTTCGTAGGTAGACAGGCTGGAGCACGCACCGCAGCGTCCACAGCCTGCCTTGATGGAGGTGCGCGTCATGCCGGCCCGTGCCAGCATGTCACCCAGCGGTTGCAGTATTTCATGCATGAATTCAGGGCGTGGAGCCGGGTGATCCTCCAGCGGTGTGCCGGCGATCGGAACGAAAGGTACGACAAAGGGGTAGACACCGATATCTATCAACGTTCGGCTCATGGTGAGGATGTCCTCTGCGCTATCGCCCAGGCCCGCCAGAATGTAACTGGATACCTGTCCATGTCCGAATACCGGCACCGCTGCTTCGAAGGCCTGCAGATAACGCTGCACGGATACTTCAGCCTTGCCGGGCATGATGGCATCACGTACCGTGGGGTTGACGGCTTCCATGTGCATGCCCAGTGCATCCACGCCGGAGTCGCGCAGTCGCTGAAACCAGGCATCATCGTCAGGTGGCTCGCACTGCGCCTGTATGGGCAGATCTACCGCGGCCTTGACCGCGGCGGCTGACTCGGCCAGCACCGCGGCTCCCCGATCGGTGCGATTGGGAGTTCCGGTGGTCATGACCATGTGCTTGACACCATCGAGTTCGACGGCCGCCTTTGCCACTTCGGCCAGTTGCTCCGGTGTCTTGTGCGCCAGGGTCCGCCCCGCTGCCAGTGATTGACCGATGGAGCAGAAGCGACAGGTCTTGCGACGACTCTCATAACGGATACAGGTTTGCAGTATCGTGGTAGCCAGAACATCCGTGCCGTGCAACAGGGCGATCTGTCTGTAGGGGATGCCGTCGGCGGTCTCCAGGTCGTAGAATCTCGGGTTCACGGGAAAACTGACCGTGCCCACCCGGCGACCATCCTTTTCCACGATACTGCTGCCATCAGCGTCCGGAGCCAGCGCCGTATAGGGCGAGGCGAAAGCGCTGGCGGTATGTACAGGAGCCATGATGGTGACTCCGTTGACGACGAGGCCCTTGTGGTCGGACGGGCCGGCACCGCCGCGACGACTCGGCGCACCGGCGTTCGGATCAACCAGACGCAGTCCGTAAGACTGCAGTTCGTTGATCAGTGTCTGCGGGTTCATGGTGATCGCATCTTGAGTCATCGTCTGTGCTCCTGTCTGAGGGTTGATTGCTGTCGTGCGACAAGGATTTCGGTGCACTGTCTATCAGCAGGCTGAGCAGTTCCGGTCGCGCGTAATGCCCGACAGAATCCATCATGCGTTTTCGTTTGGTACACAAGGCCAGATCCATATCGGCAATGACCAGGCCTTCGCCTTCACGCAGTGGATCGGCCAGATGCACACCTTCCGGTGAGACAATGGCCGAACAGCTGCCGCCCGAGAGTGCCTTGTGGAAATTGCCACTCGGATCGATGAATGCCTTCTGTTCCTCACTCAGCCAGCCGGTGGCATTGATGACGAAACTGGCAGCCTCCAGAGCATGCTGGCGTATGGCCACCTCCATCTGATCGGCGAATACGGCACCGACCATGGAGCCGGGAAACTGGGCAACATGGATCTGCTCGTGCTGTGTCATCAGGGAGAAGCGTGCCAGTGGATTGAAATGTTCCCAGCAGGCCAGTGCTCCGAGTCGTCCGACGCGGGTGGGGACGACCTTCAGGCCGGAGCCGTCGCCTTGCCCCCAGATCATCCGTTCATGGTAGGTCGGTGTGATCTTGCGTCGCTTCAGAACCAGTGTGCCGTCAGCATCGAAGACCAGCTGAGTGTTGTAGAGGGTGCCGTGATCGCGCTCGTTGACACCGGCGACAATGACCATGCCATGCCGACGAGCCGCTTGTGCCAGGGCGGCTGTCTGTGGCCCGGGTACGACGACGGCCTGCTCGTACAGACCCAGGTGCTTCTTGCCGATACTGACTGCCGGTTCGATGAAGGAGAAGTACGGGTAATAGGGCAGGAAGGTCTCGGGGAAGGCAATGATATCCACGCCCTGTGCCGCAGCATCGTCGACACAGCCGAGCACTTTTTCAAGTGTCGCGCCCGGTGTGTCGAGTACCGGTGAGAGCTGCGCAGCGGCAGCTCTGACCAGTTCACTGTTGCCTACAGTGTCCATGTGTCCAGGATGAAAGCGCCGTCGCGACGGTGCAGCAATACCAGATCGAGCACATCCTGTGGAGCGATGGGCGTGATGCCTTCCTGCAGAGAGGGTTCTCCATGGCCATACAGTGCCTGCAAGGCAAAACGACAGGCGTAGACCTTGCCACCTTCGTCCATGAACGCCTTGAGCTGCGCACTGAAGTTCTGATGACCGGGGAAAGCTTCATCGCCCAGCTTCGGGAAGCCGCGAACGATGCCCAGGGTGACGCCAGGGCCATAGAGCAGGATGGACGTCTCGAAGCCCTTGCGGATGAGGCGCTTGCCCTGCAGCATGTTGACCAGTCCGATGGAGCCTTCGAAGGCCACCGTGTGGAAAGTGATCAGTGCCTTTTCACCGGGTTCGGCCTGAACATCTTCGAATACTTTTTCTTCGTAGTCCACCAGAGAGTCGCCGATCTGGTGCTTTGGGTAGGTCACTTCTGCCATGTCAAGTCTCCGAAAGTTGTTGAGGCGGATGCTGAACTGCAACATCCGGCACCTCGTGCCCGGCCTCGATTCAAGCTCCGTTTCCGGAGTGCCTGAAGCGAGATCCCGTTGACGCGGTACACAGACTGTCATGCGGGTTTGCGTGCCATCCGGAAATCTGCACTCTTTGCACTCAATTGACTGACACAATGCACTCACTCGATGACATCAACCGAGTGGTTTCATTGGGGGGCGACTTCAACGCCTGCACTCTGATGGAACGCTGACTGGCCCTATCGCACGGTTTGTGTGCTCGGAGTGGCGGGGATGGCAGGCTGCGGGAGAAGGTTCCGGAAGTCGATTATGGGCAATCGAATAGATAAACGGCTTCCACCAGACTTGGCTTGTCGACAAAGACATTGCGATTGCCCTGTGCCGCAGCCACGACCTCATGTCGCGCCTCCTCCTTTGGCGAGACAGGATCAATGCAATGCCAGGTCAGCAGGGTGTGTAAAGGCCCCAGTTGTCGCCGTGACGGGTCAGCCACCTCGGTCAGCGTCAGATCCGGTAGCCCGGCGTCCGTCTCGATGCCGGTGTCTCCTTCGTAGCGCACATCCATGTAGAACAGGATGCGTGCGATATCACCCTTGACTTCATCGGGTGGTTCCCAGGCATGGCTATCGACGCGGCACAGAGTGCATTCCCGATGGGGCGTCATCGCCACATCGAAGACCTTGTTGCCGCGGGATGAGTTGACAGTGCGATCCGTTGGAACCAGATTGTGCAGGTCCCGATCAGCCGCCGTGCCCTTCAAGCCGTAGGAGCGGGGCCACAGGTGTTCGCGGTTCCAGTAGTCGGGTTCGGCCTGATCGGATCCGGAGGCACGTTGGGACTTGAGTACCGTGCGTCGGGTATAGAACAGGGTCATTTCCTTGTCCGAGATGGCAGCGCCTTGCTCCAGGATCTGCCATCCTCTGGAACGAGCCAGCCACTGGTGATTGCTCATCTGCCGGTGCAGGCGTGCTCGCAACGCGGCCGCCTGGCGCAGATCCTCTGCGTGATCTTGCGCGTTTTCTCTGTCGGTTTCGTTGGACGGCGGGTGTCCCTTGTTGTCATTGGAGCAGCAGGCGCTCAAGACGAACAGGCAGACTGAAAACAGCGCGACGACGGGCGCGAATGGCTGACGAGTACCTTGTATGGCGTTCCATTCAACCGGCTTGTTCTTGATGTCGCGCAGTGGCATTTCCTCGTTCCTTGCATGGTTGATTGCCAGAGTCTTGCCATGCCGGTACCACCAAGGGCTGATTCGACAGTGCGATGTATGGCAACGCCATGCGAAGTGTCATCCAGCGGGATTGTACGCTGGAGAATGATATCAGTACGACCTGTCATCGGATCACGTTTCTGGCCAATGGTGCAGGGGTACCAGGACCAGATGCTCAGGACAGCCGAGTCGCCGGCCTGCGGATCATCACGCAATGGCTTGACAGGCTGCTGTCCAGACAAACCCTGTTCAGTGCCCGTTGCCCAGAGCGATGTTCAGATGATGCCTCTGGTGGTGTGAATCCAGTGACATGAATCCGTAGAAGCCCAGGGCTTTCAGGCGGGTCAACCGGGAGTGAGAATCGGCAGTGATTTGAAGTATTGCGCCTTTGTCGGTAAGCTTCACCGTGATGTCCCAGTGGCGCGAATGCCGAAGAGCGCGGGCATGTGCAGGTACCATTCGGTGTATTGCCGCTACGGCCTCGGCGGTGCCGGTTACCGTGAACTGAATGAGAGAGTCGTCGAGAATCTCGGTGAAAGACTGCGTGAGCAGCATGAGCTGGTTCATGTCGACCAGATGCGAGTGCAATGCATCCAGATCGACGGTGGCCCAATGGGTGTCCTTGTCAGTGTCCAGAAGTGCGGTAATCTCTATCATCGCCGCGAATGTCGACTGACCACTATGGTGCAGTAATGGCGCTTCCTGTTGATTCTGCTGCTGCAGCTCCGACTCGGCATTCCCATGATTTTCATGAGATACGCCATGGTTTGTCTGCGGGTATGCCTGCTGAGTCAATGCAAGCCCAATCAACAACGTGCTCAGTCCTTTCATCAGTGTGCGCCTCTTCTTGGTATATCCTTGATATTGAGCTTTTGCAATCATCGCGTATATGATTCAGATCATGTCCGAGCAGTCATTACCCGAGCCGTTCAACGCGATTGATGCCAATGGGAAGCACACTCGGGAACTGACGGCGGGGCAGAGCCTGTTCATCAGGGGAGATCCAACCACGGGTCTGTTCTATCTGCAGTCCGGAGCCATTGACCTGAACCGGCAGACCGTGAGTGGTCACAACATCATTCTGCATCGCGTGCGTGCAGGCGAAACGTTCGCTGAAGCAGCGCTGTTCAGTGACTTCTACCATTGCACTGCTGTCGCAACCGAAGACTCTGTTGTGGTCGAATGCCTGCGTGGAGCAATCGACATGTGCCTGTCTGGTGATAGCGACTTTGCGCGACAACTGGCAAGGCATTTCGCCTTTCAGGTTCAGAGCAGCCGGCGTCATGTGGAGCTGTTGTCAATCCGCTCCGCCGAAGATCGCATTCTGCTGGCCATGGAAGATGGACTGTTGGGAGAGGATGTTTCCGCATTTGCCGAGCTGATCGGACTGGCGCAGGAAACGGTTTACAGAACGCTGAAACGTCTCACTGACAACCGCAGGATCGAGAAAACGGCACGCGGGAGATACAACTTGCTCAGCTGAATACCGGAAATCTGGCTACGCTGGATTCCGACGTGTCGACGCTGTCAATCTTGAGTGCTCTGCATGGAAGGTCTGGTCAGGAGACATGACAGAATGGTGGCGATCGGTTCCATGAATTGACTGGCAGCTACCGGTTTACAGGCGCTGTTATTTGAATTATCTCGCAGCAAATCCGCTGTCGTTTTCGCAAGAGGTGAACTCAGTTGCTTGATTTCCGTGCATGTTACGCCGCTACGCTGTGTATCCGGGTACCCGACTTGTTACGATAAGTTGATGAAGTCACATCGCAGAATGGGCAGACTCGGCAGCATCCTGAGAGGCAGCTGGAGCATGGCGCTCACCATTTTCCCGAGCCTGTGTGTCGCAACGCCTGTACAAGTGTGTTCAGTGGCCGGCACATCCGAGCGATCATCCGGCCATTCCGGTGTCGGAAATTGCACTGCTTCGCCAAAACCTGCCGCCTGTCTACAGGCCTCCAAGAGTGTGAATCGCGCCGGTTTCCCGGTATCTTGCGGAAACTCAACCGCTCCGGAAATCCTGATTCGTGGCTGAGCTTACTCATGTTCTTGCCTCGAGGGTCAGTTTCTGGAAATCTCCAATTCAGTGACGGACAGGTATCATGGATCGTCGATCGTTCATTCAATGCAGTAGTGTGCTGGCACTTTCACCCCTCTTGCCGGCGATGGCCGATACGTCCGGGTCGGTTGATATCACGGCGCGAACGGGTGAAGTCAATATAGTTGGACCGGACTTTCCGGCCACCGATGTCTGGGGGTTCGATGGCCAGGTTCCCGGCAAGCTCATCAAGACAGGCGTCGGGCGACCACTCGAGGTCGGGGTAGTGAACAGGCTGCAGGTTCCGACTGCCGTACACTGGCATGGGATACGGTTACCCAATGACATGGATGGAGTTGCCGGACTGACGCAAGCCCCCATCAATCCCGGTGAAACGTTTCGCTACCGGTTTACACCACCCGATGCAGGTACCTACTGGTATCACTCCCATGTCAATGCATATGAACAGGTAGGGCGCGGTTTGTACGGTCCTCTGATCGTGGCGGAAAGGGAGCCACCCCGGGTTGATCGTGATCTCGTGTGGATGATCGATGACTGGCGTTTGCTGGAGGATGCTTCCATCAGTGACGATTTCGGTGCGGGTCATGATCGCTCTCATGCCGGACGCATAGGCAATGTCCCTACCGTCAATGGACGGTTCAGGTATATCGTCAGGGTACGCTCGGGCGAGCGGCTCAGACTTCGATTGATCAATGCTTCCAACGCGCGGAACTTCGCCTTGTCGTTTGGCGATCTTAGCCCTTCTGTCATTGCCATCGACGGGCAGGCTGTGACCCCTTACAGACTGGATGCTCCTCTGGTCATCGGTGCAGCTGGCCGCGTGGATCTGATCATCGACATGATGGGAGAGCCGCATAGCACCATGGCGGTGACGGACAGCTTCTATCGGGAGTCATTCGACCTTGTAAAGTGGGAATACGATGATGTTCCGTTGAGGGACGCTCCTCTGGATACCCCCATTGCGCTGTCGTCGGGCAGTATTCCTGAACCCGACCTGAAGGATATCAGTACCCATCGGGTCGTTATCGCCGGCGGTGCCATGGGCGGCTTGCGACGCGCCAGGCTCGATGGAGAGTGGATGGGGTTGCGGGACATTGCTCAGCAGGGTTATGTGTGGGCAATCAATGACACGGTGGGCAACAAACTGGACATGCCGCCACTGATCGATGTGGCAAGACAGGCATCGGTTCGACTGCTGCTTGACAATCAGACAGCGTTCCCTCACCCCATGCACTTGCATGGACATCACATGAAACTGCTTGCCATCAACGGTGAGCCATTGGGGGAACCCCGGTGGGTCGATAGTCCTTTGCTGATGCCCAATAGCACCATGGAGCTGGCGTTCGTGGCAGACAATCCCGGAGACTGGCTGTTTCACTGTCATGCTCTTGAGCACCATGCGGCCGGACTCGGTGCGCTGGTGCGTGTGCGGACCTGACTTGCGGAGGTACACCATGGTGATAGAAAGAATGTCAAGGCCTTTCCTGCTCGGATTGAGTCTGAGTGCAACGATTGCCGGAGTGGCCTATTCTCACCAGGGGGCGACGGGCGTGGTCAAGCAACGAATGGATGCCATGGGTGAGATGGGAGATCACTCCAGCGCAGTTGCTGACATGTTCAAGGGCAAGGCCGCCTATGATAGCCAGGTCATCGCCTCTGCCGCGAAGGTCTTCGTTCAGCATGGCAAGACTATGACAAGCCTGTTTCCGGATACGGACATGAGTCGAACAGGCAGTCAGACGGAAGCCCTGCCGGCCATCTGGACGCGCTGGAGCGACTTTTCCGATCTGGCTGATGAATTCGTCACTCGCAGCGAAGAACTTGCAGTGCTTGCCACTACGACAAATGACAAGCGTGTTCTCAAGCGGAATTTCTTCAAGACCACGAAGAGCTGTTCTGCCTGTCACAAGCAGTTTCGTGAAACAAAGAAGTGACTGCCAGGGTTCTGACTCGTGTTGCCGCACTGCTTGTACTCGCGGTTGTCGTCGGGTACTGGGTGGTGGCCACAGGTCTGCATTCGGAACGAGTGGCCTCGCTGGATCTGTCATCACTGACCGGCGATACTCGAGAAGGCGAGTATGTAGCCCACACTGCCGGTTGTGTGGCCTGTCATACCGATGCCTCGAATGGAGGCTCGTTCCTGGCGGGCGGTGTCGCTTTCAACACCCCATTCGGTACGCTGTATTCACCCAACATCACCAGCGATTCTCGAACAGGTATTGGTGATTGGTCGCTGACGGAGTTTGCAACCGCGATGCTGGCAGGAGTGTCGCCTGAGGGGGAACACTACTATCCGGCGTTTCCCTACACCAGCTATAGTGTCATGAGCGATCAGGAACTGGTGGACCTCAAAGCCTGGCTCGACACGGTCGAGCCCGTGAGTCAAGTCACGCCACGACACGATCTCGTCTGGCCGCTCTCCAACCGTTCGAGCATGCTGGGTTGGAAAGCGTTGTTCTTTGATCCGGATCGTGAAATTCAGACCACGGATCGAGGCGGCTATCTGGTCAATGGTCCCGGACACTGTGCGGAATGCCATGCCTCGCGCAACCGGTTGGGAGGGGTGGCAGATCGCGCGCTTGTGGGCAATCTTCGAGGGCCAGACGGGCAGTCGGTTCCCGGTATTACGGCGTCAGATCTGAGGAACTGGACTCAGGAGGATATGGAGCTGTTTCTGGAAGTCGGCATCCTGCCTGACGGCGACTTCTCTGGTGGTCACATGACTGATGTTATCGAATACAGTACGGGTTTACTGACGCTTGAAGATCGGCAGGCGATAGCGCGTTATCTGTTGTCGGGAGCCAATGGATCATGATCAAGCAGCGCCGGGACAGGTCGACACCGTGTACCCTGATGGCATTGTGCAGACGACCTGATCGATTGCCTGATCCTGCTGTTCCATCGTCAGTCCGGACGCTCACTGGTGCGCAGCGCTTCGCATCCCGCGATAACGTCCGTGCATTCTTCGAAGATCCGGTCCTGCCTGGCGCTGCGAGTCAGATCCGACATCTGCCTCAGGTGTTGAGCTGGACACCGGAATGAACGAGTTTGCTCTGCACCGATGAGCGAGCAAAGAATATCACCGCGAGGAGCACTGCGGCTGCCATGACCACTGCCATTGGCAAGGCATTGTGTTCGCCGCCCAGGCCCACCAGGGGAGACGCGAATCCGCCGAGTGTGAACTGTGTGGCGCCGAGAACGGCCGAGGCGGTGCCTGCATGGTCAGCAGCCTGACGAATGGCCAAAGCGCTGGAATTGCCCATGACAAGTCCGATCGGTGCTACCGTCATGAAGATGGCGGGCACCATGATCATCGGTCCGGCATTGGCGAGTACGCTCAGAAGTACCAGCATGACACCGGCCAGAATCACGGCAAGACCATAAGTCGTGAGACGACGGGCCCCCACGTTGCCCACCAACCAGGCAGACAGAACACCGCCCAGTATCATGGCCGAGGCGTTGGTGCCGAAGGCGATGGCATAGGCCGTGGGTGAAAAGCCGAGAATATTCTGATAAACGAAGGGTGAGGCGGCGATGTAGCTGAACAGCACCATGAAGGTAAAGCCCGTGGTCAGGCTGTAGCCGACATAGCTTCGATTGCCTGCCAGCATGCGCATGATGGCCCATAGCTCGGTGATTCCACCCTCGGTGCGCTTCTGCGGTGGCAGGCTTTCCTTGACGCAGAACAGAACGCCGAGCAGGGAGATCAGCGAGAGCAGTGCGATCGTTGCAAAGATGGCACGCCATCCAGCCAGCGAAACGATACCTGTACCCACGATGGGCGCGAGTACCGGCGCCAGACCGCCGATGATCATCATCAGCTGGAACAAGCGAGCCGAGTCGGTTTCATTCTGGCTGGTATCGGTGATGATGGCGCGAGCGAGCACGATTCCTGCAGCGCCGCCAATGCCCTGCAATGCCCGTAGTGCAATCAGTGATTGTATATCGGACACCACAACGCACAGGCCGCCAGCCAATATGGCAAGACTGGTACCGATGATCAGCGGTTTGCGTCGCCCGTAGCGGTCCGACAGGGGGCCGATCAACAACTGCCCGAGGGCCAGTGCAACCAGGAAGCTGGTGAGGGTCATCTGGATCTGGGCCGCGCTGGCATTCAGGTCCTGTGCTATCAGAGGAAAGCCGGGCAGGTACATGTCCGTGGCCAGTGGCGCGACCGCTGACAGTAGCGCCAGGATAACGATGGAAAACAGGGCAAGTGGCTTGCCCTGCAGAGAATGATCGGGCAGTTTCATTGTCGACCTCTTGATGTGTTGTCTGGAGTTATTCCGCCGAGAGCCTGACGCAGTTCGTCAGTCAATTCGGCCAGAAGCAGGGCCTTTTCGCGCCCCAGAGTGTTTTCGATAAGTTCATCCATCTGTTTCCAGGTGCGATAAACATCCTTCAGCTGTCTGCGACCCGCATCGGTCAGACTGAGCACATCGCAGCGTCGTTCATCCGGATGTTGTGTGCGGGATACCAGGCCGAGTTTTTCAAGTCTGCCGACCATGGTGCTCATGCTGCCGGCAGTGACATTGGTGACGCGAGCCACCTCAACCTGAGAGGCACTGCCCAGTATGTCCAGCGCATTCAGTACCCTGGCCTGCTTGGGGCGGATGTCCGCAGGTGCCAGCTTTTCACGCAGCCTGTCCTCGACAAGGTCAGCGGAATGCAGCAGTTCGTGGAATCGGTAGTGAGTTGTGTTTGTCATGATGCCAATAGAATGGCATCAGATACTTTGTATTCAAACTGTTTGCATGGAATGTGATTGAGGCCAGACAGTCACAAATAGGCTGGCTGACAGCGTATTGTTGTCGATGCAATGACTTGGCATCACCCCCTCCAGCTGGAAGAGGAACGTGCCCGGATGCCAGCGGAGAGCGTCAACAGGTCTGCGGTGGAATCAATGTTCCAGGCCGAGGCGCTCGTCGGCGAGGTTGCTCGCCGTGACGAGCAGGTCATGGATGCGAGGAAGCAGCGTGTCGGCTGAAACCGGTTTGTTGATGACCGGTATGCCACTGTCACGCAATTGCCTCAATACATCGACCGCCGTGTCGCCAGTGATCAGTATGGCAGGGGTGTCATTCAGTTCGGCATGTTGTCGAAGCTGATGAATCAGGTCGATACCGTTGCTTGCCTGTGCCAGCCGGTAATCACTGATGATGATGTCGGGGCGCAACCCGACATCGAATACCAGTTCCAGGGCGCGTTCGCTGGTTCCCGTGGGTGTGACTTGCATGCCATTCTGTGTCAGTACACTGGACAAGGCGTTCAGCCCGATGGCATCGTCATCAATCAGCAGTACGATCTTGTTGCGCAGTATGGCGGTATCGATGTCTTCTTCGATTATCGGTCGATTGCCGTCTGCTGATGCCGATATCAGTTCGAAGGAAAACACGGTTCCCTTTCCCATCCGGGAACGCAGATTCAATGAAGTGCCGAGCAGTTGGGCGATTCGCGTGCAGATGGCCAGCCCCAATCCCAGACCTTTCTCACTATCGCGCTGAGGGTTTCCCAATTGGTAGAACTCCCGGAAGATTTCCCGGTGCTCGCTTTCCGGTATGCCGATGCCGGTATCCCAGACTTGCACCAGAATCTGTTCCCCTCTGCGACGAAAGGCAACCATCACCGTGCCCGAATGTGTATGTCTGATCGCATTGCTTACCAGGTTGCCGATCAGCCGACGCAGCAGCACGAAATCGGTGCGTATTCCACCATGGCAGGCCACGACCTTGAACTTGATATCTTTCTCTGCAGCCAGAGACTGATAGTCCGATTGTATGGAGGTTGCTATGGAGGCGATCGGAAATTCGCTGATCTGCACCTTCAACGCCCCCGCATCCAGTTGGGACAGATCGAGCAAGGATGACAGCAGACTGTTCAGATTGTCGACGGCCTGGCTCAGATGCAGGTAGAGCGACTTGCCTCGTTCCGAACCGAGTTCGGATTTGATCGAATACGACAGCAGGGACAAGGCATGGACTGGCTGTCTCAGATCATGATTGGCTGCTGCCAGAAATTGGGTCTTTGCCCGGTTGCTGCGCTCGGCCTCCAGCTTCTGCTCCTGTAATCGTTCGACCAGGTCGAGATTGTCGAACCGCAGCTTGATGCCAGAGTAGGCCTGTTCCCTGACCTTGCGAGCAACCCCGATGACCATGGCGAGATACAGGATCAACATGCCACCGAGCACGGCGTCGTCGAAATCTCCACGAATGAACAGGTTGAGGGACAGCAGGCTGATGGCCGGAATGGCGTAGGCGAGGTAGCCCGGCATCCAGTAGGAAGAAATGATGATGGCACCGGCCGCCGTACCCACCACCAGCACATACAGAACGGTCTGCTGACTCTCCGCGCCGGGAATGAAGAACAACCAGCCGGAGATTCCCCAGAGCAATCCGGAAACCAGACAGGAGGCGGTGAAATAGTGTCCCCAGCGATAAGGTGACCGATCAATCGCAGGCTGACGCTGGTAGGCCAGGGCCAGAGCAATGCGCGCGACGTATATACCGATCGAGGCGATGCACCAGAGGACTATCACGCCATGAGGCAGCAGCGACCAGTAGAGCATGACAACGATCAGCGGAAAGAATATCTGCAATCGGCTGACATCAATCAGATTGGCATAGACGAAATCGATCGCCTCGACCGCAACTCTCTGTTCGATGCGTGGGCTGGCGAAAGGGTGTTGCAGAAAACCGACCATCCGGGATCATTCGAATCAGGAGACAGCCGCCAGACTACCCGATTATGCGCAAGGCCGATGTCGGATGGTAGCGGTCATGGCAAGAGGGAATGCAAGGCACTGGATTTCCCGCAGGCAACGATGGCAGAATCGGCAGGAGGGTACAAGGTCACCGAGAGGAGCGGGGCAATTCAGTCCTGACGGGTGGCCCAGCAAGCAAGGAAAATCCATGATCGATCAGACGACGTTATTGACCTACCTGGCCATATTGCTGGGCTTTGTGCTGATCCCGGGACCGGCTGTGCTTCTGACACTGGCGCGTGCCACGGCGGGTGGCACCCGGGTTGGAATCGCAACCGGCCTGGGGATAGCCACCGGGGATGTCATTCACACCGTTCTGGCCGTGGTCGGTATCTCGGCCGTTGTTCTCGCCTCCGCAACGCTTTTCACCGTCGTCAAGTTCCTGGGGGCTGTCTATCTCGTGTATCTGGGAGTCCGGGCCATGCTGGAAAAGGTCGACCCTGCCCAGGCGAATTCGCGGCCATCGCTGTCGGCAGCTCTGGCGTATCGACAGGCCGTGCTGGCAGAAGTCCTGAACCCGAAGTCAGCCATGTTCTTTCTCGCCTTTCTTCCGCAGTTCGTGAAGCCGGAGAATGGCGCAGTCTGGTTACAGCTGACGCAACTCGGCTTGCTGTTCGTCTTCATGGGGCTGATGACCAATATCGGTGTTGCCTTCAGCGCCGGGCATCTGGGTGGCTATCTGCGCCGCACGCCCGTCATCGCTCGTTGGCAAGGCAAGTTTGTCGGTAGCATCTATTGCGCACTGGGTGTGCGCGTTGCGCTGCAGGAGCGTTGAAATACCGCCTGGCAGGGTGAGGGCGATAGGTGGCAACGACATTACCGGTATTCCACACAGGCGTGTTTTCGGCAGAGTGTTCCAGTTGCTGGGGATATCCACGTTTACGAAGGTGGCAGAGTCTGTTCACTGCCGTATATAGTTGCTTGCTTGGCCCCACACCGAGATTGATTCCGTTCCCCGACAATCCATCATGATCAATGCTTCAGGACAATGAATAGCGAACTCAAGATGACTGCCAGTGACGTAGCACGTCTACTCTACAGCGGTGAGATGACATGCGTTGACCTGATCACGGAACTGCTTTTACGGATACGCGACAGCGCCGATCAGTCGATTTTCATCACGGTGACCGAGGAGCAGGCGTTGGCGGAAGCTCGCGCCAGCGATGAACGCCGAGCCCTTGGTCAGACGCTGGGACCCTGGGATGGAGTTCCACTGGCCTGGAAGGATCTGTTTGATACCAGAGGAGACATCACCACGGCAGGCTCGCGTGTGCATGCAGATGTGGCACAGCAGGATGCAGCGATCGTGGCCGTCTGCCGTCAACACGGTCTGATATCACTGGGCAAGACCAATCTGTCCGAATTCGCCTATTCGGGGCTGGGCCTTAACCCGCATCATGGAACACCGGTCAATCCAGCGTCGAGCAACGATGCGCGTGCGCCCGGTGGCTCGTCTTCGGGTTCAGCTGTCGCTGTTGCCGCCGGACTGGTGCCGATTGCCGTGGGCACGGACACGGCAGGATCGGTGCGCGTTCCTGCAAGTTTCTGTGGTATCGCTGGTTACAAGTCGAGCCAGAGCCGGTATCCATCCGAGGGCATTTTTCCACTGTCACGAAGCCTGGATTCTGTGGGTCTGTTTGCCCATGACATGGACGACATCATCATGCTGGATGCGGTCATGCGTGGGAAGGTCGTCGAGCAGCTCGGTGAGTCGAGGCTGTCCGAACTCTCGTTCCTTGTTCCCGACAACGTCGTGTTCGATCAGATCGAGGATGATGTTCTTGCGTGTTTCGAAGAGACAGTCAAGAGACTGAAAAACGCCGGTGCACGAATTCGACGAGAGCCGTTTCCCATATTCGATGAAGTGAGCCAGCTTTTTCAGAAACACGGTACGTTGACGGTCGCAGAGGCAGCAACCTTGCATCAGAACCTGTTGGCCAGTGCCGAGGCAGAATTGATGGATCAGCGTGTGCGTGAGCGCATGGGGACGGCATCCGCTTATACGGCGCAAGACTATATTCAGCTACAGTGGGCCAGAGAACGCTTGCAACAGCAAACCGCAGAGTCACTGGGCGATACCTTGCTGTTGTTTCCCACGACGGTCATCACGGCACCCTCCATTGCTGCTCTGGAAGCCGATGACGAGCACTTCAGGCAGGTCAACCTGCTGACACTCAAAAATACCATGCTGGGCAACTATCTGGGAACGCCTGGTGTCAGCCTGCCCATT
The DNA here is from genome assembly GCF_052681095.1 of Granulosicoccus sp. 3-233. NCBI lineage: Bacteria > Pseudomonadati > Pseudomonadota > Gammaproteobacteria > Chromatiales > Granulosicoccaceae > Granulosicoccus > Granulosicoccus sp. 3-233. The sequence goes on from NZ_JBQYLE010000001.1 coordinate 493,555, forward strand.
GGCAAGGATGGACAGGGCCTGCCAATCGGGGTATTGGTATCGGCAGCTGTGGGCCAGGATGATCGCTTGTTGAGTGTGTGCAAGGCGGTGGAATCCGCACTGATGCAATAATGCAAGGCGGTATGGCGCAAGAGCCATGGACGGCTATTGCATGCCAGCCTCCAGTACCTCATCCAGACTTGTCTGAATGTTCTCCCCCAGGGTTTCCGATACGACACGGCAGATTCTGGGCAGCGTACGGCGAGTGCTGATGGCGACGCTGATACTCTGAGCAGACACGCTCTTGTCGGATACCGCTATGGCTACCAGTGATCCTTCCTTGAGCTCGTGAGCTGCATCCAGCTGGGAGGTGAGCGCGATGTGGCTTCCCGCCAGCACCAGCTGTTTGACCAGTTGCAGCGAGTTGGTGACCACAGGCGGTCGTTCTTCGGTGAACATCCAGGCGTGCTGCGTTTCCAGAATCCGACGGATGATCAATGATCGGCTTTGCAGCACCAGCACCTGTGAGCGTATGTCCTTCAGGGTCACCGTCTTGCGAGCGGCCAACGGGTGTTCTGCTGCAACAATGCAAACCAGAGGCAGTGCGGCGGTCCACACAAGGTGCATGTCGCGTTGCGGCTTCATGTTGAAGGCCAGGGCGATGTCCGCCTCGCCGGCGTCCAGTGCAGCCACTGCCTCATCAGGCGTCATGATCTCCACATCGATCCGCACCTTCGGATAGCGTGCTGCAACTGTACTGAGGAAACGCGGTATCGGACCATTGACCAGGCTGTCCATAGTGACAAGTCTGATGTGACCCAGATCGATACCCTGCATCTGTTTTATGTCCGACCAGATTCTGTTCTCGTCAGCCTGCCAGCGCCTGATCAGCACTATCAGTGTTTCACCCGCAGCGGATAGTGTCATGCCCGTGCTCTGGCGATCAAACAACTGTACGCCGAAACGCTCTTCGAGTAGCACGATCTGACGATCGATAGCGGATGCGGAAATGCCTATGGCGCGCGACGCGGCCTGTATGGACCCGTGCTTGGCCACGGCGTCGACATAGTTCAGACCTCTGGGAACAAGGTGTAGCTGCATGGTAAGCCATTCTGTTTTTCAGAATGCATTGTTCTTCATAATGTTATGGATGGCAATGCTTTTCTGAGGCAGACTCTGCATCGTACCCAGCCACAGAAGGTGTCCCGATCATGTCTCCTGAGCTTGCCAGTCTGAATCGCGCTTCTCGTACTGAAGCGGTTCGACGAATGACTGCACTGGTTGAGCGATCAGCCTGGGTGGCTGAAGCGGCGTTGGACGCCAGGCCGTTTCAATCGGATGAATCCTTGACGGCCGCTCTGGTGGAAATCATTCTGAATGCGACTCCGGAGAAACGACTCGCCCTGTTCAATGCGCATCCGGAGCTGGGCGGGCGTGATGCGACAACTGGACGCATGACGCTTGCATCGACTGGTGAACAAGGTCGTCTTGGACTTCATCTGTTGACAGGAGAAGAAGCCAGCCGCCTGTCGCAACTCAATGAAGACTATCGCAAGAAGTTCCAGCATCCATTCATCATTGCCTTGCATCGAATTCCCGAGCGCGCCATCTTGTTCGAACTGTTTCAGTCTCGTTCAAAGGCCTCTGCCATCGAAGAGCATATGACCACTCTGGCCGAAATCACCTCGGTCATTCGTTCCAGAAGTCGTGCCGCGTTCGGTTTGACCGACCTGACTGTTCCTCTCAACTGAAATACCATCCTCGGAGATTTTCCATGAAATCCTTGCTTACCGTTGTCGCATCATCCGTACTTGCATTGTCCGCAACATCATCGATGGCTGCTGAAAGAATCCGTGTTGCCGGGAATTTCGCGGCAGAACATTCGTCATCAATTGCGATGATGAAATTCGAAGAAGAACTGGAAGCACTATCGGAAGGTGCTTTCGAAGTCGATATCTTTCCCGCACAGCAATTGGGTGGTGCTGCAGAAAATGTGCAGGCGGTCAAGATCGGTGCCATCGAGCTGATGTGGGTGGGCACTGCCTACCTGACACGCACAGTGCCTGAGCTCGAGATCATCGGCTTGCCTTTTCAGTTCGAGAGTCGAGAGCAGGCATTTTCTGTTGTTGACGGGCCCGTTGGAGTTGCTCTTGACGAGAAGATGGCTGCTGAAGGAATGACTTCACTGGGGTATATGGAGCTGGGCTTCAGGCAGCTGACCAATAACGAACATCCCATTGAAACGGTCGATGATATTGCTGGCTTGAAGATTCGCCTGCAACCGAACGAGACGCATCTTGCAACCTTCCGGGCGCTTGGCGCCAACCCGGTGGCGATGGACGTCAAGGAATTGTATTCTGCGCTGGAACAAGGTGTGATAGACGGTCAGGAAAACCCTTTCGCCATCATCAACGTGGCAGGCTATCCTGAAGTGCAGAAATACGTATCCAACACGGGTCACTTTTTCGACTTCATTTCCGTGGTGGCAAACCGCAAGTGGTTCGACCAACTGGATGCAGATTCCCAATCCATGGTCACGGCTGCAATGAACACGGCAATCGAGTATCAACGAACCATGGCTGAGCAGCAGGATGCCGAAGCTCTGGAGAAGCTGACCGATGCCGGCATGACCTACACTGAAGTATCGCCAGAGCTGGCCCATGATCTGCGTGAGCAGACGGCTGATGTCGCCAGTGAGACTCGTGCCCGGCTGGATGCTGACCTTGTGGAACTGCTCGATGCAGAGTCTGCCAGCCTGCTTCAATAGGCAGCAATTGACGATGACTCTGATCTCCCGATGTCTCGGGGTCGCAGATAGCGGTGCACGTCTGGCAGTCATGACAGCAACGGCAATCATGGTGGTTGTCGTGTCTGCTCAGGTCGTCATGCGCTATGCCTTCAACGGATCATTCGACTGGGCCGATGAAATTTCCAGACTGGCATTTGTCTGGGCAATTTTCCTCGCGATTCCATTAGGTGTCAGTCAAGGCAGCCATGTGGGCATTCGTTTGCTGGTGGAGCGTTTGCCGGAAAACCTCAATAACTTGATTCAGCGGCTCATGAATCTGTTGGCAGGGATGATGATGCTGGTTGTTTTTGGTGGCTCCATTGTCGTGGCGCAGACTACCTGGTCTGAGCGGCTGGGCTCCATCGACATCACATCCAGCGTCTTTTTCTTCCCCGTCATTATCGGCGCGGCGCATTCGGCGATTCACTTGTTGGTGGGAACATTCGCACCACGGGTATCAACATCATGAGTCTGTACGTCATCGTCTGTTTTCTGGTACTGGCCTTTCTGGGCATGCCCCTGGCGTTTTCCCTCGGGGTATCGGCTCTGGCCGGCCTGTGGTTATCGGGAATAGACCTGCTGGTGTTGCCTCCGCGACTCATGAATTCGGTGAATTCCTTCCCTCTGATGTCAATTCCCTTGTTCATGGTTGCAGGTGAGTTGATGCTCAAGGGCGGCATCATGGAACGGTTGGTGGATCTTGCGAATGCCTTCATTGGTCGCGTCAGAGGGGGGCTGGCACAAGTAGCCATCATATCCGGCGCCGGCCTGGCGTCGGTATCCGGCGCAGCTGTTGCCGATGCTTCTGCCTTGTCATCGACTTTGGTGCCGTCGCTCGAAAAGCAGTATGGACTGGGATTTTCCACCGGTATTGTCGCGGCGGCGGCCAACCTCGGTCCCATCATCCCGCCATCCGGTGCCATGATCGTCTACGCCTTCATGGCCGGATCGAGTGTTTCGGTTGGGGGCATGTTCATGTCGGGTGTCGTCCCCGGGTTGATCCTCTTCTGTCTGCTCATGGCCTTGTGCTGGTTGATTGCCTGGTACCGGGACTACCCGCTGGCGGGAGAAGAGGTGACATTGCAGAATATCGTGAAACAGCTGAGGCGATCGCTTCTGGTATTCATGATGCCGGTGATTGTCATTGGTGGCATCGTGTTCGGTGCGTTTACTCCGACAGAAGGGGCCGCGATCGGGGTTTGTTATGCACTGTTCCTGGGATTCTTTGTCACTCGCAAGCTGAAGCTTGCAGACTTGCCTCAGGTACTTCTGACTGCCGCATCCACGTCGGCCATGGTTGGGGCAATGATAGCCTTTGCATCGACAGTAACCTTTCTGTTCACGATCGATCTGTTGCCATTGAGGCTGGCGGGATTGATGCAGGGAGTCACAGACAGCCCATTTGTTTTTCTGTGCCTGGTGTCGCTCATGCTATTGGTGGTCGGCATGTTTCTGGAATCGAATGCGGCTTATATCATGCTGGTTCCCCTGTTCCATCCCATTGCCTTGCAGTACGGCATCGATCCGCTGCATTTCGGTTTCATATTTGTACTCAATCTGGTGATTGGCATGTTGACGCCACCGGTGGGAGTGGTGCTGTTTGTGGTTTGCGGTATTACCGGCGTCCGCATGGGTGAACTGGTGCGGCAAAGCTGGCCATTCATGGCCGCGATGTACGCTGTGCTGGTTCTGTGTATGGTATTTCCCGCTGTGGTTACCTGGTTGCCCGAGAGGCTTGGCTACTGATGAAGCTTCTGTTGCTCAATCCCAATACCAGTGTCGCTCTCACGTCGCGTCTGGAAGCGTCTGCAAGACAGGTGCTCTCGGCCGAGGCGGAGCTTGTGACCTGTACAGCGCGTGAAGGCTTCCCCTACATTTCGTCAAGAGCGGAGGCCCAGCTGGCAGGAGCCGGTGTATTGTCCATACTTGCCGAAAGGGCTGGCAGTTACGATGCCGCTGTTATCGCCGCATTCGGCGACCCCGGACTCTCCGCTGCTCGCGAGTTGTTCGATTGCCCTGTTACCGGCATGAGTGAGTCTTCCATGCTGGCGGCCTGCTCAGCGGGCGAACGATTTGCCTTTGTGACTTTCTCCCCGTTGTTGGCTCCATGGTATACGGAACAGGTCACCCGATGCGGTCTTGGCAGTCGTTTCGCGGGTGTTTTCCATCCGGATGACTCGTTTGGTGATATAGCAACGGTGGCAGAGGACCTTGCTTCGCAATTGACGGAGTTGTGTGTCCGTGTTGCCAGCTGCGCGGATGTCCTGATACTGGCCGGAGCGCCGATTGCCGGGTTGGCGCCTGGCATCCGTGAAGATGTTCCCGCGTTGCTGCTCGATCCACTGCAAGCGGCAGTGACGGGGGCCGAGCAACAGTTCAGTTTGTTTCCGCAAGGGGCAAACCGTGGAAGTTTCAAGCGACCGCCGGGAAAGTTGTCAACGGGATTGCCTGGAGATCTTGCCGATCAGATAGCGAGGTGCAAGCTCTGAAACCATGGTTGTCGGGCAAATGACCGGATTACCGACTTGGCCTCAAGTCTCGCTCAGAACATCGAACAGGCGTCGCTTCTCACCGAGAAATTCGTCGGACATTCTCAGTTTTTCGGTGCGTGGCCTTGGGAGTTCAACGTGCTGAACCTGTTTGATGCGGCCCGGGTTGCGAGATAGCACGATGACCATGTCGGACAGAAATATGGCTTCTTCCAGGTCATGGGTGACAAACACCACAGTCGAACCAGCCTGCTGCCACAATGACAACAATTCGGACTGCATCGTTGCCTTGGTCTGCGCGTCCAGTGCTCCGAAGGGTTCGTCCATCAGCATGACATCCGGCTTGTTGGCATAGACCCGCGCCAGGTCCACCCGTTTGCGCATTCCGCCCGACAGCTGTCTGGGATAGGCGTTTTCCCAGCCGTCCAATCCCACCAGCTTGATCCATGCATCGGATTCGATCTTTCTCTGTGCCTTCTTCACGCCGCGGACCTTCAGGCCGTATTCGATGTTGTCTCTGACGCTCAGCCAGGGAAATACGGCGTCCTGCTGAAACACCATGCCGCGACTGGCATGGGGGCCGTCGACCACATTGCCATCAACTCGAACCTCTCCCAGCGTCGGTTGTGTCAGCCCTGCCATGATGCGCAGCAGGGTTGACTTGCCACAACCGGAGTGTCCGACAATGGAGACAAAGCGACCCTTGGGTATGTCAAGGGAGACGTTGTCGAGCACATTGATGGTGCGCTCATCGTCCGCCAGAGCGAACTCCATGCCGATCTGGTCGATGGCAAGCATGCCCAGAGGTGGGTTATTCATGTCTACTGGACCTCCGACCACTGGCCGATGCGCTGTTGGATGTTACGAAAGATCCTGTCCATCGAGAATGCCAGAATGCCGATCATGATGATGCCGGTCATGACCAGGCTGGTGTCGAAGAAGCGACGGCCGGACTGCAACATGAACCCCAGACCCGATTGAGCCGCTACCAACTCTGCGGCTACCAGGGTTGTCCAGGAAGCTGCCATGGCAACGCGCATGCCTGCGAAGATGAAGGGAATCGAATAGGGCAATGCGACGGTACGAAACACGGTCAGGGGACTGGCTCCCAATGTCTGCGAGGCCTCCACGTAGACTTTGGGCACTTGCTTCATGCCTGAATAGGCATTGACGATGCAGGTGAGGAAAGAAGCCGCCACGATGATGAAAATACGGGAAAACTCGCCTATGCCGAACCACAGGATGACCAGCGGGATATAGGCCAGTGGCGGGATGGGGCGCAGGCACTCGACAATCGGATCGAACACGTATTCAACATACTTGAACCACCCCATCAAGGTACCCAGCAGTATGGCAAGGCTGGTACCGATCAGATATCCGATCAGCACCCGTTGAAGACTGGCCCAGGTAGCGGTCAACAGTGTGCCGTCCAACAGCTTTTCCACAAAGGTCGAGAAAATGAGCTGTGGTGGCGGTGTCAGTATGGCGTTGGCAGTGGGCAGATTGGAGATGAAAGTGTACAGCAGTGCCACGGAGCCGAGACTGATGGTGCCGACAAGCACCTTGAGACGGCGTTCTCTGGTGGCAATCTGTGCGGGGCTGGCCGCTACACGTCTGGAAAGACGATCCGTGCCGCCCAATACTTGCTCTGTCATGGTCAGGACTCCGCCAGTACCGAACTACAGACCGTCAATGACCCGAGGGTCCAGCAGAGTATCGAAGTCCGGCAGAGAATCCAGAATGCCCACCTCCTGCAGAAACTCGGATTGCTTCTTCAGCATGTCGGCCAGTGTGCCATCCGTATTGATCTGCTTGACCTCATCCACGTTGAAAAACGTCAGGGCGTCGATCTGTTGCTGTACCTGTTCTGCTGTCAAGTTGGCTCCGACGACCTTGTTCAACCAGTTCTGCAGGTCCAGGGCTGCGGCTTCGGCGGTGTCAGGGGAGGTGAAGTAGGGCACCGACTTGCCGTGGAAAACACGTAGTACCTTCTGGATGTCCTCGAGTCTTGCGTCGATGATCTTGCCGGGGGCTGCCCACAGGTCGAAGACGAAGAAGGGGTCAGTGAAGTCACTGGTGGCAAACAGTACCCTGGAATCCTTGCGGGCTTCCAGTACGCGGTCCAGTGCAGAAGGTGCAGGCGCGAAGGCATCGATGCGACCGGCGATGAAGGCACCTTGTGCATCGAGCACTTCCATCTGCACCAGATCGACGTCATCGGTGGTCATGCCGTGCTGTGCCAGAGCCTGGCCGACGATGTAATGCTGTGTGGTGGCCCAGGGAATGCTGACCTTCTTGCCACGCAGTTCCTCGATGGAGTCGATACCATTCTGCGAAACGATTTTCGAGGGACCCGACACATCGGCTACCACGGACAGCACGCGCAAGTCCATGATCTGTTGAGCGGCGGTGCGCAAGGTGGGAACACCACCCAGTGCGCCGATGTCGATGCTGCCACCGATCATGGCTTCAAGCAGTGGCGGCCCGCTGTCGAACAGTACCAGCTCCACGTCGACACCTTCCTCCTCGAACCACTGTTGCGCTTCGGCAACATTGATCAGACCGAAGGAGGTGAACTGCAGATAGCCCACTTTCAGAGGATCCGCCATGGCGGTGGCCGGACCTGCTGCGATTGCACAGGCTGCCAGGATAGCGCCCGCGGTTGAAAGAATTCGTCGTCTTGTCAGCATGGTGTTTCCTCTTCTTGTTGGATGGGTGTGCGAACAGATCTCCGTCCTGTGCCCAGTCGAACTCCGGCTGGGCCGGATGGTGTCATTCGATATGAGTAGGTATTGACGGCTTGAGCATCGTGCTGAGTGAGTCCGTCCCGAGGGCAGTGCTCATTCCGGTGTTGTGGCAATCGTTGAAGTCGGCCAGGTTCCGCCGGCGGGGAGTCCGAACAGAACGGACTCCCCCGCGGTTCAGGGCGTATCGAGCTGCATGCCCGGGTGATTCATGGGACCGGTGTCCACGGCACGGCGTCGGGCTGCTCGTGTACGCACGGAGGTGTCGATCAGCCACTCGCGCATCACGTCCAGCATCTCCTGTTTCTTCGACGCCGCTTCCGGTTTGTCCCACAGATTGCGCTTTTCACCCGGGTCGTTGACCAGGTCGAACAGCTGACCGCAACTCAGGCCCTTGAAATGCACCAGTTTGTGGGTGGCAGAGCGCACCATGGTCAGGTACTCGGCACCCGTCAGGTTGACATCACCGCCCTGTTCACAGAATACATGGCTGCGTCCTTCGAATTCTTCACCGACCAGGGCAGGATTCAGTGATTCCGCCTCGAAACTCGGATCCGGGGTCAGACCTGCCCATTCGAGTATGGTGGGTCCAAGATCGAACAGCTGGACCAGCTCATCGACATCGCGACCTTCGGCGAACCGCCCGGGAGCAGAGATGATCAGTGGTACGCGCGTCACTTCATCATATGGCGCCCACTTCTGGCTCAGGCCGTGATCGCCGAGACAATCCCCGTGATCGGATGCGAACACGATGATGGTGTTGTCCAGTCTGCCACGTGCCTCGAGCGTATCGAGAATCTGACCCACTTCACGATCGATCATTTCGACATTGGCACAGTAATATGCCCGCATGCGGTGCAGCTGTTCGCGGGTTGGCTCAAGGCTCCAGGCCACCGAATCATGATCGACTTCAACATCGTGATGACGTTTCTCGGTGAATACGGGAGGCAGGTTGGCGAGATCCTCTTCGGTGACCTCTGGCAGGGGAATGTCGCGGTCCATGTAGCGTTCGATGTACTCCGGCGTCGGGTCATACGGCGGATGCGGGCCGGGGAATCCGACGACCATGAACAGCGGCTTCTCCACAGGCTTGCTCTGCAGCCACCAGCGCGTCATGCGTCCGACAAAGACATCGGAATGCAGTTCTTCCGGTAGTTCCCAAGGGAATGCACCCAGGCGTTCCCGGTAGTCATCCCGCTTGCGGTATTCCTCACGCTGCTGCTTCTTCACCCCGTGAGCGGCAAGTGCCTTGTCCCATTCATCGAAGTAGTAGCGTCCTTCCAGAAAGCGGTCCTTGTTCTCCACGACGTAGCGTTCATCGAAGCCTGCCGGTGCATCGTAGGGAATGGTGTGCATCTTGCCGATGTTCACGGTCTGATAGCCCGATTCCTGCAAGCGTGACACCCAGGTCTTGTTCCAGGCCTGGCCATTGGCATGTACCCCGTTGCTGTGGGGGTAATAGCCGGTGAACAGGCTGGCTCGGCAGGGAACGCAGCTGGGCGCGGTGACATGACACTGGGAAAAATTGACTCCCCGTTTGGCGAGGCGATCCAGGTTCGGCGTGTCGACATGATGGGCGCCCAGCGCATTGATGGTGTCGTAGCGCTGCTGATCGGTCATGATGACCACGATATCGGGTTTTTCGTTGTTGTCTGTCATGTTGTCATTCTGGGTTGGAGTAGGTAATCAGAGTTGCAGATCGAAGAAGCGCTCTTCCATCACATCGATATGACCTTGCATGGCCGTGGATGCGGCTTCGGGCAGTCGTCTCTCCAGCGCGCGATGAATCACGCGGTGATCGCTGATGGAGCGGCGGCGGTTGGCGGTGCTGCGGGTCTGGTCATACCAGCGAATCCACATTGTGGTGTTGCGTTGCTGCCACAGATGGCCGACGAACTGTTCCAGCAGACGGTTGCCCGATGCCTTGGCAATCAGGTGATGAAACTCGGCATCGGCACGGTCGAAACGCGGTACATCATCGAGTGCGGATTCCATGGTTTCGATACAGCGGCCGATCTGCACGATCTCGGCATCACTGGCGCGGGTGGCAGCCAGATAGGCTGTCTGTGCCTCGATGAGCCGGCGGGATTCGAGAATTTCGGATGGGCTGGTCTCATCGGCGGCAGGTGATGCGACAGTTGCATTCTGGCGGACGTTGTCACCCAGAACGAAGACACCGGAGCCGACACGAATCTCCACCAGACCCATCAGCTCCAGCGCCAGGACGGCTTCACGTACCGTGGTTCGACTGACGCTGAGTGTCGAGGCCAGTTCACGCTCGGGCGGCAGGCGCTGGCCGGCAACGAACTCGCCGTCAGTGATGCGTTGCGCAAGATCTCGGGCGATCTGTACATAGCGTCGTTCGTCCGGTTCGGCCTTGTCGAGCACATTGCTGGAGATGGGCTTCATGCGTTGGCTCCCTGATGCTTGTGGTGGCGGCGACGGGCCACCTGGCTCATGATTATCGGCCACAACAGAGTCAGAAGAGCGACCAGCAGAAAGGTCATGGCATAGGGACGTGTAAGAATCTCCGCGACATTGCCGTCGGACATCATCAGCGAGCCGCGCAACTGTTCTTCGGCAATGGGACTGAGGACGAAGCCGATGACAAACGGGCCGAGCGGTACCCGGGCGATCTCCAGACCCAGTCCGATGATGCCGAAGGCGACCATGACCCAGACGTCGGTGAAGTTGTTGTTGACGGCATAGGAGCCGACAACGCAGAACACGAGGATGGTACTTAGCAGCCAGGCGCGCGGTATCTGGGATATGGCAGCGATGTAGCGTACGGCGTTCCACATCAGAATCAGCATGATGATGTTGGCCACCAGGTAGGCAGCGATGATGCCGTAGGCCACCTCGGGCGCATTCTGGAACAACAGAGGGCCGGGTTGCAGACTGTGTATGGTCAGGGCGCCGATCAGGATGGCCTCGGTAACGCTGCCGGGTATGCCCATGGTGATCAGCGGTATGAGGGCGCCGCCGATGGACGCATTGTTGGCGGTTTCGCCGGCAACCACCCCCGGCTCGTGGCCGCTACCGAACTTCTCCGGTGTTCGCGAGAGTTGCCGGGTAGTGGTATAGGACACCAGTGCTGCGATATTGGCGCCGATACCCGGTAGCAGACCTATCCAGGTGCCGATGACTGAAGAGCGCAGCATGTTGGGGCCGAAGGTCAACAGATCCCTGGCCTGCACGGGCAGTTTCTGCTTCGGCAGATTGATGGGGGCGGATGTCTTGATGGGAGCTGCCGACTCGCGCAGAATCTGGCTGATGGCAAAGGCACCGATCAATACCGGCAACAGGCCGAAGCCGGACAGCAGCGCATCCATGTCGAAAGTCAATCGTGCGCGGCCGATGGAATTGTCGATACCCGGCAAGGCAAAGGCCATCCCCAGTGTTGCCGCCATCAGGCCTTTCACGAGCGAGCCCTGGGTCAGCGAGGCCAGCATCACCAATGCCATCATGACCAGGGAAAAGTATTCCCAGGGACCAAACTGCAAGGCGAACCTTGCCAGGGTCGGCGACATGCCGGCCAGGAATATCCAGGAGATGATACCGCCGACAACCGAGGCCATGATCCCCAGCGCCAGTGCACGCTGCGGCTGACCATTCTGAGCCATCGGGTATCCGTCGAAGGTGGTGACGATGGATGCGGGCGTGCCCGGCATGCGCAGCAGAATGGCCGTGATCAGACCGCCCGAGATGCCGCCGACATACTGTCCGATCAGCAGCGTGATGGCATTGACCGAGTCCATGTGGAAGGTCAACGGCAGTGTCAATGCTATCAGCATCGAAGCGGTCAACCCCGGTATGGCACCGACCACGATTCCCAGAGCGGTTCCGAGAAACAGGAACAGCAGGTTGTCGATCTGGAACAGGGTAATGAATGCGTCAAGCATGTTCTGGAGTCCGAAGGCAGTTCATGGGGTCAGCCGAGATCGACGTACAGGAAGCGTGTCATGACCAGGTAGAGGCAGGCGGCCAGCAACAATCCGAACAGGGCAAACTTCCACAGCGCCTGTCGCCGCTGCTGTGACAGTGTTGTACCAACGATGCTCACGAATACAGCGGTGACCGGAATGAACGGCCATTGCAGAATATCCAGCGCTGCGATGTACAGAATCAGCGATGCGAAGACAACGGCGCCACGCAGTTGTCCGGTCAGAACGGGTTCCGTGCTTTCCGGCTCGGTGCCTGTCTCCGTGTCGGCCGTGGCATTGGCAGTCGGTGATGCGCTGTCCCCATTGTCGGCAGACTTGCGCAGTTGCAATATCGCCTTGATGGCAATGATCAGAGCGAACAGAACCAGCAGCCCGCCGAGAATTCTCGGCAAGGCTGCCGAGCCCATGGGCTCGAAGCGCGGCGGTGGTAGTGACGAGGCCCCGAGAAACAGCAGGCCGGCGCCTGCCAGAACGGCAAGCACCAGAACCAGATCCACCCAGGCATGATGCAGACGCATTTACTTGATGCTGTCCGCAACCGGCTTCAATGCCTTGAGAGTCTTCTGCGCATCGGCCATCGCCGATTCGCCATCCATCCAGTAAGCTTCCAGAGTGTTGGCCTTGAAGTACTCGATGATTTCCGGATCGGCGATGGCTTTTTCCAGCGCTCCGGCCAACTCGGCAACGACATCATCCGGCGTGTCTGCCGGTACCAGCCACCAGTTGGGGTTGGCCCAGCTGACGTCAAGGCCCAATTCGCCGGCAGTGGGGACATCCGGCAGTTCGGGCAGACGTTCGCGACCAAAGTACACCAGCGCCTTCAGGCCGTCTCCCTGGCCAATGAATTCCGATGCGGCAAACAGTGAGATATCGGCGTTACCACCGAGAACGAGACGCAGGCGGTCAGCGCCGCTGGAGGCGGTGACATACCGTGTCTCGAAACCGGCTTCATTGGCCAGCATGGCCCCGACGAAGTGTGGAATGGTGCCGATGCCGACAGCCTCGACCAGGCTGCGTGGTTCGGCTTTCAGGGCGTCTATCAGCTCTGGCAGTGTGTTGTACGGGGAGTCTTCCCGTACCACCCAGACGGGACTGCCACCGCCGGTATAGCCCACGGACTTGAAATCGTCGAGCGTGAAATCACCCAGTTGCATGGCGATGGAGATCAGTAGCTGGTGGTGCCAGTGCACGGCAGTGTGACCATCGGCGTCTCCGCGCCGCATCTGGTTGACGGCATTGGCACCGGCGCCGCCATCGGCGTTGAGAACGACCATGGGTTGAGACAACCAGCCCTTTTCCTGAATCTTCTCTCCCAGCAGACGGGCCACGGTGTCGGTTCGACCACCGGGCTTGAATGGCACGATGACGCGGATGGGTTTGGTGGGGTAGCTGCCTTCGTCAGCCAGTGCCAGTGTGCTGGTGCCGCTCAGGGAGGCGGCGAGCAGTGCGCCCACGGCAACCTTGCAGGCACGGCCGAGCACGTTGCGGCGTCGTGTCGGATCGTTTGTTGTTGTCATTCGGGTCACGGCATGAATTCCTCTTTTCGGTAGTGGCTGGACCAAAATACCTATCAACAGGATTATTGTCTAGACCAATTTTGAAATCATGCGTAAAATGAGATCCAATGTGGTGCAGTTGCGTGTTGCTGCACTCGTTGGTGAAATACCGCAGATATCGGAGGAAGGGCGTGACCGAAACGAACAAGGCAGCAGGCAGGAATCTGGTCATCATCATGTCCGATGAGCACAATCGTGACTGGTCCGGCTGCTATGGCCACGCTCTGGCTCGAACTCCGCACATCGATGCATTGGCAGCCCGAGGCACGCGATTCAGCAGTGCGTATTGCAACAGCCCCATCTGTGTGCCATCACGAGCAGCGTTCGCCACAGGGCGATTCGTGCATGACACCGGGCACTGGGACAATGCCTTTCCCTATGCCGGTTCGCCCACCTCATGGCATCAGCTGGCCCGTGAGGCCGGCGTGCGCTCCACGTCCATCGGCAAGTTGCATTTTCGGGGCGGGGATGACAACGGCTTCAGCGAAGAGATCATTCCCCTGCACGTGGTCGACGGCATCGGCGACGTCAAGGGAGCCATCCGCGATCCACTGCCGGCGAAAAAGGGCTGCGATGCTCTGGCCCGTGATGCCGGCCCGGGGTTGAGCGAATACGCGCGTTATGACTTCCAGATCCGTGACCGTGCTGTCGACTACTTGAAAGCACGTGCGCTTGAGCAGTCTGATGGCGAAAGTGCGCCGCCTTTCGTGCTGTTTGTCAGCCTGGTGATGCCACATTTCCCGCTGATTGCACCGCAGGATTTCTACGATCAGTACGCAAATCTGAGTCTTGACGAGTTGACCGACACACTGCAAGCCCCGTCAGTGGACCACCCGGTGTTGCTGGAACTGCAGAAGTACATGAACTACGACGAATACTTCGATGATGAGAGTCGTTCAAGAGCCTTGCGAGCCTATCTGGGCATGGTGTCCACGATAGATGCCATCGTTGGCGACATCACCTCGGTGGTGGAAGGGAGTTCGCTGAGCAACAATACCTGCATGGCCTACACCTCGGATCATGGCGACAATCTGGGCAATCGTGGTCTGTGGGGCAAGTCGGTCATGTATGAGGATTCCGTTGCGGTACCGCTGATACTGGCCGGCCCCGATGTGCCGCAGGGGCATGTCTGCAGCACGCCCGTATCGCTGGTGGACTTCCATCCTACGGTGCTCGATGTACTGGGTATCGAAAGACCCGCGACGGATATGGCAGACACGCTTCCCGGTTGTTCACTGCAACAGCTTGCCAGCACGCCCGACGAACCGGAAAGGGCGGTATTCAGCGAGTACCACGCCGCCGGTGCCTGCACCGGCATGTTCATGCTGCGCTGTGGTGCCTTCAAGCTGGTCGCTTATTCGGGCTATGCCCCGCAACTGTTCAATCTGGAGGATGACCCGGGGGAAGTCAGGGATCTGGCTGACCAACCGGAATATGCCGCTGTGTTGGCCAGCCTGCGCGAAGCCATGGCTGCAATCTGCGATATCGAGGCTGTCAATCGACAGGTGTTCGAGCAGCAACAAGCACTGGTGGAGCGTCACGGTGGCCGTGATGCGGTGCTGTCAGGGACGGATATTCCGCATACGCCGGCACCGGTGTAGCAATTGCTTTCAAAGGCAAGTGACAAGGCACCGGCAACATGGCTCGGTTGGGTGCGACCGAGCCTCAAGACGCATTTTGCCTTGCAAAATACAAGCATGACCCGCGGGTACTTTTCAGGCAAGGTCAAGCCATAAACTAGACTAATTGCGAGTTTCTCAGGCGAAAAAGTGATAGGTAATCGTCATAAACTGCCTGTCGACCTTTGCATAGGGAAGATTCGCTGGTGAGTCAAAAGCCGATAAGTGTGCATCTGAGAGGTTCTGCCTTCGACTCTTCCGAGGGTAACGAAACCCATCTACGCGTGAACGGCCAGGCGCGAGGAATGCCGAAGAACAGGGGCCTCAACACGGTTGTCCTCAATCCGGACGGCACCCGCAAGGCAAAAGCCAGTCACGATGTCTACGGCAATGCCGACGCCTGGAATGGCTGGGCCAGCTGGATTGGCGCCAACGCTGAAGAGAACGATATTGTCGCCGTCGCCTCATACGACGCTGTGCGTAGTGTTCCTCGTGGCGGTGCGGCGGCGACACTGTTGAACGACATCGGTGCGCTGAAAGCCTTTCGGACGGAAGGGCCGGGCGATTGGCGCAGGGTCCGTACCCCGTACGCGCTACTCTTTGTCATGGGCGGGAATGGATCCCGGGAAGAACTCCACCACCATGAAGGACCGAATGCACACATCGTGGTCGCATTGAACACCCTTCATCTTCGCGGGTCGGCCTTCGAGTCGTCAGAGGGTAATCAGACCTTTCTGGAGGTGAATGGCAACTCCATGAACATGAGTTCTCAACGAGGCTTGAATACGCTGGTTCTGACTCATGACCTGAGCTTCAAGGCACAGTCCCATCACGATATATACGGCAACGGCAGTGTCTGGAACCAGTGGGCAGAATGGGTTGAATCCACGGCTGCCGAGGGTGATTTTGTGGCCGTGGCATCCTATGATGCAGTATCCAATGCGCCCGGAAGTGGAGCCGCGGCCGATCTGTTGCGCTCCGTGGGTGCGCTCAAGGCGTTTGACATGACCATCGGCGCAGACTGGCGTCGTGACCGAGCGTCTTATGCTCTGCTGTTCGAACAGGGGACCCGCCGCTGTCTGGAAGTCAGTGAACAACTTGGCGGCCCAAATGCCCACATTCAGAGCACTCTGGTGACTCCGCTCTCGGAAGGAACCAGTCGGCAGGCATTGAGTTTCAATGGCACGGACAATTATCTGTCCAGTGAACTCGACATCCCGGAAACCGACTTCACCGTCAGTATCTGGTTCAAGACCTCGAATCCGAATTGCGGCCTGTTCAGCGTCGACGTCGGTGTGCGTGGCGCCGGAGGACACGACAGGAACCTGTATCTGGAAGGCGGCAACATGATCGCTCGCTTGTGGAGTAACGAAACCATTGCCACCAGTGGCATCAATTACGCTGATGGTCAATGGCACCGGGTCAGCCATGTCATCGGTGCAAGCGTGAGTGGGCAGCAAATCCATGTCGATGGAGTATTGCGTGCCAGCGGTGTCAAGAGCAGCTCCGATTTCAACGAACAGACCGGAATCAATATCGGCTTTGCCAGTGACGCCTTGTCGGATTACTTTCAGGGCGAGATTGCAGAAGTGTCCCTGTGGTCGGTTGCACGTAATGAACAGGACAATCAAGCCTGGACAGAGCAGATTGTCGGCAGTGAGACAGACCTGCTGGCTTTCTGGACCTTTTCCGAGCGTAAGGGCAGTGTGGTGCGCAACGTCGTCAATGGTCTGTCGGATGCCACGATACATGGGGTGCCGCTGTGGACGAGCAGCAATGACTTCCCCGGCGGCGTATTGAGCAACTTCTTTGCGCCAGACCCCGAGGACATTCGCGATGAAGGTGAAAAGCTGTCGGTCGTAGGCACGACGCTGGGCAACGGTCATGAAGCCGATCCTCCGCAGGATCTCGTCGCTGAACCGATTCAGGAGCTGATCAGCAGCGGCCTTATGCCCCAGTACGATCTCATGGGAAGACTGTTGGCTGCAGTGCATGATGACGAACTGGTTCTGAACAAGAGGTTGTTGGGGCCGTATGCCGAAATTGCCGGCATTGCGACCGAGGTACTGAGTGTGCTGGTATCGATCCGCAACCCCAAGGTTCAATTCCTCAGAGGCAAACCCGGGATGATTGGTGCGCCGGGCTCGGAGCTGGTTGTTGATGCCGACGACAGCACGGCTCTGGCCACACCCGAAGATCACTCTCTCAGAGTGACCGGTGATGTCGAGGTGTTCGGCAGCCTTGACTACAAGATTCAGGCGGATTTCTTTCACTACAAGAAAGAGCCGAAATGCTCGTTCAAGTTCGTCAGCGGCCAGCCTCTGGGTATTGGCACCTTTCTGCCGGGCGTCCCCTTGATTCAGGCACTCAAGATGAAAGGGCCGACGCTGATCGTTTGCAACGCTGGCACCCTCTATGACGCGGACCTCGATTCGGGCATCAACGAGGGTTTCAACTTTTTCGGTAATCTGGAAATTGCCGAGTCCGATGACGAAGCCTTGCGCTATGTGGGTGGTTTGCTGTCTGTCAGCGAGCTGGCTGTACACGCCGCCATCGATACTTCTGTCTCGCCGCGCAAGATCATTCTTGAAGCCGCTGTCAAACGTGAGATCACGCTACTTGACGGAGCGGCCTTCAAACTGCGTTTCACCCGGTCTGACGTCGGGCTGGAGATATCCGGAAAGCCGCCCGAGCCGACGGTGTCCCTGTCGAATGACCTTGTACTGACCCTGCAGAAAGGGGGTGAAAATACACATCTGGTGTTCACCGGTGGCATCAAGGTGCAAGCCGAATCCATTTCAGGCTTCTTTACCATGAACGGCACGGGCCGCCACCCGGACGGCGGTTTGACAGGCAAGGTTCAGAATACCGGAGAGTGGAAAGAGCCCTTCGGCATTCCCGGCATCACGATCAGTCAATTGTCCCTGCAGCTGGGAGGGACCTACGCGGCTCCATGGATCGACAATGTGGGTGTCCATGGCAACATGAAGATCGGCGATGTCGAGGGCAGCATGTCCGTGATGGTGGATACCAATGACCCTGACCAGTTCGTTCTGGCGGGTTCCAGCAATGTTCTGACCCTGTTGCAGGTCATGAGTGCCATGAATCCTGCCACTTTCGTGGTCTATCAGGCGCTGGGCCAGAGCGTTCAGAAAACGCTGGGCAAGGTTGTCGATGTCAAGATGACTGATGTCAAGGTCAATATCGTGCCGTCCGCCACGTCCATCGGTGGCGTACATTTTCGCGATGAAGGTGTCACCCTCATGGGCAAGCTGTCGGTCTGGGGGTGGAACGCCAGTGCCTTCATCAATGTGGATACATTTGATGGCCTGACCGTGCGCGGGGACATGGAGCCCGTGAATATACACAATATATTCAAGATCACGGGCGCGCAGGGGGATCCTGCTCCGGTATTACGCATGCGAATAGCACCGAAGCCCGATTTCGCCCCAGAGCTGTATTTCTCTGCCCGGGTCGAATTGCTGGGACTGTCGCGGGAGGTCAGGGTCGAGGCGAACGAAGATGCCTTGACCTTCCATCTGAATCAAAGCCTGGGAAGCGTGCTGACCACACGTTTGAGCTGCACCTGGGGCAATTACAATTTTGCCGCAACGGGTTCCATCAATTTCAATCTGAACGTCACCATTCCAACGCGATTCGGTGATATCCCACTGATCGATCTGGGCTTCAATGCAGCGGCGATTGTTCGAGTCGGCGCCATCGATGGATTTTTCCTGTCGCTCAACGGTGATTTTCGCTTCTACGGCAAGACCGTCACCTTCCCTGAACTGAAGCTCAGCGTTGCTCCCAGGGATTTTCAGGCTGTTTTCAATGCGGTGGTCAAGCAGATTCGTGACGAAGCCGAAGACCTGTTCGGGCCGATTTTCAAGACTCTGCAGGAATGGGCGGATGCCGTGAAGCGGGGGGCAGTAATGATTGTGGGCGAGATCGCGACGGTTGCCAAGGATGTCTACAACGCCACCAGAGATGAAGCGGTCAGGGCATACAGGACGTTGAGTCGGGGTGCTGATGAAGTCGCTAAGGGGCTGAAAACCGTTTACAAGGCAACTTCCGAAGAGGTCGGCAAGGCGCTCAGGAAAGCCAACTATGCGATTGAACAGGTTGCCGAAGCACTGGAACAGGCGTTCAATCTGGGCGTCAGGCAGACTGCCAGGGTGCTGAAGAAGGTCGGGTATGCTGCCAATCAGGTGGCTGCCGCAATCAGGAGCGCTTTTGGTGAAGCGCTCAAGTCCGCTGCGCAAGCACTTGTCTATGCAGGTTATGCCGCCAATCAGGTGGGTGAGGCCTTGAAGAGCATCTACAATGCTACTGCAGGGAAGGCCGCTGAAGCCTTGAAACTGGCCGGATACACCGCCAGGCAAGTAGGCGCAGTGTTGAAGAGTGCTTACACCAGCAGTGCAAGGGTGGCCGCTGCGGCTCTCAAGCATGCTCGGTATGCCGTCGCGGATGTAGGCCGGGCCTTGAGAAGTGCTTTCACGAATAGTGTGAATGTTGCAGCCACTGCGTTGAAAAGCGCTGGATACGTGGTCAATGACGTCGGGCGAGCCTTGAAAGGCGCCTACACCAATAGTGCAAAGGTGGCCGCCGGAGCACTCAAGCACGCTCGTTTTGCGGTGGATGAAGTCGGTGGTGCATTGAAGAATGTCTACTCTGCCAATGTCAAGGAGGTCGCCGCTGCGCTCAAGGTGGCGAATTACACGGTCAATGAGGTGGGCTACGCCATCAACAGCGCCTTTTCCAACAGTGCGAAAACCGCGGCCGAAGCTCTCAAGTATGCAGGTTTCGCGGTGGGTGAAGTCGGCGGCTTCGTCAAGGATGTCTATGATCTGGGGCCGGATGCACTGAATGACGCATTGACAGGTGCCGGCTTTGCCGCCAGGGAGATCGAAGGGTTCTTTTCGAGCCTTGGTGGAGAATTCGTTAATTTCTTCTCGGACATCGGCGAAGAGATCATTGGTTGGTTCTGATTGCAACCGAGAAACAAACCTGGTGGGAAATCATGGCTAGAAGCAACAAGGCGGCTCAGTTCGTAAAACGTTTGCAAGACGATGAAGAGTTCAGGTTCGAGGTGGGGCCTGCTCTTCTGGCTGTACCTGAAGGAGACTGGGCCGGGGTGATTGACGTTGCTGAGCAGTCCGGTTATTCGTTCACCAGAAAGCAATTGCTGGGAGTCATACCTGAAGGTTTCTTCAAGGGGAAAGGCAGGAATCCCGAGCAGGGGTGGGACAAGTCGACCCTCACGAGCGGTAAAAGCAAGACCACTCGGTAATGATCGCAGCGTCGGGCGAATCGGCGGTGGTCGGGCGACCACCGGTGATGGCGCAACTAGTTGATCGGTTGCCACGCCACCGCCTGGACAGTCTGGTCTCGGCAGCCGGTTGGGAAAGAATCCTGCGAACAGCCAGTACCCTGCCACCACTTTCCGGTGGCATGCTGGAAGTTCATCCGTACGACCTGGAAAGACGCGCCGATCTGTTGATCCGTGCAACAGGCAGCAATGGCGGCAGCCTGGCTCTGGCCGGTGAAAATCCCGAGTGGGATATCCCCGAAGCCTCTCTTGAAGGTGACATCTGGCGCAGGATAAGACGCTTTGCCCGAAAATGGGCTGACCCTCGGCATCCTTTGTCCGAGTCTGTCGAGAATGCATGGCTCGAGTTCGATCTGCTGCCGGGGCATCTGGCGTTGACAGAGCCTTCGATGTTTGTGGATCTGGATCGACACGGTCGCTATTCTGCAGATCAGCGTTTGACGACATTGCAGCACTCGATGGATGCTCTTGACTACACCTTGACAGAAGACTTCATGCCGGAACTGGAAGCGATTCTGCATCAGGGGGCTGTGCAAAGTCATCTGCGTCACGTGGGTTTCATGTTCCCCCGTTCCGGATCGGCCTTGAGGATCTGTCTGGCCGAGTTGAGTGCCGACGATATCGCTGCCTGTTTGTCAAAGCTGGGTTGTGTCGAGCAGGCTTGCGCCCTGCAAGGCATCATCGAGGCGTACGCGTGCTCGGCGAAAAAGCTCATGCTGGATCTGGACGTCAGTCCCGCCATCGGCTCGAAAGTCGGTATTGAGGTTCTACCCGCCAGAAGTGCCTGGCCGGAGATTTTCGAGAGAATGAGCGTCTCGGGTTACTGCACCAGGGAACAGGCGGATGCGTTTATGCATTGGCCAGGCGAGCTGCCGTTGGCCGGCGGTGCGTTCCGGGAAAGTCTGTGTCGCGTCACGGGGCGTGAGGTGACTGAACAAATACGACGAATCAGTCACGTGAAGTTTGTCGCCACGGACTCAGGCCATCTGATATCCAAGGTGTATCTCTATTTCGGTTATGCCTAGCCTCGGTTGCGCTGTTCTCGTGCAGATTCAATAGGGCATGAAGACGCGAGCGGAGCGTCGTCCGACCGAAGGCGATTCCCGGTCGTGCATTCATGTCTCATCGAGACTGATAATCAGTGTGTTGATTTGACGGACACATCCCCCGGGTGTGTGAAGGCCACCGGCGTGATGCCACGAATCACGGCTTCACCACCGAGCGCCAGTGCCCTGGCATGTTGATCGGCGAAGGCCTGTTCATTGACCGATTCAGGTTCCGCAATTGCCCGCAGCTGGTTCTGCATTCGGACAAGCAGTGTCCGGTGTTCGGCATCTGCAGCCAGGTTGCAGGTTTCCTCCGGGTCGGCTTGCAGGTCATAGAGCAGGGGCAGTGAACCCGGGCTGTCGATCAGTTTGTAACGGCCCTGCCTCAGCATGAACAGGCCGTCTCGGGCGCCCACGGCATGGTATTCGGCGAAAACGGCCCGTTGCGGTTGTTCGTCTGCCGCCAGCTCTGCCAGGTTGAGCCCGGGTCGGGGTGATTTCACGTCAATGACTTCATCATCGATTCCCGCCAGCGCTGTCACTGTCGGATACAGATCGATCAGGCTCACCGGAGTTGTATTGCGTCGTGCTGCCGGGATGTCCGGGCCGGCCATGACCAGCGGCACCCCCACGCTTTCTTCCCACAGTGTCGATTTTCCCCAATAGCCTCGGGCACCCAGATTGTCGCCATGATCGGAGGTATAGATGATATTCGTGTCATCCATCAAGCCTGAGGCATCAAGCGCCTGCAGAACACGCCCGACATTGCTATCCAGTGCGGCTGCCAGAGCGTAGTAATTGGCGACGGCCTCGCGTACCACCTGTTCATCTTGAAAGTGATCGTTGAAATCCAGCAGTGCCCGCATGGCTGTCATGACTTCATTTTCAGGCGTGTACTGGTATTGCATCTTGGGCAGCGGCAGGTCATTGGCATCAAACAGATCTCGAAACTGCTGCGGCGCATTCAGCGGAAAATGGGGCAGGACGAAAGAGACGAACAGTGTCCAGCCCTGTTCACGCGGTTCTTTCAACCACTGTTCGGTGGCTCTGGCAACCGCTTCATCGTACTGCCAATAGGGCGTTTCTCCCTTGCCTGTCATGGCTGCCAGCTGTCGGGTGCCGGGGCGTTCCGGTGGGTTCCTTCGCAACAGGGTAGACGGATCACCGATACCATCCTTGACGTGCAAGGGCAGGATCTGTTCGTCAAAACCGGTGTCAGCGTCACTGTCACGAAAATGCAATTTTCCGATGGAGGTGACGGCCTTGCCCTGGCGTTGCAAGGCATGCCCCCAGCTACTGACACGTCCATCGTAGGGCATGGCATTGTCCCAGTAGCGAATCTGGTGCGGATAGAGCCCGGTATGCAGGCTCGCGCGTGAAGGGACGCAGATGGGGCTGTTGCAGTAGGCATTCTCGAAGACGGTGCCGCGCTCTGCCAGAGCATCCAGGTGTGGTGTGTGAGCCAGGGAATTGCCATAGCAGCCCATGACCTTGCGACTGTGTTCATCGGACATGATGATGAGCGTGTTGTGCGGCATCGGTCTATTCCGGTTTGTTGACCGTCGAGATGGCAGCTTGCCTTGCAGGCTTGCCGGAGCGTAGCAGCGGCAGAATCAGCATGATGCCTGCGAGCACGACGAAAGCCAGCGCCAGCGGATGGTCGACGATGGCCTGCAAAGAGCCATCCGACAGCTGCAGGGCGGTGCGCAACTCGGATTCGAAAGGTGTGGCCAGTACGAAACCGATGATGAAGGGGCCCAATGGCACACGTGCCTTGTCCAGTGCATAGCCCAGTACGCCGAAGCCGATCATGACCCAGACGTCGAACAGGCGGTTGCCGATGGAGTAGGCGCCAATGAGGCAGAACACGAACACCACCGGCACGAGGTAATGGGCCGGGATGGTGATGATGCGGGCCAGCGAGCGATAGCCGGCCAGCATGATGGCGAACATCAGCAGATTGGCAATGAAATAGCCGGCTATCATGGCCCAGACCAGTCCGGCATTGGCGGTAAACAACAGCGGGCCGGGTTGAATCTGATGCATTACCATGGCACCGAGCAGAATGGCATCCACCGGCGCTCCCGGTATGCCCAGGGTGATCAGTGGAATCATGGCGCCTCCGACATTGGCATTGTTGGCCGCCTCTGAGGCCATGACCCCTTCATCGTGGCCGGTACCGAATTTCTCGGGTGTTCTGGAAAAGGTTCTGGCCATGCCATAGGCGACCATCGAGGAAATACTGGCGCCGACTCCGGGCAGAATGCCGACAAAGGTGCCGATGACGGAGGAACGCAACAGATTGACCCAGTGACTGCCCCAGTGTTGCAAGGTCGGGAAGCTGAACTTGCGCCCTAGCCGAATGACGCTGGCAGTGCCCAGTGCCTTGTCGCTTTCCTTGAGCAGTTGACTGATGACGAAGACTCCCAGCAATACCGGCAACAGGCGAAACCCTGCCGTCATGTCGTCATTGCCGAAGGTATACCGCAACTGTCCATCGGACTCCGCAAGCCCCGGCAGGGCTGCAATGATGCCCAGCGTTGCCGAGAACAGGCCCTTGAGCATGGAGCCCTGGGCAATGATGGCCACCAGAACCAGCGCGCAGAGAATCAGGGCGCTCAACTCCCAGGGACCGATCTTCAATGCCCAGTAAGACAAGGGCGGTGCGAGCGCTGCGAGAGCAATGCCGGCCAGCAGGCCGCCAATCAGCGAACTGCCGATCCCCAGGCCAAGGGCCCGTTCGGGTTGACCGTTTCTTGCCATCGGGTAGCCATCGAACGTCGTCATGACCGAAGAAGGCGTGCCGGGCATCTGCAACAGGGTGGCGCTGATCAGACCGCCACTGACCGAGCCGACATGGATTCCGATCAACAGCAGTATGGCATCCACCGGAGCCATGGAGAAGGTCAGTGGCAAGGCCAGTGCCATCAGCATGCCACCTCCCAGACCCGGAATGGCGCCGACCAGAATGCCGCTGCCGACACCCAGAAACAACCACAGCAAGTGCATGGGACCGAGAGCGGTCAGGAGTCCTTCTATCATCGGGTACCCGGCAGATCGACAAAGAAAACGCTGGTGAAAAGCCACTCCGAGCCGAAGCCGAGAACAAGCGCGATCGGAATGGCCAGTGGCAGCACGCGCAGGCGTTGGCTGATCAGTGGGATGGCCAAGGCGACGAACGCCGCGGTCGCCATGGAGAAGCGAATGCCCTGATGCATGGCCAGCAGGTAGGCGATCATCAGCGCCAACAGAGCCACGGTTGCGAGTCTTGTACTCCCGCTTCCCTCATCGGCGTTTTTCTTCCGTACTTCCTTACTGCGCAACGCTGTCTGGACCAGCACACCTGCTCCCAGCAGAAACAGGGTTATGGCACAGGCTATGGGCAATGCGGCCGAACCCACGGGATCGAACATCGGTGGCGCGATATCCCGAGAGCCGATCAGCAGGATTGTCCCGATCAGTGCGCCCAGCAGCGCGACAAAGCAGCTTGAGGTTGAAAATCGGATGGCGGCGTCTTCCTGTCTACTTTGCGGAACGCGCCGCGTCGATCAATGGCTCGGTGCGGGCGTTCATGTCGTCGAGCATGTCTCTGGCGGTGTCTGCGGGGATCCAGTCTGCATCGATGCTCAACCCTGCCAGTTCCTGTCGTACATCCTCATCTTTCAGCACGTCCTGCAGAATCGATTGCAGTCTGGCCGACTCCGCTTCGCCGATACCGGCAGGTGCCAGCCAGACACGAAACACGCTGATGCTCATGTCCACACCCAATTCGAGTGCCGTGGGCGTATCCGGAAGCGCATCATCCCGCTCGGTGGCATACAGAAACAGAGGCCGAAGACCGCTTTCCTCGTACTGTTTGAACTCCGATACCGAAAACAGAGCCGTGTCCGTGTGGCCGCCAAGAATGCTGGCCAGTCGCTTGGCACCGCCACCGATCTGCACGAACTTGAATTCCACCTCGGCCTCGTCGGCGAACATCATGGGAATGAAGTGCACCGGCAGTCCGATATTGGTGGCAACGACAATACTGCCGGGCTCTGCACGGGCCTTTTCCAGAAAGGCGTCGGCATCCTTGATGGGCGATTCGTCCAGAATGCCCATGCCGATCTCGGTACGCCCGGTGCCGCCGAGCAGAGTAAAGGCCGTGTGATCGTAATCGACCACACCCATGGCTTTGGAGGTGATGATGCCAGGACTCCAGATACCGATGGTATAGCCATCCGCTGGTGCGTCCTTGATGGCCCGAGTACCGATGGTGCCACCGGCCCCTGGCTGGTTGATGACCACAACGGACGGGAAGTCTCCCATCTGTTCGATCTTGCGCTGAAAGATGCGGGCCAGATTGTCGACGCTGCCCCCGGCATTGGTCGGCACGACGATACGCAGCGGTTGATCGGGATAGTCTGCCAGTGTGGTTGCCAGCGGTGCGATACACAGGCTGGCTGCCAGTATCAACTGTTTGAAGGTATTCATGCTTGTGTTTTCTTCTCCGGTGTCTTCCCAGTGGTCAATGAAATACTGCCATGAGAGAGTTCCTGTGGGAATACCTTGAATCTTCATAGGGGTATAGCTTATGGTTATAACTGACGGACTGAACTCGACGTATCATGATTCTTGATCTGAGCAGGCTTGATCGTTTCATTGCAGTGGCCGAATCGGGCAGCATCAACAAGGCGGCTTCCAGCACCGGTATTTCACAGGCAGGATTGACCAAGAGCATCCGACATCTGGAAGATCAACTGCAGGCCAGACTTTTCGATCGCAGCGCGCGCGGAGTTGTATTGACTCGCGAAGGGCAGGCCTTTCTGACACATGCTCGCCTGATCATCAATCAGCGGGAAGCCGCTGTCAGCGCGGTCAGAGCGCAGAGCGAAGGTCGCGAGGTAACCTTGCGGGTCGGTATAGCACCTCGCTGGGTGCTGCGTACCGTCATGCCGGAAATCGTGGCTCGCATGGTTGACGATGAGCGTCGGCCACAATTGATCGTATCGTCAGGCCAGAAGTCCTGGCAGATGATCGAGCGCATGCGAGAAGGCGATCTGGATATCCTGGTGGCCACGCCCTCGGAACTGGATGATCTGACGGGAATCACCGTGAATTCGGTGGTACATGATTCTCAGGGCGTGGCGGTACGGCGAGAACATCCATTGGCCGGGCGCCGCAATGTCAGCCTCAAGGCCTTGTCGGAATTCGACTGGATCAGTGGTTCGGCAGAAACCTATTTCAGGCGATACCTCACCAGTCTCTACATGGCGCGTGGCATGCAACCACCCAAGCCGGTGGTGATCGCCGACTCCAATACCATGATTCTGGATGTCATTGCCCGCACCGATCTGCTGGGCATTGCCACTCAGCAACTGATCAACGTTGGTCATGGTGACCGGATCACGATGCTGAAACTGGCAAGTCCGGTGAAGCGCGAGCTTGCCATTCTGAGTCGAAGCAACGATGTATTACCGCAGACCGGCACTGATCTGATCCGCGCCCTGCATGTGGCGCTCAAGGCAAGGGTCATGGCTACCGGCTCACCATGAGGCCCAGTGCTTCGAGCTTCTCGTTGGAAAGATAGCCGTAGCGATTGACCCACATATTGCCTTCACTGGCTTGCCAGGCAGCCTGTGCCCGGCGCAGCATGTCGTCACAAGGGCCGTAGGCATGGCTGAAGGCGTAGACCGGGCAATTTCCGGACTGTTGTTTCGCAGCAGTGATCTTGCGCCGAATGTTGTCGGCGGAGGCGGTGTGATTCTCGTCGGGTTCGGGATAGGCGAAGCCTCGCTGCGCCGGAGGTACCTGGTCGCTGATGTCCAGCGCTTTCAGCAGAGCTTCGGCAACCTTGGAGGCGGATGCCTTGCCGGCAGACATGGCTCTGGCATAGTCGGCGGCAATCATCGGCCAGTGCATGGTGTAGAGCTTGATGCCGATGCCTTGCACCACTTCGCTGGCAGCACCGAAGTCGAATCCTGACAACAGATTGAACGGAGGGGGAAAGGCCTGTGGAACCAGATCGAGAGAGGCAGGCAGTGCCTGGCGGTAGCGCTGGATGAGTGCCAGGGACAGGTGTCTGCGCAGTCGCAGCATGTCCAGCATGCCGGGGTAGCGTTGCAGCATGACATCCAGGCTGTTTCTGTCCAGATGGCACACTCTGCTCAGCAGTTCGGCATCGAGATCCCGGGTCAGTCTGGTTTGCAAGGCTCTTGCGTCATGTCGCATGCGTTCGATGTCCAGATCGAGTTGCGTCGCGACCTGCAGTGCATGCGGGGAAAAGTCGAAGAACAAGGCATGAAAGTGATAAGGCGGGTACTCGGGCCAGTCCAGTCGTATTCCGGCGAGACCGGGATAGGCCCGCGCCAGATCCTGCATCATGGCCTCTCCATAGGCGATGACGTCGGGTGCTGCCAGCGAGGCATTGCTGTCGACACGATCGGGGCCCGGCTGACTGTCGGGGCCCAGACAGGCATCGCCACTTGCCGGGCCGCCGAACTGAACCCGGTAGCCCGGGGGTATGGCCGATTGCACCTGAAACCAGACTTTCATGCCACGCGCGGATGCCTTGTCAATGAACTCCTGTACCACATGGCCTTCGCGTTCGGTCAGGTCGTCCGGCTTCGGTGGCTTGTAGCGGGTGGTCTCGTAGAGCGTGTGGTCGGGGTGGAAACTGGGTGCCGTGCGAACGGACAGTTCCCGGTGTCCCCACAGTTCCCGTTCCAGCAATCGAACCTTGCCGGCGCCGCCATCTACTGGCGGTTCGCGGGTGCCATTGCTGTCGGGTTGCATGACATAGGGACTGGTGGCAATGTCGGTGACATGGGCCCGTTGCAAACGGTCCAGCAGGTTCTCGATCCCTTCAGACTGCGCCCATTCGGGGAGTACCGTTATGCCGAAAGTCATGTTCTTTCTCCTAGCTTCTTGATTCAGGACACCGGGCAAGCCTGCTGCTGCAGACTTGTCTCATACCGATGCGGACAGTCTGCTGATGACCTCGTCGCCCTCATCGAGTCTTTCAGCGGCAACACTCTCTCCCTCGCAGACGCGCAGGAGCAGTGCGCCCAGTGGTGGCAGCAGATTGCCTGCACTCGGCCGGCCATCGAAGGCGGCGCTGGCGTCGAAGTCGATCTGATGCCCGACTCGTCTTGTGGTCTGCGGATTGGCAGACAGTTTGATGGTCGGAGCGATCGCACTGCCGTAAGGGTTGCCAGGTCCTGTCGTGAACAACACCAGTTGCGCACCGGAGGCCACCATCGAGCTGATCGATTCGGGAGAGAGTGCCGGCGTGTCCATCAGGCACAGGCCAGCAGATGCCGGCAGCAATTCTCCCTGTGCCAGCGCTGCGATGATTCCGGTGGTGCCAGCCTTGGCAATGGCACCTCGGGATTTCTCGACCAGCGTCGTGATGCCGCCGTCGTGATTCTGAGGTCCGGGATTGCCCAGGGTGAGATCCCTGCCCGCTGCTCTGGCAATCTCGTGTCTGTCGATCACCAGCTTTTGCAGACGTTCGGCAATCCTGCGGGTCTGACAACGTTGATAGAGGTCCTGTTCGGCGCCGCTCCATTCCACGGTTTCGCTGATGACCACCGTGCCACCGGCGTGGACGAGTTCGTCGGCCAGCCGCCCGCAGAGGGGATTGCTGACCATGCCTGATGAAGCGTCGGAGTGCCCGCATTCCATCGCGACGGCCAGAGTGTCTGTCTTGCAGGGCTGGCGTCTGACACTGGCGAGCTGCTGTTGCATTTCATTGCCTATGACGCTCGCCAGTTCCGTCAGATGAACGGTATCCTCTCCGCATTCCTGCAGGGAAAACCCTGCACAGAGCCTGCCCTGTTCGGTGATGACGGACTGATAGCGCTGACGCATGTGACGATCTGCCGCCAGCAGTATGACGCCACCGACATTCGGATGGCAGGCCAGCTGCCTCAGCATGCGATCATGAAATTCCCTGTCGGCGCCCAGTTGACCACGCCCGAAAGCGGTACTGACCAACAGGCTGCCGGGCAGGGCGGCTCTCACCTTTCTGGCACCGGCTGCGTTCAGGCCGCAGACCGACAGAATCAGCAGATGATTGCGGATGCCGGGGCGTCCACTGCTTCGCTGAAATCCGGCGAACTCGCTGGGCAAACGGTAAGGGCCATCGGTATTGTCGGGCGAAGCCGCGATCGGGGCAGGACTGCAGGGTTCCGTTGCTTGCGGATCTTGTTTGGCATGAGCCGGCGACAGGCGGGTAGCTGTGTCCTGCAGGTCTGCCAGATTGTGCAGATGCGCATGTTCTCCGGGTTGGATCCTCTGTCGGGCCAGAGCGATGGGCACACCGTATTTCAGTACCGGCTCGCCCTCGACGATCTCCGTCAATGCAATCTTGTGACCCAGCGGAGTCGCTTGCAACAGTGATGGCAATGGAGCTGCACAGTCACTTGCCGGCAATTGCGGGATTTCTCCTGCGCGGTGGTCACGCAGCAGACACAGCACGTTGTCATCCGGGTGCAGACGTACTGCCGTGGCGATATCGCCGGAATCACTCATGACGGCTGGACAGAGCGCTTGACGTCGCTGACCAGCAATGCACTCAGGCCGGTTATATCCGGTTCGATACCGAGGCCCGGACCGGATGGAATGTGGAAGCGTTCATTGTCGAGTGCGATGCGTCCACCAGCCAGGGTAAGCTGCAGCGGGTTATCGGAGCTGTCGACTTCCAGCAGACCATCGCCACCGACCGCGCTGAGCAGATGGGCCGATGCCAGCAGGCCGATGCCGCCACCGAGGTAGTGAGGGCAGTATCGGCGACCGTTTGCCAGAGCCAGAGTGGCAATACGGTGCCCCCCGGAGAGTCCTCCCCATTTGCAGATATCCGGCTGCAGGATGTGCAGGTCACCGGCCTTGATGGCACTGATGAAGGAGTCATCATCGCGCAAGTTCTCGCCGCCTGCCAGTGGTGTGCTCATCTGCCGAGCAAGGGTATGCCAGTCTGCGGCACCGGCATCTGCCGGAAGAGGCTCTTCCAGCCAGGCGAGCGACAGAGAGTCCAGTAGCTGGCTGTGCTGCAGTGCGGCTGTCAGATCCCAGGCCTGATTGGCATCGGCCATAAGCCGCTCGTCGGCCTCCAGGCCGGCTGCACAGGCTTGCAATTGAGGCAGGCCGTCATCCTTGCCGTACCCGATGCGTTGTTTGAAGTGGCGAAAACCGAGGGCACGCATTCGCAGAACCTGGCTTTCATGCAATGCCGCACTGATGCCGCTGGCATAGGCGGGAACCGGGCGCAGCTCACCACCCAGTTCAACCGCCAGCGGTATGCCCTTGCGTCTGGCTCGCAGGTCGTGCACGGCAATGTCGACAGCCGCGGCCAGCTGCCTGATCGGACCGGGTTCACCGGCCTGCAATGTGAGGCGATGCAGTTTGCGTTCGATATGGCGACTCGGTTCAGCATCGTCCAAATGCATGTCTGCCAGCGCCGCAGGCAGGACATTGGCGGCCAGCTCTGCCCGGTAGAAATCTCCACCGGGAGGAAAATTGCACCAGACCTCCCCCCAGCCATGTGCTCCCTGATCATCCTCGAGTCGGATCAGCAAGGCAGGGCGAGCTCGAACAGGGCCCATGGTGGTCTGGATCGGTTCGCT
The DNA here is from genome assembly GCF_052681095.1 of Granulosicoccus sp. 3-233. Classification (NCBI taxonomy): domain Bacteria; kingdom Pseudomonadati; phylum Pseudomonadota; class Gammaproteobacteria; order Chromatiales; family Granulosicoccaceae; genus Granulosicoccus; species Granulosicoccus sp. 3-233. Next base: position 524,654 of record NZ_JBQYLE010000001.1, read on the forward strand.
CAGTTGATGACGAAGGTGCAGTACTTGTAATTCTCTGACTCGATTGCCTGTCATGGTTCACGACGTGATGCGGGTTGATTCTCTTGCAGCAGGTTCATCTCCGGCTTCACTGGCCAGAGATGCGTGTTGCCCGGTTCGGTCACGGCCGCCCAGCGACCCAGGATGTCCTTGCGTTGCCGACGTTGACGCATCGTCCGGGCGATGTCGTCGGGTTTCCAGTCAGCGAGCAGCGTCTTCTGCATGGCCGTCAGACGCTGTTGCTGTTCCGGCCTGTCAGCCAGATTGACACGTTCATCCGGGTCTGCAGCAAGGTCGAACAGAAGCGGTGGGTAACCATGGTAGTAGTGCAATTTGAAATCACCATCGCGCATCATGCGCTGTTGCACAGCCATGCCTCCTGTCCATGCGGGCACGGCGTCGGTGCAGTATTCGCTGAAGGTGCGGTTGTCCCATTGCTCCGATGCGCCTGTCAGCAGTGGCCAGAAGCTGTTGCCATCGGCCTGCGGCAGCGGGGCTGCGCCCAGTGCGTCAACCATGGTCTGCGACAGATCGGTCAGGTTCACGACGGCCGATTGCCTTTCTCCTGCCGGCAGTGTGCCAGGCATGGACATGATCAAGGGCACCTTGACGGATTCGTCGAAGAAGGTGTGCTTCCACCATAGACCGCGTTCACCGAGATGATCACCGTGGTCGGAGGCATAGACGATCAGCGTGTTCCTGTCCAGACCGGTGTCGCTCAGCGTCTGCAGTATGCGGCCGATCATCTCGTCCATGGTGGAGACCAGTCCCCAGTAGGCGGCGCGCGCCAGTCGTATCTGCTGCAGGCTGGTCTGATCGATACCACGGTTGTGCCGCCACCAGTGAATCCAGGGATGCTCGGCAGCGTCCGGTGGGGCGTCCATTGCCACATCGGGCAGTGTGTCGAGGTAGTACTCTACCCAGTCGCGACTGGCCACATAGGGGGCGTGGGGTAGCATCAGGCCCACCGTGAGACTGAAGGCTTCACGGGATTCTTCCGGTGTTGCGGCAATCTCCTGCAGGGCATCGATGGTGGCGACAGTGACCTGTTCGTCCTTGAGTTCATAGGCTGACCGGCCCGCGCCACAGGCACGCAAGCTCTCGGGCGTCGGGTCATTGGCGTTCTCCAGTACACCCATGGAATGACGTTTGACGCCGCTCCAGTTGGGACTGTGATCACCGATCAACCGCTGCGAGTAGCCGTGTAACTGATCCGGCCCCATGGAATGCATGCGCCCGATCAGCTGACTGCGATAACCGGCCGCACCCAGGGCATGCAGCCAGGTGGGTCTGTCCGAGGCCAGATAGTCGTCGTTGGTCCAGCATTCCTGCCGATGCGGGTGGCAGGCTGTCAGTGCGGCCATCCGACTCGGCACACAGACCGGCGACGGGCAGTAGCAGTTGTCGAAGGTGACTCCCTGGCTGGCCAGGCGATCCAGTGACGGGGTCCTGACAACGGCATCACCGTAGCAACCGGATACTCGTTGCGCATGCTGATCCGAGAAGAGGAACAGCAGATTGGGTTTACGCTGTGGCACGACGTCGGCGCCAGTCGTTGTACAGCGGCCAGACCAGCAGTACGACTGCAGCCAGCGTGAAAGCCAGTGAGAAAGGGCGCGTGAACATCGGTGTGATGTCACCAGCGGTCATCATCAGTCCGCTGCGCAGCTTTTCCTCACCCAGGGGGGCAAGGACAAAGCCGATGACGAAGGGCCCCAGTGGAATCTTCGCTCTTTCCAGCAGAAAACCGATGACCCCGAAACCGAGCATGACCCAGATGTCGAACATGGTGTTGTTCAACGCATAGGAGCCGACGACACAGAAGACGATCACCACGGGCAAGACATAACTGCGTGGCAGATAGATCAGCCTGGCAATGTAGCGTACCGAGGATGTCATCATCAGCCACATGACGATGTTGGCCAGCAGACAGGTTGCGATGATGCCCCAGACGATATCGGCATTGGTCAGGAACAGGGTTGGTCCGGGCTGAATGGAATGAATTGTCAGAGCTCCGATCAGAATGGCGTCGATGACGCTGCCGGGGATGCCCATGGCAATCAATGGAATCAGCGCTCCTCCGACGGTGGCGTTGTTGGCCGCTTCGGAGGCGATGATGCCTTCTTCGGAGCCCTTGCCGAACTCTTCCGGGGTTTTCGATATGTTCTTGGCAGCGGTATAGGCCACGACCGAGCCGATGGAGGCACCGATACCCGGCAATATGCCGATCCAGGTGCCGATGAAGGACGAACGGATCATGTTGACCGCATGCCGGCGCATATCGGCCAGGTTCATCAGCACTCCGCGGGAGTTGACCTTCGAATTCTGCGATACCTTGCCGATGTCCAGGGCATCGGCAATGATCTGGCTGACGGCAAAGGTACCGATGAGTACCGGCAACAACTGCAGACCGCCGTTGAGTACATACCAGTCGAAAGTGAGCCTGGGCATGCCGCTGGCAGGGTCGACACCCGGCATGGAAATCAGCATGCCCAGCAGGCCGGAAATGAGCCCCTTGACCAGACTGCCTTCGCTCACCGATGCAATCAGCACCATGGCCATCATGATCAGCGAGAAGTATTCGAAGGGGCCGAAGCGCGTAGCCAGAACGGACAGTGGCTGGGTGATGGTCAGCAGCACCACCCAGGCAATGAGGCCACCGACAAACGAGGCAGTGATTCCCAGGCCCAGGGCTCGGCCCGGTCGTCCGGAACGAGCCATCGGATAGCCATCGAATGTTGTCATGACAGCGGCCGGCGTTCCGGGCATGCGCATCAGCGTGGCGGTGATGAGACCACCGCTGATGGAACCGACGTACATCGAAACCAGCAACACCACGGCATTGAACGGTGTCATGTAGAAGGTCAGCGGCAGGGTCAGGGCTATTAGCATTGCACCTGTCAGCCCGGGAATGGCACCGACGACAATGCCAAGGCCGGTACCCAACAGCAACATCAGCAGGGCGTGCGTGGAGAGAATCTGCTGAATGGCAACGAAGAGCGCGTTCAGGTCCATGTGGTTTCGTGATTGACGAAGATGGCTGCGTCCATTCGGACGCAGGACTAGACCGGCAGGTCGACAACGAATACCCGGGTAAACAGGTATTCGAGACCGAAACCGAACAGGGCTGCCGTAATCGAGGCAGGCAGCAGGCTGCGCTTGCTGAATCTGTTGAGCGTCATGATGAGCAACAACAGAAAGACAAAGGTCAGCAGGCCGAAGGAGAGCAAGCCTATTTGCAACAGGCCGACATAGGCGAGGGTGCCGCCGAACATCACGATCGCGTTCCAGGGGGATCTGCCGCTCAGTTCATCACGAACATGCCGCCTCAGGGGAGGGTGGCGACGTATCTGTGCGACGGCTTTGACAATGACGATCAGACAGCACAGGATCACGATGCCGGCAGTTGCCTGTGGCACCGGTGCCGAGCCAAGCGGTTCGAAACTGCCCGGAGGCAGTCCCGCCGCTTGCCACAGGATCACGACACAGACAAGAATGATCAGCGTGCAGACGCCGATCTCGGCGATGGTCCGCTGTTCCATGATTGCGCTATCCCTATTTCTGGGCCGCCAGTCTGGCGATCGGTTCGATGCGTTCCCAGGTGGCTGTCAGTTCTTCCAGCATCTCGTCACCGGTGACAATGCCGTCGGCGAAGCCATTCTTGACCAGATAATCCTGATAGGTGTCGGTTTGCGTGGCCTTTTCAATGGCAGCCGCAAAGCCGTCGATGGCTTCCTGAGGCGTATCCTTCGGCGCGAAGAACCAGGATTTGATGCAGAAATTCACGTCGTAGCCCAATTCCTGCGTGGTAGCCACGTCCGGCAGGCCTCCGAAGCGTTCACTGCCGGTATAGGCCAGTGGCTTGATCTGGGAATCGGGGTTTTCCGATCCATCTGGCAGGCGAGTGAACTTGCTGACTTCAGCTCCTGAAAGTACGGTGACGTCGGTCTGCGCACCGGTCAGGGCCGTGTAGTTTGCCGTACCGCCACCGATCTGCACGAATCGAAATTTGGCCCCGGGCGTGGTCTCCTGCAACATCAGACCACCCATGTGATTGATGGCGCCGAGGTTGGCTCCGAATATCAGAGAGTCAGGCTTGTCTTTTGCCTGCGTGAGCAGTTGCTCCAGACTGTCGATGCCGGAATCCTTGCGCACCATGGGCATCAGGCAGAACTCGCCAAGCGAGGCAACGGGCGCGAAGTCCTTCCAGCCGAAATCCAGAGCGCCACTGCCTTGTCCGCCCATCAGTGCCAGATGAATCAGCAGGAAGTTGTAGCCGTCCGGTTTGGCCTCCATGACACGGCGAGAACCTATTGAATAGTGCCCGCCGACATTGATGATGGTCACGGGTTGCGACAGAGCGCCGGATTCATTGATACCAGCCTGCACGACGCGGCCCATCTGGTCGGATGAACCGCCAGCCTTGAAAGGTACGATCAGCTTGACGGGTTTTTCGGGCCATTCGGCTTGAGCCGATCCGGCTGTCACGATGAGCAGTGCTGCCGCAGTCACGCTCAGCAGATGTCGAAATCGAAGCATGGTGTTCCTCGCAGTGGTGTTATAAGTATTTACTTATATTGGGAGTCTCAAGAGCAGGTTGATGTTATTATGCAGTGGTCGCGTTAGTCAACTCGAATACTGTCGATGACTCCCCTGACTTCATCGAGCAGTTCCACGACAGCTGCCATCGGCTCCTGATCTGTACGCAAGGTCACACCACCGAGCCTTTCGGGCAGTGCTTTCTCCATGGACACGGCGCGGATGTCCGGGTAGGCGTTGAGATGAGTCTGAGAAAGGAATCCCAGCGTGTTGCTGTAGCGAACGATATTGATCATGGCGGAGACAGAGTTGGTTTCGATCATCGGTATGGGCAGATCCACCTTCTCGTCGCCGAACAGGCGTTTCATCAGGTCTCGTCCGAAGGTTTCCTCACCGGTCATCGCCCAGCGCTGGTCTGCAATGTCTTTCAGTTTCCGGGGCTGTTCCCGGTGTATCGGATGATCATGACGGGCAATGACCGTCATGCGCTCCTGTACCAGAATCTGCGTGGAGTAGCCCGTACCCATGAAGTCGTCACTGATGGACGAGAAATAACAATCGATTGCGTCGCGATCCAGCATCCTGTGGAGTTCATTGTTGAGAGCGACCGTCAGCTCGAACCTCAGGTCGGGGTTGCGCTGCTGTTGGGCACAGATGGCGCGAGGCAGTATGTCGTGTATCCAGTCAGGCCCGCAGCCGACACGCAGCAGACCACCGCTGCCGCTTTTCAGCGCTTCCAGCGACTTGTGCAACTCTGTATTGGAACGCTCGATCGTATTGGCATGTTCGACCAGCAACTCCCCGTAGCGCGTCACACCCAACGGGCGTGTCGAGCGGTCGAAGAGCTCCACCCCCAGGAGTTTTTCCAGCTTGGTGATTGCCTGTGTGAGGGCGGGCTGCGAGATTCCCAGAGCCTGGGCAGCCGTGGTCAGGTTGCGGGTCTTGTAGACCGCCTGAAATTGCTGCAGGCCGCCCAGCGGCTTGTATCGCTTGTCTGTCATGGTGTTTCGCCGTGAAGTGCCTGTACTACTGGAGCATCATGTTGCGATGAATCGCCACGATCTGTCGAGTACGCTGTCATTTCTGCAAGTCAATGCACGATGGTTGGTGGGCGGCATGATGCTAACGGTATTCTCCAGTTTTGGTCAGGCTTTCTTCATCTCCCTGTTCGGTAGCTCGTTGCGGGCAAGCCTGTCGATGAGCAATGGGCAGTTCGGCGCTATCTTCATGCTCAGTACCCTGGCCAGTGCTGCCAGTTTCCTGTTCATCGGTCGTCTGGTCGATCGATACCCGGCAAGGTTTGTGGCATTAGGTGCCTGTCTTGCATTGTCAATGGCCTGTCTGGGCATGTCCCTGGTGAGTTCAACGGCGATGCTGTTGCTGGTACTGTACGCTTTGCGACTGTTGGGGCAGGGACTGTTGCCGCATATTGCCATGGTCTGCATGGCGCGCTGGTATGTGGCGGAGCGGGGCCGAGCAGTGGCGGTAGCCTCTCTGGGTCACCAGATGGGAGTTGCACTGCTTCCACTACTGGTCGTGTCCTTGCTTGCCAGGGCGGACTGGCGCAGCGTCTGGTTGCTCGGGGCATTGTCACTTCTGCTGGTCGCACTGCCCGTCATTCATCTGCTGATGAGAGTGGAGCGCAAGCCACGCGGCGTGGTCACGGTCAGCAGCGATGAGGCTGAACAACCAGGCCAGTGGACATATCGCGAAGTGGCCGGAGATCCGTATTTCTGGTTGACGCTCATGTTCGTACTGATACCGGCCTTTGCCGGTACGTCGGTGATCTTTCATCAGGCGCATATCAGTGATTTGAAAGGCTGGTCTGCATCCCTGATTGCCGGTGGCATGACTGCCATGTCCGTTGGTAATGTGGCCGCTCTGCTGTTGTCGGGGCAGTTTGTCGATCGCCGCGGCGCCAGCCGCCTCTTGCCGGTCTTTCTGCTGCCTTTTGCGCTCGCCTGTCTGGTGCTGAGTGGTACCGATCAGGCGTGGGGGCTACTGGTGTTCATGGTGTTGCTGGGAATCTCGCAGGGAATGTCCACCACCTTGTTCGGAACCCTGTTTGCCGAGATCTACGGTACGCAGCATCTGGGTTCCATACGCGCCTTGTTGATGTCCGCCATTGTGCTGGCGACAGCGCTGGGACCGGGTCTGAGCGGCTACCTGATCGATCATGGAGTTTCTGTCGATGCCCTGCTGCGCGGGGTCGCTGTGTACGCTCTGTGTGGAGCGGCGGCCTTGTGGGGGCTGTCGCGAGTCCTGGTGCAGCGAGTGGGCGACACGTGAAGGGTGCGACAGGAGGGGAAGGGGTGGCTGCCCGGCTCTGGTAACGCAATGTTGCCTGGCTCAGTACAGCGCTTCGTGCCGACGGCGCGAGAGCAGATATCGGATGACATAGAACAATGCGCCCGGCCAGAACAACACCATCAATACAAGCAATACGCTCATCGAAAAACGCGGCGCCTTGCGGGTGGACTCCTGTCCGGCAAGATGCATCAATCGGCTCGAAGTGTGGCGGGCAATCTCGCCGGCGATGGCCTGACGCTGCTGATGACGCATCCGGTTGATGCTGTCCACCTGAAACGGCGTCAGGCAATAACTGCAGGCAAGCTCATCCTGCTCTTGCAGGTTCACCGTCAACTCCGTCGTCGCGCCACAGCCTGCACATTCATGGCGTAGTGACATTCTTGCATTGAGTCGGCCGTCGTAGAGGCGGTCGGCATGTTCGTTCAGGATATAGTGGCCGATACCGGCGTTGTTCAGACTTCGGACCCCTCGGCGAATGTCCTGGAGGGTAAACCCGGATTGCTGCAACAAGGTGCTGAGTCGAGCGTCCGGCGTGTGTTGCAGCAGGGCCCAGAGTCTGAGTGTGGTCTTTTCCTGATGCCTGACGATCAGGCCGAATACCAGCAAGGTGATGCAGGCGGGAATCAGCGACAGACTCAGATAGCCCACAGTGCCCTCCAGTCGTCCAATCGTGGCCCATTGGCCATAGACGATGGACCCTGAAAGCGGCAGGCCGAGGCCACCGGCAGCAATCAGCAGGTCGTCGATGACGGTCAGATTCTGCATTTTCATGTGTTGGTCCTTGTCGGTCCGGTGGTGCCGTCACGGCCTTGCAACGAGGTTCCGGAATACCGGTGGCCTGTGTTCTTCCTGTTCCCGGCTGCGGCCAGCTGTGTACGAAGCTATCATCGGCAGGTGGCCTGCCGACTTCAGAAGCGTGTGTCAGCAGTGTCGATCGCATTCCGATCGTGGCAGGCGGGCCGTGCCAGCTCGCCGATCAACTCTTCCTGACATCCACTACACTAGAGCCATCAACAAACCGATGCGCTCACCATGCCTGCTTTCAAACCATTGCCGTCAATGGCTCTTCTTCTCGCGCTTTGCCTGACCTTGACCAGCGCAGGCGCGGCCCAATGGAGCGGAGGGCTGGAAGGGGGCACCGTGATGCGCGACGGGGAGTCCTCGACGCGTATTCGTGCCAGGGCCAGCCTCGACAGCCGGCCTCTGAGTCATGATCTGCATGCCGAATGGTACCGCCGGGACACGAGCAGCATCGAGCTGGGCTACAAGCCGCGGTACTGGTTGAGCGAGAAACTCTATACCTTCGGCGAAGGACGGCTGCGGTTCGAGGAAGATCTGGGCATCGATCGCGAGACGCAATTGCTGGGCGGGCTTGGATATCAACTGTTGGCTACTCGCGAGCAACAGCTCTTGCTGGAGGCAGGAGCCGGTTACCGTCTGACCAGTTTCACCGAAGAGACCCTGTTGGAAGACGCAGAAGAAGGTGTCGGTGTTGTCCGAGCTGCCGGTAGTCAGATTCTTTCGGATCTGATCAAGCTGGACTTGCTGGCGGATGTCTTTTCCAGTGCTCGCTATATACAGTCGCAGGCAGAGCTGGGTGTCTCTTTGCGAGTGCCTCAGGGAGCAATCCGCTTGAGTTACCGGATTCGGCGGGTTGATATCGACGAACTGGATGCGGTTGAAGATTCGGATACAGCTGTGAGTTTTACCGTCGGATTCTGATCTGTGCAGCTCCTGTATTGAACAACCATCTTCGAGGGAACCGACAATGCAAGCAGTGGCCGCCTGACCTTGCAGTGGTGGCTATCAATCTACCTTTGTTCACGGTTTGCTGCTTCCATGGCGTGCCTGCTTCTCTAGAATTGCCGGACAGACACGGAAGTTCCATCTCCCAGCCGGGCTGGTTACGTTTCGTTGCTGAGGATAAACCTGTTCAATTGCAAAGAGGGCAATACACATGTACGGAAAAGCACTGGCGGCCGAGGTATTCGGCACCTTCTGGTTGGTTCTTGGCGGCTGTGGTTCGGCCATACTGGCCGCGATGTTCATGGCCGGTGACAGCGGTGTCAACCTGGGGCTTGGGTTTCTGGGGGTAGGGCTTGCATTCGGCTTGACCGTTGTGACTGGCGCCTATGCCGTCGGCCATGTGTCGGGCGGCCATTTCAATCCGGCCGTGACATTGGGTCTGGTCGCCGGCGGTCGATTCGAATTTTCCAAGGCACCCGGTTACATCATTGCCCAGGTCATCGGCGGCACGCTGGGTGCTGCTACCATCTATGCCATTGCCTCCGGGCAGCCGGGCTTTACAATTGAAGCAGGTCCCGGTACCTTCGCTACCAACGGATTCGGCACCGACGGATCTCCCGGTGGGTTCAGCATGCAGGCGGCTCTTGTCACCGAAGTGGTCATGACCGCGGTATTTCTGGTCGTCATCATGGGGGCGACGGCAAAGCGCGCCTCTGCAGCGATGGGCGGACTCACCATTGGTCTGTCTCTGGCATTGATTCATTTCATCAGCATTCCCGTGACCAATACCAGTGTCAACCCGGCACGTTCCACCGCTCAGGCCCTGATCGCGAACCTGTTCGGTGACGGTGTCACTCTGCCCATGCAGCAGCTCTGGTTGTTCTGGCTTGCACCCATTACCGGTGCCATCATCGGTGCTGTCATCTACCGTGTCATGATCGATGCCAACGATGATGTGCCACAGGCAGAGGCTGCCGAGGTATTCCGTACCGATGCGTCAGAAGCGACCAGCCGAAGTGCGATGGCTGATATGGAAAAGGTCTGAAGCAGAGGTGACGACGAAGCCGCGGAATTTCTGCGTCTTCGACTGACCCATTCGTGCAGGCCGGTCACCTTGCAGTTGGCGCTGCCCGTCTGCGCAAGCCCCGGCAACAGCAGGTCCCCGGATCATTTTTCGATCCGGGGCTTCGTTTTTGCTGAAACAATGTCAGCATGGCGTTCCTTCTGCACACATCGTTATTCTGAATGACTCGCCTTATCCGCCAATCCGGCCGACTGCCAGCTCTGATAGCGTCGATTCTGCTGCTGGTGATCATCGTGGTGGTCGCGGCCTCGGTACCGGAGGATCGAATACCGGCTAGACGTTGGGGTCTCCTTCTGGAGGCTGCAGGGGCCTACGGTATCGTCGTTTTCCTGTCAGTTGGCACTCTGGCAACCTCTATCGGACTGCCGCGCCAGTTGGTGGCCTTTATCGGTGGGTTGGCCTATGGCCTGCTTCCTGGTCTGGCGTTGTCGCTCATGGCCGCTCTGAGCGGCTGTCATCTGACGGTCCAGGTGTCACGGCGCCTGCTGAGACATCGAGTGGAGCGCCGCTACCCTGCATTCATCGAAAGGCTGAGCCGGCTGCTGCGACACGATACCTTTGTCAAGGTTCTGATATTGCGTCTGCAGCCTCTGGGAACCAATCTGCTGACCAATCTGTGCATCGGCTTTACCGACGTGTCCTATCGCAAGTTCCTGCTGGCTTCCGGTATCGGATACATACCCCAGATGCTGGTGTTCGTACTGCTCGGGGCCGGTGTTCGGGTCGGTGAGGAGACGCAGGGCCTGATCAGTGGCTTGCTGGTTCTGATTTCAGTCTTTCTGGGGGTCGGTCTGTATCTGCAGCACAAGCAAAGGCAGAAGAAGGCCATTCTTGATTCAAGTGACTGAATCTATAAAGGAAATTGGCATCACTTACGTGACCAGGGTTGACAGCCCGCGCTTCCGGGACTCTAATGAGCTTGCAGAATGTGATTTGTTTCACACTGCAACCTCCTCCAAGTGGTACTTGCTGGCAGGGAAGCTATAGTAGCCATGGATGGCTGTTTTTCCTCTTCTGCTGACCTTGCGCGTCAGAATGAATCCGCCTTCGGCTTGTCAGGGCAGGCTGACACGGGCGGAAGCCACAGCGCAGAAGGTCTTCATCCGATATCGCCGTCAATGCTGAAGAGGCCCGGTTTACCACTCTGTCGAACCGGGAAACACGGCTGCGCCCCTCGATGGACACCGATTTGCCGCGCTTGTGCAAACCCGTACCAACTTCAGGCTTGCAGTCTGTCCCGGATTGGCCGATAGCCATCACCATGAAGTGTCGCACTCTGCCATCCCGGAGCACAAATGCGCTTTTCCGGCAATCTGTGAGCTGTTAATTGATCACAGTTAACAACAAATCGGTGCAGATTGTCGTATTGTGGCGGCGCTTTATTCTCGTTGAACCATGAGTGACAGTCAGCCAATGTGCATTTCAGTATCCCGTGTTGTCGCCCTCTCCATTTCTCTGGGCAGTCTCGTTCTGGTCGCCCAGCCGGTGCTTGCGCAGCAGGGAAACTGGTATATCGGTGCCGGAGCAGGCATGTCACGACTGAGCCCGGACACTGACGGTTCTGCCTTCACTCTCGAGGATGAAAATTCCGTGGCTGCCGGCATCTATGGTGGCATGGATATCGGCCAGCGTCTGGGGGTCGAGGCCGCCTGGACGCAGCTTGGCAAGGCTGATCTGTCCGCCGGGGAGGAGGTCGAATATTCGGCAATTTCCATTGGTGGCATCGCCTATGTCCTGGGTGAGGCTGACGCTCGGCGACGCCAGGACGGCTGGTCGGGTTATGTGCGGCTTGGTCTGAGCAAGATCAGCAACGAGTCGGATATTCTTCTGGCCGAGGAGGACAACACCGCTATCTGGGCCGGAGCCGGTATCCAGTGGCCCATGAGTCATTCCTGGGGCTTGCGCGGCGAATTGGCCAGTCTTGATGGTGACGCACAGGCCGCACTGGCCTCCGTATACTGGCGCCCCGGCGCGAAGCGCAGCGCTGGAAGAGGCTCTTCGTCGGTGCCTGCCAGACTGCCGCAACCGCAACCGCAACCGCAACCGCAACCGCAAGCACAGGCGCAGGCGCAAACGCCAGCCCCAGCCCCAGCCCCTGTCGAGGTGCCGGCACCCTCCACGGAGCAGGCTCCTGCCGCAACGGTCGCCCGACCTGCGCAGCAGACCGTGGTCACCGTCGACCAGTCTCTATCGGCTTCGGCCAGTTCCTGCGCTGTTCCGGCTGCGGGAGAGCCGCTCGATGCGCAGGGTTGTGCCTTGTTCAGCGGTGTACTGCAAGGCGTGGAGTTCGTTGACGACAGCACGCGCCTGACGGCAGTCGGGGAAACGTTGTTGTCACGCCTGTCCGGGTCGCTGAATCTGTATCCCGAGCTGGTTGTCGAAATCCGTGTCCATACACAGACGTTTCCGGAACCCGAGCGCGCGCGTGAGCTGTCACGGGCTCGTGCGGTAGCCGTGGCGCGCTATCTGGTCGGCCAGGGCGTGGATGTCAGGCGGCTGAAGGCTCGTGCCTTTGGTGATACGCAGCCACGCGCCAGCAATGACACAGCTGGTGGACGCCGGCTCAACAACCGGGTCGAATTACGGGTTCTGTAATCTGGCAAGCCGACTTTCCTGTGCAGTTCGTTACGTGTTCTGATCGACAAAAACGAATCAAACCTGTGGGGCTCGAGTAGTAACGAAACTCGATCGGGTTTGGAAATTGCTTTTGCTGTCCTGTCAACGCCGTTAGTGTGGCAGGAACAGAACACCAATGATTCATCCCCGCAGTAAAGTACCTCCTGCTATGGTCGGCAGCAGCCGCACCGTACTGGCCATGCTGGTTTGCAGCCTCCTGTCAGCGTGTTCTGCATCCCTGCCGATTCTTCAGGAGGCACGCGAATCACTCGTCGATGGTGACGCTCATGGCAGTCGTACTCGAATCGATGGGCGAGTGCTGGACGGGCGTGCAAGAGGACGTTATGAGTCCGATACCCCGCCAGACGCAGATGCCGGCGTGCAGATTGCTGCCTATCAGCGAGATCAGGCGCCACCAACGTCTGCCACCCGGACCAGCACACCACCGGCATTGGGCATGGCCAATCGCTGGCGTCCGGCATTGCGCAGCAACGATCAGGATGGCGATGGGGTCGTCGACGCGAATGATGAGTGCCCGACAACCGAAGCGTTCGTGACCGTTGACCGTGTCGGCTGTGGGCTCTTTGATGCCGTGTTGGAAGACGTGGTGTTCAACAGTGGGTCACGCTGGCTTTCCGACACTGCCCGCAGTCGCCTGGATCAGCTGGCGGAAACCCTGCTGGCATTCCCCGAGTCCCGTGTACAGGTACGAGCCCATACGGATTCACAGGGTACTGCCAGCATGAACCAGCGCCTGTCGGCCGAGCGGGCCGAGTCGGTAGTGCAATACCTGCAGAGTCGGGGTGTACATGCCCGGCAACTGCAAGCCGTGGGTATGGGAGAGTTGCAACCCCTTGCCAGTAATCACAGCTCGGCCGGCCGTTTGCGCAATCGCCGGGTGGATATCGTGACCTTGCCCGATCAGGACGCAGGGGAACTGCCGGACAGAGCGCCTCGTCAGACCGGGCGAGCGGTTACCTTGCTGGCGGCCGCCTCGGTGCATGAACACAAGCCGGCACCGGCCGCGACAAAGGTTGCTGCACGCTCGGCCGGGAAAGCCGCCGAACCGCCACTCAAGGCGGCGGGGCCGGTGGTCGCGAGGACGCGATCAAACCCGCCTGTCATGCCACTGCCACAGCCGGGATTTGCCCCCGGGGTCAGTATTTCCGGGGTGGTGAATGGATTGGGATTCGCAACCGGGTCGGCCGAACTGCAGAACAACAGCCATGGTCGTCTCGATGACATCGCGCGAACCCTTTTGGAGAATCCGGAGGTTCGGATCGTGGTCATGGCCCACACCGATGACAGCGGTGATGCCGGACAGAATCTGCAGTTGTCGCGGCAGCGTGCGCAGACCGTGGTGAATTATCTGACGGCGCAGGGCGTTGCACAGGAGCGACTGGACGCCGAAGGCTATGGCGAACTGCTGCCGCTGGTGCAGAATGTCACCGAGGAAGATCGTGCCACCAACCGTCGGGTGGAAATCCGCATTCAGCGAAACCAGGGAGCTGTTGCCCGCTGAGAGTGTTGTTGATTCGAGGGAATTGACAGGGTTTTACATCCGGGATTAAGCTGTAGCGCAGGTTGTCGGAGACATCCTGCAGGGTCGTGATGTAGGTCGTGCTAATACGCCAAGTAACCTGTTATCGTATTGTCGGTGCCGGAATTGACGTGGTGTCCGGAAAAACAAGTCATCGTTAACAGGGACCGCCTTGCGGTCAATCGAACATCATGAGCAAGAAGCACTTGACCAGCCGCTTCACGAGCCCGTGCACTCGCCCATCTGGCGCACTGGCCGTGACTCCCGGAATACTGACCATGGCCATCGGCCTGGCTCTGGGAACCCTATCCACATCCGGCATGGCTGCCGACAGCGATTCGTCCAGCCCGTTCCAGTTGACTGAAACTGCGGGATTTCCGCTACAGGCAAAAGCGGAGGACGGTCCGGATTCCGATGGAGACGGTATCCGCAATCAGGACGATCTCGACGACGACAACGATGGCATCCTGGACTCTGTCGAAGGTGGTGTCGACAATGACGGTGACGGTTTCCCCGATAACAATTCTGCCGATACCGACGGTGATGGCGTTCCGGACCTGCTGGATCTGGACAGCGACAATGACGGCATCCTGGACAACATGGAGGCGCGTCTGTCCCGCGATTCCGTCAAGGCCCTGGATCAGGTGCCGAATGGCGCCATCGATATCGGCATACCGGTTGGCCGTAACGGTGTGGCCGATGAAATAGAAACCTGGCCCGATTCGGGACAGATGAAATTCGAGCTGCCCGATACGGACCAGGACGGTACGCCGGATTTCCGCGACCGTGACAGTGACAACGACGGCATCTACGACGTTGTGGAAGCCGGCGGGGTCGATGCCGATACCGACGGCCGACTGGACGGATTCTACGATGGTGATGGCAAGGGTGTGGATGACAAGGTACAGGCGTCTGCCTTGCCACTGTTCGATACCGATGGCGATTACATCCTGGATTTTCGCGACCTGGATTCCGACGGCGACACGATTCCCGACAGAGTCGAGTCCGGCGGCAATTCCAGCGCACCGCTCGATACCGATGGCGATGGCGCTGCTGATTACCGAGAGTCGGACAGTGACGGTGATGGCATCGGCGATCGACAGGAAGTCGGCAGCAATGTCGATTCACCGGTGGACACCGATGGCGATGGCATCCCGGACTATCGCGACAATGATGCTGCCAGCGGCAATACCGACAACAACACTGGCGACTCGGGCGACTCGGGCGAGGGCAGTGGCGGTTCGAACGACAACGATGGCATCCGTGACGATGATCGACCAGATCGAGATGGCGATGGCATCGCCAATCAGGATGATCTGGACGATGACAACGACGGCATTCTCGATACCGAGGAAGGCATCATCGATGCCGATGGCAATGGCGTTGCTGATGCGACCTCGCGGGATACGGATGGCGACGGTACGCCCGATGGCAACGATCTGGACAGCGACAATGACGGCATTCTCGATCTGATCGAGGGGCGGCTGAATGAAGCCACCATTGCAGTATTGGATACCGTCAACAATGGGGCCATCGATATCCGCAATCCGGTCGGTCGTAACGGCCTGGCGGATGCAATCGAATCCGGCGTCGATAGCGGTACCATCAATGCGCCTCTATTCGATACGGATGGGGATGGCACACCCGATTACCTGGATACCGACAGCGACGGTGATGGCATCTTCGATCTGGTGGAAGCTGGTGGCGTCGATAGCGATGGTGACGGTCGTATCGATGGCTTTGTCGATCTGGATACGAAAGGTGTCGATGATGCGGTGCAGGCCAGTGCACTGCCGCGCTTCGATACGGATTCGGATGGTCTGCGCGATTATCGGGATACCGATTCGGACGGCGACGGCATTCTCGATCGGGTAGAGAATACCGGCAGCGCTTCAGAGCCAACGGACAGTGATGACGATGGTGCGGCGGATTACCGTGAACAGGACTCTGACAACGATGGTGTCAGCGATGCCATCGAGGTGGGTGATGATGCGGCCAGACCTGTCGACACCAATGGCGATGGCAGGCCTGACTTCCAGGATGCCGATGTTCAGTTCACCGGCGGCGGTGCAGTCGATCCGGGACCGACACCATCAGCGGACCATGATGGGGATGGTGTGCCGAACGCGCAGGATGCCGACGATGACAATGACGGCATTTCCGATCTGGTCGAGGGCAGCGCTGACAGTGACAGTGATGGCATCATCAATCGCCTTGATCGTGACAGCGACAACGACGGCATCCTCGATTCCGTGGAAAGAGGGCTGGATACAGACGGCGATGGTGTGCCCGATTATCGAGACCTGGACAGTGACAACGATGGCCAGTTCGATGCGCTGGAAGCAGGGCGCACGGCCGTCTCTGCCAGTGGTCGCCTGGCGTCCTCGGCCAGTGTGGATGCGTTTGGTCTGGCAGCCGGTGCAAGCGATCATGTCGTGGATACCGATGGAGATGGCGTTTCCGACCCGCTCGATCTGGATTCCGACAACGACGGAATTCCGGATGTGCACGAAGCCGGGCTGGCCGATGCCGATCTGAACGCACGCCTGGACGATTTCATCGATGAGAACAATGATGGGGCCGATGACACTCGTCTGGGCTCTGCAGTGTCGCTACGAGATACCGATGGTGATCGCATCGCCGATTCGCGCGATCTGGACAGTGATCAGGACAGTCTGTCGGATCTGTTCGAGAACAGTGGCAGCGACAACGATCAGGACAACGACGGTCAGGTCGACAACTTCGTCGACAGCAATGGCGATGGTCTTGATGACAATGTCGCCGCCCATCTGGCAGCGCCGACGGATACCGACAACGACGGTATTCCCAACAGCATCGACCTTGACAGTGACGGCGATGGCATCAGTGATCTGATCGAAGCCGGTGGTCGGGATGAAAACAGTGACAGCCGTATCGATCTGCTGGCTGACAGCGACGGTGATGGCATTCCGGATGTGAATGATGCCGACTTCACGGGCGGCAGCGATATCGACAACGATGGTATCGATGATTCTGTCGACAAGGATTTCGTCACCGGTCCGGACAGCGATGGTGATGGTGTCGTTGATCGTTTCGACCCGGATGCAGACGGCAATGGTTTTGCCGGTCCGCTCGATGACAATGACGATGGCCAGTCGCAGGGGAATCCGCTGGACCTGCCTGATTCCGATGGCGATGGTGTTCCCGACCTGCAACAGGGCCAGGCCCTCAGCGGTGAAGTGGAAACCGGTCTGGGCGGCTCCGGATTCGGTTGCAGCATTGCAACGGTTGCCAGTCGTTCGGGGGTTGATCCTCTGTTGCCATTGCTGCTGGGCGGCAGTGTCCTGGCGCTGGGTGCGCGTGTTCGCCGACGCAGGGAGACCGGTTCCGACTCATGATCGAGATGTTCGTTGAAGGCAGACGTAGCCTGCGGCAGGCTGGGAAATCGTTGTTCCGACCTGCTTGCAGGAACCCGGCTGGCGGCGCCAGTCGCCGGGGAAGGGGGCCGGGTTGTCGCCTGGCACTGTCGGCAGGTCTGCTGGGTAGCGTGATGGTGCTGGCCGGTTGCAGTTCGGTTGGGGGCAGTCGGGCAGATAGGGACTTCCAGCCGCGTGTCTACGCTGGCGCCGGGGTCCTGGCAAGCCGTCTGGAGCCCGATACCGATGGCGTGGCCGGTACATCGGTCGATGAAAACATGAGTGGCGGAGCATCACTGGCGCTGGGCTATGACATCAATAGCCGCTTCAGTGTGGAAGGTCATGTGGCTGCGCTGGGTGAGGCTTCTCTCGATCCGCGAGGGAGTATCGATTACACCGTGGCCGGTCTCAGTGCCCTGGCCTATGGTTCGCAGGAGCCGCGTGATCGAGCGCGTCGCGAAGGTCTGGCGGTCTTTGGCAGATTGGGTGTTGGTGCGCTGGAAAACGACGCCAGCGGTGTACGGTTCAACCAGGTCAATGATGTGCACTTGCTGGCAGGCGTCGGGCTGGAGTACGGCCTTGTCAATGGCGTCGGCGTTCGTGCCGAACTGGTTGCTCATGAGACAGATGCGAAGTACGCACAGCTGGGATTGATCTATCGTTTCGGCTCGACAGACAGCGGGCGCTCTGCCACTCGTTCGCAGCCTGAGCAACCGACAATCCTGCCAGAGGTCAACGACATACCGGTGGAAGGCGTGCCGCTGGAATCGGTGCCGCCCATTGCCGTGGCAGACCCGGAGCCGCTGCCTGACAGACCGGAACCTGTCGCACCAGCTGTTTCACAGACTGATGCCGATGGCGATGGTGTGCCCGATAGTGAAGACCAATGTCCGGGTACAGCCGCGAATGCCCCCGTCAAGACGGATGGCTGCGCGATCTTCGGTGGGGTGGTTGAAGGTGTCAACTTCCAGCCCGGGTCCGCCCGTCTGACTGCCGAGGCACTTGATGTCATGGCTGGAGTCGCGCAGACCTTGAAGGATTACCCGGACGTGCGCGTCATCATCGAAGCCCATACCGACAACGAAGGGTCGGCAGCCGTCAATCTGCAGTTGTCGAAGAGGCGAGCCATTGCCGTGGCTCGATATCTGGTCGATGCCGGAATTTCCGGTTCGCGTCTGAAGCCTCAGGCCTACGGAGAATCTCGTCCCCGTACCAGTAATCGCACTGCACAGGGCAGAGCAGCCAACCGCCGGGTCGAATTCTCCATTCTGCAGTAGTCCTCCTGACCCGGCTGCCTTGAAGGCAGGACAATCATCGGAGAAGCCCTGTCTTCCCCGGTGATTGTCTTGTCAGCTTTGCGTCCGATACTGACCGCTACCCTCAGCGTCCGGCATTCGTCCCCCGGTTCCCGCCGCCCAGCTTTCGGCTCCCAGCGCCCAGCTCTCGAGTCCCAACTTTCGGCTCCCAGCTCCCGACTCCCAACTCTCGGCTCTCGGCTCCCAGCTCTCAGCTCTCGGCTCTCAGCTCTCAGCTCTCAGCTCTCAGCTCTCAGCTCTCAGCTCTCAGCTCTCGGCTCTCGGCTCTCAGCTCTCAGCTCTCAGCTCTCAGCTCTCAGCTCTCAGCCCTCAGCCCTCAGCCCTCAGCCCTCAGCCCTCAGCGTGCGGCGTGCGGCGTGCGGCGTGCGGCGTTCAGCGTTAGCCGCCCCCCCAGCACTCGTCTTCGACCGATCGTCCCACCCAGGCCCTGTGCACGACCAGCAAGCCAGCAGGGGCTGCAAACCCCTGGCTTTGACCTCTGCTTGATGTCGCGCACTGTACTGGTGCGGCCTGTCAGAATGGGCATTTCTGGCCGAATAACGGTGCGATCATTGAAGCAGGTTCACTTGAATTGAAACTACCCAAAAAAATATTCATGACCTTGTCATGAGCGCCTTGATCGCGGAATCGTCGCTCGGGTGGACCCCAAGTCCGTGTTATTGCAGCAGACCGGTACTTTGGTCGGACGATAAAGCTGTGTAGTGAAACTACATGAATAGGAATTTTAACGTTCAAGTTGCTGTTTTAAAAGATTTTTTACCCGTGTAGTGGGTGTAAAGCTGCTTCACTCTACAGTATAGTTCCGCCCATCGGAGCCGCTACAGCTTGCATTTGTAATGGCTCAATCCGAGTCCCAGCGATACCAACTATCAGGAGCACCCTATGAATCAGACGGCTCGTGTCTTGTCACCCGTACTGGATCTGACCCCTTATGGCATCAACTCAGCCGCTGAGATTGTCTATAACCCGTCTTACGAGTTGCTCTTCGAAGAAGAGCTCAAGGATGATCTGACCGACCTGGAGCGAGGTACTCTGACGCAGTCGGGTGCTGTTGCTGTCGATACCGGCGCGTTTACCGGCCGCAGCCCCAAGGACAAGTACATCGTCAAGGACGACCTGACCCGTGATGTACTATGGTGGTCGGATCAGGGGGCCAATGACAACAAGCCCATTTCCGAATCGGTCTGGGGTGATCTGAAGGCCCTGGTCTGCAACGATCTTGACGGCCAGCGACTCTTTGTCGTGGATGCGTTCTGCGGTGCCAACGAGAACAGCCGGGTGGCCGTACGCTTCATCACGCAGGTCGCCTGGCAGGCGCACTTTGTCACCAATATGTTCATTCGCCCGACGGATAGCGAGCTGATCGGCTTCGATCCGGACTTCGTGGTCATGAATGCCGCCTCCGCAACCAATGACAAGTGGCAGGAGCACGGCATGAATTCGGAGAATTTCGTGGCCTTCAATTTCTCCGAGAAGATGCAGTTGATCGCCGGTACCTGGTATGGCGGTGAAATGAAGAAGGGTCTGTTCTCCTACATGAACTTCATCCTGCCTTTGAAGGGTATTGCATCCATGCACTGTTCGGCGAATGTGGGCGAAGCAGGTGACACTGCGGTGTTCTTCGGTTTGTCCGGCACCGGCAAGACCACCCTGTCCACGGATCCCAAGCGCCGCCTGATCGGCGACGATGAGCACGGCTGGGATGACGATGGCGTCTTCAACTTCGAAGGCGGCTGCTATGCCAAGACGATCCGGCTGAGTGCCGAGGCTGAACCGGATATCCATGGCGCTATTCGTCGCAACGCCCTGCTCGAGAATGTGGTGGTGCGTGACGATGGCAGTATCGACTATGACGATGCCAGCAAGACCGAGAATACCCGTGTCTCCTATCCCATCAATCATATCGACAATATCGTCAAACCGATATCCCGTGCCGGCCATGCCGACAAGGTCATCTTCCTCACGGCTGATGCTTTCGGTGTGCTGCCAGCGGTATCGTTGCTGACCCCCGAGCAGACCCGCTATCACTTCCTGTCCGGATTCACCGCCAAACTGGCGGGTACCGAGCTGGGTGTCACCAGTCCGCAGCCCACCTTTTCCGCCTGCTTCGGCAAGGCCTTTCTCAGTCTGCATCCCACCCGCTACGCGGAAGAGCTGGGCAAGCGCATGCAGGCTTCCGGTGCGAGGGCCTATCTGGTGAATACCGGCTGGAATGGCACTGGCAAGCGAATCTCCATCAAGGCGACGCGTGCCATCATCGATGCCATTCTCGATGGCTCGATCGAAGAGGGGGCCACACAGACCATCCCGACCTTCGGTCTGCGTATACCCACGGAGTTGCCAGGTGTCGATGCCAATCTGCTGGATCCACGCAGCACCTATGAGGATGAGAGTCAGTGGCAGAGTGAAGCGGACAAGCTGGCGCAACTGTTCATCGACAATTTCGTGCAGTACACCGATACCGACAGTGGCCGGGAGCTGGTGGCAGCCGGGCCTGTCCAGGCGTAATACCGGCTTCAGCCGTTTTCCACGACCCTCTGACGACAGCGACTGTCGTCAGAGGCTGTTCAGGCGCTCAGATGAGCCGCGTACCGCGCTGCACCTGGCAGCGCAGCGCGATTCGGTCAGTCCCACCATTCAGCGTAACCCGATTCGCGATCAACCCGCTTTTCAGCGCAGGCGTGTTGCCTGGGCTCTGAGTTCCTTGAGGCTCGCTTCCAGTCGGAGCTGATCCTGTGATTCCGGTGCTACCTGCTGCAACGCCAGCTCAAGCTGGCTGGTGGCGCGTTCCAGTTCGTCCAGTGCCTGGAAGTAACGAGCCAGGGACTCGTGACTGCCTGCCTGGTCATCCAGCCTCTCCTGTATGCTGGCCAGTTGTCTCCAGGCCAGTGGGTCAGGGTTGCTGTTGCTGCGCAGGTATTCGTTGGCAATCTGCATGGCCAGTCCCAGACGACGATCCTGTATGAGTTGCTCCAGACGCTTTTCCACGATGGAGTACCGTTCCGGATACAGTTCCGACAGGGCAGCCAGAATCGAGTCATCACCACGCTGCTGCTCCATGCCGGCGATATCGGCGCGCAACAGCTCGACCATCGGGTGCGCCTTGATCAGTGTGTCCAGCTCTTGCAGGTAGGCTTTGGCCTGGTCGAGCCGGTTGGCTCTCTGGTTGATCAGGGCCAGTGCATAACAACTGCTGATGTCGGGCGATGTCTGATGACGCGCAAGGTAAGTACGCATCAGTTCACCGCTGTCGTTGGCGCTGAGAACCGCCAGGCGGGCACGGAACAGGTCGTAATCGGGACTGTTCAATCGCTCCCGTCGTGGCTGGGAATCGGCCCGATCGGTCGCTTCGGCAATGCGGTTGTTGTCCAGCGGGTGAGTGCGCAGATATTCCAGCTGCAGATTGGAGGTATTGAGCGAATTCTTGCGACGCAGAATGGCAAACGATTCGGCCATGGCTCGCGCATCGTAGCGGGCGTTGGCCAGTATCTCGATGCCGATGCGATCTGCCTCGATCTCGTTGCTGCGAGTGAAATTGATGGCGGATTGCTGGCTGGCCGCCAGGCCCGCAGCCAGCGCGGCCTGACCGGCATGCGGTGAAGCCTGGCCGATGATGATGGCCGCCAGTACGGCAGCGGCTGTGCTGAGCGTTGCCCGATTGCCGGTGGCAAAGGCGCGAGCATGGTGCCGCTGAGTCACGTGAGCGACCTCGTGTGCCACCACGCTGGCCAGTTGCTCTTCCTGCTCCATGACGGCAACCAGTCCCGAATTGATGCCGACATAACCCCCCGGGATGGCGAAGGCATTGATCTGAGGATCGTCGATGATGAAGAAGGTGAAGTCCAGCGATTCTCCCTTGCCTGATGCCGCGACCAGTTTCGAGCCCAGGCTCTGGATGTATTCCGTGAGCTGCACATCACGAATCAGAGGCAGTTGAGCGCGAATCTGGCGCATGAACTGCGCGCCCAGCTGCTGTTCCTCGATCGGGGACAAGGCACTGTCGGCCGGTTCACCCATGCTCGGCAGATTCTGCTGCGCGCCGATACTGCTGACCCCTAGTGCCAGCAGCACACCGAAAATGATGCCAGTGGCCCGCTGCAAGCGAGCGCCACTGGACCGGCGTCTGGCCCTGGTCCGAGGGGTCTGACTGGAATATTCCGGATGCACAGTGTGATTCAAGTTTCCATGGCAGGGGGCAGTACGTTGTGGGACAACGTGTTGCTTGGTTCGTGCCAATCTATCATGAGCCTGTTTCCGGCTCCCGTAATGGCTCGCAAGGCGTTATACTCTCTTCCTGTATGGGGTTCGACACAATCCGGCCCGGCAATCAGTTCAAGTCACTCACCCGAATTACCTCTCGTGGTGTGATCACAGGCGGTTCAACCCACCACTGCCCACTCGTGACAAGGACCCACATTGTTGCCAGCCACCTCTACAACGCAATCATGATGCTATCAGACGTGCGTGCAGGCCATGGGTCTCTCGTGCGCATTGTCGACGGCGTCCCTGAATATCCAGCGAGTAATGAGGAAAAGAAGCGGTGGAATTATCCGGTGGTGAAATACTGATCGAAGCGCTGAAGGAAGAAGGCGTCGAGTTCATTTTCGGTTATCCAGGTGGTGCAGTGCTGCACATCTACGATGCCTTGTATGAACAGAACTCCGTGAAGCATATTCTTGTGCGGCACGAACAGGGAGCAACGCACGCGGCAGATGGTTATGCGCGTGCAACAGGCAAACCGGGCGTCGTGCTGGTCACGTCGGGTCCGGGAGCAACCAATGCGGTGACAGGCATCGCCACGGCATTCATGGATTCCATTCCCATGGTTGTACTGTCCGGGCAGGTGCAGAGCCGTTTCATTGGCAGCGACGCCTTCCAGGAAGTCGACTGTGTCGGCATCACGCGACCTTGCGTCAAGCACAATTTTCTCGTGGACTCTCTCGAGAACTTTGCCGAGACCATGAAGAAGGCCTTTCATGTGGCCACTACCGGCAGACCCGGTCCGGTGGTTGTGGACATTCCCAAGGATTTCACGGCTCCGGGTGTAACGGTGCCGTTCAACTATCCCAAGACCGTGAACATGCGCTCCTACAGTCCGGCGGAGCAGGGCCATCCGGGCCAGATTCGCAAGGCGGTGGATCTCATCCTGTCGGCCAAACGCCCCATGATCTATTCCGGTGGTGGTGTGGTACTCGGCAATGCCGCGGCTCAGCTCACCGAGTTCACCGAGCTGCTCGGTTATCCGATCACACAGACATTGATGGGTCTGGGCGCATTCCCTGCGTCCAACAAGCTGAACCTGGGCATGCTGGGCATGCATGGCACCTATGAAGCCAACATGGCCATGCACGATTGCGATGTGCTGATTGCCATCGGCGCGCGCTTTGATGACCGTGTCACCGGCGAGATCGAGAGCTTCTGTCCGGACGCCAAGATCGTGCACGTCGATGTCGACCCGGCGTCCATTTCCAAGAACGTGACGGTCGATGTGCCCATCGTGGGCAATGTCACCCACGTGCTGGATGCCATGATCGCGCTGATCAAGGACACCGGCAAGCGCGCCGATCCTGCCGATCTGGCTCAATGGTGGGCGACCATCAAGGGCTGGTCTGACACCAACTGCATGGCCTATGAGCTCGATGACAAGCTGATCAAGCCGCAGGCAGTGGTCGAGGCGTTGTGGCGCGAGACCAAGGGTGATGCGTATATCTGCTCCGACGTCGGTCAGCATCAGATGTGGGCGGCGCAGTTCTATGGCTTCGACAAGCCACGGCGCTGGATCAACTCCGGCGGACTGGGCACCATGGGCTTCGGCATTCCCGCTGCCATTGGCGTTCAGCTGGCTTTCCCCGATGAAGTGGTGGCCTGCATCACCGGTGAGGCGAGTGTGCAGATGTGCATTCAGGAGCTCTCCACGGCCATGCAGTACAGCACGCCCATCAAGATCATCAGCCTGAATAACCGTTACATGGGCATGGTCCGGCAGTGGCAGGAATTCAATTACGACAAGCGTTATTCGCATTCGTACATGGACGCCTTGCCGGATTTCGTGAAACTGGCAGAGAGCTATGGTCATGTGGGCATGCGGATCGAAAAACCCGGTGATGTGGAAGGCGCCCTGAAGGAGGCCTTCGCGATGAAGGATCGCCTGGTCTTCATGGATTTTCAGACGGATCAGAAGGAGAACGTGTATCCCATGATCGAAGCTGGGAAGGGACACCACGAAATGCGATTGAACCCTGCTCGGGAGCTGGCGTGATGCGTAGGCACGTTATATCTGTCCTGCTGGAAAACGAATCGGGCGCGTTGTCACGCGTGTCCGGTCTGTTCAGTGCTCGCGGTTACAATATCGAGTCGCTGACCGTGGCAGCCACGCACGATCCGACCCTGTCACGCATGACCATCGTGACCATCGGCACCGACCGGATCGTCGAGCAGATCATCAAGCAGCTGAACAAGCTGGTGGATGTGGTGCGTCTGACCGATCTGACCGAAGTGCCGTTCATCGAGCGCGAAATCATGATGGTGAAGGTTCGTGCGGTGGATGCCGGGCGCGAAGAGCTCAAGCGCATGGCGGACATCTTTCGCGGTCAGATCCTCGATGTCACCGAATCCAGCTATGTCATCGAGATTACCGGTGACGACTACAAGCTGTCGGGTTTTCTCGATGCCATCGGTCGAGACAACATCATCGAAGCCGTGCGTTCCGGCGCGACGGGTATCGCCCGTGGTGATAAAAGCCTGAAGCCCTGACACGGGCGCGTGTGATTGCCTCCGGCAGGGTAAACTGCCGGTTGGCTGAAGCGGTAATGAGGCAATGAATTCGATGGTGGAGTCAAGCGAGGCACGCAAGCGACCGTCCAGGGGCATCTATCTGCTGCCCAATCTGTTCACGACGAGCGCATTGTTTGCCGGTTTTTACAGCATCGTGCTGGCTTACGGTGGTGAGTACACGCAAGCCGGTATTGCCATCATCGTGGCCATGGTGCTGGACGGTTTTGATGGCCGTGTCGCGCGCATGACCAATACCACGACGGCATTTGGCGCCGAATACGACAGCATGGCGGACATGATCTCATTCGGCATGGCGCCAGCATTCCTCATGTACAGCTGGTCCCTGTCGAGTCTGACCGAGGCCTACCACGGCCAGTTGGGCTGGGTGATCGCCTTTGTCTACACGGCCTGCTGTGGTTTGCGTCTGGCTCGCTTCAATGTGGCTGTGGGCACGGCCGACAAGCGATTTTTCCAGGGATTGGCCTGTCCCTCGGCTGCCGCCTTTCTGGCCAGCTTTGTCTGGGTCATGAGTGAAATGGGCGTCAATGGTCCCGATGTCGTCCTGTTGGTGGGCATCATGACGCTGTTTGCCGGTGTGGCTATGGTCAGCACCTTCACCTATTACAGCTTCAAGGATCTGGGTACCAACCGCAAGGTGCCGTTTGCCATGTTGCTGGGCCTGCTGCTACTGTTCGTGGTAACCGCGGTCGATCCGGCCAAGATGATCCTGATCGCCTCTGCACTCTATGCCTTGTCGGGTCCCGTGTACTATCTGTTCCGGGTCTACCGCAAGCGCGCCCGCCAGTCTGTCTGATGCACGACTGACCGTTCTGATTCGCGCCTGCCGACCCTGATGCGTTATACCGCTCGACAACAGCATTGCCTGCAGACAATGGGCATTGTGCCGTGGATCTCGCGATTGCCGGAGGATATGGCCGGGTTGCGGGTGGCTGCGTTGAACTCATCACCTGCCGTCGCTGCCGAGGCAGAAGCAGAGACGGGGGCAGAGACAGAGACAGAGACAGAGACAAGAACAGGAGCAGAGGCAGTCGATCAGACGCCTGTTGCGACAGAGCCTGTCATGCCGGCGTTGGCATCACAGTCGGAGAATCATGCCGCTTCAGAAGCGCAGCATGGTGACACCGCTCCTGAAACGCTGACAACTACTACACAAGCCGTGTCGCCGCAGGTTCCATCGACATCAACACCCACATCTACACCGAAGCCAACACCGACACCGACACCGACACCGACACCGACACCGGCCTCAATACCGGCATCAACACCGGCAGAGCGGAACGACAGTGCGCCGGCGGCCGTCCAGGCTGGCGGGTCCGAGCAGCCTCCGTTGGCGGCCGGCGGCCTGGGTAAGTGGGTACTGGAACAGGCTCTGGTGCCGATAGAATTCAGGGGTGGCCTGCACCCGGTACTGGGCGTTGCCGAGGCACCGCTGCTGGTTGTACTGGCACAGCGGGCGCCGTCCTGGCAGGCCGGATCGATGGCCGGTGACGATGGTCGCCTGTTCGAACTGATGCTGCGCTCGATAGCGCTGAGTAATCGGGATACCCGCCGGTGCCAGCTGGGCCATCGATTGGCTGCGGCAGATGTGGTGGGCGGCGATGCCGTCTCTCAGGCCGGGGTGAGCGGTCTGTGCACGGCAGGCACCCGTGGCGTACTGTTGCTGATGAACCCCTGGAGCTTCGACCCGGGCGATATCGCCGTCGAACAGCATCAGAGTCGATTGCCGGGGTCAGGACTGCCATTGTGGCGGGTTGCACATCCCGCCGTTCTGCTGGAACAGCCTCAGCTCAAGCGCCAGGCCTGGCAGGTGCTGAAACGCCTGCGGGCAACGCTCGACGGAGCTGTGCCGTGACAGGCGTGTCGGGGTCCTGTCGATGCAGGCTGCACAACGGTCCGAGCAATTGCGCAACGCCACGATCTGTTGAACCGTGTCCAATGGAGCCTGCCTGCCGATGAATGCACGACGAGACGACAAGCCGGTGTCATTCGTTCCGATGCGAGCCGGTGATGTGGCGGCCATCGGAATCATGGATCGGCGCAACTATGAATTTGCGTGGACCGATGGCATTTTCCGCGATTGCGTCAAGGCCGGCTATATCTGCCCGCTACTCAAGATCGGTGAGGACATCGCCGGTTACGGGGTCCTGCAGATCGGTGCCGATGAGGCGCATCTGCTGAACCTGTGCATCGACAGACCCTGGCAGCGTCAGGGCCTGGCGCGCACCCTGTTGGAGCACCTGGTGGAGGAATCCGCCCGTCTCGGTGCGCAAGTCATGTTCCTGGAAGTACGCCCCTCCAACACCCGGGCCGTGGCACTCTATCAACAATCCGGTTTCAACGAGATCGGCCTGCGCAAGGACTATTACGACGCCAGCGGCGGTCGTGAGGATGCGCTTGTCATGGCGCGCTATCTGTCGTCGGATTGATACCTGATTGCAGTAGCCGTTGCCCGGCACGCGACCCTTGCGGCAACAGGCGTTATACTCCGCGGCTAACTTATGCAGTGACCTCACCATGGCTGACGCCAGACTGACTCAGGAAATCAACCGACGGCGCACCTTTGCGATCATTTCGCATCCGGATGCCGGCAAGACCACGCTGACTGAAAAACTGCTGTTGTTCGGCGGTGCCATTCAGCTGGCGGGAACCGTCAAGGGGCGCAAGGCTGCCCGGCATGCCACCTCGGACTGGATGGCGATGGAGCAGGAGCGCGGCATCTCGGTGACCTCGTCAGTCATGCAGTTTCCCTATCGTGACCATATCGTCAATCTTCTGGATACCCCGGGGCACGAGGATTTCTCGGAGGATACCTACCGCACACTGACGGCGGTGGATTCGGCGCTGATGGTCATTGACGTGGCCAAGGGTGTGGAGGGACGTACCGAGAAGCTCATGGATGTCTGCCGTCTGCGAACCACACCGGTCATGACCTTCATCAACAAGCTCGACCGTGAAGGACGTGATCCGATCGAACTGATGGATGAGGTGGAGAGCATGCTCAACATCCGCTGTGCCCCGATCACCTGGCCCATCGGCATGGGCAAGCGGTTCAAGGGCGTCTATCATCTGCACACCGACTGCATTCACTTCTATTCGGCCACGCACGGCGGCAAGATGCAGGAAGGCGAAGTGGTGCAAGGGCTGGACAATCCCAAGCTGGACGAAATCCTGGGCAGCATGGCGGCCGAGTTGCGCGAGGAGCTGGAGTTGGTGCAGGGAGCCTGTCACGAGTTCGATCTCGATGCCTATCTGGCGGGCGAGCTGACGCCGGTGTATTTCGGTTCTGCCATCAACAATTTCGGTGTTGCCGAGTTGCTTGACGACTTCGTCAAGTATGCACCGGCACCGCAGCCGCGAAACACGGTCACTCGCGAAGTGCAACCCGTGGAAGAGAAATTCACCGGCTTTGCCTTCAAGATTCAGGCAAACATGGATCCGCAGCACCGCGATCGGGTGGCCTTCGTGCGTATCTGTTCGGGCACCTTCAGCAAGGGCATGAAAGTGCGTCATATTCGTCTGGGCAAGGAAATTCGGCTCAATGACGCCCTGACATTCATGGCAGCGGATCGCGGTCACGTCGAAGAGGCCTTCAGCGGCGACATCATCGGCTTGCACAACCATGGCACCATCCGCATCGGTGACACCTTCACGGTGGGCGAGGAGCTGGCATTCACCGGCATTCCGAATTTCGCCCCGGAGCTGTTCCGGCGCGCCGTGCTGAAGGACCCACTGAAGATGAAAGCCCTGCAGAAAGGACTCAGCCAGCTGTGCGAAGAGGGTGCTACCCAGCTGTTCAAGCCACTGGTCAGCAATGACCTGATTCTGGGTGCCGTCGGGGTGCTGCAGTTTGAAGTGGTTGCGCAGCGGCTGCGAGATGAGTACAAGGTAGAGTGTCAGTTCGAGACAGTGGGTGTTCAGCAGGCCCGCTGGATCCGCTGTGCGGATGAGAAGATGCTGTCCGATTTCACACGAAAGCTGGACATGAACCTGTCACATGATCATGCCGGAGAGCTTGTTTATCTGGCACCGACTCGTGTCAATCTGCAGATGTCGCAGGAGCGCTGGCCGGATGTCGAGTTTCTGGCCACACGCGAGCAGGTATTCAACTAGAATTCCAATGGACGCAACGTTCCGAAATCAGCCTTTTCATGGAGCTTGAAATGAAGAAATTGAACAAAACCGGCCTCCTGGCCTTGGGTGTGGCCGCGATGACCCTGTCGGGTGCCGCGATGGCAGAGCCACTGGGCCTGCTCAATGGTCGCTCAGCGGACGTCAGTCGCTCACCCGACAAGTCGGTTGAAGCCGGGGCCGTTTTCGGCGAGTTCGATGACGTGGACTACACCTTTTTTGGTGCACGCTTCAACTACAAGGTCAACCCACTGACTGTCGCCTACGTGGACCTGGGACAGGCCGAGTATGATTTCGGTGCCGATTTCGACGGTCTTGCATATGGTCTGGGCGGCTTCTACCAGATGGATGGTGTGCTGGACAATACCGATTTCGGCATTCATGCCAGCTTGCACAAGACCAGTCTCGAGAACAGCCGTTTCAGCGGAGACGTCTCGGTAACGTCCATCATGGTCGAAGCCCTGTTCAGTGGCCGGGAAGCAGTGAACTCGCAAGGTACGCTGTTCTGGAATGCCAGTGTCGGCCTCAATCGCACCAGTGGTGAGGGCGATTCCGATACCGAGCTGGCTCTGGGAGCGGGTCTTACCATGCCGACGGCCTCTCAATCCGGTGAGTTCTTCGCGGGTGTGATGCACATCGACGATCTGGGCTTCGGCGCCGGTTACCGTCATTTCCTGAAGTAAATCAACTGCAGTCTGTCAAATCGGTATCAGCTCAATGACCAAACCACTATCCAGAATCTTCGCAACCCTGGTCGTTGCGGCGTCCCTGCTGACAAGCAATGCGCAGGCCGAGTTCTTCGGCCTGCCCAATGGTCGCTCCGCCAGCCCCGACATGCTCTCGGACTTGTCCGTGGAGCTGGGGTTTGTCACCGGTGACCTGGGCGTTACCGATTACCAGAATTTCGGAGCGCGAGTCAATTATCGGGTTTCTCCGGAAATCGTGGTCATCGGCGACATCGGTCTCAGTGAGTTCGGACCCGCAGATGGCACCCCGGTCGGACTGGGTATCCTGTATCACCTGTCGAATCAGCGTATCAGTCAGCGTGTCGATATCGCTGCCAAGGCCAGTTATCACTCGGGCGAGTATGAGGTCAGTGGTACGAATCTGGACCTGACGGGACTGTCCTTCGAAGCCCTGTTCAGTGGTCGTCAGCCTCTGGCTGCCAATGGTCTGGGCTGGTACGGCAACTTCGGTTTTCACCGTCTCACTGTCAAGGATGTCTTCAGTGACTCCAGCAACGAGATCGGTATTGGTGGTGGTCTGACGCTGCCGACAGGCTCCGGTGAAGCCTATGTCGGTGTGGACCTCATCGATGAATTGACCTTCGGACTGGGCTTTCGCTATTTCGTGCAATAAGGTCGCTGTCGGCAGTCGATCAACAGGAACCTTGCAATGAGCATCCAGACAGACGTAGTCATCATCGGAGCGGGCCCTGTCGGTCTATTCCAGGTCTTCGAACTGGGCTTGCAGGGTCTCAAGGCAGAAGTCATCGATGCCCTGCCGCAAACGGGAGGGCAATGCACCGAACTGTATCCGGACAAGCCCATATTCGATATCCCGGCGGTTCCGGAATGCACTGGCCAGCAGCTGATCGACAATCTCGAAAAGCAGATCGCCCCGTTTTCACCGGGTATGCATCTAGACCAGACAGTCGATGAACTGCAGAAGCGAGGCGAGAACGATTTCTACGTCCGCACGTCAATCGGTACCGAGTTCGAATGTCGAGCCGTGATCATCGCGGCGGGCGCCGGATCGTTCACACCGGTGCGGGTCCGTCTGGAAGGCATCGAGAAATTCGAAGACCAGCAGTTGTTCTATCGGGTGCGGGATCCGGCCAGGCATGCCGGCAAGGACGTCGTGATTCTCGGTGGCGGGGATTCCGCACTGGACTGGGCAGTACAGCTGGCTCCGTCGGTGAAGAGCCTCACTCTGGTGAATCGTACGGAGCGTTTTCGCGCGGCCGAGGCATCGGTCAACAAGCTCTATGAACTGGCAGAGGCTGGTGGCGCCACCATCCTGATGGGCGCGCTCAAGGGGTTCGAGACCACCGATGGCAGGCTCAGCAGCATCAGCCTGACTCTGCGCGATGAGAACAAGACCGAGAAGGTGCTGCCGGTCGATGATCTGCTGGTCTTTTTCGGACTGTCGCCGAAACTGGGTCCCATCGAGAGCTGGGGTCTGGAGCTGGAGCGCAAGCTGGTCACCATCAACCTTGCCACCTTCGAGACATCGATTCCCGGCATCTACGCCATTGGCGATATCAACACCTACGAGGGCAAAAAGAAGCTCATTCTGAGCGGCTTCCATGAAGCGGCGCTGGCCGCATTCGCCATCAAGCAGGCTTTCGAGCCGGACAAGAAGGTCAATCTGCAATACACCACAACCAGCCCGTTGATGCATGAGCGCCTGGGTGTCGATGCCGATGGGGTGGCAGTGGACGGTGGTGGCTCTGCGGAAGCCGTGAAAAGCCAGTGAAGCTGCAACAGTTGCGTTGCATTGTGGCGATGGTGCGCAACAACCTGAACGTCTCGGAGACCGCAGCCTCCCTGCATACGTCCCAGCCGGGTGTCAGCAAGCAGATCAGACAGCTCGAAGATGAGATCGGTGTGCAGTTGTTCGAAAGAAGCGGACGGCAGATCATTGCCATAACGGCGGCGGGCAAGGACATCATTCCCGTGGCAGAGCGCATTCTGGCCGGCACCGATGATATTCGCAACCTGGGACGCCAACATGCAGACCCGAATTCCGGCGAGTTGAGGCTGGCGACCACTCACACTCAGGCTCGCTATGTCCTGCCGGATATCATTCGCTCTTTCGGCGATCGCTATCCACGGGTCAACATTCACCTGCATCAGGGGACGCCGCAGCAGATGGCCGCCATGGTAGACAGCGGGGAGGTGGATTTCATCATCGCGACCGAGGGCCAGCAATACTACGACAACCTGGTGATGCTGCCATGCTCACACTGGACACGCGCGGTCGTGGTCCGACCCGAGCACGCGCTGTTCAAGGTCTCGCAGCTGGGCAGTCTGACCCTGGAGGCCCTGGCCAGCTTTCCGCTGATCACCTATGTGTTCGGATTCACCGGGCAATCACAGCTGGACAAGGCGTTTCGTGCTCGCGGGCTGGAGCCCAATGTGGTGCTGACGGCCGCGGATACCGATGTCATCAAGACCTACGTTCGCTCCGGCCTGGGGGTTGGCATCATCGCACGCATGGCCTACGAGACGCAGCTGGATTCCGATCTCAAACTGCTGGATGCCAGCCACCTTTTCGACACCAGTACGACCCACATCGGTATGCGTCAGCATCGCGAACTTCGGCCTTTCATGTACGACTTCATCGAGCAGTTCGCCCCGCATCTGACTGCCGAACGTGTCGATGCGGCCCTGAATGCCAGCGGATTGCGTGAGCGCCAGAAACTGTTCGAAGGGGTGGAGCTGCCGCGTTACTGAGGCTGCGGAGTGTCACGGTTGCAGGGCGGGAGGCAGTCGCATCGTTCGATTCAGCCTGACATCCGTTCGAGGTCGATTCTGCGTGCTCGATGGCGCTCGCCAGCGACATGCCTCTCCAGCCAGTCAGTCAGGTAATGATGTGGTCGGGCAAGTCGGGTTTCGGGTCATCCACTGGCACCGGCTCGGGTACCGGTGGCACATGTGGAGGTGGCGTCGGCTGATCAGGAGGCACTGGCACAGGCTTGTCCGGTTCGATTTCCGGCGGCTTGCCCGGCGGGTCATCCGGTGGAATGGGAACCGGATTCTGGTGAGACTGCAGGGGAATGTCTGTACTGGCAGGCATGAGTTCTTCTCCATTGGACGTGCGTCAATGACGCAGCTGCAGGATGTCTTTCGACATATCTTGGTGAAAAGGCTATCGGTTATCGACTCCTTCTTCGAGCGCTCGTAATTTATGCAAGCCCTTGCCATTCGATCCCGTCGCGGCGTTGCCTGACTGAAAGAGAGGTCGTTGCAAGCCTGTATTTTTTACAAGGTCTCGTAGTCTGCTGCGATAGGCTTTACGATACGGTGTGCTCCGCGTCTGCCATTCAGAGCAGAAGCACGCGGCCCTTGTTCGGTTAACCTGCTCGAATGAATGGATACCAAAGGCTCCAAACTGTCTGAGACCCCACTGTTCGTCACGATAGGGTGTGGGGATGGCGGTGTGCCTGCCCTGCAGAATCTGCTGAGTTCCCTGAATGCAGAGGCGACACTGGCACTGATTGTCGTCAGCAATGCCGGCAGAATCGATCCGGTGGAGCTGGCCGATGCGTTGAACCCGAATTCCCGACTGAAGATCATCACACCGTCAGAGGGCGCTCGGGTAGTCGAACAAGGAATTTATCTGCTTTCTCCGGATAGCCAGCTGACCGTCGAGGAAGGGCGGTTCCGGCGGCATGCCGATCCCGATGGCACTGACGATGACTGCCTGTCTCCGGTGGACAGGCTCTTTTCGAGTCTGGCGATGGATCAGGGGCACCGAACGGTGGGGGTCATTCTGTCGGGTGCCGGTAGCGATGGCACCCTGGGGTTGAAGGCCATCAGCGATCGGGGTGGCATGACCATGGTGCAGTGTGCCGAAACCGCCGATGTCGGGAGCATGCCGCGATCTGCCAGAGATACCGGCATTGCCGACCATGTGATGTCCGTGGAACAGATTGCCCAGGAGTTGATTGCCTATGCGCGGCACTGTCAGACGCTGTCGGCGGTGGCTGAGCCGGATACGATCACCGATCAGATCAAGGCAGCCATTCCGTCCATCGCCCGCATTCTGCAACAACATACCGGACACAATTTTCAGCACTACAAGCCGCAGACACTGACACGACGCATTCAGCGGCACATGAATGTGCTTCATCTTGATGATGTGAGCAAGTATCGCAGCGTACTGCTGTCTGATGCCGAACAGGTGCACGTTCTGTTTCGCGATCTGCTCATCGGGGTCACAGCCTTCTTCCGCGATGAGGATGTTTTCGTCACGCTGGTGCGCAAGGCCTTCGGTAATCTGCTGGATGGCAAGGGGGCCGGTGATACCGTGCGCATCTGGGTGGCGGGTTGTGCCACCGGCCAGGAAGCCTATACCCTGGCCATGCTGATCTGCGAATACTTCGATGATGTCGAGGACAGGCCACGAGTCAAGATATTTGCCAGTGATATCGATGAACAGGCTCTGGCGACTGCGCGACGTGGCAGCTACCCGGAAGGAATCGAAAAGGAGGTGTCGACCGCGCGTCTGCAGCGATTCTTTCGCAAGAGCGGGCGACGCTATATCGTCAATGACCGATTGCGTGAAATGTGTCTGTTTTCGACGCATAACGTGATCGCCGATCCGCCGTTCTCCAGGCTCGACCTGATCTCCTGTCGGAATCTGTTGATCTACCTGGGGGTGCATCTGCAGGAGAAACTGATACCGGTCTTCCATTACGCTCTGAAGCCCGGGGGCTATCTGTTGCTGGGAAATTCCGAGAATCTTCAGGCTCACAAGGATCTGTTCACACCGGTCCATGACCGGCATCGTCTGTCCCGGCGGCGTGAGGTCAATCAGGCGCTGAACAGCATGCCGGATCCGCAGAGCGTGCGAGACCTGAGCGTTCCCAGTCAACCGGCGACTCCCGATCTGGGCACCATTGCGCAACGCATCATCATGGACGAGTTCACTCCGCAGTGGGCCATCGTCAACGATGATTTTCAGGTTCTGGAATTGTCCTCGGATGCCTCGAGATACCTGCAGATGGGGGCAGGCACCTTTCAGAACAACATCATCCGTCTGGTCAGAGACAGTCTGCAGCCGGGCTTGCGCAGCACCTTGCGTCAGGCGCGAGAATCGCGCGAGAAGATCGTGCACGATCGCATGCTGATGCGCGTCAAGGGAGGGTTGAGTCGGGTGACTCTGACCGTACAGCCCATGCCGGCACTCGGCACTGACGAAGAGCTTCTCATGGTGATCTTTCAGGAGTCCGAAGTGCCTGTCACGGCCGATCGAGACCCGCTGCAGGCCGATAACCGGGGTAGCATGCAGCATTCCCAGACGATGATCGCCAGGCTGGAGCAGGAACTGTCGACAACCCAGGCGGATCTGGAACGCACTGTACAGGATCTCGAGGCGGCCAACGAGGAGCTGAAATCCTCCAATGAAGAGCTGCTCTCGATCAATGAGGAGCTGCATTCGTCCAACGAAGAGCTGGAGACCTCCAAGGAGGAAATCGAATCCAGTCATCACTCGCTGGAGCGTGCCAATGATGATCTGGAAAACCTGCTGACCAGTAGCCGGATGGCGACGCTGTTTCTGGATGACAATCACTGCATCAGGCGATTCACGCCAGCCATCTGCAGCATCTACAACCTGATCGATTCGGATATCGGTCGTCCCATCGAGCATGCGACGCACAATGCCCGCTTCATGCCGGCATTACCACGTCGTGAGGATCTGGGGGAGGACGTCGACGAGATCGAGGTCCATACGCGGGATGGTCGCTGTTTCCTGCGGCGTGTCCTGCCCTATGTACGCACGGGCAATCTACCCAGCGGCATCGTGGTGACCTATACCGACATCACGCAGTCGATGGCCGCCGAGCAGTTCACACGCAATGTCATCGACAGTCTGCGCAGCTTTGTCGGCGTCTGTTCGACTGATGGCGTGCTGTTGCAGGCCAATCAGACAGCACTCACGGCTGCCGGTGTGACCAGTGAAACGGTCATTGGCAAGCCCTTCCGCGAAACGCCCTGGTGGGCCGACAAGCCCGAATCCCAGGATCTGCTCGATGCCGCCATCGAACGAGCTGCGAGCGGCGAGAGCTCCCGCTTCGATGTCGAGATCAATCTGCGTGACGGCGAGGTCGGCATCGTCGATTTCCAGATCGAACCGATGCGAGCAGCTGACGGTACGGTCACGCATCTGATCCCTTCGGCAATCGATGTCACCCATCGGCGGCAGATGGAAGTTGCTCTGGAACTTGCCGAGTTGAAGAGTCGCTCCCTGTTGCAGGAGATCGAGGATATCTACAACAGTGCCCCCATCGGCCTGTGTGTGCTGGACAGTGAGCTGCGCTGGACCCGCATCAACCAGCACCTGGCGGAAATCAACGGACTGTCTGCCGCAGAGCATATCGGCAGGAGCATGGCGGAGGTTCTACCCGACATTGCGGATCAGGCACTGCCGCTGCTGCACGAGATTCTCGAAACGGGCAAGGCCATCCGCAATATCCCGCTCAGTGGTACCACACCTGCGCAGCCTGGTGTCGAGCGACACTGGGTGGAGAGCATGATTCCGGTTCGCGATCAGGACGACAAGGTGGTGGGCATCAGTATCGTGGCCGAGGAGGTGACCCACCAGCGCCAGTCCGAAGAACGGCTCAAGGCTCTGAAGATGCAGGCAGACGAGGCGCGCGAACAGGCGGAGAATGCCAATCGCTTCAAGAGCGAGTTTCTGGCCAACATGAGTCATGAGATCCGGACGCCGATGACGGCCATACTGGGGTATGCCGATCTGCTGGAGAGTCATCTGCGCGATCCCGACAATCTGCAGAGCGTGCGCACGATCAGACGCAACGGACGTTTTCTGATCAACCTGATCAACGATATTCTCGATCTGTCCAAGATCGAATCCGGCAAGCTGGAACTGGAGCTGGTGCCGGTCTCGCCGGTGGAAATCATCGAGCAGACCCTGGACATGATGCAGCTGCAGGCCGATCGCAAACAGCTGGAGCTGGGGGTGGAGTATCTGAGCAAGCTGCCGGTCACACTGGAAACCGATCCGACACGCCTGCGTCAGATACTGGTCAATCTGACCGGCAATGCGGTCAAGTTCACCGAAACCGGTGGCGTCACCCTGCGTATCGACTATCAGGCCGAGCCGGAGCCGTGCGTATTGTTCCATGTCACGGATACGGGTATCGGCATGACCGAGAGTCAGCAAACGGAAGTCTTCGCTGCCTTTCGTCAGGCCGACTCCTCCATATCGCGTCGGTTTGGCGGCAGTGGTCTGGGTCTGGCCATCAGCCAGCGACTGGCAGCCAGTCTGGGTGGCAGTATCCGTATCAAGAGCCAACCGGGAGAGGGCAGCACATTGACGCTGACGCTGCCGGCCGGCGATCTGGAGGATATCGTTCTGGAAACACCGGTCAAGCGCCAGGTTGTCGAGACGGCTGAATCGCTGCAGGTTCCCGACTTGCCTTATCGATTGCTGGCCGTCGATGACAGGCGCGATGTGTTGCACGTGGTTCAACACATTCTGGAAGATGCCGGCGCGCAGGTCAGTACGGCATCCGGCGCCGCTGATGCGTTCAGGAAGGTGGCTCAGGCCGAATCGAAGGGTAACGGCTTCGAGGCCATCGTTCTGGACATGCAGATGCCCGAGATCAATGGTTACGATGCAGCTGCCACACTGCGCAAGCAGGGCTTCAAGGCTCCGATAGTGGCGCTGACGGCCAATGCCATGAAAGGCGAGCGCGAAAAGTGCCTGCAGGCCGGTTGCACCGATTATCTGACCAAGCCGATTGACAAGCACCTGCTGATCGAATCACTGCATCGCCAGATCGGTGAAGGTCGAGCTGTCGAGGAAGCGGCTGCGGCGACTCGCTGTATTCTGCTGGTGGAAGATCACGAAGAGTCGGCGCGCATCATGAAGCGTCTGCTGGAACGTTCCGGGCACACGGTGCACATGGCTCATACCGCAGCGCAGGCCGTGTCGTCACTCGATTCCATCAGGCCCGATGTGATTCTGTCGGATATCGGCTTGCCCGATGAGGACGGCTATTCGCTGGTGTCACGACTGCGTCGGATGCCGACACTGGAAAAGACACGCTTTGTCGCCCTGACCGGCAGCAGCGAGCTGGATGAGGACTTCCGCGACCTGTTCGATCATCACATGACCAAGCCGGTCGAGATCGATGGTCTGCGCGCCTATCTGCAACAGACCTGAGGCAGTGATTGAGGCAG